>NZ_JBXSOU010000003.1:0-607143 GCF_057784395.1 Martinezella sp. CNPSo 3957
GATCGTGCCGATGTTAACGTGCGGCTTATTGCGCTCAAACTTACTCTTTGCCATTTGAATGCTTCCTGTGAACGTAATGAGTGACCCCGGCGAACCGGTTTAGTGCCGCCGTTTAAGGCTTTCATCGCATTTGCGCAAGACTTAATTGCAGGCCCTATTTTCGGCAAAGGCGAGCAGATGGCGCATGATCTCAAGCCATCAACATTCCTTCGCCGCGTAAGGTCCGCCGGCCGATCCGGAAAGACAAAAAAGCATTTGCCGGTTCAGGCGCTTAGATAGGAAGGCACGGCGAAGAATTCCAGTGCCAATAGAGGGGGAGGCATTCGTCCGATCTCGAACGCAAAGCGCCCTCTCCCGGCGGGAAAGGGCGCAGAACTATCAAACCACAATCAATCGTCGCTTGTCACGATGCATCATTCGACGCAGCCGATCGGAGACGCCGAAGCTTTGCAGCGGTCAATCGAGCAGATCGGCCGGCACCTTGCCGCCATTGTCCGAAAGCTTCTTCAGAAGAGCCTTGTGAAGGAAGATGTTCATCTTGGCGGAATCGCCGGCATCGCCGGTATAGCCAAGCTCCTGCGCCAGTTCCTTGCGCTCGGAAAGGCTCGCATCCATGCCAAGCGCCTTCATCAGGTCGACGATGGAATGCTTCCAGTCCAGCTTCTGGCCGCTTTTCTTGACCGCTGCATCGAGGATAGAAGCGATATCCACCGGCGCGGACGGCGCGCTGGTCGCAGGCGATGTTGCCGCTGTCGTCGCTGAAGGAGTCGGCGTCGGCGCAGGCGCCGGATTGTCAGTTGCGGCGGTGGTCGATGGTGCCGGAGCTGCCTCGGCAGCCTTTGCCTCTCCCCAGATTGCACCCTTGATCTTGTCGAAGATACCCATTTGCGCTCTCCCGTTTCGGTTGCCTGAGCAATATGTATCGCTCGCGCAAATATAAGCAACCCTTCATGTCAAATACGCAAAGACGGAAACTAATACGCACCGGTGAGGCACGCTGACCGCAGCAACGATCAGGACCAGCAGCCATCCAAGGCACGTCACGCTCTTCGCCGTAACACGGAACGTTAAAGATGCTAACAAATTGAAATTCTTGGAGCGGGTAGCGGGAATCGAACCCGCGTATTCAGCTTGGAAGGCTGCTGCTCTACCATTGAGCTATACCCGCGGGATGGTCAAGATCCGGCACGGAATGGTGGAGGGAGTTGGATTTGAACCAACGTAGGCTGAGCCAACGGATTTACAGTCCGTCCCCTTTAACCACTCGGGCATCCCTCCAGTATTCCGACTGGATCTTGCGACCAAGCTTGTCAGACCGTGGCGTCGCCGCCGTGATCTGCGCCGCGTATATGGCCGGACCACTTCCGTCTGTCAACACAAGGAATTACCAAAAATGACAAAAAAAATTTCAGCCTGTGGGAAAAGCCCGGCACTGAAAGAGGCTAGGCGCTTGCGGACGCGCTGGTTATAAAGCCGCATGAGCAAAGATAAAATTTCCGGCCGCGCCGGCCCAGACAGCACCTCCGACGACAAGTCGGCCAAGGACACGCATTACGCCACCCTGCGTCGCGCGCATCGCGATGCCAAGCGCGAGCGCGGCGAAATCCCGACGCCGACGCCGCAGAAACGTAAGAAGACTGGTGCGGACGATTGGAAGCCGCCGGCGCTCGCACCCGACCAGGTCTTTCTCTATGGCCTGCATACGGTCCGAGCCGCGCTTGCCAATCCCGAGCGCAAGAACATCAAGTTGTCGACGACGCAGAATGCGCTGGTGCGGCTGGAAATCGGCCCCGCGGATGCACTCGGCATTCCCGTCGAGATCGTCTCGCCGCAGGATATCGACAAGATTCTCGGCCCTGAAGCCATCCATCAGGGCGCGATGCTGGAAACGCGCCCCCTGCCCGTGCGCCGTCTCGAGGCATTGAAGGACAGCCCGTTGCTTCTGGTGCTCGATCAGGTGACGGACCCGCACAATGTCGGCGCCATCATGCGCTCGGCGGTCGCTTTCGATGCGGGTGCCGTCATCACGACACAGCGCCACAGCCCAACCGAATCAGGCGTAATGGCAAAATCGGCCTCGGGCGCGCTGGAACTCATACCTTATATACAGATCACCAATCTCGCCGATGCGCTCGGCGAGCTGCACCGGCTCGGCTTCACGACTATCGGACTTGATTCGGAAGGTCCGGCACCGCTGGAAGGCACCTTCAGTGGCGACAAGATCGCCCTCGTGCTCGGCTCCGAGGGTAAGGGCCTGCGCCAGAAGACACGGGAGACGGTGAATGCGCTCGCTCGGCTCGATATGCCGGGCGCCATCAAGTCGCTCAATGTCTCGAATGCTGCCGCGATCGCGCTATATGCGACGCGGTCCTATCTCAAATCATAGTGGCGCCCTTGGCGGCCGCAGCACGTTGGGAGAATTTGCTTTGATCCGTCTTCTTGGTCCCGCGGCGGTTGCCGCCGCCCTTGCTTTGACCATAGTCCAGCCGGCGCGCGCCGCCGATGACGAAATGATCCAGGCACAAGCAGGCGTCTGGCTGGTTGCGCCGGAAAGCGGCGCTAAGGGCTGCCGCCTCACCTTCGGGACGAATACGGTGTCCGGCGGCTACGAGATTACGGGGGCGGATGCGTGCGCGACGCCGCTCCCCGCCCTTACCGCGGCCAAGATCTGGAATTTCACCGATGATGGCGCGCTGGCGATCGCGGACGGTGGGGGCAAGCCGCTCATGCGCTTCCAGCAGGAGGAAGGCTCGCCGTGGGAAAGCGAAGGCGGCGATCGGACCTGGCTGCTGCCGGCGCTCGGCGATGTCGATCACGTGCCGACTACCGAAAGCCTTGCCGGCGCGTGGCGCATCCAGACGCCGGACGGCAAGCCCATCTGCGATATCACGCTCACAACCGACAAGGATCAGGACGGCACCTCCAAGATGTCGCCGAGCGGTGATTGCGCCAGCGAAGTCGGTGACCTCAAGCTCTCACTCTGGGCGACGGAAGGGTTCGGGCTTGTCATGCTGGGCAATGACGGCTCCTCGCTCTCCTTCGATATGAAGCCCGACGGCAGTTTCCAGAAGTCCGAAGAAGAGGAAGGCGAGCCGTTGCTGCTGGTACGCAAATAAGCAGAGCCCGGCCGCGGCCCGCCGTATCGCAAACATAGCCACATTTCTGATGTTGGCGACCGCCTTCATACGAGGCCGAGGCCGCTTCCCGAGGCTGCTCTTTCCGCGCACCTAGCGCCGCCAATGCGCGGACAGGTGATTAGTGTATCGCAGGATCCGCTTCGTCGAAGAACGACCTGATGCCATCGCGTGCAATCGTCGCAAGGAACTCGTCGAATGCCTCGCGGTCGGTCGCGAAGGGCTCTTCCCATTCGATCAGATCCTCTTCCGGCGTGATGACCTCCATCCGCCAGTCGGCATTGGTGCCAGCCGGGCGAAAGATATCGACCAGGACGGTCACGCCATCATCGGTGAATTCACCCGAAAGCTCGGAGTGTTCGAGTTTAGGCTTCTTGGGCTTGCTGGGCATAGGGTTCCAGGCACACGAATATAGGATTGATGACTGCTACGCGTGTTCCGAACTCGCGCAGCACGACATATTATATCGCCGCCGCCGGTTTTCCATACCGGAGATAAAACGATCGACGATATCCAGGAAAAAATGGTGCCCCCGGCAGGGTTCGAACCCGCGACCCCCTGATTACAAATCAGGTGCTCTACCAACTGAGCTACAAGGGCGTATGGGCATGCCAAGTAACAGATTTTGAAATCCTGTAAAGGGAAAATCGGTCGATCGGAGTCAAAGCTGGGGATCGACCGATTCACCAGTTCGCGCGAAACGTCTTGTCGCGACAAGGGAATAACATTACGAAGAATCGCTATTCAGAGGACATTGCATGTCGCGCAATCTTCAATCCGTTTGTTTTCTCGCCTCCACCGCGCCAGAGGCTCAAGCGGCGCAGGAAGAGCTTATTGACCTTTACGGCCAGACATCGCAGGAAGATGCGGATATTGTCGTGGCTCTCGGCGGCGATGGTTTCATGCTGCAGACGCTGCACAAGACGATGAATACCGGCAAGCGCGTCTATGGGATGAATCGCGGCTCCATCGGCTTTCTGATGAACGACTACCGCACGGATGGCCTGGCCGAGCGCATTGACGCAGCCGTCGAAAACGCGTTTCACCCCCTGCAGATGACCACACGCAATGCGGACGGCAGCTCCTGCGTCGCGCTCGCCATCAATGAAGTCTCGCTGTTTCGTCAATCCTATCAGACGGCAAAGCTGAAGGTGGAGATCGACGGGCGGGTCCGCCTGCCGGAACTGATCTGCGACGGGCTGATGGTGACGACGCCGGCGGGCTCCACCGCCTACAATCTTTCCGCCCATGGCCCGATTCTGCCGCTGGAAGCGCCGCTGCTTGCCATGACGCCTGTCAGCGCCTTCCGCCCCCGCCGCTGGCGCGGCGCGCTCCTTCCCAACAGAGTGACGGTCGACATCACCGTGCTCGAAGCGGAGAAGCGCCCCGTCAATGCCGCCGCCGACAATACCGAAGTCAAATCGGTTCTCGGCATTCAGATCCGCCAGAGCGAGGATACGACGGCTCGTATCCTCTCCGATCCGGACAGGTCATGGTCGGACAGGATCCTGGCGGAACAGTTTTCGGATTGACCGAGCTATCTGCATCAGGCCCAAGAGACCGGAAGCAGCCGGGCAGAATGCACCATGAAAAAAAGCCCCGTCTCCGGGGCTTTTTCTATGCGTGAACGGACGCGACCTTATTCGACGTCGTCGACGACGGCATCGGCAGCACCGCTGATGCGATGCGCTAGGGCTGCTTCCATGAACTCATTGAGATCACCGTCCAGAACGTCGCTCGGCGCCGTGCTGGCAACGCCGGTGCGCAGATCCTTCACCAGCTGGTAAGGCTGCAGGACGTAGGAACGGATCTGGTGACCCCAGCCGATATCCGTCTTGGAAGCGGCTTCGGCATTGGCAGCCTCTTCCCGCTTCATCAATTCGGCCTCGTACATGCGGGCGCGCAGCATGTCCCACGCCTTGGCGCGGTTCTTGTGCTGCGAGCGTTCCTGCTGGCACTGCACGACAATCCCGGTCGGAATGTGCGTGATACGCACGGCCGAATCGGTCGTGTTGACGTGCTGACCGCCGGCGCCCGACGAGCGGTAGGTATCGATGCGGCAGTCGCTTTCATTGATCTCGATCTGGATCGAGTCGTCGACGACTGGGTAGACCCAGATCGACGAGAATGACGTGTGGCGGCGCGCGTTGCTGTCATAGGGCGAGATGCGCACGAGGCGATGCACGCCCGATTCGGTCTTCAGCCAGCCATAGGCATTGTGGCCCTTGACGAGCAACGTTGCAGACTTGATGCCGGCTTCTTCGCCGTCATGGACTTCCAGCAGCTCCACCTTGAAGCGCTGGCGTTCGGCCCAGCGGGTATACATGCGCAGAAGCATGTTGGCCCAGTCTTGGCTCTCGGTGCCGCCGGCGCCGGAATGGACTTCGAGGTAGGTGTCGTTCGAGTCAGCCTCGCCCGACAGCATGGCTTCCACCTGCCGGCGCGCGGCTTCCGCCTTCAAGCCCTTGAGCGCTTCTTCAGCCTCGCGGACGACATCGGCGTCGCCCTCTTCTTCGCCCAGCTCGATCAGTTCGACATTGTCGGCAAGCTGCTGCTCCAGCGCGCGCACGCCACTGATGCCGTCGTCAAGCTGCTGGCGCTCGCGCATCAGCTTCTGCGCCTCAGAAGCGTCGTTCCAGAGGGTCGGATCCTCTGACTTGTTATTCAACCAGTCCAGTCGTCTTACCGCCTGGTCCCAGTCAAAGATGCCTCCTCAGCAGGGTGATAGCCTGCTTGGTTTCATCGACTACTTTCTCGATTTCGGCTCGCATAGTCCCACTTCTTCATTTCACCGCTCAAGACAAGCGGTCATCCAATTCAAAGAGTGCTGGTGACATAGATATACATGCCGCTGGTGTAAAGCCCCGCGGCATGTCGATCAGACAAATAGGGTCGGATCAGAAGAGACCGCCGGATCCGGAGGTAACCGCCTGGTTCGCCTGCGGCGAAGTCCTGAGGATTTCCTCAGGCGCCACCTGCGCCGCGGCATCGCCGCCGCCGATGACCTGCAGGCTTGTGGCCGGGCCGGTGCCGGGCTTGAAGGCTTCCATGATTGCATTCGGCTCGCCGGGCTGTGCGGCCATGCCGGTCGCGCGGTTGACCGCAACCATCGTCATGCCGGCCGGAACCTGGAACTTCTCAGGCGCCTCATCCTTCGTGGCAGCCTGCATGAACTCGTTGAAGATCGGCGCGGCAAGGGCGCCGCCGGTGCCACCGCGGCCGAGCGTAGCTGGCGTATCGTATCCGATGTAAAGGCCGGCGACGAGGCTCGGCGTGTAGCCGACGAACCAGGCATCCTTCTCATCATTGGTGGTGCCGGTCTTGCCGGCAACATCAGTATTAAGCTTGATCTTGCCGGCGGCCGTACCACGGATGATGACGCCCTGCATCATCGACGTGACCTGATAGGCCGTCATCGGATCGAGCACCTGCTCGCGATTGTCGGCGATGACGGGCTCGTCCTGATTCTGCCAGGCGCTGACATTGCAACTGTCGCAGACGCGTTCCTCATGCTTGAAGATGGTCTTGCCGTAACGGTCCTGGATGCGGTCGATGAGCGTCGGCTTGATCTGCTTGCCACCGTTGGCCATGACCGAATAAGCCGAAACCATGCGCAGCACCGTCGTTTCGCCAGCGCCGAGCGACATGGCGAGCACGGGGTTCATATGGTCGTAAATGCCGAAGCGCTCGGCATATTCGGCAACCAGAGGCATGCCCATATCGGAAGCGAGACGCACCGTCATGAGGTTACGCGAGTGTTCGATGGCAAAACGAAGCGTATGGACGCCACCACCCTCGCCTTCGTAGTTCGTCGGCTTCCAGACATCGCCATTGCTCAGCGTGATCTGCAGCGGGTCGTCCAGAATGACGGAGGCCGGTGTATAGCCATTATCCATGGCGGCCGCGTAGACGAAAGGCTTGAACGATGAACCGGGCTGCCGCTTGGCCTGCGTTGCACGGTTGAATTCGGACTGCCCGTAGGAGAAGCCGCCGACCATGGCGAGCACGCGGCCGGTATGCGGGTCCATGGCAACGAGACCGCCCTGCACCTTCGGCGGCTGGCGCAGACGGTAGCTGCTCGAATCGGCATTGCCGGTCTTCTGCACGTAAATCACATCACCGGGGCTCAAAACGCCGCTCGGTGATTTGGCCGACTTGCCGCCGGCCGAGCGATAGGCCCAGCGCATGTCGGCGGGGGAGATCGTGCCGCGCGTCCGCTCCGTCGATACCTTGCCGGCGGCATCGACGCGCGGTTGCAGGCCGATATCAACGCCTTGATCCGATACGGAAAGGACGACGGCGACCCGCCATTCCGGCACGTCGCTCAGGCTTGGAACCTTCGCGAGCTCGACGCCCCAATCCTGTGAGGTAGCAATCTGCTTGAGCGGGCCGCGATAGCCGCGGCGCTCGTCATAATCGATCAGACCATCCTGAAGGGCCTTGCGAGCTTCGAGCTGCATCTGCGGGTCGAGCGACGTACGAACGGAAAGGCCACCTTCGTAGAGGGTCTTCTCCCCATATTGGTCGATCAACTGGCGGCGAACTTCCTCGGCAAAATAGTCGGACGCGAAGAGCGACGGGCCGCTCTTCGGTGGCACGACGCCAAGCGGCTGCTTCTTTGCCTCTTCACCGTCGCTCTGGCTGACATAGCCGTTCTCGACCATGCGATCGATCACCCAGTTGCGGCGGGTGAGCGCTGCTTCGGCACGGCGGAAGGGATTATAGTTCGACGGACCCTTCGGGAGCGATGCCAGATAGGCCGATTCGGCGATGGTCAGTTCGTTGACCGACTTGTCGAAATAGGTGAGCGCAGCGCCGGCGATGCCGTAGGAATTCAGGCCGAAATAGATTTCGTTCAGGTAAAGCTCGAGGATCTTGTCCTTGCTGTAGGCCTGCTCGATGCGGAAGGAGAGAATCGCTTCCTTGATCTTGCGGTCGAACGTCTGGTCGGCGGACAGTAGGAAGTTCTTGGCGACCTGCTGCGTAATGGTGGACGCGCCGACGAAGCGGCGGCCGGAGCCGATATTCTGCAGATTCACGGCCACGGCGCGGATAAGACCACCGACATCGACGCCGGGATGGTTGTAGAAATTCTTGTCTTCCGCCGAAAGGAAGGCCGCCTTGACGCGATCGGGAATGGCCTGGATCGGCACGAAAAGCCGGTTCTCGCGCGAATATTCCTTCATCAGCGCGCCGTTGCCGGCGTGGATGCGCGTCGTGACGGGCGGCGCGTATTTGGCAAGCACCTCGTAATCGGGCAGTTCCTTCGAGACCACGCTCAGATAGATGGCAGCCGCAGCCGCCACACCCAGAAACAGGAGGCAGCCTAGGCCAAAGAAATATCCAATCAGTCTGATCATCTGATACTACCGGTGCTTGTTCTTCATGCGGCACGTGCGCGAGATCATCGCATAATCACGGGCGTTTTGCACGCTCGCGGCGTGAATGCAAGACGGCAATGGGACAAAGCCGTGCTTCATACGCGAGCAAATGATACTTCGCTGTAACGGCGGGAATGTGAGCAAAATAGGGCCCGACGCCAGCATTCCAATTTCATCCAGTCCTAAAGTACATCGCTGTTACATGGAAGCCACGACGGATCGTCCAATCCGAAGCCATCAGCCGCCATTGGCGATGATGGCCACGCGATACCGCTTCACCGCCTCCGTCAGACGATCGGCGACCTTCTCGCGCCAATTGCCATCGAGCAGCAGCTTTTCATCCTCCTTGTTGGAGAGAAAACCGAGCTCGAGCAGGATCGAGGGCACGTCGGGCGCAGTCAGGACCTGGAAACCCGCATGGCGATGCGGATTGTTGATCATGGCGATCTGCCCGTTGAACGAAGACAGCACGTCCTGCGCCAGCGAAATGGAAAAGGCTTGCGTCTCGCGGCGTGTCAGATCCATCAGAATATCATTGACGGCGGCGGGCTGCGCCTGTGTTTCGGCACCGGCAATCTGATCGGAATTGTTTTCACGATCGGCTACCTCGCCGGCAAGACGGTCCGACGCCTTGTCCGAGATAGTGTAGACGGTCGCGCCGCGGATATCCTTCTGCTTCAGCGTATCGGCATGCAGCGAGATGAAGAGCGAAGCGCGATTCTGCCGGGCGATGGTCACGCGTTCGGACAGCGAGAGATATTGATCTTTGTCGCGCGTGAGGAAGGCCTTGATGCCGGGCTGTGCATTCAGCTTGTCGGCAAACATCTTCGCAAATGCGAGCGTAATATCCTTTTCCTGCGTGACGCCGTCCGTGCCGGTCGCGCCCGCGTCGATACCGCCATGACCGGCATCGACGGCAACGAGGAAGACATTCGGATCGGCTTTCTGCGCCGGCTCGACCGGACCGACGTCCTTGGCGGTATCGTCGCTCGTCCAGCTCTGCTTATTTACAAGCTCGGCAAATTGTTCGGCAGGCAGCATCTCGGCATCCAGCACGAGGCGCTGCCCCTTGCCGCTCTCATCGGCCTGAACCTTGGCCGCGACCAGCTTAACCGGTTTCTTTGCCGTCAGCACGATACGGGCGCTGTCCGCATCCATCGTGCCGTAGCGAATATCCTTGAAGAGGCCGGTCGGCTTCAGACTGCCGGCGGGGAAGCCGAATGCGGTTGATGGGAGATCGACGACGACACGGACGGGATTGTCAAGGTAGTGAACCGTGAAAGTGGGAGCCCGGTCCATATCGATGACGATACGCGTGCGGGCATCGTCGCCGGCAATGCGGGCGCCATAGGCAAGGACAGAAGCATCCGCCGCCACTGCGGGCGCAAATGCAGAAACCGAAACGAGAATTACCAGAGCAAAGGCCGCTGCCGCAAATCGCAAAGCCCTCACGCCACTCTCCGCCACATGCCGCAATCCCTTTACCAAGTGCCCAATGCGCCCCATATTGGTTTCGGCGTTGTTTTTGAAGTGCCAATAACGGGAACCAGGTTTGACCTGATGGCTGCATCGGTGATGCGCCGGGAGACGAATCGACAAGACATCCTCCCTCGTCCTCATCATCCGACGAATCCATCAATATTATGGCATACTTGGCTTTTCCCTTGCTATTGTGACAGATAAAACATACAACGCATATTAGGGTAGAAGTGTTGACGGGATAGAGTCGTCGCAAAGGCAGCCGCCTCGAGTACCAGGCGCCAATAAGCGGCATTCATCCGCCGTCTGCAGTACTTCTGCTCGAAACAGTGGATATCTGAATTTCCGGCTTCAAACGGGAAATTCATCGGTGGAGAGCCACCAAACGCTCTTTAGAGAGCACCTTCATCGGACCCATTTGTGGGTCTAAGGCATAGTCGATCTCGCTTGGTTACGGATGTTACCGCAGCAGCTTTTTCAGAAAGTCAACAGACCCCAGGGATATGATGCCCCGGCTGCCGTCTGGATGCTGTCATCGCCGAACCAATCGCGACTTTCATTATCCGGTGCAACAATTGCGGATCACATCCGGCTTGTCCCAGTGACAGGCAGGCCCCCATCCGACTGTCTGCGCCGAGGAGCACAGCTTTCATGGCAGACAAAATGCTTATCGATGCGTCTCACGAGGAAGAGACGCGCGTCGTTGTCGTTCGCGGGAACCGCATAGAGGAATTTGACTTCGAGTCCCAGCACAAGAAGCAAATTCGCGGCAACATCTATCTTGCAAAGGTAACGAGGGTCGAGCCCTCGCTTCAAGCCGCTTTCGTTGATTACGGCGGCAACCGGCACGGCTTCCTGGCCTTTGCGGAAATCCATCCCGATTACTACCAGATCCCGCTGGCCGACCGGCAGGCGCTTTTGAAGGCTGAGGCCGAAGAGCATCGCCGCGACGACGACGTCGAGCATGTCGAAACAGCGCTCGATCTTTCGCAGCAGGAACAACCCGATATCGGCATTGTCCCGGCGCAGGCCGAAGAAGCCGCAGTGCCGGCCGCAATCGCGGAAGAGGCTTCTGCCTCGGAGGCTGTCGAAGCCACCGAAAAGGCCGCACCTGCCAAGAAGGCAAAGCCGCGCCGCAGCCGCAAGAAGGCCGCAGTTGAAGAAGCCGCCGCCCCTGAAGCGACGGACGCAGTCGATGCGCCGAGCGAGGACGAAGAAGGACCGTCGGGCGAAATGGCGGCGATGGTTGAAAGCGATTCGATCTCGGAAGACGTCGCGACCTCCAAGCGTCGCCGCGATGACGACGACGATGATGACGATCATGACCATGAAGAGGAAGTGATCGAATCCGTCGGCGCCGAAGACGCGATGGAAGAAGTTCCCGATCGCGCCCAGCGCAAGCCGCGCAAGCAATACCGTATCCAGGAAGTCATCAAGCGCCGCCAGATTCTACTGGTGCAGGTGGCGAAGGAAGAGCGCGGCAACAAGGGTGCGGCACTCACCACCTATCTTTCGCTCGCAGGCCGCTATTCGGTTCTCATGCCGAACACGGCGCGCGGCGGCGGCATCTCCCGCAAGATCACCAATCCGCAGGATCGCAAGCGCCTGAAGGAAATCGCCAAGATGCTCGAAGTGCCGCAGGGCATGGGCGTCATCCTGCGTACCGCCGGTGCCAACCGCACCAAGGTCGAGGTCAAGCGCGATTTCGAATATCTGATGCGCCTGTGGGAAAACGTCCGCACGCTGACGCTGGCATCGACCGCTCCTTGCCTCGTCTACGAAGAAGGCAGCCTGATCAAGCGCTCGATCCGCGACCTCTACAACAAGGATATCAGCGAGATCATCGTCTCCGGCGAGGAAGGCTATCGTGAAGCGAAAGACTTCATGAAGATGCTGATGCCGAGCCACGCCAAGGTGGTTCAGCCGTATCGCGACATCCATCCGATCTTCTCGCGCTCCGGCATCGAAGCGCAGCTCGACCGCATGCTGCAGCCACAGGTCACGCTGAAGTCCGGCGGCTACCTGATCATGAACCAGACGGAAGCGCTGGTTTCGATCGACGTCAACTCCGGCCGCTCGACCCGCGAACATTCGATCGAGGACACCGCGCTCCAGACGAACCTCGAAGCAGCCGACGAAGTGGCTCGCCAGCTTCGCCTGCGCGACCTTGCCGGCCTGATCGTCATCGACTTCATCGACATGGAAGAAAAGCGCAACAATCGCGCCGTCGAGAAGAAGTTGAAGGAATGCCTGAAGAACGACCGCGCCCGCATCCAGGTCGGCCGCATCTCGCATTTCGGCCTTCTGGAAATGTCGCGCCAGCGCATCCGCGCTTCGGTTCTCGAAAGCACGACGCAGATCTGCTCGCATTGCGGCGGCACGGGTCACGTCCGCTCGCAGTCTTCCGTTGCCCTGCATGTCCTGCGCGGCATCGAGGAATATCTGCTCAAGAACACGACGCACGACATCACCGTGCGCACGACGCCGGACATTGCGCTCTATCTGCTCAACCACAAGCGCCAGACGATCATCGATTACGAAAGCCGCTTCGGCGTCGCGATCCTCATCGATGCCGACAACGCCGTTGGCACGCAGCACTTCGCGATCGACCGTGGCGAGCCGGTCGCCAATCCGGTGAAGATCGAAAGCCTGTTCAACTTCGCAGCCATCCCGGACGATGATGACGACGATATCGTCATCGAAGCCGATGAGGATGAAGACGAAGAGTTGGAAGAAAAGGCTGCAAGCGCCGAGCAGCAGCCTGCCGCTCGCTCTGAAAGCAATGATGGCAACCGCAAGCGCAAGCGTCGTCGGCGGCGTCGTGGCCGCGGCAATGATAACCAAGCCGCTCCTGCTTCCGAAGATGGCTCCACGGCCGATACCGCCGATGATGGAGACGAAGGCGACGATGACGAGGATGATGCCGGCACAGATAATGCCGCATCCGCTGGCGGCGACGATGACGCGCAGCAGAAGCGCAAGCGCCGCCGTCGCGGCAAGCGTGGTGGCCGGCGTAATCGTGAAAACGAAGGCAACGAACAGACCGCTGCAGGCGAGGAAACCGGTTCCGGCGAAGCTGATGAGAATGATGCCGAAGACGGCGACGAAGCAACCGTAACGGTGGCCGAGATCGCGGTTGCCGAAGGCGAAGCTGCCGTCGAGGCGCAACCCGCTATGGCAGCAGTCGAAACCGCAGCAGCCGTCACTGAAGACGTCAAGCCCGCCAAGGGCCGCGGTCGTCGCAAGGCAAAGGCCGTCGAGGCATCGCCCGTCGAAACGCCTGTGGTCGACGAAGCGCCGGCAGCGGATGTCGAAATCGAAGCAGTCGCTGAGACCACCGAAGCTTTGGACAATTCGGCGGAAACGGCCACGCCCGAAGCGACTGGGGATGCAGCCAAGCCGGCCCGTGCCAATCGCGAATCGAACGTTTCCTCCTCTGCTCCAGTGGTAAAATCCACTCGCACCAATGAAGGTGGTGAGAGCGACGGAGAGTCGGCGAAGCCGAAGAAGGCCGGCTGGTGGCAGCGCCGCGGCTTCTTTTAAGAAAACCGACTGAGAATAATTTGACAAAAATCCGGTCGTGGCGACGCGGCCGGATTTTTCGTTTCCGTCGCGCGATTTGTTCGTCAGTCATGCCCAAGCACTGAACAGATCGAGGCCAAAGCGTACAGCCCTTCGACTTGCGAAAGCACTTTCGCAAGCTCGCACAAGCCATTGATTGCGGATTCTATTTCAGCCAGGCCGCCATGCGTTCGGTGGCTTCCTCGATCTCGGCATTCGAACCGGCATAGGAGAAACGCATCGCGCGATGTCCTTCCACGGGATCGAAATCGAGGCCGGGCGTGGCGGCGACATTGATTTCCGCCAGCATCTTTTGCGCGAAGACCATGCTGTCGTTCGTGAAGCGGCTGACATCGACATAGGCGTAGAAAGCGCCATCCATGGGCGAGGCAATGCGAAAGCCGATTTCCGGCAGCCGGCGCATGAGGAAATCGCGGTTGCGGCCATAGCTCTCGCGATAGACATCCAATTCGGCACCTGCGCCGAGCGCTGCCTCGGCGGCGATCTGCGACAATTCCGGTGCGGAGATATAAAGGCTCTGGGCCACACGTTCGACGGGGCGGACCAGCCGCTCCGGCAAAACCATCCAGCCGATGCGCCAGCCGGTCATGCAATAATATTTCGAGAAGGAATTGATGACGATCGCCTCGTCCGTCAGTTCCAGCGCGCTCGTCTCCTCGCCGACGAAGGTCAGCCCGTGGTAGATTTCATCGGAGATGAAAGCGATGGAGCGATCGGCGCAATAATCCGCCAGCGCCTTCAAAGCCGCCCTGCCCGTCACCGTGCCTGTGGGATTAGCCGGGCTTGCCAGCAGCACGCCCTTCAGGCGCTTGCCGCTAGCTACCTGTGCTGCCTCGAGGCTCTCGGGCGTGAGCGTAAACTGGGTTTCCTCGGTGACCGGCACTTCGACGACGTCGAGGCCGAGTGCGGCAAGGATATTGCGATAGGCCGGATAGCCGGGCCGGGCGATGGCGACGCTGTCACCGGCATCGAACAAGGTCAGAAAGGCAAGGTTGAAGCCAGCCGACGATCCGGTCGTGATCGCAATACGCTTCGGATCAATGCTGAGGCCGTGGTGTGCCTGGTAATGGGTGGAGAGTGCCTGCCGCAGGGCTAGAGTGCCGAGCGCATCCGTATAGCCGATGCGGCCATGGCCGAGAGCCGCACGCGCAGCCTCCAACGCCGCCTGGGGTGCGGGATGAGACGGCTGTCCGACAGCCATGGAAATGACCGCGTGTCCGGCTTGGCGTCTCCGCGTCGCTTCCGCCAGTACGTCCATGGCGTGGAAGGGTTCGACATCGCTGCGCTTGGATAGGGAAAACAAGGTCAATTCTCTCTCGGATCGGATAGACAAGCGACATTTGCCGCAAGATCGGCTCGTTCACAATCCTGCGATTGCGGCTTTGTCGTGAAAATTCCTGTTTCTGGAAATAAGGACGCACCGTAAATTGTCGATGCCTATTTGCGGATGTTAACCCGACGATGCTATGGCGCATCTAAGAATGACGTCTCCGATCAGATCCAAACGAGGACCCAATGACCTTTTCTCTCAAAAGCCTGCTGACGGTTTCGGCGATTGCCCTGACAGCGTCCTTCGCCACAATCCAGCCGGCCGCGGCGCTGGACGACCAGCAGAAGAAGGAAATCGGGGATTTCATCAAGGAGTATCTCGTCGAGCATCCGGAGGTGCTGCTGGATGCGCAGGCCGCGCTCGAAAAGAAGCAGGACGAAGCCCGGACCGCACAGTCGTCGCAGGTGATCACGCAGAACAAGGACGCGATCTTCAATTCCAAGGATGATGTCGCCATCGGCAATCCGAAGGGCGATATCACCGTTGTCGAGTTCTTCGACTATAACTGCACCTATTGCCGGCATGCGCTTGGCGACATGGACAAGCTCCTGCAGCAGGACAAGAATGTTCGCTTCGTGCTGAAGGAGTTCCCGATCCTTGGCCAGGATTCGGTAGCAGCTTCCCGGGTTTCCAGCGCGTTCCGCCTGCTCGCACCGGAAAAATATGCCGAGTTCCATCATAAGCTGCTGGGCAGCGACGGCCGCGCCTCCGAGGACACGGCCATCGATGTCGCCACCTCGCTTGGCGTCAGTGAGGCGGCCATCCGCGCCGAAATGGCAAAAGCGCCGAATACCGCCATGATCAAGGCCACCTACCAGCTTGCTACCGATCTCGGCGTTAACGGCACACCCGCCTACGTCATCGGCAACGAGATGATTTCCGGGGCAGTTGGCCTTGATGCCATCAAGGAGAAGATCGCCAACGTTCGCAGTTGCGGCAAGACGAGCTGCTGAGCGGCGCAAAAATGCCAAAATCGCGGCGTTTCCACATCTAGAGGCACGCAACCTTCGCACCGGGGCTTTCCTATAGGGCCTCGGGAGTCTATAGGTTGCGCTGCACTTTGACGGAACCACTGATGGCGCAAACTATTTTCGTCCTTAACGGACCCAATTTAAATGCTCTCGGCAAGCGCGAGCCGGGCATCTATGGCGGCAAGACGCTCAAGGATATCGAAGCCGACTGCAAGTCCGTCGGTGAAAGCCTGGGCTTCGTTGTTGATTTCCGGCAGAGCAATCACGAAGGCGTGCTGGTGGACTGGATCCATGAAGCCGGCGACAAGGCCGCCGGTGTCGCGATCAATCCCGGTGCCTACGGTCACACGTCGATCGCTTTACACGATGCGATCCGCGCCATCTCCATTCCCGTCGTGGAGGTGCATATCTCCAATATCCACGCACGCGAAGAATTCCGGCACAAATCGATGATCGCGCCCGCTGCAAAAGGCATGATCTGCGGTTTCGGACCTCATAGCTACATCCTGGCGCTTCAAGCGCTGAAATCCATCACCCAATAACAAAAATACAGGGCAAGAAATCCAATGGCTGAAAAGAAATCGGGTATCGACCAGGCGCTGATTCGCGATCTCGCCAATATTCTCAACGACACGGATCTGACCGAGATCGAAGTCGAACAGGAAGATTTGCGCATCCGCGTATCGCGCGCCGGCGCGACGCAATATGTTCAGGCGCCGATTGCCGCCCCGGTCGCCTATGCGGCTCCCGCCGCCGCTGCAGCAGCACCGGCCGCCGCTGCTCCGGCAACCAACGCCCGCAATCCCGACAATGTCGTCAGCGCACCCATGGTCGGCACTGCCTACCTGGCGCCGGCACCGGGCTCTGCTGCCTTCATCCAGGTCGGCGCGGCCGTCAAGGAAGGGCAGACGCTGCTCATCATCGAAGCCATGAAGACGATGAACCAGATTCCCGCGCCGAAGTCCGGAACGGTGACTGAAATTCTCGTTCAGGACGGTCGTCCGGTCGAGTACGGCGAAGCCCTGGTCGTCATCGAGTAAGGTCGGCCCATGCCCATTATTTCGAAGATTCTCATAGCCAATCGCGGAGAGATCGCTCTGCGCGTGCTGCGCGCCTGCAAGGAGCTTGGCATTGCGACCGTTGCGGTGCATTCGACCGCTGACGGCGACGCGATGCATGTGCGCCTGGCGGATGAAAGCGTTTGCATCGGCCCGCCGCCGTCGCGCGACAGCTATCTCAACATCCACCAGATTGTTGCCGCCTGTGAAATCACCGGCGCGGACGCCGTGCATCCCGGCTATGGCTTCCTTTCGGAAAATGCCAAGTTCGCCGATATTCTCGATGCACACGGCATCACCTTCATCGGTCCGACGGCGGAGCATATCCGCATCATGGGCGACAAGATCACTGCCAAGACCACGGCGCAGCAGCTCGGCATTCCGGTTGTCCCCGGCTCCGACGGCGAAGTGAAGACCGAGGCGGATGCGCTGAAGACGGCGCGCGAAATCGGCTATCCGGTTCTCATCAAAGCAACCGCCGGCGGCGGCGGCCGCGGCATGAAGGTTGCCCGCACGGAAGAGGACCTGATCGAGGCCTGGTCGACGGCCCGCACGGAGGCCGCAGCCGCTTTCGGCAACGAATCCGTCTACATGGAGAAGTACCTCGGCAAGCCGCGCCACATCGAAATCCAGGTTTTCGGTGACGGTGAAGGCAACGCCATCCATCTCGGCGAACGCGATTGCTCGCTGCAGCGCCGCCACCAGAAGGTCTGGGAAGAAGCCAACTCCCCGGCGCTCAACGTCGAACAGCGCATGAAGATCGGCCAGATCTGCGCCGACGCGATGAAGAAGCTGAAATATCGCGGCGCCGGCACCATCGAGTTCCTTTATGAGAACGGCGAGTTCTATTTCATCGAAATGAACACACGCCTGCAGGTGGAACATCCGGTCACGGAAGCGATCACAGGCATCGACCTCGTGCACGAGCAGATCCGCGTCGCTTCCGGCGGTGGTCTTTCGGTAACGCAGGACGAGGTGCATTTCCAAGGCCATGCCATCGAATGCCGCATCAATGCCGAGGACGCGCGTACCTTCGTCCCCTCGCCCGGCACGATCACGCATTTCCATGCGCCCGGTGGCCTCGGTGTTCGTATCGATTCCGGCGCCTATCAGGGCTACAGGATCCCCCCCTACTACGACAGCCTGATCGGCAAGCTGATCGTGCACGGGCGCACCCGCGTCGAATGCATGATGCGCCTGCGCCGCGCGCTGGACGAATTCGTGGTGGATGGCATCAAGACCACCCTGCCGCTCTTCCAGGATCTGGTTTCCAACCAGGATATCGCCAACGGCGATTACGATATCCACTGGCTGGAAAACTACCTGGCAAACACATCGGCTTAACCAATGCCCGGAGCGCGCGGCAGACATCCCGGCATTACCCCGGAGATCCTGTTGCGCGCCTATTCCATCGGGCTTTTCCCGATGGCCGAATCGGCTGATGACCCGGAAATCTTCTGGGTCGAGCCGGAGCTGCGGGGCATCATCCCTCTCGATACGTTTCACGTCTCCAAGAGCCTCGCCAAGAAAATCCGTCAACACCCCTTCGACATCCGTTTCGATAGCGATTTTGAGGCGGTCATCGCGGCCTGCGGCGAACAGACGAGCGATCGCCCCAGCACCTGGATCAACGAGACGATCCGCTCGCTCTACGCCACTCTGCACCACATCGGCCATGCCCATTCCGTCGAAGCCTGGGAAGGCGATCGGCTGGTCGGCGGGCTCTATGGCGTCTCACTGGGGTCCGCCTTCTTTGGCGAAAGCATGTTTTCGCGCCGCACGGATGCTTCCAAGATCTGTCTTGTCTATCTGGTGGAGCGCCTGCGCGAACGCGGCTTCACCCTGCTCGACACGCAATTCACCACCGAGCATTTGAAGACATTCGGCGCCATCGACGTGCCGAAGGATGCCTATGCGAAGATGCTGGAGGAGGCGATGGAATCGCCCAATCTCACCTTCTCCGACGGTGGAAATCTGCCCGAAATTAATTGATTCCGAAACGGACTGCCCTAAGTTCGGCACAACAGCCGAGGGTAGAATAGTGAAGAATCATATTGCAATTGTTTTTCTCGCCGCGTTGACGATCACAACGCAGGCCAACGCCAAATCATTCCAAGATATGTTCGGAGCTGAGCCGCCTGCAGGCGATGAAAGCACCGTGCTGAAAACGCTGGATTTCCAGCAGGGCGCGATCAAGATCCCCACCGCTAATGCCACGCTGAATGTCTCTGACCAGTTCTATTATCTCAATCCGCAGGATTCAAAGAAGGTGCTGGTCGAGCTCTGGGGCAATCCGGAAAGTTCGGTCGGCAATCCGCTCGGCATGATCTTCCCGGCGAAATACCCGCCCACCGACCCGCATTCCTGGGGTTCCGTCATCGACTATGACGGCAGTGGCTATGTCTCCGACGAGGATGCCGCGTCGACCGATTACGACGACCTGCTGAAAAAGATCCAGGACGCGATCAAGGAAGCGAATCCTGAACGCGAACGGCAGGGCTTCGATCCGATCACGTTGGTCGGCTGGGCAGAACCGCCACATTACGATAAGGCGACCCAAGCCCTGCACTGGGCGCGCGATCTGATTTTCGGCAAGGATCCCAGTGCCGGCCACACGCTTAACTATTCCGTACGTGTGCTGGGGCGAGAGGGCGTCACCGAGCTCGATTTCGTCGCCGGACTGGATCAGCTGCAGGAAATCAATGCCGCCATCCCCAATGTCATCAACACCGTGCAATATGACAGCGGCAAGCGTTATGCCGACTTTGCCAATGGCGACAAGATCGCCGCCTATAGCATGGCGGGCATGATCGCTGCCGGCGCGGGCGTGAAGGTTGCGGCAAAGCTCGGCCTGCTTGCAGTCGTTCTCGGCTTCTTCAAGAGTTTTGGCGTCGCCCTTCTGGCATTGAAGAAGGGCCTCATCGTCGTGCTGGCGGGTGTCGTCGCGGCCGGCCGCAAGATCCTGGGTCTGTTCCGCCGGAGAGGGAATACCGACGCGTGAAGCAATCCAGGCCTGAAGTTCTTTGCATCTTCAAATTCTAATTGTAGTCTGCTATCCCTGCTCGAGAAGAGCTTTGGTGCGTAGAGGTTCCACTTTGCCGTCGTAAATACCGGTCTCATCCAAATCACCCCGTGCCTCAGGGCGGCAAGATGCCATCCGATGCATGTTCACGTCCATCGGGTGATGGCCTGAGACCGGTTTGGCATTGTCAAAACGCGCCTAATACAGCCGCCGCTGTCTCAGCTCTTCAGCCGTCCCGCAATATCGCCATACCGTGCCCCGACGGGCTTGTCTCACCGCCAGCTTGGTGGACTTCCATACGGAAGACCAAGACGGCATGTGCAATATTTTTCAGGTCCGTTGGACCCTTACGCCTAAAACATCGCCTCAGCCATGGATCGCCTGCAGCGGCTGCGGATGCCAGAAACCGTTCAGATCAAGCGGCAAGGTAAGGCTCAATGCCAATGGCAAGCGGCTCGACGCCTGGCTCGTCTATAAGTGCATCGATTGCGACAAGACATGGAACCGAACGCTCTTCGAGCGCCGGACCGTTCAAGACCTTGGCCCGTCCACGCTAGAGGCGCTACAAGGCAGCGATCCGGAGTGGGTGCGAGCGCAAGAGTTCGAGCTTGATGGATTGAAGCGGAAAGCAAAACGTATCGACGAGCCGCCCGACATTATCATCCGGAAGGAGACGATACGTGCGGCAAGCGACTGGACTTTGCTTGATATCGAGATATCAGCCAAGTTCCCGGTGAACCTGCGTCTTGATCGGCTGCTTGCATCGGAGTTGTCGATCTCGCGCTCGCGGCTTCAGGCCCTCCGTGACGGAGGCAAGTTGAGAACCCATCCGGACCGCAACGACTTGTTTCGTCATAAGGTCAAAGACGGCGTGAGGATCATTCTCGACTTGTCGGAGATTGCCGATCGTCAGGCGATAGGTGAAGCCGCCGCCCCTACCGAGTAAAGCTAAAACCATGCCCGCAGGAGCAAGGCTTCTGCGGGCTGTCCTATCCCGCAATCTACGTCTTCAGGTCGATTACTTCGCGCGGGTGCCGGCGGTATCCGGCGCCGGCACGTCCGACTTTTGCTTGCACTCTTTCAGCCAAACGTCATAGATCGGGTGCTCGACGGCGTTGAGGCCGGGGCTATCGGCAAACATCCAGCCCGTGAAGATACGGCGGATACGGCGATCGAGGGTGATCTCGTCGACTTCGACGAAACCGTCTACCTTCTGCTGCTCGGTATCGTCTCGCGAATAGCAGGCGCGCGGCGTCACCTGCAGCGCGCCGAACTGCACGGTTTCGTTGACATAGACATCGAACGTGGTGATGCGTCCGGTGATTTTGTCGAGGCCGGAGAAAACGGCGACCGGATTTGCGATGCGGGCGGCCTCGGCGGTGGAAGCTGCCAAAATGCCGGCGACGAGAGCAACGCCGGCCACGGCCATTGCACGCAAAGAAGCGCTCCGCGTGAAAACCATCATATCCGCCACTCTCCGCTTGGTCTCGGTCAAGGCGCCGAGCAAAAGCCGGCATATGTCGCGCCTAAAGCCCAATTGTGGCCAAAGGACGAGCCGGCTTCTCGCTTAGTTGCCCGGGGTCCAGGCGTCGTAATCGCCAGTCACGCGTGGACGCTCGCCGGCAACGGCGAGGGAGCCCGGCGGGCGGTAAGCCTGCGGCGAGCCGGTTGGATTGGCGCGATGTTCCTTCTGCCATTCCTTGGTGACATAGTTTTCCTTGGTCGGCGGAACGTCGGTGCGATGATGCATCCAGCCGTGCCAGCCCGGAGGAATGGCAGAAGCTTCGGCATAGCGCTTGTAGATCACCCAGCGCTTCGGAAGGCCGTAGGAGGACGTGCCGCCCTCGTAATAGACGTTACCGAATTCATCCTCGCCGACACGCTTGCCAAAACGCCAGGTCGCGAAGCGCGTGCCCATGGTCTGACCGTTCCACCAAGTAAATGTCTGTACGATGAAATTCCACATGTCTTTTCCTCGATACCCGCTAGGCGGCGAGCGATACCAGAATTCGATAGTTTGCTTATGCCGCCCCTGATCCTGCTTGTCCAGTGATTCCAGCAGGCAAAAGGCTTCATTTCAATAGCATCTTGAAGCCTAGATGCGTCGGCTTGAAACCCAATCTCTCGTAAAAGCGATGCGCGTCCTTGCGGGCATTATTCGATGTCAACTGAATCATCCGCATCCCGCGGCTTTTTGCCTCGTCGATGCAGAAATTGATCATGACGGCGCCAATCCCCTGCCCACGCATATCGGCGCGCGTCTGGACCGCTTCGATGATCATGGCGGAACTACCTCGCCCGGTCAGCGTCGTCGTGATCATCGTCTGGAACGTCCCGACAACTTCGCCGGCGCGTTCGGCGACATAGAGCGTCTGCTCAGGCGACGCCGCGATGGTGCGAAACGCTCGGAGATAATCGTCATAGGCGGAGGCGTCGGTCGTATCGCCATGGCCACCCACGGCGTCGGCGGCAAATAGACCGATCAGAGCACGAAGGTCGGCTTCTTTCGCTTCGCGGATTAGCAGGCGGGCGGCTTCCATGAGCGGTCTCGTCTATTCTTTCAGTGGGCCGTCAACGGCTTCTCGAAGATCAGCGCTGGAATGCCGGACTGCCCATTGCCGCAGTTTTCCGTGCGGCCGACCTCGACAAAGCCATGGGCTTGGTAAAAGGCGATCGCAGGCTCGTTCTGCGGATCGACTTCGAGGCGCATGATCTCCGCATCCGGGAAACAGGTCTCCAGCTCAGCGAAAATATCGCGGCCGATACCCTCGCGCTGATGCTTTGGACTGACATAAAGCATGTGGAGCATGACGGTTTTCGTCATCTCCTTGGACATGGCGGCATAGCCCATGCCACCGATTGTCTTGCCGTCATCGGCCACAAGGAATTCCGAATTCTTGTTCGCCAGCCGCGCCTTCAGCGAGGCCGGCGAGTGCCAGGAGGCATGCAGCTCGCTGACCCTTTCCGGCCCATAGATCCGGTCATAGGTCGCATGCCATGTTTCGCCGAGCAGAGCGCGGACCTTTTCCAAGTCCTGCTCGCTGGCGGTGCGGACGAAGAACACCGATTATTCCTCTTCGATGCCGAGCTTGGCCTTGACCAGCGCCTGCACCGCCTGTGGGTTGGCCTTGCCGCCCGTCGACTTCATCACCTGGCCGACGAACCAGCCGGCGAGCGTCGGCTTAGCCTTGACCTTGGCAACCTGATCCGGATTGGCGGCGATGATCTCGTCGACAGCCTTTTCGATCGCGCCGGTATCCGTGACCTGCTTCATGCCGCGGGCTTCGACGATCTCGGCAGGATCGCCGCCCTCGGTGAGCACGATTTCGAACAGATCCTTGGCGATCTTGCCGGAGATCGTTTCGGCCTTGATGAGGTCGATGATCGCGCCGAGCTGAGCGGGCGAAACCGGAGTCTCTTCAATGTCTTTGCCGATTCTGTTCAGAGCGCCCAGGAGGTCGTTGATGACCCAGTTGGCAGCCATCTTGCCATCGCGGCCGGTAGCAACAGCTTCGAAATAATCGGCGATCGCCTTTTCCGAGACAAGCACGGAAGCGTCGTAGATCGAGAGGCCGAGTTCGCGGACGAAACGTTCCTTCTTGTCGTCTGGCAGCTCAGGCAGATGCTCGGCAAGCTCCGCGACGAAGGCATCGTCGAATTCGAGCGGCAGCAGATCCGGATCGGGGAAATAGCGGTAGTCATGCGCATCTTCCTTCGTGCGCAGCGACCGCGTCTCGCCCTTGTTCGGATCGAACAGGCGGGTTTCCTGGTCGATCGTGCCGCCGTCTTCCAGAATGCCGATCTGCCGGCGCGCTTCATATTCGATCGCCTGACCGATGAAGCGGATGGAGTTGACGTTCTTGATTTCGCAGCGCGTGCCGAATTCGCCGCCTGGACGGCGGACCGAGACGTTGACGTCGGCGCGCATGGAGCCTTCGTCCATATTGCCGTCGCAGGTGCCGAGATAGCGCACGATCGAGCGCAGCTTCGTCATATAGGCCTTGGCCTCGTCCGACGAGCGGATATCCGGCTTGGAGACGATTTCCATCAACGCAACGCCGGAGCGGTTCAGGTCGACATAGGACATCGTCGCATGCTGGTCGTGCATCGACTTGCCTGCATCCTGTTCCAGATGCAGACGCTCGATGCCGATCACGATGTCCTCGAACTGGCCCTGGCGATCCGGCCCAAGTGAGATGACGATCTTGCCCTCGCCGATGATCGGATCCTTGAACTGTGAGATCTGATAGCCCTGCGGCAGATCGGGATAGAAGTAGTTCTTGCGGTCGAAGATCGAGCGTTTGTTGATCTGCGCCTTCAGGCCGAGACCGGTGCGCACGGCCTGCTTCACGCATTCCTCGTTGATGACGGGCAGCATGCCTGGCATGGCGGCATCGACCAGCGACACGTTGGAATTCTGCGGCTTGCCAAACTCCGTCGAGGCGCCGGAGAAGAGCTTGGACTTGCTCAGCACCTGGGCGTGGACTTCCATCCCGATAACGACTTCCCAATCACCGGTGGCACCGGGAATGAAGCGTTTCGGATCAGGCGTACGGACGTCGACAATGGTCATGGGAAGCTCTTGTATAATGCTGTTTTCTGCTTTGGTGAGGTAGAGCAATTGGCGTGACGGCGCAAGGCTTTCGGCATCGACCGCTTGCTATATGCCCGGGCCATAGGCGCCGTCGCTGTCATCGACCAGCGATTTCGAAAGCCCGACCGTCGGCACGTCGCTGTCGAGCTTGGGGGAATAGACGATCGACAGCCAGCGGATTTCATAGCCGCGTGCCCTGAAGAAGCCTATGGCATCGGTGTTGCCTGCGTGGCTCTGCAATGAAACCTTCTCCAGTCCCTGCCCGCGCACATCCGCTTCGATCCGCGCCAAAAGCGCCGTGCCGAGGCCGCGTCTGACGAAATCCGGATCGATCCAGAAATCGGAAATCGCCTCGTCCAGCGCCTCGCGCGCCGCCCAACCCACAGCCTCGCCGTTGAGCTCTATGACTGATATCGTCAGCCAGAGATTGCGGGTGAAATTTTCAAAGGCTTCGCTGGCACTCTCCAGCAGTTCACCCGTGCCGCCGATCGCGCTCATCGCCTTTTGCCAGGAGCGCAGGCCGATGCTTGCAAGCACCGCCGTTTCACCTTCATGGGCATTGCGAATGTGGATCATCGAGCCCCCGCTATTTGGAGATAGTAAAGCACCCATAGAAAGCATTTGCCAGCGGCGAGATTGGCAAACAGCTATGAAGCAAAACGCATCGAATGGGTTGAACTTGACGACGTGGCGCAACCTGCTTTAGAGAGAAACATCAACGGAGTTTTGATGTCTAACTTTTGTCAGTCCCGGTAGAGGCCCCGCTCGCAAGTCTTCTTGCGTGCCGGGCCTGAAAAACGAAGCCCCGACTTCCCGAAGGGAAGGCTCGGATCGTTTTTGTGCGCCCTTTGGCGCTATATGGATTCTGACGACAATGGACATTTCCCGCGCGGAACAGCGCATTCTCCACCTGCTCGCCCAGGGCGGGCGCATCGAAATCGAACGCAGCGACAATAAGAAGATCGAGACAGTCTACTGCTTTACGCGAGATGGCTGGGTCTACCCCGATTTCGACCTCGACCTCTTCCGACGACTGAAGCGTCTCAAGGCGATAAAATCCACCGACGGCCATCCCTATCGCATCAGCGAAAAGGGATTGCGGCTGGTGAGGGCGCAGTTGAACAATCGATAAACCGGACACGAGAGCCGCCGAATGAGGCGGCTCTCGTCGAGCGATACTATTCGGAAAAGAAAGCGCTGGGCGATCAGAAGCTGCGGATGATCTCCGCCACGTCATCACCGCGGCGATCGTTTTCTGCCTGCACCGCATCGCGCCTTTCGTTGAGGGCAGCGATTTGATCCTCGCTATTTGCCAGAGCCTTCAAATAGCGTTTCTTCAGATCGCTATTGTCAGGTACGGCACCGAGATTCTGTCTTATCCGTTCTTGTTCGCTGGTGGTCTTCTCGATTTCGCTGTCGAGGCGCTCCAGATCGTTCTGGACGGCAACCTGCCTTTTGCGTGCATCGGCGAGGTTTGTCAGCTTATCCGTAAGTGCCTTGTCATGTGCCGAAGCCGACCATCCCAGCAGCAGGTCCGGTTCGGCATCGACCAAAGCATAACTGCTGCTCTGAAGCTGCTCGTCGACTGCGGTCAACACTTTCTCCGTGCCTGCCGGCACGACCGCCTTGAGACGCTGATGCGTTGCCGTCTTGCCGAAGCTTTCAGCCGAGGAGAATGACCAGCCATCCCGGATCGGATGCTCGATGACAACAGTCCGTTCGCCGTCCAGCGCGCCCGATACGGTGTAAGTCGTCGTCTGACGATATTTGACGGTGGCATTCATCACGCCATCGGCGACTTTCAGCGAGACAATCTCCTCTGTCGGCATCTGCTGCTCGCTGATCGTTACCTTACGATCGGTCGCGAAGCTGGCGAGGCGCGTGTCGTCCTTCGGCAGCGCCGATAGCTGAGAATCGCCAATGTAGCCCGTCTTGCCGTCATAGAGCGTCAGAATTCCTGCCGGCATGCTGACACCGGTGCTGTTCCTGAGCATCACGGCGGCGATGGGATTGCGATAGGCACTGCCGGCCCGATACATGTCCACCATGTCGGCTTCCACATCCGCATCCATGATCGGCACCGACAAGGTATCGCCATTGGCCAGATCGTAAGTGCCTGGGAGCTCGAAAGTAGCGGAGATATCGCTTTCGGTCGCAGTGGTGGGATCGACTGCAGCCATTTGCATGGGTCTAGCCGGCTTTTCCAGCTCGTCAGCAGTGTCTGCCGCTGCCTTCCTACTGACGCCGCCCATCATCGCTTTTGCGGGTGCGGGTGCCGCCCGTTCCTCGAAATTCGCCGGCAGGGGCTGTCGGTTGGACAGGTCGCCGCTATCGGGATCAGGAACATTATTCGACGCCGTGTTGACCGGCACCTCCTGCCGCTCACGCCAATAGAGCTTGTGCAGACCCTGCTTCAGCGTTACCGGTTCGGCCGAGGTCAGCGTCAGTTTCACGCCTTTCCAGTCTTCGCCGCTGGCGTTCTCCAGCACCGTCCATGCCTGCAGACGTGCCCTATTCTTTTCGTCGATCACGACCTTGTAAGCCGTTTTCCAGATTGGAGACGGCACGACATAGGTCAGGCCGACGGTGCTGCCGTCCTTCACACCGTTCAGCTTGATGTCGATGGTGCGGGTGCGATCGTTCTTGCCGTGGGCGATGGCTGCCGCAGCTTTGGCAATCTTCGCTCTCAGTTCGGCATCCTCAAACCGGACGGATGCGTCCTCGCCCAGTGCCAGCGTCTCCACTGCGCCATCCCTATCGATAACGGTGAGCAGGTAAGCCGCTGCTTTATCGCCGGACTTTCTCGTCTCGATACCGAGAATATTTCCCTCGACGGTCTTTCCCCCGCTGGTGACGGACACCCTGGCGCCCTGCATCGATGTCAGAAGCGACGGCACGGACGAAAGCGCTTCGGGCGTGAACGGCAGGCCCTTGAAGGTCTCCTGCAACGGCTGTAGGCCGGCTAGCGACATGCCGGCCACCGAGCCCGCCGACCCATTCACCACAAGGCTCTTCAGGATATCATCGACCTGATCGAGCGGTACCTCGATCCGGATCACGCCGTCGCTACTGATATCGGCTGATCGAGACACCTGGGCTAGGCCGCCCGAGGACAAGGTAATGGATCGAATGGCGGCCCCGTTGTCGGCCGCCAGCGCAATCGCTGGAAAGGACGCGCTGAGGAGCAGGATCGCCGTGACTTGCTTGAGCATGAAGAGACCTTCCGATTCGGTTGCAGAGGACGAGACCAAGCGGCCGGCTGCAATTTATGATCGTATTTCGGTCCAAAGTGTGATGGCGCGCGGGCGGAATATTGGCACATGAAAAAGGGCCGTCCGGATTTCCGGACGACCCTTTTTCTATTGGCTTTAAACTCCGCAAAACTTGACGAGATCGTTCATCAAGCCCCCTCGTCCGAGGGTAGCGCTTACCACCACTTCGCCGGCGTGAACTTGCCGGCGGCCTGTTCGATGACGTGGGCGGTCTTGAAGAGGGTTTCTTCTTCGAACGGCTTGCCGATGAGCTGCAGGCCGAGCGGCAGGCCCTTGGGGTCGAGGCCGGCGGGAACGGCGATACCAGGCAGGCCAGCCATGTTGACCGTCACCGTGAAGATGTCGTTCAGGTACATCTTCACCGGATCGGAAGCGAGGTCCTCGTCGGCGATGCCGAAGGCCGAGGACGGCGTGGCCGGAGTCAAGATCGCGTCGACGCCGGCATTGAAGGCCAGCTCGAAGTCACGCTTGATCAGCGTACGGACCTTCTGCGCGCGCAGATAATAGGCGTCGTAGTAACCGGCCGACAGAACATAGGTGCCGATCATGATGCGGCGCTTCACTTCCTGACCGAAACCGGCAGCGCGCGTCTTTTCATACATGTCGACGATGTCCTTGCCGTCGACGCGCAGGCCGTAGCGGACGCCGTCGTAACGGGCGAGGTTCGACGAAGCCTCGGCAGGCGCGACGATGTAATAGGCCGGCAGCGCATATTTCGTATGCGGCAGGGAGATGTTGACGATCTCGGCGCCGGCATCCTTCAGCCAGGCGATGCCCTGCTGCCAGAGCGTTTCGATCTCTTCCGGCATACCGTCGACGCGGTATTCGTTGGGGATGCCGATCTTCATGCCCTTCAGCGACTGGCCGAGCGAGGCTTCGTAGTCCGGCACCGGCAGGTCGACGGAGGTCGTATCCTTCGCATCGACGCTTGCCATCGACTTCAGAAGGATGGCGGCGTCGCGCACGTCGCGGGCAATCGGCCCGGCCTGGTCGAGCGACGAGGCGAAGGCGACGATGCCCCAGCGCGAGCAGCGGCCATAGGTCGGCTTGATGCCGACGGTGCCCGTGAAGGCGGCCGGCTGGCGGATGGAGCCGCCGGTATCGGTCGCGGTCGCGCCGGCGCAGAGATGCGCGGCAACGGCTGCAGCCGAACCGCCGGACGAGCCGCCCGGAACCAGCTGCTGGTTCGAACCCTCGGCACGCCAGGGGTTGATGACCGGGCCGTAGTAGGAGCTTTCGTTGGAGGAGCCCATGGCGAACTCGTCCATGTTGAGCTTGCCCAGCATGACGGCGCCGTCATTCCAGAGGTTCTGCGTGACGGTCGATTCGTAGCGCGGCTTGAAGCCGTCGAGAATGTGGCTGCAGGCCTGGGTATGGATGCCTTCGGTGCCGAACAGATCCTTGATGCCAAGGGGAATGCCTTCGAGCGCGCCGGCGTTGCCGGCGGCGAGACGGGCGTCCGAGGCCTTGGCCATCTCGCGCGCCTTGTCGGGCGTAACAGCGATATAGGCATTGATCTGACCGTTGGCCGCATCGATCGCCGAGATATAGGCCTCGGTCAGTTCAGTGGCAGTAATCTGCTTGGCACGCAGCTTGTCGCGGGCTTCGGCAATGGTCAGGCTGGTCAGTTCGCTCATTTTGTTTCGCTTCAGATCTGGAATTGGGCAACGGGTCGGAAAGGCTCGAAGGAACCGTTATTCGACGACTTTGGGCACCAGGAAGAAATTCTGATCGGTATTCGGCGCATTGGCGACGATGTCGGCGGCCTTGTTGCCGTCCGTTACTTCGTCGGTGCGCTTCTTCATCGCCATCGGGGTTACCGAGGTCATGGCTTCGACGCCATCGACATTCACTTCGGAAAGCTGCTCGACGAAGCCCAGAATGCCGTTAAGCTCGCCCATCATCCGCTGCGCTTCGTCTTCATTGACGGCGATGCGGGCGAGATGGGCGACGCGTTTGACAGTAGCGAGATCGACGGACATGGCATTCTCCGGATAGCAAGATTATCCACCAAAAGTGGATTTGCTTCACGCTATAAAGGCCATGCCCGCCATACGCAACGGGTATCGTCAGGCAGAAACGCTCTCGCCCGCCTTCGGCGCGGCAACCGCGGTCTTCGAACCGTCCATGCCGGCGATGAACTTTTCCGGCGTCGGATCGATGATCGGGAAGGTGCCGTAGTGGCAGGGAATTGCGGTCTTGAAGTTGAAGAAGCGCTGGCAGGCGAGTGCCGCCACCGCACCGCCCATGGTGAAGCGGTCGCCGATCGGCACGATGCCGATATCGGGCTGATGCAGCTCGTTGATGAGAGCCATATCCGAGAAGATATCCGTATCACCCATGTGGAACAGCGTCGGCTCGTCGTCGAAATGCAGCATCAGGCCGTTCGGGTTGCCGAGCGCGTGGGAAACGCCGTCCTCGGTGATCTGGGCGGAGGAATGCAGTGCATTTGTAAAGGTGGCCGAGAAGCCGCCGAGGCCGACTGTGCCGCCGGTATTGCCCATTTCCAGCTTCTCGACGCCCTTGGTGCCGAGCCAGGAAGCGAGGTCAGCATTGGCGAGAACGACGGCGCCGGTATCCTTGGCGATCTGAACCGTGTCGCCGACGTGGTCTGCATGTCCATGCGTCAGCAGGATATGGGTGACGCCTTGCGCAACGTCCTTGATGTTGAGACCGGCGGCCGCAAAGGAAGAATTGTAAGACAGAAATGGATCGATCAGTATTTTTGCATTGGCCGTTTCGATACGAAAAGCGGCATGGCCGAGCCAGGTGATCTTCATTGGATTTCTCCTTATGACTTGATTTGAAATGAAAGGCTGGTGTCTGGAGCATTTCCGATGGAAACGCTCCTTCTATTGGCTCTTCCGCATTTCCGCAGGCAAAACCGCTGTGCGCTTTTGCTGGAAATGCTCTAGGAGATATCCCAAACCGCAGCAAAGAAAAGCGGTTAGGACTTCAATTTGTTTTGACGAGAGCGAGACCCTGATGACGACGCTGACCATCGAAGACCTAGCCGTGATGCTCCTGCCCGGCCAGCCGATCGCCGGTCTCGATCTCGGCACGAAGACGATCGGGCTCGCGATGTCCGATCTCGGGCGGCGCTTTGCTACGCCTCGCCCGGTCCTCAAGCGCGTGAAATTCACCCAGGATGCCCAAACATTGCTTGCTTTCGCCGAGAAGGAAAAGGTCGCAGCCTTCGTCATAGGGCTTCCGATGAATATGGATGGTTCTGCCGGACCGCGCGTACAGGCAACCCGCGCCTTCGTGCGCAGCATGGCGGAAAAGACCGCCCTACCCTTCGTGTTCTGGGACGAGCGGCTCTCGACCGTTGCCGCCGAGCGAGCGCTTCTAGAAATGGACGTCTCGCGGGCCAAGCGCGCCGAGCGGATCGACTCGGCAGCGGCAAGCTTCATTCTTCAGGGAGCGTTGGATAGGCTATCGGCACTCGGAAGAGCGGCCTTGCCCGACCTCGATGCCTGACGGCGCCTCCACCATTCGATGATGGCAGCGCGGCGGCGAAAGCCGAAAATCGCGAACACAAGGACGCTGTCGAAAGCGATCGCGCGCGCGACCAGCGGCGGGATGGTTTCCGGCGGAATGCCGAGAATCTGGCCGTAAATGTCGAACACGAGGTCATGCATCTGCCGCGTCAGCATGAAGATGCCAAAACTCATGTCGTAGTACGACAGGTAATACCATACCCCGAGAAACGAGACCGGTCCGGCCCAGCAAATCAACAACCACTTCATGCGGTACCCCTTCGACGCTGAAATTGCGTCGTGCCAGCCGAAAGGACGAGCCAGTTCGACAGCGCCATGGCGCTCAAGACCATCGCGGGCAGCGTAATATCTAGTGCGAGCACGGCGAAGAACATCACTGCCGTCACGAGAAACACGAATTTAGTGGGCTTCAACCCCATTGCTGCACGCTTGATGGTTAACTAATCATCTTCCAACAGTGACGAGTTAACCGCTGCGGCGCAATGTAAACCATTTGTTAAGGTTAATGGCCGAGCGAGCCTGTGGATATCCGCTGCCCGGTGGTCGATATCAGCCGTAGACGCCGCGCACGATCCGCTTCAAGGCCGTTGCTGCCTTCTCCCAATCCTTGCCGTTTTTCAATGCGAGGCCGGCGCATTGATCGCTGACGGCTGACGCCAGCACGATGTGCTGAATGGCGGCAAAGATCATGGCGTTGACCGCCTGGGCATCGACGCCCTTGGGCGGCACCAGCGAGCCGCGCATGCGCTCGATCCAGCCGGCGAGCGCCTTCGAACGTGCTTCCGACAGGCGGCGCACCTGCTCGCTATTTTCCGAGACTTCCCAAGCAACGATGCGGCGCATCAGCGGATCGGCCCGCAAGGCATCGAGAAATAGCATCGAAAGCCGCTCCATCAGATCCCCATAGGTCAGAAGGAACATGCCGCCGGTATCGTCCGGAATGCGATCCGTCACCCAGCTGCCGAGATCGGTGCCGATGGCTTCCACCAGGCCGTCGAGGCCGCCGTAATAGCGGTAAATCAGCTGCTTGTCGCAGCCGGCACCGCGGGCCACCGCATTGATACCGAAATTCTGGAACCCCTCCTCCGCCAGAAGGCGTTTGGCGGCGTCCAGGATTGCCTGCTCAGTCGCGGCGCGATTGCGCACGCGCTTTTCCACGACAGGCATTTCCAAAGGGATTTTAACGGCAGCGTTTGCGGGGGCCATCGACTCGACTCCAATCTGTCACCGAGCGGTGAATAACAAGCCAAGTCGCCCTAAACAACAAAGCCGTCAGGCCTCTGTCCGTCAAAACGCGCGAATCCACAGATTAGAGAAACTGACCAAACCACACTGTCGTTTCGGACGCCAGACATCTCTTCAAAGATGCCGACCGACATCCATTCGCCGGTGCAATATGCGAATGATCGCGATTTCACCATCCCGCAAAAGATAGTAGATCACATGGGACCCTACGGCATATTTGAAATAGCCGTCGCGGATGTCGGTCGCGCGGCCAATTTTTAGACCGGATGCCAATCCCTCGAAAGCCTCGACGATTTCGGCATGGTAGATCTCGGCTTGTCTTACAGACCAGTTCTCGACCGTATATCGCCAGATACCTTCAAGATCGGCCACCGCAAGCGGGGAAAGACCGTACTTGCGAGGCCTATTCACCATAGGTCGTGCGCATTCGCTGGAGGAATGCGGCGTTATCGAAGGAAGCAACCTGCCCGGATTCTTCCCCAGTGATCAACGCATCCTGCAGAGCCCTGACCTTTGCCTCGTGCTCTTCAAGCAGGCGCAGGCCCGCGCGAACAACATCACTGGCAGAGCCATATCGGCCTGTCTTTATCTGTGCCTCGATGAAGGCGCTGAAATGATCTCCCAGCGAGACGGATGTGTTGCGAGCCATGGAGCCCTCCTTGCCGATATCAATAGATAATAAATATTGGTATCGCATCAATCAAGGATGCCGCGACAGAACCGCTGGCGCAGCGCTATGTCGCTGGTGGATACAGCAGATCGACGATGTAGCTGGCATCGAAGCGCGAATCGAGCATGCCATAGGTGGCGCGCCAGCCGCCAGCAAGACGGGTTTCGATGAAGGCATCGGCGATCTTGCCGGCTCCCAGGCGATAAAGCTCGGCAGCACCGGCCGCGAGCGCCATCTGTTCGACCAGCAGGCGTGCAGCGCCCTCATCCTGCTCGCAAAGTGCCATGGCCGCGCGCAGGACATCGATGGTCTTCTTGCCGGCCGGGCCGAGATCGCGGGCGAGACCGGCAAAGACGGTCTCGAACAGGTCCTTGCCCCGGTTCAATACGCGCAGCACATCAAGCGCCATGACATTGCCGGAGCCTTCCCAGATCGCATTGACGGGGGCTTCGCGGTAATGGCGGGCAATCGGACGCTCTTCGATGTAGCCGCTGCCGCCGATGCACTCCATGGCCTCGTAGATCAGCGCGGGCGCGATCTTGCAGCACCAATATTTGGCGACCGGCGTCATGACGCGGGCATAGGCCGCATCTTCCGTGCTGCCGCTGGCCTTGTCGAAAGCTTCAGCCAGACGGAAGGCGAGCGCGGTCGCGGCGGCGACATCGAGCGCCATATCGGCAAGTACGCGCGTCATGATCGGCTGGTTGACCAGCATCTTGCCGAAGACGCTGCGGCCGCGAGCGTGATGCACGGCTTCGGCGAGCGAGGCGCGCATGATGCCGGCGGAGGCCAGAGCGCAGTCGAGCCGCGTCAGCGTCACCATGTTAAGGATCGTGCGGATGCCGCCATCGGGCGCGCCGAGCAGAAAGCCGAAAGTGTCGGTGAACTCCACTTCCGAGGAAGCGTTCGAGCGGTTGCCGAGCTTATCCTTCAGCCGCTGGAAGTGCAGGCCGTTGGCCGAACCATCCTCAAGCAGCCGCGGCACCAGGAAGCAGCCCATGCCGTCCTTGGTCTGCGCCAGCATGATGAAGGCATCGCTCATCGGCGCCGACATGAACCACTTGTGGCCCGAAAGCCTGTAGATGCCTTCGCTGACCTTATCGGCACTCGTCCGGTTGGCACGCACATCCGTGCCGCCCTGCTTTTCCGTCATGCCCATGCCGATAGTGACGGCGCTCTTCTGCATGGCGGGCTTGTTGGACGAATCGTACTTACGCGAGAGAATCTTCGGTGCCCAATCCTTCTGCACTGCTGGGGAAGCCATCATGGCGGCGACGGAGGCACTGGTCATCGTGAGGGGGCAGAGGTGGCCGCATTCGAGCTGCGCCGTCAGATAGAAACGGGCGGCGCGCACTTTATGCGAATGACCCTTCGCTTCAGGGTCAGCCTGCGCATCCCAGATCGAGGAATGCAGGCCCATCGCCATGGAGCGACGCATCAGCGCGTGCCAGGCGGGGTGAAACTCGACGACATCGAGACGCTCGCCGCGCGGGCCGTGGGTGCGCAGTTGCGGCACGCCTTGGTTCGCCATGCGCGCCAGTTCCTGCGCCTCATGCGAGGTGACGAAACGACCATGCTGCTCCAGCTCTTCCCGTATCGAACGCGGCAGGCTGGAGGTGAGATCGACGATCAGCGGATCGGAACGATAAGCATTGATGCCGGTCCAGAGGCTCGGCTGGTTCAGGTCGGCAAAGGGGTCGTCAGTCCGGGTCGCTTGGGTCATGAATCGCTTGTAGAACAAGTGGGTTGCAAAGGGAAACTGGAAGTTACGTCTCCCACCGGCATCGCTCCTGTAGCGGGATTCGGGCGAAATTGCATGGGGAACAAACGGCCTCAGCAGATACCCCCGCTTGCCCCATCGGCGCTCCCTCTTTATAGACCGCCTGACGAAATCCGGAGGCAGGTTCATGGTCTTCTTTCCCCACCGCCACCTCATTGGCATCAAGGGCCTCACCGAGCAGGATATCACCTATCTTCTCGACAAGGCCGACGAGGCGGTCAAGATCAGCCGCCAGCGCGAGAAAAAGACATCGACGCTTCGCGGGCTGACGCAGATCAATCTCTTCTTCGAAGCATCGACGCGCACGCAATCCTCCTTCGAGCTTGCCGGAAAACGGTTGGGCGCCGATGTGATGAACATGTCGGTCGGCAACTCCTCGGTCAAAAAGGGCGAGACGCTGATCGATACGGCGATGACGCTGAATGCCATGCGGCCTGATGTGCTTGTTATCCGCCATTCGAGCGCGGGCGCTGCCGCGCTCTTGGCGCAGAAGGTCTCCTGCTCCGTCGTCAACGCCGGCGACGGCCAGCACGAGCATCCCACCCAGGCCCTGCTCGACGCGCTGACGATCCGCCGCGCAAAGGGCAAGCTCTCGCGCATCATCGTCGCCATCTGCGGCGACGTGCTGCATTCGCGCGTGGCCCGCTCCAATATCCTGCTTCTCAACGCCATGGGTGCACGCGTCCGCGTTGTCGCACCCGCCACGTTGCTGCCAGCCGGCATCGCCGACATGGGTGTTGAAGTCTTCCATTCGATGAAAGAAGGGCTGAAGGATGCCGACGTTGTAATGATGCTGCGGCTGCAGCGCGAGCGTATGTCCGGCGCCTTCGTGCCCTCGGTGCGAGAGTATTATCACTTCTACGGGCTCGACGCCGAAACGCTTAAGGTCGCCAAGGAGGATGCGTTGGTCATGCACCCGGGGCCGATGAACCGCGGGGTGGAAATCGCCTCAGAGGTGGCCGACGGCCCGCAAAGCGTCATCGCCGAACAGGTGGAGATGGGCGTCGCCGTCCGCATGGCCGTGATGGAAACCCTGCTCGTTTCACAGAACCAGGGACCTCGCACGGAGGGAGCAGGCGCATGAGCAACTCGATCGTCTTCCAGAACGTCCGCATCATCGATCCCTCCCGCGACCTCGACGAGGTCGGCACGATCGTCGTCGAAGACGGTGTGATCGTAGCCTCCGGCAAAGATGCGAAGAGCCACGGCGTTCCCAAGGGCGCGACCGTTCGCGACTGCAATGGGCTTGTCGCCATTCCCGGCCTGGTCGATGCGCGTGTCCATGTCGGCGAGCCTGGCGGCGAACATCGCGAAACGATCGCCTCTGCGAGCCGTGCGGCTGCGGCCGGCGGCGTCACTTCCTTCATCATGATGCCGGACACGAACCCCGTCATCGACGATATCGCGCTGGTCGAATTCGTCCGCAAGACGGCCCGCGACACGGCTGTCGTCAACGTCTATCCGGCAGCGGCTCTCACCAAGGGACTTGCCGGCGAGGAGATGACGGAAATCGGCCTGCTGCGCGAAGCCGGAGCCGTCGTGTTTACCGACGCACATTCCAGCCTTCACGATAGCCAGGTCCTGCGCCGGGTGATGACCTATGCGCGCGAATTCGGCGCTGTCATTTCCTGCGAGACGCGCGACAAATACCTCGGCGCAAACGGCGTGATGCATGAAGGACTGCTCGCAAGCTGGCTTGGCCTCTCCGGCATTCCGAAGGAAGCTGAACTGATCCCGCTCGAGCGCGACCTCCGCGTCGCGACGCTGACGCGCAGCCATTACCACGCCGCTATGATCTCAGTGCCGGAATCGGCGGAGGCAATCCGCCTCGCCCGTTCGCGTGGCGCCAAGGTCACCTGCGGCATCTCCATCAACAATCTCGCGCTCAACGAGAACGACATCGGCGAGTACCGGACCTTCTTCAAGCTCTACCCGCCGCTGCGCTCAGAGGATGACCGCACAGGCATGATCGAGGCCCTGGCCGACGGCACGATCGACATCATCGTCTCCTCGCATGATCCGCAGGATGTCGATACGAAACGCCTGCCGTTCGGCGAGGCAGAGGACGGTGCGGTCGGGCTGGAAACGCTGCTTCCGGCAGCGCTCCGGCTCTATCATAGCGGCCAAGTCAGCCTAATGCGGCTCGTCGATGCGCTCTCGACGCGGCCGGCACAGATCTTCGGGCTGCCCGCCGGCACACTGAAGCCCGGCGCCAAAGCGGATATCGCTCTCGTCGATCTCGACGAGCCTTGGCTTGTCGCAAAAGACATGCTTTTGTCGCGCTCGAAGAATACGCCCTTCGAAGACGCGAGAATGAGCGGCCGGGCGGTTGCAACCTATGTCGCCGGCAAGCTGGTTCACAGTCTCTAAGGCAATCGCCAGGGTTTACGGAGAATAAGACGCGATGGCTGATTTCTGGACTTGGCAGCTTACCCTGCAGACCGCGCTGGCCGCGCTTGTCATCGGCTATCTGCTCGGCTCCATTCCCTTCGGCCTCCTGCTGACCCGCATGGCCGGGCTCGGCGACGTGCGCAACATCGGTTCGGGCAATATCGGCGCGACCAACGTGCTGCGCACCGGCAACAAGGGGCTTGCAGCCGCAACCCTGCTGCTCGATGCCTTCAAGGGTACGGCCGCCGTGCTGATCACCGCGCATTTCTTTGGCGAGGATGCCGGCGTTCTTGCCGGCTTTGCCGCCTTCATCGGTCACATCTTCCCGGTCTGGATCGGCTTCAAGGGCGGCAAGGGTGTCGCTACCTATCTCGGCATCCTGCTCGGGCTTGCACCGCTGATGGCCCTGATCTTTGCCATCGTCTGGCTGGCGATCGCCTTTACCACCCGCTACTCCTCGCTTTCCGCACTGGTTGCAACTCTTGTCATCCCGGTTGTATTGTGGATATTGGGGGCCGATAAGATCGCCGCCGTCATGGCGCTGATGACCGTCATCTCCTGGTACAAGCATAGGGCCAATATTGCCCGGCTGACCGCGGGAACGGAAGGCAAGATCGGAGCAAAGGGATAATGGACACAGGCAGCGCAAGACGGACCGGAGTTGCGCTGACCGAAAAACAAAGGATCGCCTGGCTCAGGCTCATCCGCTCCGACAATGTCGGACCGTCCACCTTTCGCGACCTCATCAATCACTATGGTTCGGCTGAATCCGCTCTGGCCGCATTGCCGGAGCTTTCGCAGCGCGGCGGCTCGACGCGCGCGATCCGCATTGCCGATGAGCGAGACGCCCTGCGGGAGTTGGAATCAGCACACCGCTTCGGCGCACGTTTCGTCGGCATCGGCGAGCCGGATTATCCGCCCACCCTTCGCGAGATCGATGGCGCGCCGCCGCTGCTTGCCGTCAAAGGCAACATATCCGTAGCGACGAGGCCGGCCATCGGCATGGTCGGCTCGCGGAATGCCTCGATCAGCGGTGCCAAATTCACCGCCATGATCGCACGCATCTGCGGCGAGGCCGGTTATGCGGTGGTTTCCGGTCTGGCACGTGGCATCGACACGGCAGCGCACCGCGCCAGCCTCGCCACCGGCACGATCGCCGCCATGGCAGGCGGGCTCGACCAGCCCTACCCGCCCGAGAATATCGGCCTGCTCAATGACATCTGGGATGGCAACGGGCTTGCCGTCAGCGAGATGCCTTTCGGCTGGGAGCCCCGCGCACGCGATTTCCCGCGCCGCAATCGACTTATTGCGGGCATATCGCTCGGTGTCGTGGTCGTCGAGGCGGCAACGCGCTCCGGCTCGTTGATAACAGCGCGACTTGCAGGCGAATTCGGCCGGCTCGTCTTTGCCGTTCCCGGCTCGCCGCTCGATCCGCGCTGCGAAGGAACGAACGGCCTACTGAAAGATGGCGCGATGATCGTCACGACACCGGACGATGTCGTCGAAGCGCTGCGGCCGCTCGCCGAGCCCGATCTCTTTCGCCCGCGCCCCGCAACAGCACCTGTCGAAAGAAGCAAGCCGCTCTCCGCGCCACCCGATGATGCAGAGCGAGACCATATCGTCGAGGCGCTAGGGCCGACGCCGGTCGAGATCGACGATATCGTCCGCCATACCGGCCTGCCGATATCGGCCGTTCACTCCGTTCTTCTCGAACTCGACATGGCCGGCCGGCTGCATCGGCATCCCGGCGGACTCGTATCGATCTCCATGCTGGATTGAAAACTGCGATCCGCGTACCGATTCTAAGCACGCATCGTCGCGCCAAGCGCAAAAATCGCATTCCAGCGCCACGCGTCACATATGACGCGCAAAGGTCGCTGCAACACGTTAAAGGTGCTGCCTAATTTTATGCTTCAATCGATTCCGATTTAAGGAATTATGCAGTAGCCTCTTGACCGCGACGATTTCCCTGTCCATGTCGGAAGGCCGGGAAGACGGAAAAACCCGGTATCTCCCGCGTCTTATACCGGCGCGACCTCTTATTCAGAGACTTGATGATGAACGTTGTAGTGGTGGAATCGCCTGCCAAGGCCAAGACAATCAATAAATATCTGGGACCCGGATATAAGGTTCTTGCATCCTTCGGCCATGTGCGTGACCTGCCCGCCAAAGACGGCTCGGTGCTGCCGGACCAGGATTTCGAGATGCTGTGGGAAGTCGATGGTGCCTCGCAAAAGCGCATCAAGGACATAGCCGACGCGCTGAAAACCTCCGACGGCCTGATTCTCGCGACCGACCCGGATCGCGAGGGTGAAGCCATTTCCTGGCATGTGCTCGACGTGCTGAACAAGAAGCGCGTCATCAACGGCAAGCCGGTGAAGCGCGTCGTCTTCAACGCCATCACCAAAAAAGCCGTGCTCGACGCAATGGCCGAGCCGCGCGACATCGACGTGCCGCTGGTGGACGCCTATCTTGCCCGCCGCGCGCTTGACTACCTCGTCGGCTTCAACCTGTCGCCGGTTCTGTGGCGCAAGCTGCCGGGCGCGCGCTCGGCCGGCCGCGTGCAGTCCGTGGCCCTTCGCCTCGTCTGCGATCGCGAGTCCGAGATCGAGCGCTTCATCTCGGAAGAATACTGGAATCTCTCGGCAATCCTGAAGACGCCGCGCGGCGACGAATTCGAAGCCCGCCTCGTATCCGCCGACGGCAAGCGCCTGCAGCCGCGTGCGATCGGCAATGGCGAAGAGGCCGGCAAGCTAAAGGCGCTGCTCGAAGGCGCTTCCTATATCGTCGACACCGTCGAGGCGAAGCCGGTCAAGCGCAATCCGAGCCCGCCCTTCACTACTTCGACGCTGCAGCAGGCTGCCTCCTCGAAGCTCGGCTTCTCGGCTTCGCGCACCATGCAGGTGGCGCAGAAGCTCTATGAAGGCGTCGACATCGGCGGCGAAACAGTCGGTCTCATCACCTATATGCGTACGGACGGCGTGCAGATGGCGCCGGAAGCGATCGATGCGGCACGCCACGCCATCGCCAACCAGTTCGGCGACCGCTACCTGCCGGAAAAGGCGCGCTTCTATTCCACCAAGGCAAAGAATGCCCAGGAAGCACACGAAGCGATCCGCCCGACCGATTTCGACCGCGTGCCGGACCGTATCCGCAAGTTCCTCGATGACGATCAGCTCAGGCTTTACGATCTGATCTGGAAGCGCGGTATCGCCAGCCAGATGGCATCGGCAGAAATCGAGCGTACGACGGTCGAGATCCTGGCCGACAACGCCGGCAAGAAGGCGGGCCTGCGTGCCGTCGGCTCCGTCATCCGTTTCGACGGCTTCATCGCCGCCTATACCGACCAGAAGGAAGACGGCGAGCAGAGCGACGACAGCGAAGAAGGGGGCCGTCTGCCCGAGATCAACGCGCGGGAAAATCTCGCCAAGCAGAAGATCAACTCGACCCAACATTTCACCGAACCGCCGCCGCGCTATTCTGAGGCGTCGCTGATCAAGAAGATGGAAGAGCTCGGCATCGGCCGCCCCTCCACCTATGCGGCGACGCTGGCGACCCTGCGCGACCGCGATTACGTGACCATCGACAAGCGCAAGCTTGTGCCGCAGGCCAAGGGACGGTTGGTGACGGCTTTCCTCGAAAGCTTTTTCACCAAATATGTCGAATACGACTTCACGGCCGATCTGGAGGAGAAGCTTGACCGCATCTCCGCCGGCGAGCTGAACTGGAAGGACGTGCTTCGCGATTTCTGGCGCGATTTCTTCGCCCAGATCGAAGACACGAAGGAACTGCGCGTCACCAATGTTCTAGATGCTCTGAACGATGCGCTGGCACCGCTTGTCTTCCCGAAGCGCGAAGACGGCAGCGATCCGCGCATCTGCCAAGTATGCGGCACGGGTAACCTCTCGCTGAAGCTCGGCAAATACGGCGCCTTCGTCGGCTGCTCGAATTATCCGGAATGCAATTATACCCGCCAGCTTTCGTCGGAAGGCGGCGCAGAGGCCGAATCCAACGGATTGAACGAGCCGAAAGCGCTTGGCACCGATCCGGTGACCGGTGAAGAGCTGACGCTGCGTTCGGGCCGCTTCGGTCCCTATATCCAGCGCGGCGACGGCAAGGATGCCAAGCGTGCATCGCTGCCGCGCGGCTGGAAGCCGGAGGATATCGATTATGAAAAGGCGATGGCGCTGATCTCGCTGCCACGCGACATCGGCAAGCACCCCGAGACCGGCAAGATGATTTCTTCCGGCATCGGCCGCTATGGACCGTTCCTGTTGCACGACGGCAGCTACGCCAACCTCGAAAGCGTCGAGGATGTCTTCACCGTTGGTCTGAACCGCGCCGTCACCGTTCTTGCCGAAAAGCAGAGCAAGGCAGGCGGTGGAGCGCGCGGCGGGACGCCCGCAGCGTTGAAGGATCTCGGCGCGCATCCGGATGGCGGCGGGTCGATCACCGTTCGCGACGGCAAGTATGGCCCCTACGTCAATTGGGGCAAGGTCAATGCGACGTTGCCGAAGGGCACGGACCCGCAGGCGATCACCGTCGAGGAAGCCCTGGCTCTCATCGCAGCCAAGGCCGGCAAGAGCGGCGGCACCACCAAGAAGGCGCCCGCCAAGGCAAAGGCCGCGGCAGCCGGCGCAAAAGCCACGAAAACGACTGCCAAGCCGAAAGCTGCTGCGAAGAAGCCAGCGGCCAAGACGGCAGCGAAAAAGAAGAGTGCAGAGTGAGCAAGGAATCGCGCGGTAGGATTTCATCGTCGGAGCGACGCCCCGGCAAGTCTGGTCGCGCGACCAAGCGGGGCGAGAACGCTGAGCCGATGATGGCAATTATCCACGGCGAGCTGCCGCCGCGCGAGATCATCCTGCGCTTCATCGCCGATCATCCGCAACAGGCTTCCAAGCGCGAACTCGCCAAGGCCTTTGGCCTGAAGGGCGAGAGCCGCGTCGCGCTGAAGGAACTGCTGCGCGAGCTTGAAGAAGAAGGCATGGTGCAGAAGAGCCGCAAATCGCTCATCCGCCCTGGCGCGCTGCCGCCGATTGCCGTTCTCGATATCACCACCCGTGACAAGGATGGCATGCTGATCGGCCGCCCCGCCGAATGGGCCGACGAAAACGGCGTCGCGCCCGCAGTCATGATCAAGCAGTCCTCCTCGCCGGCCGGCCGCAACGGTAAGGGCAAGGCGCCGGTCGCCGGCATGGGCGACCGCATTCTTGCGAAGATCTTCTCGGCCGTCGATCGCGGCGGCCCAGCCTATACGGCTCGCATCATCAAGGTCATCGACAAGCGGCAGGGCGCCTCCATGGGCGTCTTCCGCGAAACGCCGGGCGGCGGCGGGCGGCTGATGCCGATCGAACGGCGCGGCGAGGAAATGGTCATCGACCCCGATTATACCGGCGGCGCCAAGGATGGCGATCTAGTCGAAGTCGAAGTGGCGCGTCTCGGCCGCTTCGGCCTGCCGCGCGCCAAGGTTCTATCTGTCGTCGGCTCCGTCGCCTCGGAAAAAGCGATCTCGATGATCGCCATTCACGCACATGGAATTCCGCATGTCTTCCCCGCCGCAGTCATTGCGGAAGCCGATGCCGCCAAGCCCGCCACCATGTCCCATCGCGAGGATTGGCGCAGCCTGCCGCTGATCACCATCGACCCGGCCGACGCCAAGGACCATGACGACGCCGTCTATGCGGAAATGGACCCCTCGCCCGACAATCCGGACGGCGTGATCGTCACCGTCGCCATCGCCGACGTCTCCTGGTATGTGCGCCCGAACTCGCCGCTCGACCGCGAGGCGCTGAAGCGCGGCAATTCGGTCTATTTCCCTGATCGCGTCGTGCCGATGCTGCCCGAGCGCATCTCCAACGATCTCTGCTCGCTGAAGGAAGGCGTCGACCGACCTGCCCTTGCGGTGCGGATGATCTTCTCCAAGGAAGGGCGCAAGGCCGGCCACACCTTCCATCGTGTTATGATGAAGAGCGCTGCCAAGCTTTCCTACCAGCAGGCGCAGGCTGCGATCGACGGCCAGCCCGACGACAAGACCGGACCGATGCTGGAGCCGATCCTCAAGCCGCTCTGGCACGCCTATGAGATTTTGAAAAAGGGCCGCGACCGGCGCCAGCCGCTCGAACTCGACATGCCCGAGCGCAAGATCCTGCTGAAACCGGATGGCACCGTCGATCGTGTCTTTGTGCCGCCGCGCCTCGATGCGCACAAGCTCATCGAAGAAATGATGATCCAGGCGAACGTTGCCGCGGCGGAGACGTTGGAAAAGCGCAAGCAGGTGCTGATCTACCGTATTCACGATGGCCCGACGCTCGCCAAGCAGGAAATCCTACGCGAATTCCTGGCGACGCTCGGCATTTCGCTTGCCAAGGGCGGCAATGTGCGCGCCAACAGCTTCAACGGCATTCTGGCGAAAACCGAGGGAACGGCGCATCAGACCATGGTCAACGAGATGGTGCTGCGCTCACAGAGCCAGGCGATCTACAGCCCCGACAATATCGGGCATTTCGGCCTGAATCTGATGAAATACGCCCACTTCACCTCGCCCATTCGTCGCTATGCGGATCTGATCGTGCATCGCGCGCTGGTCGGCTCGCTCGGCCTCGGCGAAGGTGCGATCACGCCGGAGGAAGAAGGCTCGCTTGACGATATCGCAGCCGAGATCTCGACCTTCGAGCGCCGCGCAATGGCTGCCGAACGCGAGACGGTGGACCGGCTCATCGCCCACCACCTCGCCGGCCGTGTCGGCGCGGAGTTCGAGGCGCGCGTCGGCGGCGTCACCAAGTCGGGACTTTTTGTCACCCTGCCGGACTATGGCGCCGACGGTTTCATCCCTATATCTACGCTCGGCACCGACTACTTCATCTATGACGAGGCGCATCAGGCGCTGACGGGCGAAAGAACGGGGCTCGGCTATCGTCTCGGCGACGATGTGACGGTAAGACTAGCGGAAGCCGTACCGCTTGCCGGAGCGCTGCGCTTCGAAATGCTGAGCGATGGCAAGCCGATGCCGACGGCGGTGCGCTCCTTTCATAAGGCCGCCCGCCGCAACAAGAACCCGGCCCGCAAGGCGCCGGGCACGAGACCGCCGCGCGGCCGCAGGTAAAGAACGGCTGTCGGCACGGAGGAAGCGCATTCATGACGGGCAGCCCATCCGACTCCCCCATCCGCTTCGGTGGCTCAGACGAAAGCGAACGTCCGCTCGGACGCTCGATCCTGCGTGGCATGCTGAACCGCTGCCCGCGCTGCGGCACCGGCAAGCTCTTTCGCGCCTTTCTGAAGCCAGTCGACCGATGCGCGGTCTGTGATGAAAATATCTCTCATCAGCGAGCCGACGACCTGCCGCCCTATCTGGTGATCCTGGTTCTCGGCCACCTGATCGTCGGCGGCTATATGCTGACGGATATGACCTTCAAGCTGCCGCTCTGGGCGCATCTAGCCATTTGGGCACCCATCACCATTATCGCGGCCCTTGCCATCATCCAGCCGATCAAAGGTGGCGTCATCGGCCTGCAATGGGCGCTGCGCATGCATGGCTTTGGTGGCCATGACGACACCCCAGAGGAATGGGATCAAGGAAACGGCCGGTCGTGACCATGCTATCCGGTTCATGCCGCCGGTCTCTATCGTTGGCAGAGATTGCTTCCGCGCATTGCGCTTCTATATCGGAAACTGCAGAACTTTTGTCGCTTAATCGTGCTTCAGGCGAACTGCTTTACCGGCAAACGCTTGACATGAGCAGCATTTCTTGTCTGAACATGCCGCGCGTCATAGGGACTACTCCGGAGGGTGTGATCGATCACATGAAAGCCGACCCGTCACCTGAATTTGGCCGAGCCGTGGCTTCCTGTGCTCCACATTGCGATCGATTCGCACGCCTCATGCCCCAGGGATTTTTTTATGCTTGAACCGACGAACGACAAGGCCGGCCATGTCGAAGAAATTCACTGGCCTTCGCTCGTCGCAGCCATTACCTCCGTATCCGCCGTTGGCATTGCCATCGGGCTGGGACTGCCGCTTCTGAGCATCATTCTCGAAAAGCGCGGTGTTCCCTCGAGCCTCATCGGCCTCAACACGGCCATGATGGGCGTCGCCTCGATGCTGGCAGCGGTCGTCACGACCAAGCTCGCGCATCGCTTCGGCGTCGTGCAAACAATGATCTGGGCGGTTTTCCTATCGGCTCTGAGCTCGCTCGGCTTCTACTATGCAGAAAATCTGCTTCTGTGGTTTCCGCTGCGTATCGTCTTCCATGGGGCGACGACAACGCTCTTCATCCTGTCGGAATTCTGGATCAACGCCGCCTCGCCGCCTTCCAAACGCGGATTCGTACTCGGTCTCTATTCCACCGTCTTCTCTCTGGGATTTGCGGCCGGCCCCCTCGTCTTTTCCGTCGTCGGCAGCGAAGGCCTGATGCCCTTCCTCATCGGCGCCTGCATCATCCTGGCCGCTGCCATCCCGATCTTCATTGCGCGAAACGAGAGCCCGATCGTCGACGAGAAGCCGGAACTGCATTTCGTGCGCTACATCTTCCTCGTGCCGACGGCGACGGCTGCGGTCTTCGTGTTTGGCGCGGTTACCGTCGGCGGCGGATCGCTCTTCACCAGCTATGCGACCCGCCTCGGTTTCAACGAATCACAGGCGGCACTGCTGCTGACCGTCATGGGTGTGGGCAACTTCGTATTCCAGATCCCGCTCGGGCTGCTTGCCGACCGCATGCGGGACAAGCGGCCGCTGCTGTCGATCATGGCCACGATCGGGTTTGTGGGAGCGCTCCTGCTACCGTCGCTGTCATCGAACTGGATCATTCTTGCCATCATCCTGCTCTTCTGGGGTGGCTGCGTTTCCGGTATGTATACGGTCGGCCTCAGTCACCTCGGCACGCGATTGACCGGCGTCGATCTCGTCGCCGCCAATGCGGCCTTCGTTTTCTGTTACGCCGTCGGTATGGTCCTCGGGCCGCCGACGGTCGGCACGGCCATGGATCTCGCCAATCCCAGCGGCTTTGCCTGGGCCGTGGCGTTTTTCTTCGGCCTTTATGTCCTGCTTTCGGGGATACGACTGCTTTTCATGGGCAACAGAGGTTGACTTTTCGGGCGCGATTTGTATTTTCGCGCCAGAATTCGCCGTGGACCTCCGCACAGGCCGTCCACGGCGTTCATTTTTATTAAAGGCAGGACGACCATGGCCAAGGCTACCACCATCAAGATCAAGCTGCTGTCGACGGCCGACACCGGTTTCTTCTACGTCACGACGAAGAACAGCCGTACGATGACAGACAAAATGACGAAGACGAAGTACGACCCGGTTGCTAAGAAGCATGTCGAGTTCAAGGAAACGAAGATCAAGTAAGTTTCCTAAACTTCAGGTTACAAAAAGGCGCGACCTTCGGGTTGGCGCCTTTTTTTATTTTATAAACCTCATCTCGATCGCCGTCCGATTTTGCAACAGCGGTTGGAAACGCCTCAGCCGAACAATGCCTTGCCAGCATCGCAAAAGAAAAACGCCGCCCTTCAGAAATGAAGAGCGGCGTTTTGAATGGGGGCCGGCTAGCCTGCAAAACGGCACGAGGAACCGTTATCTTCTGCCTGCCAGCCGACCGACCCCACGACCCAGGAGATGCGGCGGACCTGAGCATCATGGGGTATCTCGGATGCCCTAATCGGTTGTCTGTATACGGGACTAAACTCGCGCGAAATCAAAAGGAAATCAACAAATTCTTAATGATAAAAATACCTGTCTGCCCGGATGGTTAAAATTCATCACTTTGATGGAAAAGAATGCCCGATAGCATTAACAAAAAATTGTCAAGAAATTACCAAGAATAAATGGAGATATCCTCTCTCGACAGAAAAGATATACTACAGATACTAAAGTAAAATTGAATATTCAATTTAGTTTCAATCAAGCCCCCGCCTTCCAGCTCCCACCTGATCACCAAGCCATGAACAAGATAAAAACATATAGTAATATAATACGAATATTTCGGCCTTGGGCAGAAAGCGAGAACTTATTCCAAAATCGAAAGTATAAGTATTCTTATTTTCTTTGCACCAGAACTCAAGTGGCTGTGGAGGTGAGATAAAGAACGGAAAGAATTGAATCGCGATTCAAAACCTGGAAGCTACCTCAGTATTGACGGGTAACTGCCAGTTTCGGCCGTTTACCCCTATGCGGCTGAAGCTACGACCCTGTTGCGGCCTGCCCTTTTGGCTTCGTAAAGCGCAAGATCGGCCTGTTTCATCAACTGCTCCGGGGTATCGATCGTCTCCAAACGGCACGAAATTCCGAAGGATGCGGTAATGTTAAGCGCGACACCAGTGTCGCGTAGTTTTACAGGCATATTTTCTACCGCAGCACGTAGACGTTCTGCGACGCCTGCGGCGATATCGGCGGGCGTATCCGGCATGACGACCACGAATTCCTCACCTCCGTAACGACAGGCAAGATCGGCGCCGCGCACGGTTGAGCGGATCCGTGCGGCAAACTCCTTGAGAACTTCGTCGCCGGCATCGTGACCATGGGTGTCGTTTACGGTCTTGAAGCGGTCTATGTCGGTGATCAGAATCGAAAGCGGCCTGCCCCGTGCCAGGGATCGATCAAAAAGCACCTTTAAGTGATTGTCGAGGTAGCGTCTGTTGTGCAGGCCGGTGAGCGCGTCGGTGACGGCAAGCTCGATCGTCTGCTGTACGCTGGCACGCAGACGGTCGTTATAGCGCTTGCGGCGTATTTGCGTGAGGCAGCGGGCCACGAGCTCATTCGGCTCGATCGGCCGGACGATATAATCATTGACGCCGAGATCCAGCGCGCGGACGATCATGTCATCGGCCCCTTGCTCCGTCACCAGCAGCACTGGCAGGAAGCGCGTACGCTCCAGCGAGCGCAGCTGCGAGCAAAGCCGCAGCGGATCGTAATCGTCGAAATTAGAATTGACGATCACCAGCTCGAACGGCCGTTCGGCCGCTTCGAATAAAGCCGCCTGCGGATCGGACATCGCAATGACCTGGGCAATCGGCTTCAGCGTTCGGATAATCCGCTCCTGCGAATTGGCGCGGCCATCGACCAGCAGCACCTGGCCGGCTTCCTCGGAACGGCCTTCTCCGGAGCGCATCAGATCGCCGATGCCGAAGTTGCGCGCGGTCTCGTTGCGCATATGCAGCTCATCACTCAATGTCTTGAGGCGAAGCAGGCTCTTGACGCGCGAGATGAGCTGGAGGTCATTGACGGGCTTGGTCAGGAAATCGTCGGCACCGGCCTTGAGGCCGCGCACACGGTCGGCAGGCTGATCGAGCGCCGTCACCATGACGACCGGGATATGGGCGGTGCGGGGATCGGATTTCAGGCGCTCGCACACTTCGAAGCCGTCCATGCCGGGCATCATAATATCGAGGAGGATCAGATCGACCTGCGTGCTCGCGCAAATGGCGAGCGCCTTCAAGCCGTCCTCAGCCGTCAGCACTTCGAAATATTCGGCAAGCAGCCGCGCTTCCAGAAGCTTTACGTTGGCCGGAATATCGTCGACTACCAGGATGCGTGCGGTCATCAGCTGCTCCCCATCATCAGGCGTCGCCCAGATAGGTTTTAATGGTTTCAATGAATTTCGGCACTGAAATCGGCTTCGAGACATAGGCCTCGCAGCCACCCTGGCGAATGCGCTCCTCATCGCCCTTCATGGCGAAGGCCGTGACTGCGATTACGGGGATCATGTGCAGGTCGTCGTCTTCCTTCAGCCACTTGGTGACCTCCAGACCGGAGACCTCCGGCAGCTGAATATCCATGAGAATCAGATCTGGACGGTGCTTGCGCGCGAGATCGAGCGCTTCCATGCCATTGCGGGTCTGGATCGTTGTATAGCCGGAGGCTTCGATCAGGTCGCGAAAGAGCTTCATATTCAGCTCATTGTCTTCTACAATCATTACCTGCTTAGCCATGGAACGCTGCCCCTGCATCCGGTATTGCATCCATTCTCTCGAAATATAGGGTCGCGAGGAACCGATTCCAGAAATAGTTGAATCGCAAATTACCGGCATTTGGTTGAAAAATAGGTAACTCACCCCTCAAAATGCAAAGTAACTTCAAGAACCCGAAGAAGAGCGCGGCCAACCCGCAAGAGACTGCTATTGCCGTACTCGGCTGGCTCGCCAATGAACCCGATATGTTTGGCCGCTTCCTGGCGCTCACCGGCGTGGAGCCGGCGCAGGTGCGCAACGCCATCAACGAGCCCGCCTTTCTTGCTGGCATGCTCGATTTCCTCATGAACCACGAACCGACATTATTGGCCTTCTGCGAGGCCAGCGGCATTCCACCGGAGGCCGTCGCCGCCGCCTCGGCGCATTTTTCGCCGCCCGGCCTTGCCTCCGGAGAATACTGATCATGGATGCCCCGATCGAATTCGACGTATCGCATATCCGGCTGCAAGAACGGCCATTGATCGTCTGCGATGTCGATGACGTTGTTCTGCATTTCTTTGCGCCTTTCCTGGCCTTCATCGACGCCGAAGGCCATGAATTCCTGCCGCGCTCCTTCCGGCTGACGGGCAACATCGTTTCCAAGGCCGATGGCTCCGTGCTGGAAGAAAAGGATGTCCGCCGGCTGATCGAGGCGTTCTTCGAGGTGCAGGAGCAATGGCAGACGCCTTTCGATCGCGTGGTGGACACGCTCGCCACCTTTTCGAAAGATGCCGATATCGTCTTCCTGACAGCCATGCCGCCGCAGTTCTGGGAGCAGAGGCGGCGGCTCCTCGACAGGCTTGAGCTTGACTATCCGTTGCTCGCGTCGCTGAAGCCGAAGGGGCCGATCGTACGCTCGCTGCATCGACAGCGCGAAATGCCCGTCGCCTTCGTCGATGACATGGCCCACAACCTGCATTCGGTCAGCGAATATGTTCCGGGATGCCTCCTCATCAATCTGAAACCGGCCTCCATCGTTCACCGCATGGCGCCCGCTGTCGCCGCTGGCATTCCGCAAGCCAATGAATGGGGCCAGGCAGCACCGCTGATCCAGGCTCACATCACACGCTGACGTCATCCAACCTACCCTCAAAGAGCGAGACGCATCAAAGGCCTGCCGTCCTTCCGCTTCGCAACTTCAGAAAATCCGGCGGCCTCGAATATGCGCTGCGAGCCGACATAGAGACCGACCGATTTCGACTGCTTCGTACGCTCGATCGGGCAGCCCTCCAGCAGTCGCGCGCCGGAAGCACGGGCGAAATTCACGGCCTCCGACAGCATGCGATGGCTATATCCCTTGCCGCGATCCTTCGAATTTATGAAGAAGCAACTTACCGCCCAAACAGTGCTGTCTTCCGCATCGGCTGGATCGAGCGGACGAGACACCGTTTTCGGCGAGTTCCATTGCGGCAGCTCTGCACGCGGACCAACCTGCACCCAGGCGATCGGTTGCCCATCAATGTAGCCTAGAAGACCGGGCGGCGGCCCAGCCGAGATTCGCTCCTGGATCAACTGCTTCTTTGCTGCCGCATCCATCGTCTTGCGCTGCGATGTCGCGACACGGAAATGAGTGCACCAACAGCCATAGCAGGCACCGCTTGGTCCAAACAGTGTCTCGAAATCGCCCCAGCGATCCGGCGTCAATGCCTGCACGATTAAGTTCTGCACTCGCGCCTCCCCGGCAGTTTTCCAGCTTGAGACTCGCGAGCTTAGATCATAAAGTGGCGATGTTCAATTTTTGTTCTCACTCGATGACCCATGCGCCCGACAAGATCTCCGGCTTCTGTCGCGATTGCTTGAGCGAGCAATCGGCGACGCGCACGCGCTGCCGGAGCTGCGGAAGCCCTCGCCTCGTTTACCACCGGGAACTCTACGCACTGACGCTGGCGCATATCGATTGCGATGCCTTTTATGCCTCCATCGAGAAACGTGATAATCCGGAGTTGGCCGATAAGCCCGTCATCATCGGCGGCGGCAAGCGCGGCGTCGTCTCCACCGCCTGCTATATCGCCCGCATCCATGGGGTGCGCTCCGCCATGCCGATGTTCAAGGCGCTGGAAGCGTGCCCGCAGGCCGTCGTCATCCGGCCGAACATGGAGAAATACGTGCGCGTCGGCCGCGAGGTCCGTGCGATGATGCAGGACCTGACACCGCTGGTGCAGCCGCTTTCGATCGACGAGGCCTTTCTCGAGCTAGAGGGCACGCAGCGGCTGCATCACGATCCGCCGGCGCGCATCCTCGCCAAGTTCGTCAAGCGCGTGGAGCAGGAAGTCGGCATCACCATCTCCGTCGGCCTTTCCTACTGCAAATTCCTCGCCAAGGTTGCCTCCGACCTGCAGAAGCCGCGAGGCTTCTCCGTCATTGGCAAGGAAGAGGCGCTCTCCTTCCTGGAGCCACGATCGGTCACCACCATCTGGGGAGTAGGCAAGGCCTTTGCCGCTACGCTCGAAAGCGACGGCATTCGCACCATCGGCCAGTTGCAGGCCATGGAGGAAGGTGACCTCATGCGCCGTTATGGCGTCATTGGCCAGCGGCTTTTCCGTCTCTCGCGCGGGATCGACGACCGAACCGTGCATCCCAATGAAGCGGCGAAGAGCGTGTCTTCCGAAACCACCTTCTTCGAAGACATCTGGCGCCATGAAGATCTCGTGCCGATCTTGCGCGATCTCTCCGAGAAGGTTTCCCGGCGTCTGAAGCGCAGCGGCATTGCCGGCCAGACGGTCGTGCTGAAGCTGAAGACCGCAGACTTCAAGATCCGCACGCGCAATCGTCGGCTGGAGGACCCAACCCAACTCGCGGACCGGATTTTCCGCACCGGACTGCGGCTGCTCGAACCTGAAACCGACGGCACGAAATTCCGTCTCATTGGCATCGGGGTTACCGATCTTGGCGATGCCGGGCGCGCAGATCCGCCCGATCTTATCGACGTTCAGGCCATGCGACGGGCCGCTGCGGAAGCAGCCATGGACAAGCTCCGAGAAAAATTCGGCAATAAGACAGTCGAAACCGGCTACACGTTCGGCGACAAAAACCAAAAATAACAATTATTTAGCATAAGTCACCAGATGGTGATTTTTGGCTGCGCCGCAAATAATTGAACGACGCGCGCGATTCTTTAGCGCGAGAAAGCTCGGATTCAAACTTTTTTGGTAAATTTCCATTAGGACTTGGATTCTGTAACTTTCCGGCGGCGTGAACTCGTCGCCTCCAGTGTTTTGCGTACGGGTTCCTATGCGTCTATCGGCTGTATCGACCATTCTTCTCGCCTGCCTGACGATTTCAGGCTGCGCCGCCCGAGGTGAGCGCGAAGCCGCGCAAGCCGCCCCGCCTTCGAAAGAATTGACCGGTTCCATCACAAAGACCAGTAGGGTCGTGCCTTCGGTCGAAATCGGCGAAACCGTTTCGCGCGTCGAGCGGCAGCAGGCGCTCGCAGTCGCGATGCCGACGAATCTCCGGCCTGAGGGCCTTATGCCCTCCGACCAGAGCGGCGACGATGACGCGCCAGTCCCGCTGCAACGACCGCTCGCCATGCTCTCGCCATCGAATCCGGTGCCCCGCGCCCTGCGGCAGCAGCCGATGCAGATCTACAGCCATCGCTTCCGCGATGCCAAGCCGATCAACTTCGGTACATCAACCTCGCCCCGGAAGCTCGCTGTCCATGGCGTCGACGTCTCTCGCTGGCAGGGCGAGATCGACTGGGATACGCTGCGCACGCAGGGTGCGAACTTCGTCTACATCAAGGCAACGGACGGCGGCGATCACATCGATCCCATGTTCAAGAAGAACTGGCGGGCTGCCCAGCAGGCCGGTCTGAAACATGGCGCCTATCATTTCTTCTACTGGTGCCGGACTGCTGGAGAGCAGGCCGACTGGTTCATTCGCAACGTGCCGAAGGAAGCCGGAGCCCTGCCGCCGGTCATCGACGTGGAATGGAACGGTGAGTCAAGTTGCAAGCGGCGGCCCTCGCGCGAGCAGGTTCTCGCCAAGATGCAGGTCTTCATGGACAAGCTCGAAAAGCATTACGGCCAGCGTCCGATCGTCTACACGGCTCCGGACTTCTATCGCGACAATCTGAGTGGCGAACTGCTCAACTATCCCTTCTGGCTGCGCGCCGTGGCTCAACATCCGTCCAAGGTCTATCCGGGTCGTAAATGGCTGTTCTGGCAATATTCCGGCTCCGGTGTATCCCACGGCGTCGAAGGCAAGATCGACCTCAACGCGTTCCACGGCAGCGAGCAAGACTGGCACAACTGGGTGGCCTCCAGCGTCCACTGATTCCCTGTCAGTTCAAGATTTCAATCATCGCCGAAGCAGAGTTTGAACGCTCCGCTTCGGCGATGCCGCATTGGGCTCATGTTCTGCTAACTCACGTTTCCATGGACACGGAACGGTATGAGTTTTCGGCAAGTCTTCCTTAAACTTCCAAGTCTAACCTCAGGTACAACGAGTATTGCGTTTTGGTTGTGTCTATGAAGCCATTTTTATTGCTGGGGCTTGCGCTGGTGTCAGCCACCGCCCTTTCCCATCCCCTCTTTGCTGCGCCGGATACCCGCACCCTGCAGATCGTGGTGTCGAAGGACAGGCAGTCGCTCGCGGTCTATGACGGTGATAAGGTAATCGCGACTTCGAAGGTTTCCACCGGCAAGCGCGGCCACACGACCCCCAGCGGTATCTTCTCCATTCTGGAGAAGAAGGTGTATCACGAATCCAATCTCTATTCGGCCTCGCCTATGCCTTTCATGCAGAGGCTGACCTGGTCGGGGATCGCGCTGCACGAATCCAATTCCGTCCCGAATTATCCGGCATCCCATGGCTGCGTGCGGATGCCGAAGGCCTTTGCCAAGACGCTTTATCAAATGACCGAGCGCGGCGTGCATGTCGTCATCGCCGATCAGCCGCTGGTGCCGCAGCCGTTTGAAAACGCGATGCTGTTCCAGCCGCTGCCAGCTCCACCGCCGTCGCTATTTTCGGGCATCGAACTCCGTCCGATGACCGCAAGCTTCCTGCCGCAGGCACAACAGCTGCAGGTCGCGACGAACGACGTGACGTCGATCCAGATACCGAAGGCGCGGGAGACTCTGGCGCCACCGGCCGATCCCGCACCGCTCAGCATCCTCATCACCCGGCGGGGCTTGCGCGAAAACGTGCGCGACCTTCAGGGCATCCTGAACGGAATGGGCTTTATCACCGGAACGCCCGACGGCATGCTGGGGCCCGCGACAGTGCAGGCGATCGAGGACTTCAAGAAGGCACATGACATCAAGACGACGGGCGGCCTCGTCAGCCCCGCGCTGATGAACGCAGTCTATGCCGCGGTCGGCAAGGGCAAACCGCCGAACGGCGCGATCATGGTCCGGCAGAACTTCAAACCGCTCTTCGAAGGACCGGCCATCATTGCCGAGCCGGAGGAGGCGCTCGGCGTGCATTTCTTCACCGCCAATGCGATCGACCGGATCAGCGGCAAGGCCGACTGGTTCGGCATGACGCTCGAAGAAGATCTGAGCAAGCAGACGAAGAAGCGCTACGGCATCACCAGCGAAGAGCAATCGCAATCGTTCGACGCAGCCGGACAGGCGCTCAATCGCATCACCATCCCTGACGATATCCGTCATCGCATCGAGGATCTGCTGACAGCGGGATCGTCGCTGACGATTTCCGATACCGGCGTCGGACCGGAAACCGGCAACGAGACCGATTTCATCACCGTTACCAACAACGGCGCGCTGGGTAAGAAGGGCTAGAGCCTTTTTGTTTTTACGCAATTCCGGACGGAAAACCGCTATACACTTTTCCTGGAATTGCTTCAGACCAGTTCCACGTCGATCACGCCGGGTGCCGTGCGCAAGGCAGCGGCGATTTCAGGCGTGATGCGATATTTCTCCGGTAGCGCCACCTCGACCTCGCGCAAGCCCTCTTCCTTGATGACGATGAAGGAAACGAGGCCGTCGCCTTTCGTATTCAGATGCGCGGCAACGGCTTTCAGCGGGCCGGAATCGCGGACATAGACGCGCAGCGCCTTCTGCATCTGCAGCGACTTCTCTTCCAGCGACTGTGCCGTCTGCAGCCGCAAGCTGATACCTTCGGGGCGCTCGTCCGCCTGGGCGGTAATGACGAAGGATTTTCCGACTTCGAGAACGTCGCGATATTGGTTGAGCGTCTCCGAGAAAAGCACAGCTTCGAACTGGCCTGAAGCATCAGAGAAGACGAAGATGCCCATCTTGTTGCCGGTGCGCGTCTTGCGCTCTTGCTTCGAGATGACAGTGCCGGCGAGACGCCCGTTGCTAGCGCCCTGCTTCACCGCCGCGGAAAAATCGGCAAAGGGCTGCACCCGCATCTTGTCGAGCACGCTCTTGTAAGTATCGAGCGGATGTGCCGTCAGATAGAAGCCGAGCACCTGGAATTCGCGCAGCAGACGCTCCGAGGCGAGCCAGGGCGTGTAGGGCGGGAACACGATCTTTTCCGGGCCGGAGGCGGCACTTCCGAACATGTCATGCTGGCCGCTGCGCTTATTTTCCTGCGCCACCTGGGCATAGCCCATGACGCGGTCCAAGCCGGCGATCAGCTGCGCGCGATCGATCTCGAAGCAGTCGAAAGCGCCGGCGCAGATCAGGCTTTCCAGAACGCGGCGGTTGATCTGCTTGGGATCGATGCGCAGGCAGAAATCCTCGATGCCGGCAAAAGGCTGATCGCCGCGCACCTCGACGATATGGTCGACAGCGGCTTCACCGACGCCCTTGATAGCCGCCAGCGCATAATAGATGCGGTTGTCGCCCGTCTCGAAATGGCGAAACGAGGTCTGCACGGAGGGCGCGATAACCTCGATGCCCAGCCGCTTGGCATCCTGACGGAAGTCGTTGACCTTTTCGGTATTGGACATATCGAGCGTCATCGACGCGGCCAGGAATTCCACCGGATAATGCGCCTTCATATAGGCGGTCTGGTAAGAGACGATGGCGTAGGCGGCGGCGTGCGACTTGTTGAAGCCGTAATTGGCGAACTTGGCGAGCAGATCGAAGATGACATCGGCCTGCCCCTTCGACACGCCGTTCTTGATGGCACCGTCGACGAAGCGCTCGCGCTGCTGGTCCATCTCCGCCTTGATCTTCTTACCCATGGCGCGGCGCAGAAGATCGGCTTCGCCAAGCGAATAGCCCGAGAGCACCTGGGCGACCTGCATCACCTGCTCCTGATAGACGATAACGCCCTGAGTTTCCTTCAGGAGATAGTCGATCTTCGGGTGGATCGACTCGATCTCTTCCTCGCCATGCTTGCGGGCATTGTAGACCGGGATGTTCTCCATCGGGCCCGGACGATAAAGCGCCACGAGCGCGATAATATCCTCGATGCAGTCCGGGCGCATGCCGATCAGCGCCTTGCGCATGCCCGCACTTTCCACCTGGAACACGCCAACCGTCTCGCCGCGCGAGAGCATGTCGTAGGTCTTCTTGTCGTCGAGCGGGATGCTGGCAAGATCGATCGAGATGCCGCGCTTGGCGACGAAATCGACCGCCGTCTTTAGAACCGTAAGGGTCTTCAGGCCAAGGAAGTCGAACTTCACCAGACCGGCCTGTTCCACCCATTTCATGTTGAACTGGGTGACCGGCATATCGGAGCGCGGGTCGCGATACATCGGTACCAGCTTCGACAGTGGGCGGTCGCCGATGACGATACCGGCGGCATGGGTCGATGCGTGGCGATAGAGGCCTTCGATCTTCTGGGCGATATCGAGAAGACGCGCGACGACTGGCTCCTTGTCCGCCTCCTCCTGCAAGCGCGGCTCCTCCTCGATCGCCTTGCTAAGGGGGGTCGGATTAGCAGGATTGTTCGGCACCAGCTTGCAGATCTTGTCGACCTGGCCATAGGGCATTTCGAGCACGCGGCCAACGTCGCGCAAGGCCGCACGCGCCTGCAGCGAACCAAAGGTGATGATCTGCGCCACCTGCTCGCGGCCGTATTTGGCCTGCACGTAGCGAATCACCTCTTCACGCCGGTCCTGGCAGAAGTCGATATCGAAGTCCGGCATGGAGACGCGTTCCGGATTGAGGAAGCGCTCGAATAGCAGCGAGAAGCGCAGCGGATCGACGTCAGTGATCGTCAGCGCATAGGCGACGAGCGAGCCTGCACCGGAACCGCGACCGGGGCCGACAGGGATATCGTGGCGCTTGGCCCATTTAATGAAGTCGGCAACGATCAGAAAGTAGCCGGGAAACTTCATGCGCTCGATGACGCTCAGTTCGAATTCCAGCCGATCGCGATAATCCTTCTCCTCGTAACCCGGCGCCATGCCAAGCGAGGTTATGCGCTGCTCAAGGCCCTCGACCGCCTGAGCGCGCAGCTCGGCCGCCTCGGCGCGTCCAGCCTCTTCAGGGTCGTCAGTCGCCCCGGTAAAGCGCGGCAGGATCGGCGAGCGGGTCTTCAACACGAAAGAGCAGCGGCGAGCGATCTCGACCGTATTCTCAAGCGCTTCAGGCAAGTTGGCGAAAAGCTTTGCCATGTCTGCGCGGCTCTTCAGATAGTGATCCGGCGTCAGGCGAAATCGCGTATCGTCCGAGACGATGGCGTTGTGGGCCACCGCCATCAAGGCGTCATGCGCATCGTAATCGTCCCGCGTCGGGAAAAAGGCTTCGTTGGTAGCAACGAGCGGGATCTCGTGCTCGTAAGCCAGCTTGATCATCTTCTGCTCGTGACGACGATCATAGGTGCCGTGGCGCTGCAATTCGACATAGAGCCTGTCATCGAACAGCTGCTTCAGCCTCAACAATCGGGAGAGCGCCTGTGCGGCATGCCCTTCTTTCAAAGCCATATCGACCGGGCCGGTGAGCGAACCGGTGAGCGCGATCAACCCTCCCGTACCGATCTCATCCAGCCATGAGGCTGCGATGTGAACGGCGTTGTTGCCCTCGCCGCCGAGATAGGCGCGGCTGACGAGATCGACGAGGCGCTCATATCCCCGCTCGGTCGCGGCAAGCAGCACGAGGGATGGCATCTTCGCCAAAGCTTGCTGCGGCCCGCGCTTCTCGCTCTCGCCGCCATCCTCCATATCGATCGATACCTGACAGCCAATGATCGGCTGCAGGCCCTCATCCATCGCCTTCTGCGAGAATTCCAGGGCGACGAACAGATTGTTGGTATCGGTAATCGCAATGGCCGGCTGGCTGTCCCCGGCAGCCTTGGCCAATATCTTCTTGAGCGGCAATGCGCCCTCTAGCAGAGAATAGGCGGAATGAACCCTGAGGTGCACAAATTCCGGCATTTCGCCGACCGGCGCTGCCGCGCCGCTGCCACCCGCATCCGCCATTTCATACCCTTCCGCACGCCTGAATGAATCAGCGGCATTTTCGGCATTGCGGACCATAAAGTCCAGAAGTTGCTCCCATCAAATATGGGAACAGCATGCGCAAACGGGGATAAAACTTACATCGCCATCATGATGAGGGAAAAGCTGGCGACGAACATGACGATGGAAGTGAATGCTGCAACGTCTCGAATAATGTCGGTCATTTAGGCGCTCCTTACTCGTTATGTTTTCTTTTTGTTCCATTTTTGTTCGAGAGTCAATAGATGCATCAGTAAATTTCATCTGACCACTTTTCAGCCTGCAATGGACGCCGGCGCGGCCGGGCGCTATGCAGAGGCAAACCGGGGAATCACGATGAAGTCACTTGGCTTCGCTCTCATTCTTCTTTTGACCGCAATCGCGGCTCGCGCCGAAGATACCATTGCTTCCGACCGCATCATCGACGCGGCGATCGGCGATTGGAACAAGGACGGCAAGCCGGACCTTGCATTACTGGTGACGATGCCGCCGAATGACCAGGCCGATTATGAGATCGGGATCTATATCTATCTCCGCGACAAGGAACATGAGCTGCTCAAACTGGCCGCGGCCGCCCCTGATAAGGTATGGGGCCGCGCTGAGCCTGGCGGTATCTACGGCCAGGAACCATCGATCGCCGCACTGCCGAACGGTTCAATCGCGGTCACCTCGCAGAACGATGCGATCGGGCGCGACCGATGGCATCAGACTTTGACGCTTGCCTATCGCAACAGCGCATTTTTGGTTGCCGGCTATAGCTACGATTTTCGTGACAACGTCGAACCCGGTAACAGCTATAGCTGCGATTACAACGTTCTGACCGGCAAGGTGACCAAGGACGACAAGATACTGAAGGCCGATGCCAAGGCCGTCACCATCCAGGACTGGCAGGATGATATCGGCCAGAAGGCCTGCGAAAGCAGCCATCGCTAGCAAATGTTCTCTTTTTGTTCTTTACAAATCTCGCATTGAATGGCATCTTGGCCGCTCACCAAAATTGGAGAGGGTCATGCCGGATCTTGCCGAGCTGAACGATTTTATTGTCGTCGCCAAAGCCGAAACCTATGTCGGTGACGGCGAGAGGCTGCCATCCTGCCGTAGCGGCTCGCATGACATTGGCTATGCGAGCGGCCGCTGGCGCTATCTCGACAGCTACTTCGGCGGCACTGACTTCGCCGGACAGGAGCTCGTATGGCATGACGGCGAGCCGGTATGGGCCATGAACTATTTCGGCCATATCGTCGAACACGACCTGATCGACGGAACGCGCGCCGGCATGGTGATCAAGGCGGCCTTGCTGCGGCTCTATCTTGACGAAAGGCGCTTTCTCGGCGGTTTCGAGTTCGAGCATGCCTATGGGCTTTACATCGATGAAAACATCGGCGACTGCCACCATTTCAGCGGCTACGAAGCTATCGTCGTGAGCGAACGCAGGGCTTACGAACTGGATTATCGCGGTGGCCTGATCATCCCGTAAAGGGATCAGACCTCCACAACCTTGCCTTCGCTCAGTGTCACGCGACGATCCATGCGGGCTGCCAGCTCGTGATTGTGCGTGGCGATCAGCGCCGCAAGACCGGATTGGCGCACCAGCGCCTCCAGCGCGTCAAAGACGTAATGCGCCGTTGCCGGGTCGAGATTGCCTGTCGGCTCGTCAGCCAGAAGCACCAGCGGTGCATTGGCAACCGCACGGGCGATTGCGACACGCTGCTGCTCGCCGCCGGACAATTCGGCGGGGCGATGATCACCGCGATGGCCGATGCGCATATAGTCGAGAAGCTGGGCGGCTCGCTCGCTGGCATCTTTCCGCGAGAGGCCGGAAATGAGCTGCGGCATCATGATGTTCTCAAGCGCCGAGAATTCCGGAAGCAGGTGATGGAACTGATAGACGAAGCCGATCTCGCTGCGGCGCACGGCGGTACGTCTATCGTCAGACAAGTCCTCACAGGCCTGACCGTTGACGAGGACTTCGCCGCCATCCGGATGCTCAAGCAGCCCAGCCACATGCAGAAGCGTCGATTTACCCGTGCCTGACGGCGCGACGAGCGCAACAATCTCGCCGCTGTGCAGCGTGAAATCCGCCCCCTTCAAGATCGACAGCCGCGTCTCGCCCTGCCCGTAGTGACGCTCCACGCCAGAGAGCTGGAGAACGACGTTGCGTTTCATCAAATGAAATATCCTTATTCGTAGCGCAGCGCCTGCACCGGATCGAGCCGCGAGGCCCGCCAGGCCGGAAAGATGGTGGCAAGGAAGGACAGGGTGAGTGCCATCACGATGACGGAGATGGTCTCGCTGAGATTCATCTGCGCCGGCAATTTGCTGAGGAAATAGACCTCGGGATTGAAAATCACGGTGCCGGAAATCCAGGAGAAGAACTGGCGGATGGACTCGATATTGAGGCAGACCAGGACACCGAGTATGACGCCGGCGAACGTTCCAACGACGCCGATCGCCGCCCCCGTCATGAAGAAGATGCGCATGATCGCGCCCGACGTCGCACCCATCGTGCGCAGGATGGCGATGTCGCTGCCCTTGTCCTTCACCAGCATGATCAGGCCGGAAATGATATTCAGCGCGGCGACGAGAACGATCAGCGTCAGGATCATGAACATCGTGTTGCGCTCGACCTGGAGGGCTGAGAAGAAAGTGGCGTTGACCTGCCGCCAGTCCGTCAGGAAAATCTGCCGCCCCGCCGCCTCTTCGATCTTTGGCCGCAATTGATCGACGTCATCGGGATTGGTGATGAAGAGCTCGATCTTCTCGACAATGCCCTCGGCATTGAAAAAGACCTGTGCCTCCTCCAGCGGCATGAAGACGACGGAAGAATCATATTCCGACATGCCGACTTCGAAGATACCCGAGATCGTGTATGCCTTGACGCGCGGGTTGACGCCGAAGGGCGTGACGTCGCCGTCCGGTGCCGTAAGGGTGATCTGATCGCCGACCGTCAATCCCAGTTGCCGGGCCAACCGGCTGCCGACAAGAACGCCCTGTCCGGAAGCAAAGCCGACAATGTCACCGGAAACGACGTGATCGGAGACCGATTTGAGCTTGGTCAGATCTTCCGAACGGATGCCGCGGACTAGCGCGCCAGTGCCGGAGCCGCCGCGGCCGGAAGCAAGTGTTTCGCCCTCGACGAGCGGCAGGGCCATTGTGACGCCGGGAACGGCAGAAAACTTCTTTGCCAGATCAGCATAATCGTTCAACGGCGAATCAATCGGCTGCACCACGACATGACCGTTGAAGCCGAGAATCTGCTTGAAGAGCTCGGCGCGGAAACCGTTCATCACGGCCATGACGATAATCAGGGCAGCGACACCGAGCATGATGCCGACCAACGAGAAGCCGGCAATCACCGAAATCGAGGCTTCCTTGCGCCGGGAGCGCAGATAGCGCCAGGCGACGAGCCGTTCGAAACCGGAGAACGGGCGAGACGATGGGCCGGCCTTGAACGAATTTTCCTGCTGTTCCACTGCCGCGCTCACCGCCATTCGCCTTTCATCCTTTGTATCGTCAATCAGCCTGCCAGCCGATTGATCGCTGCCTCGACCGTCATCGTCTCGCGAGCGCCGGTCTTGCGGTCCTTCACTTCCACTTCGCCGCTCGCGATCGAACGCGGGCCGACGATGATCTGCACGGGCACACCGATCAGATCGGCCGTGGCGAACTTCGTTCCGGCGCGCTCGTCGCGATCGTCGTACAGCACGTCCTTGCCGGCCTTCGACAGCGCGGCATAGACCGTTTCGCAAGCTTCGTCACAGGCCTGGTCCCCGGCCTTCATGTTGATCACCACGACATCGAACGGCGCGACCGAAGCCGGCCAGATGATTCCGTTCTCATCATGCGATGCTTCGATGATGGCGGGAACAAGGCGTGTCGGGCCGATACCGTAAGATCCCATGTGGACAGCATGTTCCTTGCCATCGGGACCCTGCACCTTCGCGCCCATCGGCTCGGAATACTTGGTGCCAAAATAGAAGATATGGCCGACCTCGATGCCGCGCGCAGAGAGGCGATCGCCTTCCGGAATGGCATTGAAGGCGGCTTCATCATGCATTTCGGAGGTGGCGGCATAGACCGAAGTCCACTTGTCGAAAATCCCCTTCAGGCCGACGGCATCATCGAAATTCGTGTCTTCGCCCGGAATGTCGAAATTGACGAAATCCTTGTGGCAGAAAACTTCGGACTCGCCGGTATCGGCAAGAATGATGAATTCGTGACTGAGATTGCCGCCGATAGGACCGGTATCCGCGCGCATCGGGATTGCTCTCAGGCCGAGGCGATTGAAGGTGCGCAGATAAGCGGCGAACATCTTGTTATAAGATTGCACGGCGCCTTCCTGCGTCAGATCGAAGGAATAGGCATCCTTCATCATGAATTCGCGCGAGCGCATCGTACCGAAACGCGGACGGATTTCGTCACGGAACTTCAGCTGGATGTGATAGAGATTCAGCGGCAAGTCCTTGTAGGACTTGACGTAAGACCGGAAGATGTCGGTGACCATCTCCTCGTTGGTCGGACCATAAAGCATGGGCCGATCCTGCCGGTCCTTGATGCGTAGCATCTCCTTGCCGTAGGCGTCATAACGGCCGCTTTCCTGCCAGAGCTCGGCCGACTGCAGTGTCGGCATCGACAGCTCGATGGCGCCGGAACGGTTCTGTTCCTCGCGGATGATCTTATTGACCTTGTCCAGTACGCGCTTGCCCAGCGGCAGCCAGGAATAGATACCCTGCGACTGCTGCCGGATCATGCCGGTGCGCAGCATAAGCCGATGGGAAACGATTTCAGCCTCCTTGGGATTTTCCTTCAGGATGGGCATGAAGTAACGAGACAGACGCATGACGCTTGTTCCAGATGGTTTGACGTTCCGCTCGCGGCGGAATCGTTAGCAAATTATGTACTGGAGGCAGTTCATAACTGCTTCGGCGTAGGAAGGAAACCCGCATTCTTCAACACAAGATTTTGGTAAAAGCCCGGAAATCCAGGGGAAAGCGCCTATTTCGGCTGTTTCGAAAAAGCGCACATTTATAAGGATTTACGGCGAAAATCCATCAACAGAAAAATTCTGCGCGAGTGTAGCAAAAAAGCAAAAAAAAGGATGACAAAGCTCAATGTTTGAGCTAATTTTAGCTCACAAAAGAGGCAGGAAGGCTAAATTCTTGTCGTTTCGCGGTCAAGTCTTGGGAGGATCAGATCTTAGGCGCGCTCGTTCGCTGCCCCGGTAACGGATAAGGATCACGCGATACTTTAAAACAAGGCTTTTAGCCTTGTTTTTTTTTGCTTTCTCAGCTCGATCTACTGCAGATCAGTTCAGTTGCGAGAAAGTGTCTTCAGCCTTTCGGCAGAACAACTCAAATGTCGGCCGGGATTTGATGCGCCATGCACATGACAGACGTGTGACGAATTGATGGCGATTGCGAGGCGCAAGCAAAGAGAAGGCTCAAATGATTGATCCGTGTTTTACCGCGCCCTTTCCATCAATTGTAGTTCGGCACGAACCTTGGAATGGAATCTATGCTCAGCCCGAAATAATGCGATGCAACATACCAGGTGCCATACAGGAGAGCTGACACCAGCGTCGTGATGAGAACCACTCGCCAAGCGCGGAATTTCGTCGGCGCACTTTCGACCGTACCTAGAATCACATGCTCGTCTTCGGCCTGGGTGCGCAGACCGAACGGCAGGACGGCAAAAAGCGTAATCCACCAGATGACGAAATAAACGGCGAAACTGGCGATGATCTGCTGTGCCATTATGCTCCCTTCGAGACGAGCCCGCTCGTCTCCTCCTCTTCCAAACTGCTTATAGGGGCAAAACAGTTGTCTTTCAAAGCGCAGATCAGCGCACTTAAAGCGGATTGAGATTCTAAAGCGCGTCGCGATCTTTCAGATTCGCTTCCCACGCTTTAGTCTTTGATTTTGCGCATGTCGTTGTCGCAAAACCGCTACACACTTTTGCGCGACATGCTCTGGGCCAGTTCCGCCAAAAATCATCCCGCTCCAGTGTCACACCTGCTCAAGCTCGACAAGCGTGCCGAAGAAATCCTTCGGATGCAGGAAGAGCACGGGCTTGCCATGCGCGCCGATCTTCGGCTCGCCATTGCCGAGCACGCGTGCGCCCGACGCCACAAGTTTATCGCGAGCCGCGAGGATGTCGGCGACCTCATAGCAAATGTGGTGCATGCCGCCATCCGGGTTCTTGGCCAGGAAGGCAGCGATGGGCGAGGCTTCGCCCAGCGGCTCGAGCAGTTCGACCTTGGTATTCGGCAGCTCTATGAAAACGACGGTAACGCCGTGTTCCGGTAGTGTCTGCGGCTGGGATACTGTAGCACCGAGCGTTTCACGATAGGCCTTAGAAGCCGCCGCAATATCCGGCACGGCTATCGCGATGTGATTGATCCGTCCCAGCACGGTAGTTCTCCTCCCCGATCGGCCGTTGAACTCAGCCGCCGGTGCGCGTCACGAACACGGTCACCATCGGCTTCTTGCCCCAGCCCTGATTGGCGGCGGCGCGCACCGCGCGGCGTACCGCCTCCTGCAGCATATTCAGATCCTTGCGGCGAGCGCGCGGAATGCTTTCGACGGCGCTGACGATGGCGTCGAAGAGCGTGTCCTCCATCTCCTCACCTTCATCATCATAGGCCGGCAGGCCGATCGGCACGAGGTCGGGATCACCGACGATGTCGTAACGGGCATCGAGCACGACATTGACGGAGACATGGCCGACATAGGAAAGCTTCTTGCGCTCGCCGATGCCCATCTCGTCGAAATCGCCGATCAGAATACCGTCCTTGAAGATGCGCCCATGCGGGGCCTCGCCGATGACTTCGACGGGACCGGGCGCAAGGCGCACGACATCGCCATTGCGTACGCGTGGCACGGTGGCAATGCCGCTCTGTTCGGCCAATTCCTTATGGGCGGTCAGATGCGTCGCCTCGCCGTGCACGGGGATGACGACCTTCGGGCGCGTCCATTCATACATCTTCTGCAATTCGTTGCGCCGAGGATGGCCGGAAACGTGCACGAGCGCCTCGGCATCCGTCACCACATGAACGCCCTGTTCGATCAGGCCGTTCTTGATGTCCTGAATGGCCTTCTCATTGCCGGGAATGGCGCGCGAGGAAAAGACGACGATATCGCCAGCCGCCAATGCGACGTTGCGCATCTCGTCCCGGGAGAGCTTGGCAAGCGCTGCGCGCGGCTCGCCCTGGCTGCCGGTCAGGATCACCACGACCTTGTCGCGCGGGATATAGCCATATTCGTCTTCGGCGATAAACGGCTTGATGCCTTCCATGATGCCGATATCGCGAGCGACGTCGACGACGCGTTTCAGCGAACTGCCAAGCAGAAGTATTTCCCGGCCAGCAGCTTCGGCAGCTTCGGCAATGGTGCGGATACGACCGACATTCGACGAGAAGGTGGTGATCGCCACCCTGCCCTCGGCATCCTCGATGATCTTGCGCAGGCTTTCCGACACGTCCTTTTCCGAAGGCGAAACGCCGTCGCGCAGCGCGTTGGTGGAATCGCACATCAGCGCCAGCACACCCTCTTCGCCGAGCTGGCGGAAGCGAGCCTCGTCGGTCAGCGGCCCAAGCGACGGCTCGTGATCGATCTTCCAGTCACCGGTATGGACGACATTGCCGAGCGGCGTGCGGATCATCAACGACATCGGCTCGGGGATCGAGTGGTTGACGGCCACGCCTTCGATCTCGAACGGGCCGACATTGATGCGGTCGCCGGCCTTGAACAGCGTCACCGGGATCTCGCCCATCGATTTCTCGTAATCGCGCTTGGCTTCGAGAAGGCCGGCGGTGAAGGCGGAGGCATAGATCGGAACGTTCAGCCCGGGCCAAAGATCATTAAGCGCGCCGTAGTGATCCTCGTGCGCGTGGGTGATGATGATGCCCTTGAGGTTCTTGCGTTCCTTGGCGAGGAAACGGATATCCGGCAAGACGAGATCGACACCCGGCAGATCCGGCCCCGGGAAAGTGACGCCGCAATCGACCATGATCCACTGGCGCTGCTCCGCCGGGCCATAGCCGTAGAGCGCGAGATTCATGCCGATTTCGCCGACGCCGCCGAGGGGCAGAAACACCAATTCGTCTTGCTTCGCCATCTGATCCCCAACCATTATCTAAAGAAAACATCGCCCGCCGCGATCGGCATGATCCTGCCGTCCTCGGTTTCGAGCATCAACAAGCCATTATCATCGATGCCCGAGAAATGGCCCAAAATCGAGCGATCCGGCAAGTTTACCGTGATCTTTTCCCCGATGCCGCACGCAAATTCACGCCAGCGCGCGGTGATTTCCCGAACGCCCCTGCCGCGGCTCCAGACCTCGAGCGCCTCCGACATCGCGGCATAAAGATGGGCAAACAACTCCTCCGGCGACACCATCGAGCCCTGCTGCCTCAGGCATGTGACGGGATAGATCGGATTGTCAGGCATCACGGCAATGTTGATGCCGATGCCGATGACGAGCGCATACCGGCCATCCGGCAGCGCTTCGCCCTCGATCAGGATGCCGCAGGTCTTCTTGCGGCCGATCAGGATATCGTTCGGCCATTTGATCTCGACCGGCTCGGCGGCGAGCGGCAGCACGCCGCGTACCGCCTGATGCACAGCGAGCGCCACCGCAAGCGGCAGAGAGCCAAGGCGGTCCATGGGAGCGGGATCGATCAGAAGGAGAGATGCGTAGAGATTGCCGGCTTCCGACGCCCAGGCGCGACCGCGGCGGCCGCGTCCACCCGTCTGACGCTCAGCGGTGACCCAAAGGTTTCCAGGGTCGCCTGCGCGCGCCCGTTCGAGACAGACGCTGTTTGTGGACGAGGTTTCCTGAAGGGCATCATGCCGGAAGTCGGCGAGCGACTTCCGGCTATTCATGTCAGACGCCATCAAAACAGCGTCGCAGCAGCGAGATCGGCAGCTCCGCCGATTACACCACCGAAGAAGACATAGGCAATGACGAACAGGCCGGAGAGACCGAAGACGAGGCGCAGCGAACCAGCGGTACGTGCGAATTCATCCTTGGCTTCATCGAACCACATCACCTTGATGACGCGCAGATAGTAGTAAGCGCCGACGACCGAAGCCAGAACGCCGATAATGGCGAGCGCATAGAGATGCGCCTGGATGGCAGCAACGAAGACGAAATACTTTCCGAAGAAGCCTGCGAGCGGCGGAATGCCGGCCAGCGAGAACATCAGCGCCGTCAGGACGACCGCCATGAAAGGATTGGTCGTCGAAAGGCCGGCGAGATCGTCGATGTTTTCGACCTGACGGCCATCCTTGCGGCGCATGGCCATGATGATGGCGAAGGAGCCGAGCGTCATGACCATGTAGATGACCATGTAGAGCATGACACCGGAGACGCCGGTCTTAGTGCCGGCGGCGAGGCCGACAAGCGCATAGCCCATGTGACCGATCGAGGAATAGGCCATCAGTCGCTTGAAATTGCGCTGACCGATCGCCGCGAACGAGCCGAGCAGCATCGAGGCGATCGAGATGAAGACGATGATCTGCTGCCAATCGGCCAAGACCGGATGGAAGGCCGTGACCACGATGCGGGTCAGGATCGCCATGGCGGCAACCTTTGGCGCAGCCGCGAAGAAGGCTGTGACCGGGGTCGGCGCACCTTCATAGACATCGGGCGTCCACATATGGAACGGCACGGCGGAGATCTTGAAGGCGAGGCCTGCAAGCACGAAGACCAGACCGAAGACGAGGCCGAGCGAACGGGTTTCGGCGCTGAGTGCGGTCGCGATCGCATCGAAGCTCGTGTGACCGGTGAAGCCGTAAACCAGCGACATGCCATAAAGCAGCATACCGGAGGACAGCGCACCGAGGACGAAGTACTTCAGGCCGGCTTCGGTCGACTTCAGGCTGTCGCGGTTGATGGCGGCAACGACGTAAAGAGCCAGCGACTGCAGTTCCAGCGACAGGTAGAGCGAGATCAGGTCATGCGCCGAGATCATCAGCAGGATGCCGAGGGTCGCGAGCAAAAGGAGCACCGGGAACTCGAAGCGATCGAGCTGCTGCTCGCGCGCCTGGCCAATGCTGAGGAACATGGCGACGATCGAGCCGACCAGCGCGACGATCTTCATGAAGCGGGAGAAGCCGTCGGCGAGATAGGCGCCGCCATAGGCGAGGCCCTCGCCCGGCACGAAGATGATCCAGAGACTTGCCACCGCGAGGACCGCGATGGCAAGACCGGTGACCGTGGGTCCCGACCGCTCGCCCGAGAAGACGCCGATCATGAGCAGCACAAGCGCACCGACCGCGAGGATGAGCTCCGGAATGGAAAGATGCAGGCTTGCAAGAATTGTGTCAGCAGTCATGTCGAATAAGTCCCGTCATCAATTCATCGACAGCGCAACATTCTGCGCAGCGTGCAGGGCAGCGGTATAATTGTTCACCAGCAGATCCACCGAAGCCGCCGTGGCATCGAAGATCGGAGCCGGATAGACACCGAATAGGATCGTCAGCGCGATCAGCGGATAGAGGATCAGCTGTTCACGCGGCGACAGATCCAGAAGCTTCTTCAGGTTTTCCTTCTCCAGCGCACCGAAAATCACGCGGCGGTAGAGCCAGAGCGCGTAGGCGGCCGACAGGATCACACCAGTCGCGGCAAAGAGCGCAACCCAGGTATTGGCGCGGAAGACGCCGATCAGGGTCAGGAATTCGCCGATGAAGCCAGAGGTACCGGGCAGACCAACGTTCGCCATGGTGAAGACCATCATGGCGACGGCATATTTCGGCATGTTGTTGACCAGACCGCCGTAAGCCGCGATTTCGCGGGTATGGGTGCGGTCATAGATCACGCCGACGCAGAGGAAGAGCGCGCCCGAGACGATGCCGTGCGACAGCATCTGGAAAATCGCGCCCTGCACGCCCTGCTGGTTGGCCGCGAAGATACCCATCGTCACGTAGCCCATGTGGGCGACCGACGAATAGGCGATCAGCTTCTTAATGTCGTCCTGCATCATCGCGACCAGCGAGGTGTAAATGATGGCGATGACCGAAAGGGCAAAAACGAGCGGCGCAAAATATTCAGAAGCGTTCGGGAACATCCCGAGCGAGAAGCGGATGAGGCCGTAGCCGCCGAGCTTCAGGAGCACGCCTGCCAGGATGACCGAGCCTGCCGTCGGCGCCTGAACGTGCGCGTCGGGAAGCCAGGTATGAACAGGCCACATCGGCATCTTCACCGCGAAGGAGGCGAAGAAGGCCAGCCATAGCCAAGTCTGCAGCTGCGGCGGGAACTTGTAAGCGAGCAGCGTCGGGATATCGGTCGTACCGGCCTGCCAGTACATCGCCATGATAGCGAGCAACATCAGCACCGAGCCGAGCAGCGTGTAGAGGAAGAACTTGTAGCTGGCGTAGACGCGATCCTTGCCGCCCCAGACGCCGATGATCAGGAACATCGGAATGAGGCCGGCTTCGAAGAAGACATAGAACAGCACGATATCCAGCGACACGAACACGCCGACCATCATCGTCTCGAGGACGAGGAAGGCGATCATGTAGTCCTTCAGGCGCTTTTCAACCGAGAGCCAGCTTGCGAGCACGCAGAAGGGCATCAGGAAGGTGGACAGGATGACGAATAGCATGGAGATGCCATCGACGCCCATGTGATAGCTGATGCCGCCCGTCAGCCACTCATGCTTTTCGACGAGCTGGAAGCCCGGATTGGCGTTGTCGAACCAGATCCAGACGAACAGCGACACGATAAAGGTGACGATGGTGGTCGCCAGCGAAATGTTCAGGACGTTCCGGCGGCCGTTGGCGCCGTTCTCCTGCGTGAACAGCAGAAGGAGAACGCCCACCAGCGGCAGGAAGGTGACCGTTGAAAGAATGGGCCAATCGGTCATCAGAGGGAACTCCCGAGCATCATCCAGGTAACGAGGGCTGCGATACCAAGCAGCATCGCGAAGGCATAGTGATAGAGGTAGCCGGTCTGCAGGCGCACGACGCGGTTGGTGACATCGACGACGCGGGCAGCAATGCCGTTCGGGCCGATGGTGTCGATGACCCCGATATCGCCCTTCTTCCACAGAAAGCGGCCAAGCGCCTTGGCGGAGCGGACGAAGAGGAAGTCGTAGAGTTCGTCGAAGTACCACTTGTTCAGCAGGAACTCGTAAAGGACGCGCTGCTGCTGAGCGAGGCGGCGCGGCGTTTCCGGCGACCTGATGTAGAAGTACCAGGCGGTGACGAGGCCGAGGAGCATGGCGATGAAGGGGCTGAGTTCAACCCACACAGGCGCATGTTCCATTTCCTCGAGGATCTTGTTGTCCGGGAGCGTGAACAGCGCATGCTTCCAGAATTCCTCGTAGGCGTGGCCGACGAAATCGGCGTTGAAATACATGCCGGCGGCGACAGCGCCGATCGCCAGCAGGTAAAGCGGGATCAGCATGACGTTCGGCGATTCATGCACGTGGTGCATGACCTCGTGCGAAGCGCGCGGCTTGCCGAAGAAGGTCATGAAGATCAGGCGCCAGGAATAGAAGCTGGTGAACATCGCGGCGATGACCAGCAGCGTGAAGGCGAAGCCGGCAGCTGCATTGTGCGAGGCGAAGGCCGCCAGGATGATCGCATCCTTCGAGAGGAAGCCGGCGAAACCGATATGGGTCAGCGGGATGCCGACGCCGGTGATTGCCAGCGTGCCGATGACCATCATCCAGAAGGTCTTCTGGATATGTGGGCGCAGGCCACCCATGTGACGCATGTCCTGCTCGCCGTCGACGGCGTGGATGACCGAGCCGGCGCAGAGGAAGAGCAGAGCCTTGAAGAAGGCGTGGGTGAAGAGATGGAAGATCGCAGCGCCGTAAGCGCCGACGCCGAGGGCTACGAACATGTAGCCGAGCTGCGAACACGTCGAATAGGCGATGACGCGCTTGATGTCGTTCTGCACGAGGCCGACGGTCGCGGCGAAGAAGGCCGTGATCGCGCCGATGATGGTGACGAAGGTCAGTGCATCCTGCGACAGTTCGAAGATCGGCGACATGCGGGCGACGAGGAATACGCCGGCGGTGACCATGGTGGCGGCATGGATGAGTGCGGAAACCGGCGTCGGGCCTTCCATGGCGTCCGGCAGCCAGGTGTGCAGGAGGAACTGTGCCGATTTACCCATTGCGCCCATGAACAGCAGCAGGCAGACGGCCGTCAGCGCGTGGCCGCGATCGAGATGCATGCCGAGGAAATTGAGCACGATATCGGTCGGCTGGCCGCCCTGCCCGGAAGCAAAGCTCTGGGCATTGCCGAAGATGACGTCGAAATTGATCGATCCGAAGAGGACGAAGACGCCGGCAATGCCGAGAACGAAGCCGAAGTCGCCAACGCGGTTGACGATGAAGGCCTTCATCGCGGCAGCCGAGGCGGATGGCTTCTTGAACCAGAAGCCGATCAGCAGATAGGAGGCAAGACCAACGCCTTCCCAGCCGAAGAACATCTGGGCGAGGTTGTCGGAGGTCACCAGCATCAGCATGGCGAAGGTGAAGAGCGAGAGATAGGCAAAGAAGCGCGGACGATGCGGATCGTGATGCATGTATCCGATCGAATAGACGTGAACCAGGGTCGAGACCGAGTTCACGACGATCAGCATCACCGAGGTCAGCGTGTCGACGCGCAGCGCCCAGGAAACGTCGATGCCGCCGGACTGGATCCAGCGCAGGACTTCAACCTTGATCGGGCCATCCGTATGGCCGAGCGCCACCGCGAAGAAGACGATCCACGAGAGGACGGCCGCGACGATCATCAGGCCGGTGGTAACATATTCCGAAGCCTTGGCGCCGATCGCACGGCCGAAAAGGCCAGCAATGATCGCGCCAATCAGGGGAAGAAAGACGATAGCCTTATATAAAAACATAGCTTTATCAGCCCTTCATCACGTTGACGTCTTCGACCGCGATGGAGCCGCGGTTACGATAGAAGACGACGAGAATTGCAAGACCGATCGCGGCTTCCGCCGCGGCGACGGTCAAAATGAATAGAGCGAAAACCTGGCCGACGATGTCGTTGAGGAACGACGAGAAGGCGACCATGTTGATGTTGACGGCGAGCAATATGAGCTCAACCGACATCAGGATGATGATGACGTTCTTGCGGTTCAGAAAGATACCGAAAACGCCGAGCACGAAGAGGATGGCGCTGACCGTGAGGTAATGGGAAAGTCCGATGACCATGTTGTTGTTCCTTTGATCCTCGTGCCTCGCCTCAGACGCCCTGCCCCGGCTTGACCTTGACCACCTCGACGGCAGTCGCGGGCGTGCGGGCGACCTGTTGGGAAATGTTCTGGCGCTTGATATGCGTGCGATGCTTCAGCGTCAGCACGATTGCGCCGATCATCGCGACCAGCAGAACGAGGCCGGCGATCTCGAAGAAATAAACGTAGTTGGTATAGAGCACGTCGCCGAGGGCGGCAGTGTTCGTCCGCTGCGTCAAGGCCGGGATCGGCATGGCGACGGTCTTGGCAACGGTCGGCGAAATCACGCTGCCGCCGATAACGACGATCAGCTCGGCCGCAAGGATGACGCCGATCAAAGCGCCGATCGGTGCATATTCCAGAATGCCGGCCCTGAGCTCGGAGAAATCGATATCGAGCATCATGACGACGAAGAGGAAGAGAACCGCCACGGCGCCGACATAAACGACCAGCAGGATCATCGCCAGGAATTCAGCCCCCATCAGCAGGAAGAGGCCGGCCGCGTTGAAGAAAACCAAGATGAGGAACAGGACCGAATGGACCGGATTCCGCGCCGATATAACCATGAACGCCGACGCCACAGCGACAAAGGCGAAGATATAGAAAAAAAGAGCCTGCAGACCCATGTTGGTGCCTTTTTCGTCTTCCCCCGGGCAGCGAGGTGTTTCCCCTGCCCGATGGAGCTCGGTCGGACCCATGTCCGGCAAAGCCCCGGTCTAGATTCAACCGCGACGGCAGCGCTTGGCCGCCCGTCACGGCATATTCAAAACTCCGCTCAGCGGTACGGCGAATCGATCGCGATATTCTGCGCGATTTCGCGTTCCCAGCGGTCGCCATTGTCCAAAAGCCGCGCCTTGTCGAAGTAGAGCTCTTCGCGGGTCTCGGTGGCGAATTCGAAGTTCGGCCCTTCGACGATCGCGTCGACCGGGCAAGCCTCTTGGCAGAAGCCGCAATAGATGCACTTCACCATGTCGATGTCGTAACGCACCGTGCGGCGGGTGCCGTCGTTGCGGCGCGGCCCGGCTTCGATGGTGATGGCCTGGGCAGGACAGATGGCCTCGCAGAGCTTGCAGGCGATGCAACGCTCTTCGCCGTTCGGATAACGGCGCAGCGCATGTTCGCCGCGGAAGCGCGGGCTGACCGGCCCCTTTTCGAAGGGGTAATTGATCGTTGCCTTCTGCTTGAAGAAGTAACGCATCGACAAAAAGAATGCGCCGACAAATTCCTTGAGGAACAGCGAGCTGACGGCGTTGGAAATTCCGGCCATCTTCAACCTCCAAATCTGCTTGAAGCGAGGATCGACATCATCATGCCCATCCCGTCAGCTTCAGCACGAATGCAACGATAACGACCATGGCGAGCGACAGCGGCAGGAAAACCTTCCAGCCAAGGCGCATGAGCTGGTCGTAGCGGTAGCGCGGCACGAATGCCTTCACCATCGCGAACATGAAGAACACAAAGCACGACTTCAGCAAGAACCAGATGATGCCCGGAACCCAGTTCAGGATCCAGATATCGACCGGAGGCAACCAGCCGCCGAGGAACAGGATCGTCGTCAGCGAGCACATGAGGACGACGGCGGCATATTCGCCGAGCATGAACATCATGTAGGGCGAGGAGCCGTATTCGACCATGAAGCCGGCAACCAGCTCCGATTCCGCTTCCGGAAGGTCGAAGGGCGGACGGTTCGTTTCAGCCAGCGCCGAAATGAAGAACACGATGAACATCGGGAACAGCGACAGCCAGTGCCAGTCGAGGAACGAGGCCGGCAGGCCGAGCTTGGTGCCGAGGCCGGTCTGCTGCGAGAGCACGATATCCGTCAGGTTCAGCGAACCGACGCAGAGCAGCACGGTGACGATGACGAGGCCGATCGAGACTTCGTAGGACACCATCTGCGCCGCCGAGCGGAGCGCGCCGAGGAACGGGTACTTCGAGTTCGAAGCCCAGCCGCCCATGATGATGCCGTAAACTTCGAGCGACGAAATCGCCAGAATGTAGAGGATGCCGACGTTGATATCAGCGACGACCCAGTTCTGCGCGACAGGCACGACGGCCCAGGTCGACAGCGCCAGCACCACGGAAACCAACGGAGCCAGCAGGAACACCGTCTTGTTGGCGCCGGCCGGGATGATCGGCTCCTTGAACATGAACTTCAGCAAGTCGGCGAAGGACTGGAACAGGCCGAAAGGACCGACGACGTTGGGGCCACGGCGCAGCTGGACGGCAGCCCAGATCTTACGGTCGGCAAGCAGAATGTAAGCGATGAAGATCAGCAGGCAGACCAGGAGCAACAGCGACTGGCCAATCATGATCAGCGCCGGCCAGAGATAGGTCGAAACGAATGAATCCATAGTCCTCTGCCCTTACTCTGCCGCAACGCGGAAATTGTTGCGGGCCAATGCCGAGCACTCGGCCATGACAGCCGATGCGCGCGTTATCGGGTTCGTCAAATAGAAGTCTTTGATCGGCGAAGCAAATGCCGATTTGCCCATTGCGCCGGCTTTTTTCGCAAGTGCGGCAATTTGGGCGCTATCGCCTTCAGCAATCTCGTCGATACCGGAGAAATGCGGGAAGGCTGCATAGAGCTTGGCGCGTAATTCTCTCAGCGAATCAAAGGGAAGCTTCTTGCCGAGCACGTCGGAAAGGGCACGGATGATCGCCCAATCTTCGCGGGCGTCGCCCGGCGCGAAACCGGCGCGATTGCCCATCTGGACGCGGCCTTCCGTGTTGACCCAGGTGCCTGACTTTTCGGTATAAGCTGCAGCTGGAAGGATGACATCGGCGTTCTGAGCGCCGTTATCGCCGTGCGAGCCTATATATACAGTGAACTTCGCGCCCTTACGGCTAAAATCAAGCTCGTCGGCGCCCAGCAGGAAGAGGACGTCCATCGAGGACAGCATGGTAGCGGCGTTGACGCCCTTTGCGCCCGGCACGAAGCCGAGATCAAGGCCGCCGACACGCGCAGCTGCCGTGTGCAGCACGGCGAAGCCATTCCAGTCTTCCTTGACGACGCCGACGGCGGCAGCGAGCTTGGCGGCATTTGCCAGAACCTCGGCACCGTCTTCGCGGATCAGGGCGCCCTGGCCGATGATGATCATCGGCTTTTGAGCATTCTTCAGCACGTCGGCGAAGCTGTGCGAGCCGCTGACGAGATCTGCCAGCGTGTCCGGGCCGGCGCCGAGATAGTCATAGGAGTAGCGAAGGTCTGCAGCTTCGCCGATCACGCCGATCGGGAACTTGCCGCGACGCCAGCGCTTGCGGATGCGCGAATTCATCACCGCAGCCTCGAAGCGCGGATTGGCGCCGACGATCAGCAGCGCATCGGCGGCTTCGATGCCTTGGATGCTCGGGTTGAAGATGTAGCTTGCGCGGCCGAGCGACGGATCAAGCGCCGTCCCGTCCTGGCGACAGTCGAGATTTTCCGATCCGAGCGACTTCAGCAGCTCGCCAAGGGCGTACATTTCCTCGACCGAGGCGAGATCGCCGGCGATCGCGCCGATCTTGTCGCCGCTGGTGGCGGAAACGGCCGACTTGATGGCAGCGAAAGCGTCGCTCCAGCTTGCCGGTTGCAGACGGCCGTCCTTACGGACATAGGGCTTGTCCAGGCGTTGGGTCTTCAGGCCGTCCCAGATAAAGCGGGTCTTGTCGGAAATCCACTCTTCGTTGATCTGCTCGTTGACGCGGGGCAGCACGCGCATGACTTCGCGGCCGCGCGTATCGACGCGGATTGCCGAGCCGAGAGCGTCCATGACGTCGATCGATTCGGTCTTGTTCAGTTCCCACGGACGAGCCGTGAAGGCGAAGGGCTTGGAGGTCAGCGCGCCGACCGGGCAAAGGTCGACGACGTTACCCTGCAGCTCGGAGGTCATCGCCTGCTCGAGATAGGTGGTGATCTCGGCATCCTCGCCGCGGCCGATGAGGCCGAGCTCGGAAATGCCGGCAACTTCCGTCGTGAAGCGAACGCAGCGCGTGCAGTGGATGCAGCGGTTCATCACGGTCTTGACGAGCGGGCCGATATACTTGTCCTCGACGGCGCGCTTGTCTTCCTGATAGCGCGAACTGTCGATGCCGAAGGCCATAGCCTGGTCCTGCAGGTCGCATTCGCCACCCTGATCGCAGATCGGGCAATCCAGCGGGTGGTTGATCAGCAGGAATTCCATCACGCCTTCGCGGGCCTTCTTGACCATCGGCGTGTTGGTGAAGACTTCCGGAAGCTCTCCGTTCGGGCCGCCGCGGATATCGCGAACGCCCATGGCGCAAGACGCCTGCGGCTTCGGCGGGCCACCCTTCACCTCGACTAGGCACATGCGGCAATTGCCGGCCACCGACAGTCGTTCATGGAAGCAGAAGCGCGGGACTTCGGCGCCGGCTTCCTCGCACGCCTGGATAAGCGTGTAGTGATCCGGAACTTCGATCTCTTTACCGTCAATCTTCAGTTTAGCCATCGTCCACTCAGTCCTATGTCACGTCTCCAGCCCAACCTGGCCGCAGACAATTTCATGATCGCAAGCCGGATTGCCATCGGGGCGGCTCAGACGCCTGATAGCACCGGTTTGCTCACAATAAGCTTTGCCAAGCCTTGTCCCCGCAAGACCAGCTTTGCGATCGAGCCATGCGGGGCACCCACATCGTCTCCATCGCCTTCATTCACCCTCCCCGGCCGCGATCCAGCCGAGGAAAACCTTAACTCCGGCCCTTCGGCAGCAGCGCCTTCGCCTGGCCAACCCAGTCATCGCGCCGGATGCGACCTTCGAAACCGAGCTCGCCATCGATCCGCTCAATATCCGCATCGCTCCAGGCAGCGATATCGGCGAAGCGCTTGATGCCACGTCCGTTCAGCACCTGCTCCAGCTTCGGACCGACGCCGGAAATCCGCTTCAGGTCGTCAGCCTTTTCGGCTGCCTTGCGGCCGCGCGCAGGAGCCGGCTTTGCGGCGACCGGCGCGGCGGCTTCAACCTTCGCCGTCTTCTTTGCAGGAGCCGTGACCGCCTTCGGTGCAACAACCGCGGGCTTCGGCTCGGCTTTCTTCGCGGCAGCCGGCTTCTGCTTCGCAGCAACCGGTTTCGGTGCAACAGCCTTGACCGCAGCCTCCTTGGCTGCAGCCTCGGGCTTTACAGGTTTCGCGTCCCCTGCCCCACCATCCACGCCCGCCCGCTTCGCAGCGACCTCAGCCGGATGTTTTTCCTCTTCAAGGGCATCGGCCAGCCGGGTGCTCGCTTCAACGGCGCCCTGGAAGGCACCGAAGAATGCACCCGCCAATTGCGAGGTAAAGCCGAAACCGATTGCTGTGACGGCCGCAATGGCTGCGACCGGATGGGCCATCAGCGGATGGATCGGCATGATCGGCGCGTTCCCAAACATATCGGCAGCAGCGCGGCCAAGATCGGCCGATGCATTACCAGCCGCTCCGCTCTCCTGCCTGATATGGTTGGTCTTCGCCATCTTCGATCCTTACTCGGCTGCTTCCAGAACCGCGCCGTGGCTCGTCGCATTGGCAGTGTACTGGTCGATGCGCTTTTCGATCTCGGGACGGAAATTGCGGATCAGGCCCTGAACCGGCCATGCTGCTGCGTCACCGAGCGCACAGATGGTATGACCTTCGATCTGCTTCGTCACCTGGAACAGCATGTCGATCTCGCGCTTCTGGGCGTTGCCACGAGCCATACGCTCAAGAACGCGCCACATCCAGCCGGTGCCTTCGCGGCACGGCGTGCACTGGCCGCAGCTTTCATGCTTGAAGAAGGCCGAGATGCGGGCAATCGCCTTGATGATGTCGGTCGACTTGTCCATGACGATCGCCGCTGCTGTGCCGAAGGACGACTTAACTTCGCGCAGGCCGTCGAAATCCATCGGGCAGTCGATGATATCGGCGGCCGGAACGACGGGGCACGATGCGCCGCCGGGAATGACGGCAAGCAGATTGTCCCAGCCGCCGCGAATGCCGCCGGCGTGCTTGTCGACGAGTTCACGGAAGGTGATGCCCATGGTTTCCTCGACCGTGCAGGGACGGTTGACGTGACCGGAGAGCATGAACAGCTTCGTGCCGACATTGTTCGGACGGCCGAAGGAGGAGAACCAGCCGGCGCCGCGGCGCAGGATCGTCGGGGCAACGGCGATCGACTCGACATTGTTGACCGTCGTCGGGCAGCCGTAGAGACCCATGTTGGCCGGGAATGGCGGCTTCAGGCGCGGCTGGCCCTTCTTGCCTTCCAGGCTTTCGAGCAGCGCGGTTTCCTCGCCGCAGATGTAAGCGCCGGCGCCGTGATGAACGAAAACATCAAAATCCCAGCCGAGTTTATTGTTTTTGCCCAGCAATCCGGCATCGTAGCATTCATCGATCGCAGCCTGCAGGGCTTCGCGCTCGCGCATGTACTCACCGCGGACATAGATGTAAGCGGTATTCGCGCCCATGGCGAAACCGGCGATGACGCAGCCTTCGATCAGCGTATGCGGATCGTGGCGCATGATGTCGCGGTCCTTGCAGGTGCCGGGTTCCGACTCGTCGGCATTGACGACGAGATAATGCGGACGGCCGTCACTTTCCTTCGGCATGAAGGACCACTTGAGGCCGGTCGGGAAGCCTGCGCCGCCACGGCCGCGAAGGCCGGAAGCCTTCATCTCGTTGATGATCCAGTCACGACCCTTTTCGAGGATTTGCTTCGTGCCGTCCCAATGGCCGCGCGACATCGCGCCCTTCAGGGATTTATCCTTGAGGCCGTAGATATTGGTAAAGATGCGATCCTGATCCTGTAACATGCTTCACCTCTTACCGCGGCTTCTTGCCGAAGACCTTGATATATTCCGCTTCGCCACCCTTAGCGAGTGCCTCAGCCTGCCTGACCCAGTCGTCACGATCGATCCGGCCCTTGAAATTCAGATAGCCGTCGACCCAATGGCGCTCGGCTTCGTGCCAGCTGGCAATCTGCGCGAAGGTAAAGATGCCGAGCTCATGCAAGGTCCCTTCGATCTTCGGGCCAACGCCTGAAATGAGCTGCAGATTGTCCGGCTGCGCGGGTCTTTCGATACCGGCGGGACGATTCTTGTCGTCGAGCGACGGCTTTCCGGCGACAGGCTCGGCAGCCGCAGTCCCAGAAAGCGGCTGCGCCTCCGCTGCCTTGGCGTTCTTGGCTGCCTCCTTCGGCGCCGTCGCCGGCGTCTTCAGGCTCTTATTGGTTTCCGCATCCGTGCTCTTGGCACGGGCGGCTTCGGACGGCGGGATCGATACGGTATCAGCAGTAGCCTTGGCCACCTTGCTCGCCGTGCTCTTTGCCTTGGCCTCATCCGACAGCAGAGACGTCAAACCGCCTTCCGGAGCGGAGAAAACGCGATCGATCTGTGGGCCGGTCTGAATCTCATGACCCTTGCCTGCGGCGAATGCATCGATGATCTCTTCCAGGCGTGTCGGCGTCAGATCCTCATAGGTATCCTTGCCGATCACGACCATCGGTGCGTTGACGCAGGCGCCCTGACATTCGACCTCTTCCCAGGAGAGAGTGCCGTCGGCATTGCGCTCGAAAGCGTGATCGTTGATCCGGCTCTTGCAGACCTTGATCAGCCCCTCGGCGCCGCGCAGCATGCACGGCGTCGTGCCGCAGACCTGAACGTGAGCGCGCGTGCCAACCGGGTGCAGCTGGAACTGCGTATAGAAGGTCGCGACTTCGAGCGCGCGGATATAGGCCATGTCGAGCATGTCGGCGATCGTTTCGATGGCCGCCTTGGTGACCCAGCCTTCCTGCTCCTGCGCACGCATCATCAGAGGGATGATCGCGGACTGCTGGCGACCCTCCGGATATTTCTGGATCGTCTTTTCAGCCCAGACCGAATTCTCCGCATTGAAAGCGAAGGCGGCAGGCTGGAATTGATCTTCGGCTAGTCGACGAACGGACATCTTTCACGCCTTATCTCAGTTTAAGGACCCACACCGCGTATTCGTCAGAGACGAGAATTCGCAGGCATAGGCCGACTGGTCTTTCTGCATAAACACAACGAACTTACCGCCGTTCGGCACGGCGGCCTTGATCTGGTAGCCACGGGAAAGAAGGTCCGCAACGGTCGAATCTCCGCCCGACATACCCTCATTTCCGCCTTTTGCAGTATTCGTGCTCGTGGCATTCGAACCCTGCATGTTGAGCGTCGGCAGGCTCAGCGTCTTGCCGGTCTGCTGTGCCGAGGCACCGCAAGCGACCAGAAGCGCCGGAACTATCACCTGCCAGACCCGCATCAGCGATCCACCTCACCGAAGACGATATCGAGTGAACCGAGCACGGCTGCGACGTCGGCGAGCTGGTGGCCGCGGCACATGAAGTCCATGGCCTGCAGATGCGCATAGCCCGGCGCACGGATCTTGCAGCGATACGGCTTGTTGGAGCCGTCCGAGACGAGATAGACGCCGAACTCGCCCTTCGGCGCTTCGACGGCTGCATAAACCTCGCCGGCCGGCACGTGATAGCCTTCGGTGTAAAGCTTGAAATGGTGGATCAGCGCTTCCATGGAGCGCTTCATCTCACCGCGCTTCGGCGGAACCACCTTACCATCGAGCGATGAAACCGGTCCGGTCCTGGCATCGCCGAGCAGACGATTGACGCACTGCTTCATGATGCGGACAGATTCGCGCATTTCGATCATGCGGATGAGGTAGCGGTCATAGCAGTCGCCGTTCTTGCCGATCGGAATATCGAATTCGAGATCGGAGTAACATTCGTAAGGCTGCGCCTTGCGCAAGTCCCAGGCAGCACCGGAGCCGCGGACCATGACGCCGGAGAAGCCCCAGGCCCAACAGTCTTCCAGCGAGACTACGCCGATATCAACGTTACGCTGCTTGAAGATACGGTTGCCGGTCAGCAGATCATCGATATCGTCGAGCGCCTTCAGGAAGGGGTCGCACCAGTCGCCGATATCCTGAACGAGCTTTTCAGGCAGATCCTGGTGAACGCCGCCCGGACGGATGTAGGCTGCGTGCATGCGCGAACCGGAGGCGCGCTCGTAGAACACCATCAGCTTTTCGCGCTCTTCGAAGCCCCAGAGCGGCGGTGTCAGCGCGCCGACGTCCATAGCCTGCGTCGTGACATTCAGAAGATGCGATAGGATACGGCCGATTTCCGAATAAAGGACGCGGATCAGCTGGCCGCGGATCGGGATATCGATGCCGAGCAGCTTTTCGACGGCCAAGGCATAGGCATGCTCCTGGTTCATCGGCGCGACATAGTCGAGGCGGTCGAAATAAGGAACGGCCTGAAGGTAGGTCTTCGTCTCGATCAGCTTTTCCGTGCCGCGATGCAGCAGGCCGATATGGGGATCGACGCGTTCCACAATTTCGCCGTCCAATTCGAGGACAAGACGCAAAACGCCGTGCGCAGCCGGATGCTGCGGACCGAAATTGATGTTGAAGTTGCGAACGTTATGTTCTGTCATGGCGGCGATGCTCGCGTTGTCAGATATTCAGAGAATGGCGGGCTGAAGCCCACCACACGCTCCCAAATTATGCCTTCGCCTTTTCATCGCCAGGCAGCACGTAGTCCGTGCCTTCCCAAGGAGACAAAAAGTCGAAGTTGCGGAATTCCTGCTTCAGCTCCACCGGCTCGTAGACGACGCGCTTGGCGGCATCATCGTAGCGGACTTCGACGAAACCGGTCGTCGGGAAGTCCTTGCGCAGCGGGTGACCTTCGAAACCGTAGTCGGTCAGGATACGACGCAGATCCGGATGACCTGTAAAGAGAACACCGTACATGTCCCAGGTTTCGCGCTCGAACCAATCGGCGCCGGGATAGATACCGCAAGCGGAGGGAACAGGCTGATCTTCGCCGACGGGAACCTTGACGCGGATGCGCAGGTTCCTCTTGGGCGACAGCAGATGGTATACCACGTCGAAACGCTCGACACGCTGCGGCCAGTCGACGCCGCAAATATCCGTCATGTTGACGAAGCCGCACTTGGCGTCATCACGCAGGAAGGTCAGCAGGGCGATAACGTTTTCGGTCGTCGTCGTCACGGTCAGCTCGCCATATTTGATCTCGCTCGATGAGATCAAGGCGCTGCGGACTTCCGTGAGGTAGGCGGCAAGCTCGTTCAGGGCTTCACTCATAATACCTTGTCCCCTGCCTTACCGTTCGATCGTGCCGGTGCGCCGGATCTTCTTCTGCAGCAGAAGCACGCCGTAAAGCAGCGCCTCCGCCGTGGGAGGACAGCCCGGAATATAAATGTCGATCGGAACGACACGGTCGCATCCGCGAACGACGGAATAGGAATAGTGATAATAGCCGCCGCCGTTGGCACAGGAGCCCATCGAAATGACGTAACGCGGCTCGGGCATCTGGTCGTAGACCTTGCGCAGAGCGGGCGCCATCTTGTTGGTGAGCGTGCCGGCAACGATCATGACGTCAGATTGGCGGGGCGAAGCGCGCGGCGCAAAGCCGAAGCGCTCGACGTCGTAACGCGGCATCGAAACCTGCATCATCTCGACGGCGCAGCAGGCGAGACCAAAGGTCATCCACATCAGCGAGCCGGTACGAGCCCAGTTGATCAGCTCATCGGTGGAGGTGACCAGAAAGCCCTTGTCGGCCAGCTCATTGTTGATCTCGCCGAAGAACGGATCATTGCTGCCGACGGGCCGGCCGGTCGCGGGATCGATGATCCCCTTCGGCTGGGGCGCAACGAGCGTCGTGTTGCTTGGAGCTACTCCCATTCCAGGGCTCCCTTCTTCCATTCATAGATAAAGCCGATGGTCAGCACCGCGAGGAACACCATCATCGACCAGAACCCGAACCAGCCGATCGCACCGAAAGATACGGCCCACGGAAAGAGGAAGGCGACTTCCAGATCGAAAATGATGAAGAGAATCGATACCAGGTAGAAGCGGATATCGAACTTCATGCGGGCGTCGTCGAATGCATTGAAGCCGCATTCGTAAGCCGACAGCTTTTCCGAGTCAGGCGCCTTGAAGGCGACGGCAAACGGCGTGATCAACAGCGCCAGGCCAATCACCAGGGCAATACCAATGAAAATCGCTATCGGAATATAGGAACTGAGCAGTCCAGTCATCATGTCCATCCCTGCTTGCGGTCGGCGCCGGGGCGGCGCATCTGAGCAAATGCCCAGCAAGCGAAAGAGCGTTGCAACAGAGCCGTGGTTAGCGCAGGCGGAGCGCGCGCGCAAGCCTTTTGAATCTGTCGTTCAGGGTCCTGTCGAGCGGTAGATATCAATGTGTTGCGACGACAACGCGACAAATTGGCGCAAACGCGAAAAGGCTCGTTCGCAATCGCAATAAATTGACGTTTGATTGTAATGGCTTGGAGAGAATGGCGCGAGTGACGGGGCTCGAACCCGCGACCTCCGGCGTGACAGGCCGGCACTCTAACCGACTGAGCTACACCCGCGCATTGTTTGGCCTTTCAGCCAGTACGGATCCGAAATTTGCCTTGAAATGGCGCGAGTGACGGGGCTCGAACCCGCGACCTCCGGCGTGACAGGCCGGCACTCTAACCGACTGAGCTACACCCGCATTGTATTTCAAGCATTCCAGATGCTTCCGCACCCATCAAAGCGGCCCTCGCCGTTCGATGAGCGGCTAACTACGGGGTTCGTGTTTGGGTGTCAAGCAGGTTTGAATACAAATCGATGACAGAATGCGAATTGTTTTGGACAAGCACTCCTGCAATTTTCGGTCCTCTCGATTTCACATGGCAGGTTCCCGCCTCACGCATTTCATGAGAGCCTGATATGCATGGGGAATAACCTGGCGGACGTCGAACGACGCATATGTTGACGGGTGCGGCCAGGAATGTGCAAAAATCAAAAAAATCAAAAAATCTTCATAAACACTCTTGCGGTTTTTCCTCGTTCCGCATAGATCACGGCCACCGAACGCGGCGGGCCAATGACCCGCTTCGCAGAAGGGCGATTAGCTCAGTTGGTAGAGCGCCTCGTTTACACCGAGGATGTCGGGAGTTCGAGTCTCTCATCGCCCACCACTCCCATACAGGTTAAATTATTGGTTCATGTGCGAGACGCATCGATTGCGTCTTCTGGACGGGCGCCCCCGCATGTCCGACTGCAGTCGCTCAGTAATTGCCGAGAATAATCACGCCGAGAAGCACCACGGAAACAAGCACGAGGGCTGCTATGATTATAAGCAGCTCCTTCAACATGAATCGTTCCATCTTGCTGTCATCCATGACGTTTGCTCCCGGCAAACCGTTATTGAAATTCACTCCCAACGTCGAATCGCCGCGCCGGGTTCTCAATCAATCCACATGTAAGCGGTCGTATTGTCAATTTCAGCCTGACGCCCCCTCGCGGCGGCATTCTTCTTTCATCCCATTGCATCTTCATTACGGCACATGAAACTTTATCGGCCGCTGCCTTGGCGGCGGGTCGATGTAGGCGTCGGGCAAATTGACCGTTCGCGATAACAGTCTCTCGGCAATCTGCGCGGCGGCGGCGCGAGCGCCCTCGCGCGAGCAAAAGTTGCCGCGTACCTGTACTGCCGCGGCCAGCAGGCGAAAGAATGCATCGCGCAGTTCCGGTGACGGCTGCGTCGGCTCCAGCCAGAATTGATCCAGGTTCCCCTGGTCACTCAGTCCATCGATATCGTAGATCGCGGCTCCCAGCGCTTTGACCGGCTTTCCCGCCTGCAGCGCCGAAAGGGCCGCAGTCGAGTTGACCGTTACCATGCCCTGGCTGGCGACAATCAGCCGGTCGAGACTGCCGCCATCGATCAGATGGATGCGCGGCGACAATCCGCATGAGGCGCCGATATGCTCGACATAGGCCCGCCAGTCCACGAGCCCGTTGTCGAGCGGATGAAGCTTTAGGACGAGATGCATATCCGGCGCTGCATGCTCCGCAAAAGAACGGAGAATCAGCCGGATCGCATCCTGCTGCTGATGAAAAGGCGAATGCGCGCGGAGCTGAAAATCGGTCTGAAGCTGCAGAGGATAGACGAAGAATCGTTTACCACCTGCAATCAGTTCCTCGATCACACCCTGCGCTTCCCGTGTCCTTCTGCCGCTTGCCGGCAGTTTTTTCAGCCATCCGGCATATTCCATCAAGGGATGGTAGAGCCCGTGCCGGCGATAGCCGGGATAGAGGAACCACAGAAAGACGGTCGGCAGATAGTAGGCGAGATCGTAAAGCGCTTCCGCCAGGAAAGTCTGGTTGTAACGACGTGTCCAATCCGGCTCCGGCAGATTGGACGCTGCCTTCAGAATATGGACCGGATTGGTGGGAAAATGCGAATTGGAAGAGAGGCCGTCTCGCTCGAGGGTCACCCAGTCCGGCCGCAAATAACCCATTTCCACGACATTGACGGCAACGCCGGCGCGGCGTGCCTCCTCGATGGCGACCCGGTGATAGGGCCGCTCTTCGCCATGTAGGATCAGATCCGTGACATTCTCGGCTTCGATTCGAAGCCTGACATAGGCGCGCCATCCGGCAAAGTCGCCGCGATAGTTGAACGCCTTGCGGCGGCGCCACGAAATCCAGTCCCCGGCATTCAGGTTGATGCGGATGCAGCGGCCGCCGGCCTTCGCCAATATCCTGGCAGTCTCGACGAACAAAGGCGAGGATGGGCCTTGCAGGAAGAGGAAGACGCGCGGTCGCGCGGCCCCCTCCCCGCTGGGCATCATTCCGCAACCTCGGTGGCAAGACCGGCATAGCGCAGCAATGTGCCGATCAGATTCCAGGGCGCCTCTTCCTGCGGCGGCTGCGGCTTTTGCGAATGAGCGCGCGCGCGGCCAAGCGGAACGATGACATAATCGGTGCGCGGATCCGGGAACGGATCGGCAAAGGCCTTCAGTAGGGGTGCGTGATCGCCATAGAAAAGCAGCCAGACCGGGCGATCCAGCCTATCGAGGTGATGGGCGAGATTGCCGAGCGCGTGATCGGCGCGCATCAGGAGTTCGCCGTAGATATCCACCGGATTGACGAGGTCGCCGCAACGGCCCGGCTCCCAGGGGCCGTGATTCGCCATGGACGCGACAAAGAGGAAGTTCTTACTCGTGCCGTCATCATCGATCGTCCGAATCACGCTTTTTGTCAGCGAAAGGTCGCTGACATAAGGGCCATCGCGCTCGGGATTGTGATCGAACTCGTCCAGCATCATCATCCGGTCGAAGCCAAGCTGCGGCAACGCCTTGTGACGCAGGAAAAACGTCTTGTCGTAGGGATGGATGAACTGCGTCTTCCAGCCGGCCTTTTTCAGCCGCGCCGGCCAGACGACATCCTTGTAATGGCTGGCGCGCAGATAAGGGTAGCTGGCGTCGATATGCACATTTTCGGGCAGTAGCCCGCTCAAGACAGCAAACTCGGTTCGTAGCGTATAGCCACCCTCGAAGACGCTGGTCATGCGGCCCCATTGCGCAGCCTGCTCCCTCAGACGGTCGAGATTGGGAAGCTTGATATTGTCGACGCCGAAATGTCTGAGATCGATGAAGGATTCGGATTGCCAGACGACGATGAGCGGTTCGTCTTCGCCATGTTCCCAAAGCTCCTGCAGCGCGGACATGAAGCGCTCGGACAATTCCGAAACGATTGCCTCGCGCCGGACACCGACCCAGATGACGAAATGAAAAACGACGGAGGCAAAGGTGCCGAATCGCACCGTATCGCTCTTGACGTCAACCTTGCCGAGAAATTTCTGCGTAAGACGGCAGACCGGTTCGCTGACGACCCGGCTGAACAAAGCGATCCATGGCGTAAAGGCTGCAGCCAGCATCAGCAGGATCCAAAGCACGCCGTGGTTGTCCGGCAGAACCGCAGGCTCCAGATACATGTAAAGACCGCTGAGGCCGAAGACGTAGGCAAAAGCGATGATCCAGAAGACGATGTTCAGCGATGTCGCGTAGAAGATCTCCTTGTATTTGAAGACATCCACGACGAGCGCGATGTCCGAAAATACCAGAGGCTCGCGGATGAACTCGAATTTCGCCCTCGATATGCCGGTGAAGATGACGAAGAAACTGATGACGGCCTGAGTGCTGTAGATCGGGCGCCAGGAAATGGCGAAGAAAGCCGCATAGATCAGGATGATAACCGGAATTCTTGCCGCCCAGTCGCAGGCTACTCGCCGCCAGCTTCTTTTCGTACGGTTCTCGGCGTTGATGGCCGCCGGCATCGCCAACGGATCGGTCAGAAAGACGATGACGCAGGAAAACGCGAAGCAGGCAAGCGTCAAAAGAACTGGAAAATCGTGAAGCTTCAAGACTGCGCCATCCAAATGCCCGCTGCCTCGGCAGCATTTCCATACCAGCGAGGAACGGGCCGCCAATACCCCTGACTTACCTTCTCTTGCACGTGTTTCGCTGGCGGTGCAACTCCTGCGCCTGTTTTGTATTACTTATCGCGATCAAAGCTCTGCTTGCCGGTATCGGCAAGACCGCTATCCGCCTCGTCACCAAATATTTTTCGCGCCTTGCGTGAAAACCACCATAACAGCAATGGTTTTATCAGGGGTCCGAAGTAAGCCAGCGCCGTCAGCGAAAACCCGAAGTGAATCTTCTGCCTGCCGCGATCCATCCCACGGACGATTCTTGCTGCGACCTCCTCCGCACTCCACGGCTTGACGGCCCCCATCAAAATCTCCGCTTCGCGCGGCCTTAACGCGATTTCCCGGGCATATTGCGGCGTCATCGTATCGGGCGGGAAGCAGATCGAAATCTGCACGCCCCAAGCGCCGGCTTCCGCGCTCAAAGCCTCGGCAAAGCCAGCCAGCGCCGATTTGGATGCGCAATAAGCGCTATAGCCAAAGATACCGATCAAGGCGGCACCCGAAGAAATCATCATGATCCGGCCGCCGCGCCGGCTTTTCATGCCGACGTAGACGGCACGGACCACGTTGGCCGTCCCGAGGAGATTGATGGAGATCTGCTGATCGAAAACCAACGCGGGCATTGCATCGAAGGTACGGGGCTCGACGATACCCGCGGAAGCGACAAGAATATCGCAAGGGCCGAAGGACGCCTCGCAAAGCCTTACCGCCTCGGTAGTCTGTTCGGCAGAGGCCACATCAACGGAAGCCGTCCGGATAAAGGCACTGTCGACACCGGGAAGCATCGCGATTTCAGCACACGCCTCTTCGAGACGCCCGGTATCGCGAGCAAGAAGCGAAACCCGAGCCCCTCGGGCCGCATAAAGCTTGGCTATCGCGAGACCAATTCCGCTTGAACCTCCCGTGACGATAACGTGCATGAGACGATCGCCCCGAAACTTAAGAGCCGCCTGGAGTTTGAGCCATGGGCAGCAGTTGCACCATCTTCTCCATATCCAGCGAGGCAAGACCGAAATTGCGGTCCTTCAAGCTCTTGAGTTTTTCCGCTGTCAGCCTGACCGCGCGCCGGATTTGCTCCTCGGTATGATTGCAGGTGATGAAGAAACGAAGGCGCGCCATGCCCTCGGGCACCGCCGGATGGATGATGGGCAGCACGTTGATGCCTTCGGCGAGCAGGTCGTTGGAAAGCTGCGCGGCCCGAAGCGAATCGCCGACAATCACGGGCACGACCGAGTGCCCCACGCTGAGGCCGGTATCGAGGCCAGCCGCCTTTGCCTCCTCGAGAAACAGATGGCCGTTGCGCCTAAGCCGCTCGGTTCGCTCCGGTTCAGACTTGAGGATATCGAGGCCAGCGATGGCGGCGGCGGCGAGAACGGGCGAAAGGCCGACGCTATAGACGAAACCGCCTGCTTCCGCCTTCAGAATATCGGCAAGCGCACGCGTGCCGGCAATATAGCCGCCGCAGCTCGACGTCGTCTTCGAGAGCGTGCCCATCCAGATATCGACATCACGCGGATCAAGATCGAAGTGCTCGAATGTGCCGCGGCCCGTCCTGCCGAGAATGCCAAGCGCATGCGCCTCGTCGACCATCAGCCAGAAACCATAGCGCGCCTTGAGCTCCAGCAGCGCCGGCAGGTTGGCGATATCACCATCCATCGAATAGATGCCTTCGACGATGACCAGAATGCGCCGGAAATCCGACGACAGCGTCTTCAGGATATTCTCGAGGCTATCGACATCATTATGCTGGAACAGCCGACGGGCGGCACCGGAAAGCTTGATGCCGGCAAGCGCGCTGTTATGAATGAATTCATCGTGGATCACGAGATCCTGCGGCCCCATCAGGCAGCCGATGGCAGCGACATTGGTCAGATAGCCGCTGACGAAGCAGACGGCGGCATCGACGCCATAGACCTCGGCAAGCCTGCGCTCGAGCTCCACATGATCAGGTCGCTCGCCTGCGACGAGACGACTGGCCGACGCCGAGATTCCGAAGCGGTCAATCGCCTCCTTGGCGCGCTTGGCGACATGCGGGTCCGTATTGGTCGCCAGATAATCATAGGAGGCAAAATTGACGAATTCGCGCCCGCCAATGCGCGTCGTCGCGCCGGCGGCGGCATCATGCGACCGATAGAATGGATTGGCGACGCCGAGCAGCTCGCCTGCCATGCGCTGCGTTGCGACACGCTTATACTCGGGCAGATCCTCGAAACGGGTCGCCTGACGCGGTTGTGACTGTGGTTGCCGGTTCAGCCTTTCGGTCCGATTGCGGCCGGAGGATTCGCCCACACGGCGCATCTGCTCAAGCAGCTTGCTTTTCTTCTGCTCCGCCTGTTCGCCATTATAGGTCACTGCACGGCCCTTTTTTCGTGTTCTGCGGCATGGCTGCGCGCCAGGCGCTCGACCACCTCGTCTCCGGCCATGTCACTGGCAGCATTATCGCCGTTGCGATTCATGACCCGATCACGCAAACGGCTGACGACATCGCCCACCGTCGTCCCCTCGCCTACGCCGCTCAAAGGAATATCGAAGCCGGTTTTCTGCTGGAAGCTCATGCCGAGCTCCATAGCCATCAGGCTATCGAGGCCGATATCCTTCAAAACCTTGTCGGGCGTCACCGTGTCTTCGGTCACGCGCAGGATGGCGGCAATCTCTGCCGCGACAAGCGCATGCAGAGCGGCCTGAGCCTCTTCTTCCGATTTCCCGCTGATCAGTTGCCTGAGATCGATGCTGTCTCCGTCGTTGAGGGCCTGATGGCTGCCTGCATGGCGCATCAGCGGCTCGAACAGAGAACGTCCGGCAATCGGCAGCAAACGAGCCGCATTCCAATCGATCTCGGCGATCATGACCGCCGCCGCGTCGACATCCCCTCTGTCCGCCAGCATATAACGCTCGACCTGTTCCAGCGCATCGCGTGCCTTCAACGCCGCCTTTCCGATACGCTTGGAAAGGAGATCATTGACCTCGATGTTGCGAGCAAGGAAGCCCTTGTCGGCGATCGCGCCGAAGCCGACAGCGAGCGCGGGCCTGCCTGCGGCCCGACGCGCACGCGCCAACCCCTCCAGATAGCCATTGGCCATCACATAGTTAGCCTGACCTGGATTGCCGAGCATGGTCGTTGCCGAGGAGAACAGCAGGAAGAGTTCCAGCCTGTCATCTCGCGTCAGACGATCCAGATTTTCCGCACCACGGATCTTGACCTCGAGAACGGGGCGATTGCGTTCCGGCGTCAGATTGACAAGGAGTGCGTCGTCCAGGACCATGGCGGCGTGAATGACGCCCTTCAATGCCCTTTCGGTGCGGAGCGAAGCAAGCAGCGTCTCAACCGCGGCGGCATCGGTGATATCACAGGCATGCAGCGTCGTAACGACACCCCGCTTTGCCCAATCTGCTATCGCCTGCTTCGTTTCAGCGTCGGCAATGCCGCGACGCGAACATAGCGCTATGCGGCGCGCGCCCTTCGAAACGAGCCAATCGGCGGCAGACAGCCCGAAGCCGCCAATGCCGCCAGCGATCAGGAAAACACCCTTGCCATCGACACGCAGAGATTTCGCGGGTGCGCGCAAGACGCTGTCAACACCCGCAACGGGTGGCCGCACCACGATTTTGCCGATATGGCCGGCATTCTGCATCAGCCGGAAGGCATTGCCGATCTCGTCATAAGCGAAGGCGCGATATGGCAGCGGCGTCAGCTTTTCCTCAGCGAAAAGCTGACCGATCTCTCTGAAGATGCGCCGAGTGAGATCGGGTACGTTGACCAGAAGCTGATCCGCATCGATACCGAAATAGCTGACATTGCGTCGGAACGGACGCAGGCCGATCTTACGGTCGGAATAATAGTCGCGCTTGCCGAGCTCCAGGAAGCGGCCAAATGGCTTGACCAGCTCGATGCTCCGCTCCATCGCTTCGGAAAAGAGCGAATTGAGGACAAGATCGACACCTTCCCCACCCGTAAGCCGCCGCACGCCGGAAACGAAATCCAGAGAGCGGGAATCAAGCACATGATCGGCGCCGAGCATTTCGAGGAAGCCACGCTTCTCGACCGTGCCGGCGGTGGCGATCACCCTGGCACCCTTAAGCTTGGCAATCTGGAGCGCCGCCAGACCGACGCCGCCGGCAGCTCCATGAATCAGTATGGTTTCACCCGGCTGAATGCGCCCAAGCTCAACCATCGCATAATAGGCGGTCAGAAAAGCTACAGGCACGGTTGCAGCCGCAACGGTGTCCATCCGTTCGGGGAGCTTCGTCACTCCATCGCGGTGAACACGGACATGGGTCGAGAACGCAGCAGGCCCGATCCCCATCACCTTGTCACCCGGCTTGAGATCGTCGACGGCATCGCCAACGGCAAGAATTCGCCCAGCGAATTCCATGCCAATGGTGGCACCGGCAAAGCCGTCTTCCAGCGCCTCCTCCGGCAAGAGCCCCATAGCCCACATAACGTCGCGGAAATTGAGGCCGGTCGCTTCGACGGAGACGACAATCTCCCTCTCGTCAGGCACAGGAAGGCTTACTTCCTCCCAGACCACGCTATCCAGACGACCGCCTACATGTTGCCGGATCATCGCCGCGGCAAAATCCCGGCGGCTTGCTTCGACGGCATCAAAGGGACCTGCGGCAGCTCTGATCTCCCGGACCTTTCCGGTCGCGCGATCCATGAACCATTCCCTATTATCCGTGTCCGCCGTCATGAGGGTATCAACTGCGGAAAACACTCGCCCGTCATCCGCATCGGCATCCAGCAGATGGATGTCAAAGGCATCATATTCGTTTTGAAGAACGCGGCCCAAAGCCCACAGACCGGCATTCGCGTCGTCGACGGGGCGAGCCGACAGCGGAGAACCGCCCGGCGCCAAGATCACCAGTCGAGGCCGCGCTCCATCGCCGTGCTGCGACAGCAGGTTCGCCAGTTCGGTGAAGATCGAGAGACGCGATAGTGAAAGTTCCACCGCAGCGCCGCGCTTCACGCCGGCAAGATACACGATCCGGCTGGTTCTCCGGTTGACCGGATCGAGAGCGCCGGTAATATCTGGCGACGATACATCAAGATCGATGACCTTTGCATTCTCACCCAGCTTGCCAAGACCTTTCTTGCCCTGCTCCGACAAGATCAGGATGGGCTCGGCGGTCTCTACGATGGCAGCTGTTTCCAGTTTCCGTTCGGATACAGCCGATACCGCTATCAACGCTCCCTCGGGGAATACCTGCTCACGGATCAGCGGCTTGGCAAAGCCCAAGCTCCCCAGGAGCTCGGCGATCTGCTGCGGCGTGCCGAGCCGCCCAACGGGGAATTCGGGCGACGGGCTATCGGCAAACCAACCTTCGGAAAGGCCGAAGACGAAATCATTGAAAGCGCTCGGTGCACGATCGACCAGCAACAACCGCGCGCCGCAGGCGGCAACCGTCCGGACAGCCCGCTTGATATCGTCATTGTGGAGCATCAGGTACTGGCTCTGATCGCCGGAGGCGACGACGAGGTCCGCGACATAGCGATCCGTCAGTTTGGCTGGGTCGGTGACGATGACATGCGCTTCGCGTTCGAATGCGATCTCCAGTGCGCGGCGCGCCTGCTCACGCGGCTCGGCGATCACGAGACATGCGCCCGCTGCTGCGGTGATCGTCGCCAGTTTTCGGCTGAAAGCGGCCGAAACCGAGCCGACTTCCAAAACGTGTGCGATCGCGCCGGCATCGGCCTCGATGGCGGATGTCAATGCTTCCGCGAGCATCGCAAGCCGCCGTTCGCTCAAGGGCGAATGAACAAGCACATGCTCCAGAGTCGCCCCACCCGGAATGTTTGCCCCCTGGGCAACAGGCTCACGCTCCAACACGTGCGGCCGTATCGTCGCCAGATGTTCGAGCGTCTCGCGATAGGCATCGCCAACGAGAACACTTTCGGCCACGCGCCCAGCGTCCTCACGATAGATTTCCTGCAGCAGCTCAGCCACAGGCGGCAGTGTCGGCTCCAGGGGAACGTGCCACTTGCCGCCTCCCGTCTCCGCGATGCCGGCATCCTCCAGAATGTAGAGGCAATTGACAAGGAAAGACCGGAATTCGGCATCGCCGGGAAGGCCGGAAAATGCGACGGCGCCGTTACGGTCCGCAACCTTTAGTGCGATATCGTAGCAGGCGCGATAGACTGCGGCTTCAAGAAGAAGGCTTGCATTGTTGAGCGCATGGCTCTCGCCGGAACTGCCGTACGACGGAATCTGCCCTACGTTAGCGCCCGATTTGTGCGCGCCAGCGAAAAGAGCCGAAGGTACGCTCTCGTAATGAAATGCAACAGAATCGAGCGTTGCCCTGCGGCGCAGCTGTGTGCGCCGGAAACGACAATCGTCAAGAACGGCAACCGCGCTACCCTTCGCATCGAACAAGGTGAAACGGGCCTTGATCGAATTCGCGCTGAAACGCTCGATCTCAATGAAGGCTTTGACGATCGATCTTTCCTTGCCGAAAGCTCTCACGGTGCCAAAGTGAACGGGAATATAGGGAGCGCCGGTTTCGTCGCCGGAAAATTGATCGAACAATGCGACGAGACCGTGAAAGGCCGCGTCGACCGACATAGGGTTGAGATTATAGCTGGCGAAGGGATGAGACGGTGAGGCAGCCGTCTTCAGGTCCACTTCGATCGCATGATGACCAGACGCCACGGCTTTCGACAGAAGCTGGAAATGTGGGCCGTAATGCAATCCGAAACGTTCCGCGGTTTCGTAGGCCACCTCGGACGTCAATATGGATTCACGGTCCCCGCTCGATCGCGCGGCGGCCTTGCTATCCATCTCAGCCGCCAGCGGCTTGCGGCAACGTCCGACCGCATGCACTGTCCATTCGTCATGGCTGAGGCGCTCGCGCGACCGGATTTCGAGATCGCCCGTCTCGGGTGACAGAATGGTGGACAGTTCGACCATCCTGTCCTGAGATAATTCGAGCGGCCGGAAGATTTCGAGATTGCCGATTTCGACTTCATCAGTCCCGTAATAATGCTGCGCAGCCGTTACCGCGATTTCGATAAAGCCGCTGCCGGGAAGGATTGCCTTACCATCCACCACATGTTCGGCGAGGTCTGGAAAAAGGCGGGCGTCGAGATGGTTCTTCCAATTCGTACCATTGCGATCGGCGCGCCAGCCAAGCAGCGTATACGGGCTTTTGCGGTCGCGACCGAAAATATCGATCTCGTCCGTCGTCGCATGGGCACGAAGCTCCACCGGCTCGAAAGGCAGGGGCGGCAGCTTGACGAAGGCGTTGCGCGTGGCGCTGTTGCGCGTGCGTAGCGCAGGCGCACCATTGGCAACCGCCCGTGCAAATGACTGTGAGACCGGATCATGGCCATCAATCGGGGCCTCGCGCAACAAAGTCGGTATTGCGATTGCCTGAACCGATGCCTGTTTTGCGATCTCCGCGACATAGTTCGACAGGATCGGGCGCGGTGAAATCTCTATAAAGAGGTTGCAGCCCATTGCCAGAGCGACCTGACAGCCAGCCTTGAAAAGCACGGGATCGCGAACATTGCGCCACCAATATTGCGTATCCAGCAGGCGCCCATCGCGCAGTTCGCCTGTTACCGTCGAGATGAAGGTCCCAGTGCCGCTATCCGGCGCGAGATCGGGCAGGTCTGCGAAAAACGCCTCCCTGGCACGGTCGATGATGGGATGGTGGAATGGATAGTTGATATCGAGAATATGCGCGACGATCTGAGATTTACGCGCGGCGTCCCTGTAGGCCTCTATCTCATCGGCAGGACCGGAGATCGTTACCGAATTCGGCGCGTTGACAGCCGCAATACATATATCGTCCAGGCCCCTGGCTTTCGCAAAAGCCAGCGCTGCATCCTCGCCAAGCACAACGGCGGCCATCTTGCCCTCACCGGCAAGAAGATCCTGATGGAGCGAACGCTTCGCGACGATTGCAACCGCCTCGGCAGCCGTCAGCACCTTGGCTGCGTAGGCGGCTGCGATTTCGCCCACCGAGTGGCCGAAGACCGCATCCGGCTTGACGCCCATCGACCAGAGGCAATCGGAGAGGGAGGCCTGGATCGCGAACAGCAGCGGCTGCGCGATCTTGGTATCGGCCAGGCGGGCAGCAAGATCAGAGGCGACCAGAACATCAGTCAGCTTCTCGCCGAGATAATATTCAAAGAGAGCGCTGAAAGATTGAAAGCATTGCCGGAAATGGCGGTTTTCCTGATAGGCGCCGATGCCCATTCCCGCCCATTGCGCGCCGTTGCCGGAAAAGACGAAGGCGATCTTGGTGGCCTGGGCCGGAGCTTCGCCAGCCTCGCCGGCCGAATTTCTCCCTGCAAGATGCGCATCGATCGCAGCAAGCACGGCTGCACTGTCTTTTGCGCGGGCTGCGAAACGATGACGCATGGGTTCGCGATTGGCAGCGGCAGAAGCAACAATCTGACGCGCTTCTTTGGGCTCGGCCGTTTCAAGGCGAGTCCTATAGTCTTCGAGCAGCGCCGAAAGAGCCGAGGCCGTATGAGCGCTGACGGCGAAAACGACCCCCTCGCCTCGGATTGACGGTTCGGGCGGTGCAATCGGATCGGGGTCACTGATGACGACGTGAGCGTTTGTTCCGCCAAAGCCGAAGGAATTGATCCCGGCAAAGCGTGCCTGCTTGGCCGGAAGAAGCTCGATCGTTGATGTATTGACCCGAACGTTCAGGCCCTCGAAATCGATGGACTCATTCGGGTGGTCGAAGTGCAATGAGGCCGGTAAGAAATTATTTTCAAGCGCAATCACAGCCTTCAACAGCCCGAAAAGGCCGGATGCCGGTTCGGTATGGCCGATATTCGTCTTGATCGAGCCGATCGGCACAGGCGCCCGCCGATTGCGCCCTATGACTTCGCCGATCGCCCAGATTTCGGCGGGGTCGCCGACCTTCGTTCCCGTCCCATGCCCTTCGATGAAGGCGATGCGATTGACGTCGATATTGCGCCCTTCATAGATCGACTGAAGCAAGGCGGCCTGCGCCTCGCGCGACGGCATGGAGATGCCGTTGGTGCGTCCCGAAGAATTGACGCCCACGGCATGTATCCTGGCATAGCTGCGGTCCTTCTCGCGCAGTGCAACGTCCGTCCGGCGCAATACGATCGCCGCACCACCTTCTGCGCGAACGTAACCGCGACCGCTGTCGTCATAGGCGCGGCAGAGCCCTTCCGGCGATAGCATGCGCGCCTGCGCGAAGCCCACGAAGGACATGGGGTTGAGCAGAATATTGATGCCCCCGACGATCGCGGTATCGATCTCTCCGTTTTCGAGGGCCTTCACCGCCTGGTCGAGCGCTACCAGCGACGACGAACAGGCCGTGTCGATCGTCATGCTTGGCCCACACAAGCCGAATATATGCGAGATGCGGTTGGATGCGATGGAAAGCGCATTGCCCGTCATGAAATACGGGCCACCCGAGGCGGGATCCTCGATCGTCAGATTGCCATATTCAAGGGAAGATGCGCCGACATAGACGCCCACCCGCTGGCCTTCGAACCCATCGATCGGCAGGTTTGCATCTTCCAAAGCTCGCCAGACAAGGTTCAGAAGGATGCGCTGCTGCGGATCCATCTGCATCGCTTCACGCTGGGAAAGGCCGAAAACCGCAGGATCAAAGGCATGGACATTCTCAAAGACGCCGGCTGCAAAACTGTAAGTTTTTCCCTGGATGCCCACAGCCGGATGCCAAAAGCGCGCAAGATCCCAGCGCTCCCCAGGTATACGGCTTACGGTGCAACGCCCCTCCTTTAGGACGAGCTGCAGTTCATCGATAGAACCCGCCCCAGGGGCAATGCTTGCGCGTCCGATAATCTCAACTGTCATGATCTCTCAGCAATATACCAAACTGACGAAATTCAATATCAGCTACTCACGCTTTCAACACCTGTAGTTGTCACTGACTAGTATTTTGCGTGTGCAGCCAATTTGCAGCAGCGCAGCAATCAACGCGATATGTGATTACTTGGACTCTCAATTCAAATCAAAGATCGCAGTTCTTGCTTGCGGCGGCTGCAGTTCTTTCACTAAATCAATTCGCGACGAATTTCCGTTACCGACAAGGCACGATCCGTCACAATCATACAGATGTCGGCATCGATCAACGAATACGATGGATGCTGATAGGCTAGGTAGACCCCCTGTCGTTCCGATTCTATTAATCACCGGCCTCGTCATGAACCTGCGCCGGCTGCACGCGACACAGGGCTTCATCGATCGCGCGCTTAACCCCGCCTATAGCCACGATAAATCAGACCCCAAGATCGTGGTGCCTACGCGCCTGCATATCCTGTCGATGTCTTAGAGCATTTCCGCTTTTCTTCGAATCGCGAAAACGCTCTATCTTCTTGTTTTTACGCAGTTCCGGACTTAAAATCGCTTCGCACTTTTGCTGGAACAGCTATAGCCCGATCCGGGACCGCTCCTCGTCAAAGCTGGATCAGATCGAGACCCCGACCGATCTCGCTCTTAGCGAGCTCGACTACGCTCTTCTCATGGGTAAACAGGATCGTCTGGAAACGATCGGCCGTAGCAGCCAGCACCTGTAGACCGGCGCTGACGCGCTCGTCGTCGAACGTCTGGAAAATATCGTCGACGATTAGCGGCGCAGGCTCGTTGCGGGCGGAATAATCTTCGAGGAATGCCAGCCGCAGCGCAAGATAAAGCTGATCGCCAGTTCCCTCGCTCAAGCCGTCAAGCGGTACACGCTCGCCTGCCGCACGCTCGGCCAGCAATTGTAGCGTGTCGCTTTCATCATGCGCTTCGACAAGACGGGAGAAACGACCGCCAGTCAGCTGCGAGAACAACTCGCCCGCCCGCCTGATGACGGGATCGGCCTGCTTTTCGCGATAGGCTTCCATCGAGCCGGCCAGCATTCGCGCTGCGATCTTGAGGACAACCCATTGCCGAGCAAGGTCCTTTGCCTCCTGCTCAGCCGCAAGCCTCTCAAAAACTGCGTATTCTGCGCTGACGCCGGTTTCCAGGGCCTGTCGTTGGCGGCGGTTCTCAGCCAGCCGGGCCGAAAGCTCGCCATGCATGGCAAACTGCCGCTGATCTTCCTCGGTCAACCGCTCAATTTCAAGATCGGCTGCAACCCGCTCAAAACCGGCAAGCTCGGCGCGAAGCTCGTCTTCGGCCTTGCCGTCAGCCTGCTGGCGGAATCGATCGCGGCTTTCGGCAAGCCGTGCGGCGAGACGCGCACGTTCGCGCAGCCGTAAGAGCAGTGCAGGCAGATCGTCGACACCGCGAAGATCCGCGGTTAGCTGGTCGAGTTCGACGGCAACGGCGCCGAGCACTGCCTCCTGGCGTGTTACCATGGCCTGCCAGCGCTGCCGCTCCTCTTCGAGGCCGTCGCGCTTTTTCAGCTCTCCGCGCATGGCGTTGACACGGGTATGCAGCGCCTCGGCAGCGGCATCCGGCGGCAGATGGTCCAGCTCATAGCCGCTGTTGGCGGCAAGCGTCGCCAGCCGCCGCTCGAAATCGGCCATATCGCGGCGCATACCGCTAACCCGGCGTAGACGGTTCTCCCGCTCCGCCAGGACATCGGGCAGTTCCTGCCATGCTTTCAGGGCAACATTCGCCATCTCCAAGGTCGTGTCGGACGGCAGCCGGAGCAGTTCGACGGCCTTGGCGAAGGCGGCGCGCCAGGCGACCTGCTGACGTTCCAAGAACTGCTGCTGATCGTCGAAGCGAGCCAGCCGGTCACGCGCGGCCCCGATCTCGCCTTCCCGCGTACGGCTTTCGCTCCAGCGCTCCGAAAGAAGGCGCAGATGCTTGCGCAAGCCTTCCGCAATCGCGGCCGGCGGAAGGCGGCCGCTCTTGTAGCCGGTCGCCTCGACGATATCCTGCAGGGCAGGCAAGACGCGCCCTTCCGCCAGTGCATTCTCATCCCGTTGATCGACTAAATCCCGCAAAGCCTTGCGTTCGCGTCGCAGCAGCTCCACTCCGCGGCGCCATTCCAGCATCGTCGATGGATCGAGGGCATCGACGCCGCAAGGCTCAAAAAGGGCTGCGAAGGCTGCCTGTGCATCCTTCAGCGATTTCTCGCAGCTCTTCAGCCGACCGGAAGCCTCCTCCCGCTCCCGCAGCAGACGCACCTGCCGCAAACGATAGTCGGCGTGGCGCGCGACACGATCCGCATCGCTCAGCGCGGCATCGGCCAGACGATCGGCCTCGGCCACGCTGACAGTCAGTTCCGCAAGAATCTTCTCTTCCGGGGCCGCACCGCCCTTCCATTTTTCCTGGATGGAGGACCATTGCGCATCGCGGCTCGCGCGCGCGGCGACGATCTGTTCGCGCGTAACAACCGGCCCGGTGCGCTCGGCATCCGCGAGGATTCGTGCTATTTCCGCCAGTTGCTCATCATAAGTCTGCAGCTTGCTGGTGGCATCGCGCACCTTCGATCGAGCGGCGTCGATCGCATCGCGATGTCCCGTAATCTCCGTCGCTTCCGGAAGCGGCACAGAAAACAATACATCGATGTCACTGACCGGTGGCTGCAGCCGTCCGGCCGCCTCGTGAAGATCGGCCTCGATGCGGTGTATCTGGGTTTCCAGCCCATCAAGGCGAGCCAAGGCGGAGAGATCGCTGCCCAAAGCCTCAAGCTGGTCAATATAAGGTCTCGGATCGATCAGTCGTCCGTTAAGGCTGTCCCTCTCCAGAGTGGTAAGCTGCCTGCGCTCGCTGTCAGCCTGCTCGGCAAGCGACTGCAGCTGCCGCGCGAGCTGCCGGCCTTCGTCCACCAATTCGGACAGGCGCGCGCGGTCGACGTCACTCGGCTGCTGCCGCTCCAGTTCGGCCTCGGCAAGACCGAGACGGCGCGCAAGCTGGGATAGCGTCGTGTCGTAACCGGCAAGTTCCTGATCGACGCGCGGCAGGTCCTGCCGTTGAGCACGGTAGTTGCCGGTATCTGCAAAGAGCTGGGTGATATCGCCCGACATCTGGAGCAGCGCTTCATCGACGTGAACACGCGCGAGGTCTTCCTCGGCACGCACAACGGCTTGTTGAGCACGGCGCAGTTCCTCTTCGCTCGCCTGTTTCTCGCGCAGCTTCTGTTCAAGCCGGTCGGCGAAACCGTTCGGTATGGCAGCGAGATCGGAAAGACCGTCGAGTGCAAGGGTTTCCGCACCGATCTCGGCAAGCAACGGCTGCAGGGTCTTCAGCCGCTTCAGCCGATCCAGCGCCTCGCGCGTGCCGCGGCGCTCCGCCTGCAGGCGCTCCAGCTCTGCTTCCAATTCGGACGCCTCGGCGAGAAGCTTCTTCCAGTCGCCGGATTTCAGCTCGTTGTCCCGCTCAGCCTTGCGGGCCTCCTCATAGCGATCGAGAGCCTGGTAGAAGCCGCGGTCCTTCGAACGTCGGGCTGCATAGATGCCGTCGGCCTCCGCTTCCAGCGACTGGCGCAGGCGCGACAGACCGGTAAGCCCGGAAGCTGCAGAAAACAGCAGGCTGCCGATCTCGCCGCCGCTGCGCAGCATGGCAGTCGCACCCTGCCGCAGCCGGTGTGAATCGAGGCCGAAGGCGCGCTCGAAGACATCACGGCTCAGATTGCCGAGGAAGGGCACAAGCGCATCGTCGGCCAGCGCCGTCTCCTTGTCATCGGGCGCGAGGAGCGTTCCCTTGCGGCCACGACGGCGGCGAAAACTTAAGCGTGCGCCATCGCGCGCGCTGAGATCGGCGCCGATCCGCAGAGTATTCGGCTCATGCAGGAAGCTTTGCTCGGCAGCGGCCGGGAAACCGAAGAGAAGATCTGAAATCGCGCTTAAAGCCGAGGATTTACCCGCCTCGTTCGGACCGTAGATTACATGCAGCCGTGCATTGGGCCGAAAATCAATGACGCGGTCGGTCAACGCGCCGTAACGGAGGATATTGAGCCGGGTGAAGCGCATCAGGCAGCCCCCTGCCCGCGCGCCAGCAGCAATTGCCGCGCCTCTTCGATGAGGGCATCCATGCTGTCATCCAGCGGCTGTTCCGTCGCGCCGAGGCCGCCCGGCAGGCGCACGGCAATCTCGTCGATCAGGCGGCTTGCTTCCGCCACAATATCGGCATCGCCAGCATGGTCTGCCAAAAGCTGGCGCAGATCGAGCGCACCGTCCGCCTCCACCGATCTTTCCGGCGGCGGCTCAAGCCGCAGTTCCAGCTTTTCCAGCCAGATATCCTCATGCACGCGATGACAGGCGGCTTCCACCTCGTCGCGCCATTGCTGGCGGTTGGCAGCGATCGCACCCTGCAGCGGCGTTACGCCGGAAAGCCGGACGCGTAGCGCGGTCATGCGACCCGCCATCTCATCGGCAATCGGCTGCACCGCCTGCTCCACATGGCGCAGGATCGCCGCCTGATCGTCCTCCGGTTCAACGACGATATCGACTTGCGCAAAGCGCGCCTCATCGACGATCAGACGCTCATGATCGATCCGCCCGTCTTCGACTGTCACCAGCACCGCGCCCTTGGCGCCGCGCTCGCGGATGTTGCGGCCCTGCAGATTGCCCGGAAAGATGACGAGCGGGTCTTGCGCCACCACTTCAAAGTCGTGCACATGGCCGAGCGCCCAGTAGTCATAGCCGCGCGAACGCAGATCATCGACGGAACACGGCGCATAGGGCGCATGCGGCTCGCGGCCGGTCAGCGAGGTATGCAGAATGCCGATGTTGAACCAACCGGAGACGCGTGCCGGATAGGTGATCGCCAGATTGTCATTGGCAGAGCGTTCGGCAAAGCCCTGACCGTGCAGCGCCACCTTCAGCGCCTCCAGCCTGACACTGCCCGGCTTGCCGATCGGGAACTCATGGACGTTTGATGGCAGAGTAATGGTCTTGGTGATGACGCTTGCCGCATCGTGATTGCCGCGCAGCAAATAGACCGGGATACCCGCCCGCTCCAGCCGCGCCATTTCGCGATTGAAGAACAGGCCAATCTTGTTGTCCTTCCAGTCACCATCGTAGACGTCGCCGGCAATGACGAAGAAATCGACGCGCTTTTCGATCGCCAAGCTCACCAACATCGAGAACGCCTTACGGCTCGCTTCGACGAAGATCGCCGCGACGGCGGCATCCTTCAAGGCCAGCCCCTGAAACGGACTGCCAAGATGCAGATCGGCGGCGTGAATGAAGCTGAAAGAGGGCATGGGCTCCGATAGCGGTCAGAAATCCGATCTCCCCTTTTAAGGAAGCGAAGGCGCTGTGAATACCGTGCCGGCGGCTTCATCCAACGGTTTCGTAAGCCGGCCAGCGCCCACCATGTTTCTAAGTCACGCGATTGCGATCCTCGATCGCCAATGTGCGCTTGTGGCCCTGTCGGACGGCTGCTACTGCGCTATCATCTTACGAATAAAAGAGAGGAGACTTTTCATGAGACATCATGCCTTTGGACGGACGCCCTTTATCGTGACCGATGTCGGCTTCGGAGCCTGGCAAATCGGCGGCGCATGGGGCGATGTCAGCGAGGCCGACGGTCGCGCGGCGCTGAATGCGGCTCTCGATGCCGGCATGACCTTCATCGACACCGCCGACGTCTATGGCGATGGCCGCTCGGAAAAGATCATCGCCGATGTGCTGAAGGCGCGTGGCGGTGAGCGCCCGATGGTGGCGACCAAGGCCGGCCGCCGGCTGAACCCGCATGTTGCCGACGGCTATACCAAGGCCAATCTGGAGGGCTTCATCGATCGCAGCCTGAAGAACCTCGGTGTCGAAAGCCTTGATCTCGTGCAACTTCACTGCCCGCCGACCGAAGTTCTCTATCGACCGGAAGTTTTTGCCGGGCTCGACGAATTGCAGAAGGCCGGCAAGATCAAGGGATACGGCGTCAGCGTCGAGAAGGTCGAAGAGGCGCTGAAAGCGATCGAATTTCCTGATGTCGTCAGCATCCAGATCATCTACAACATCTTCCGCCAGCGGCCAGACCATCTGTTCTTCAAGGAAGCTAAGCGCAAGAACGTCGCCGTCATCGCCCGCGTTCCCCTCGCCTCCGGCCTGCTCTCCGGCAAGATCACCCGCGACACGCAATTTGCCAGCGACGACCATCGTAATTTCAACCGTCATGGCGAGGCCTTCGATGTCGGCGAAACCTTTGCGGGCGTGCCGTTCGAAGTTGGTCTGCAGGCCGTGGAAGAAGTGCGCAAGCTGGTTCCGGCCGGCGTCAGCATGGCTGCCTTTGCACTCCGCTGGATCCTGATGAATGACGCCGTCACCGTCGTCATTCCGGGTGCGCGCAATGCCGAGCAGGCCAAGGCCAATGCCGCCGCGGCCGACCTCGCTCCGCTTTCGGCCGATGTCATGGCGGCAACGCGCGAAATCTACGAGCGACTGATTGCACCGCACGTTCATCATCGCTGGTAAGGCCATTTTGGCATGAATAGCCGGGACCCCGTTCCGGCTATTCGAAGATCAGTTCGAAACCGAGGAGGAGGAAGAGAATGAAGGTAGCGCTAGTAACGGGGGCATCGCGCGGCCTTGGCGCCGTAATCGCCTTGCAGCTCGCCGAGGCTGGCTGGGCCGTCGCCGTCAATTATGCGAGCGACACTCAGGGGGCCGAGAAGATCGTCGATACCATTCGGCAGCATGGTGGGCAGGCTTATGCCGCAAAATTCAGCGTGATCGACAAGGACCAGCTTGTGGACGGTCTGGAAAAAATCAGGGCATCGATCGGACCGGTCGATCTCATCGTCAACAACGCGACCGGCCCTCAGCCGGAAATGCCGCTCATGGAGCAATCCTGGCGGACCTATCTCGATCAGCTCGAGTTCTTCGTCAAGGCACCTCTGGAGCTGCTCCAAGCCGTGCTCCCCGATTGGCGGGCGCGCAAATCCGGCCGCGTTATCAATATCGGCTCCGAAGTCGCTGAGCTCGGCAATCCGAATTTCGGCAATTATGCCGCTGCCAAGGGCGCTATGCTCTCGATGACGCGCTCTTGGGCGAGAGAGCTCGCGCCAGAAGGCATTACCGTCAATCTCATCGCGCCTGGCTGGATACCGGTCGAGCGTCATGCCGATGCCTCGCAGCAGGCAAAGGACGGCTATCTCGCACAGACGCCCCTTGCCCATTTCGGCAGGCCGGAAAATATCGCCGATGCCGTCGTCTTCCTCGCCTCGAGCAAGGCAGATTTCATCACCGGCCAGAAACTCGCGCTCAATGGCGGCCGGACGCTGCTCTGACTCTGCACTTCGGTAGCAAAGCTCATCAGCCGAAGCTGTGGTCGTGGCGCTGCCTCGCACCTCAAGCAGTCATCCGACGCCGGCTCCGCGGTTTGGAGCAGGCATCTATTTTCTCGTGGTCTGTTTTCGGCCGCGAGTTGTCGTTCTCTCGGGTATGCTTTCCCCATACTCGTTCCACCATGCCATCAAGGCTTCCATGGTCGGTCCAAGCCCGCTTGCCTTCGCAGTGATCTCATACTCTACGCGAGGCGGAACTTCGGCGAAGACTGTGCGCGAGACAAGGCCATCCGCCTCCAGCTCCCGCAATTGCGCGGTCAGCATGTGCTGGGTGATGCCCGGAATCGCCTTACGCAGCTCGTTAAATCGATAGATCCGGTGGTTGAGAAGCCACATGATTTCCAGCTTCCATTTCCCCGAGAGCAGCGCGAATGCGCGGCGCATCTCCTCATGCATATTGATGCCTGGCTCATTAGTCTGGTTTTCCATACTTACTACGCCAAATTCATCCTACTTGTATAGATTCATTTAATACCACATTTTCAATCCGCATACCGGAGAAATGGCGGATCACTATTCCGGACATCGAAAATCTTGAACGGAACAAGCTGCCGGAGCCATCCGGCGGCAACGGATATCCCATGTCTGAATTCCATGTTTACTGGGCCGCGACAGCCCTGCTTGTCCTGCTGTATCTGGCCTCTGCCGTGACCTACGTCGTCAAAACCGAGTGGGTACGGCAAACGATCCTCGGGTACGGCTACCCCGGCTATCTCGTCCACCTTCTGACTTTCGTGAAGCTCGCTGCCATCGCCGCTGTCGTTTCGCGGTTCAACGTTGCCGTCAGCGATCTGGCCTATGCGGGCATGTTGTTTCACCTCCTGCTTTCCGGACTTGCCCACATAGGCGTCCGAAAACCCTCAGGCGCTCTGCCGCCTGCAGTGGGATTGGCATTGCTCGCGGCCTCCTTCGCCACGCAGAACGCGGGACGCGAAACTCCCTCGCCATACGCCCTTGCGCAGGCGCTCTGATTGCTCAAACCGAAAGGAAATCGAATGGGAAAGCTAACTGGAAAAGTGGCTATCGTCGCCGGTGCCGGCAGGGGCATCGGACGTGCCACGGCGGAACTCTTTGCGGCGGAAGGCGCGAAGGTCGCGGTATTGTCGCTCACCCCAGCCAACGTGAATGCGGTCGTCGCTCACATCCAATCCAAGGGAGGAACCGCGCTCGGCGTGGTCTGTGACCTCAGTTACGGCGAGCAGATCGCCGAGGCAGTGGCAAAGGTGGTGCGGACATTCGGAGGGGTCGATATTCTGGTGAATGTCGCATTCGACCCGACGGTCGTTCACTCCTCGATCCTCGATCTCTCCGTAGAACAATTGCAACGCAACTTCGATATGGGCCCGATTGCATATCTGCGAACCATGCAGGCCTGCTATCCATACCTGAAAGCCAGCGGAGAAGGCCGTGTGATCAACTTTGCGTCTCTGGCAGGCATTCTCGGCATGTCCCCTTACGGGCCATACAACCTCGCCAAGGAGGCCGTACGCGCTCTCACGAGGTCCGCTGCCCGCGAATGGGGTCCGGACAATATCACCGTCAATAACCTCCTGCCCGTAGCCGACACTTGGGGCGCAGGACCCGACACTCCTCCACCAACGAATGCCCTTGGCCGCTTCGGCTCACCCGAAGACGATGTCGCACCCGTCGTCCTTTTCCTTGCCAGCAGCGATTCGAGATTCATCACGGGCTCAAGTCTGACGCCCGATGGTGGCCAGATCATCGACAGCGCCCGATAGCTCCCGTTGGAGCACCGCATGAACACATCGGTGTTCATCCGGCCCGATGCGGGATGGCGATTGCGGATCGGAAACTACCCATAAAAAAGGGCCCGCTTTTGCGGGCCCCAATCTTGTCCACCCCGCAAGGCTAAAGCCTCGCAGCGGGTGAAACGAATTAGCTGTTGACCGAGTCCTTCAGGCCCTTGCCGGGCGTGAACTTCGGTACGTTACGGGCAGGAATATCGACCTCGGCGCCGGTGGACGGGTTACGGCCCTTGGTGGCTGCACGGTGAGAAACGGTGAAGCTGCCGAAACCAGCAAGGCGAATGTCGCCGCCCTTCTTCAGTTCGGCCTGGACAGTATCAAAAACAGCGTCGACAGCGGAAGCAGCGTCAGCCTTCGTGATACCGGCCTTCTCGGCCACTGCGGACACGAGCTCATTCTTGTTCATGTTTCCACCCCTTTCTCTGGTATGAAACGACTTATCAGTAAGCGGGGTGCAAATAGGAATGCTCTTACCCGCCGCAACCCCAAAAGCCCTGCAAATCAAGGAAAAGCAAGCGTTGGCATACGCTTTTCACAAAAAAGACCGGCAAAAATGCCGGTCTTTTCGTCCATTTATGTCAATTCGACAGAATTGAGGCGAAGGGGCTCAATGAGCGATGGTAGAACCCACATCGTCGACGCCTTCGACCGTTGCGATCACAGGCGTTTCCACGGTGCCATCCCACTCGATCGGCTCAGGACGGCGAACAAGCGCGTGCTTGATCACCTCGCCCATGCGCGACACGGGGATGATTTCCATGCTGTTCTTCACGTTGTCCGGAATCTCCGCCAGATCCTTGGCGTTTTCTTCCGGGATCAGCACCTTCTTGATACCGCCACGCAGTGCTGCGAGCAGCTTTTCCTTCAGGCCGCCGATCGGCAGCACACGGCCGCGCAGCGTGATTTCACCCGTCATGGCAACATCCTTGGAAACCGGGATGCCGGTCATGATCGAGACGATTGCGGTTGCCATGGCGACACCGGCCGACGGACCATCCTTCGGCGTCGCACCTTCCGGCACGTGCACGTGGATGTCGCTCTTATCGAAGCGAGGCGGCTCGATGCCGAAATCGACAGCGCGCGAGCGGACGTAGGAGGCCGCCGCCGAGATCGATTCCTTCATGACTTCCTTCAGGTTGCCGGTGACCGTCATGCGGCCCTTGCCCGGCATCATCACGCCTTCGATCGTCAGCAGCTCGCCGCCGACTTCAGTCCAGGCAAGACCGGTGACAACACCGACCTGATCGTCGCGCTCGGCTTCGCCATGGCGGAAGCGCGGCACGCCGAGATAGTCGGAAATATTCTCCGCCGTAACGGCAACCGACTTCACCTTGCCCTTGATGATCTCGGTGACCGCCTTGCGGGCGAGCTTCATCAATTCGCGCTCGAAGTTACGAACACCGGCTTCGCGGGTGTACTGCTGGCTAATCGCCATCAGGGCACCGTCGGTGACCGAGAATTCCTCCGGCTGCAACGCATGTTCCTTGATGGCCTTCGGCAGCAGGTGCCGCTTGGCGATCTCGCGCTTTTCATCTTCGGTATAGCCGGCGATACGGATGACTTCCATGCGGTCCATCAAGGGCGCAGGGATATTCAGCGTATTCGCCGTCGTGATGAACATCACATCCGACAGGTCATATTCGACTTCCAGGTAGTGATCCATGAAGGTCGAGTTCTGCGCCGGATCCAGCACTTCAAGCAGAGCCGAAGACGGATCGCCGCGATAGTCCTGGCCGAGCTTGTCGATCTCGTCGAGCAGGAACAGCGGGTTGGACTTCTTCGCCTTCTTCATCGACTGGATGACCTTGCCGGGCATCGAGCCGATATAGGTGCGGCGGTGACCGCGGATCTCGGCTTCGTCGCGAACGCCGCCAAGCGCCATGCGGACATACTCACGGCCGGTCGCCTTGGCGATCGACTGGGCGAGCGAGGTCTTGCCGACGCCCGGAGGGCCGACGAGGCACAGGATCGGGCCTTTGATCTTCGTCGCGCGAGCCTGGACGGCCAGATATTCGACGATGCGTTCCTTGACCTTTTCCAGGCCGAAATGATCCGCTTCGAGGATCTTCTCGGCATTGTTCAGGTCGGTCTTGATCTTCGACTTCTTGTGCCAGGGGATGCCCAGCAGCCAGTCGAGATAGTTGCGCACAACAGTCGCTTCAGCCGACATCGGGCTCATCTGCCTGAGCTTCTTCAGCTCGGCATCGGCCTTTTCCTTGGCTTCCTTCGACAGCTTGGTCTTGGAGATGCGCTCTTCCAGTTCGGCCATCTCGTCACGGCCTTCTTCGCCGTCGCCGAGCTCCTTCTGGATCGCCTTCATCTGCTCGTTCAGATAGTATTCGCGCTGCGTCTTCTCCATCTGGCGCTTGACGCGCGAGCGGATGCGCTTCTCGACCTGCAGAACCGAAATCTCGCCTTCCATGAAGCCGAGCGCCTTTTCCAGGCGAGCCTTGACGCTGGTGGTTTCCAGCATTTCCTGCTTTTCGGTGATCTTGATCGAAAGATGCGATGCAACGGTGTCCGCCAGCTTCGAATAATCATCGATCTGGCTGGCTGCACCGACCACTTCCGGCGAAATCTTCTTGTTGAGCTTCACATAGCTCTCGAATTCGGAAACGACCGAGCGGCTCAAAGCTTCGAGCTCGACCTGGTCTTCTTCCGGCTCAAGCAGGACATGGCCAAGGGCTTCGTAGAAGTCTTCACGGCCGGTATATTCGTCGATTTCTGCGCGCGCACGGCCTTCCACCAGCACCTTGACGGTGCCGTCGGGCAGTTTCAGCAGCTGCAGGACATTTGCAACGGTACCGACCTTGTGGATGGCGTCCGGCGCGGGATCGTCATCGCTGGCATTGATCTGGGTGACGAGCATGATCTGCTTGTCCGAACCCATGACCTCTTCCAGCGCGCGAATGGATTTCTCCCGTCCGACGAACAGAGGCACGATCATGTGGGGGAAGACCACGATGTCGCGCAACGGCAATACCGGATAGGCAATGCTGTCGTGTGCCGCAGACGTTTTCTTACTCATGTCATTTCCTTTCCGTCGTCCCGTTCCCGGGCTCTCTGCCGGCTTGGGGGAGTTAGCCGGCTCTCTCACTTGGTAAACAAGTGGAGCTTCACACTGCCTATTTCAAGTCACAGGAAACGCCCGCCAGAAGGCAACGATCCCGCATATCCGCAAGGAGGAACGCAACAACAAAACACCAAAGCCCGACAACTCGAACGCTGCCGGCGACGTTAAGATCCGAAGAAAAACGCCGGGCCTACGCCCTGTCCGCCTCGTGCTCCAGAATCATGCCATCATGGCTGCAGCAGGGGCTCTTCACAACCGGTTCCGACGGCATTCCCTTAAGCTTATCCAAGACTTTATCAGCAAACCGTGCGATTTTTCAAACAGAAAGGGGCCCGTCGATGACGAGCCCCCGATTCGTGATCACGGATGATGGATCAGGCCGTTGCGTTGGCCTTCTCCTCCTGCCGGTCAGCATAGATGTAGAGCGGGCGGGCCGAGCCGCGAACCACCTCCTCGGAAATGACCACTTCGCGCACGCCTTCCAGCGCCGGTAGCTCGAACATGGTATCGAGGAGGATCTTCTCCATGATGGAACGCAGACCACGGGCACCCGTCTTGCGGACGATCGCCCTGCGGGCGATTTCGCGCAGAGCGTCCTCGTGGAAGGTCAGCTCGACATCTTCCATCTCGAACAGGCGCTGATACTGCTTCACCAGCGCGTTCTTCGGCTCGGACAGGATCTGGATCAGCGCATCCGCATCCAGATCTTCCAGCGTCGCCAGAACGGGCAGACGACCGATGAATTCCGGGATGAGACCGAACTTCACCAGATCTTCCGGCTCCAGCTCGCGCAGCACTTCGCCGACGCGACGGTCATCTGGTGCCTTGACGGTCGCGCCGAAGCCGATCGAGGTCTTCTCGCCGCGGGCGGAGATGATCTTGTCGAGGCCGGCAAACGCACCGCCGCAGATGAAGAGGATGTTGGTCGTGTCCACCTGCAGGAATTCCTGCTGCGGATGCTTGCGGCCGCCTTGCGGGGGAACCGAAGCCACCGTGCCTTCCATGATCTTGAGAAGCGCCTGCTGCACGCCCTCGCCCGAGACGTCGCGCGTGATCGACGGATTGTCCGACTTGCGGGAAATCTTGTCGACTTCGTCGATGTAGACGATACCGCGCTGTGCGCGCTCGACGTTGTAGTCGGCAGCCTGCAGCAGCTTCAGGATGATGTTTTCGACGTCTTCGCCGACATAGCCTGCTTCGGTCAGCGTCGTCGCATCGGCCATGGTGAAGGGAACGTCGATGATGCGGGCGAGCGTCTGAGCAAGATAGGTCTTGCCGCAGCCGGTCGGGCCGACGAGCATGATGTTCGACTTCGCCAGCTCGACGTCACCGTTCTTCGATGCGTGAGCGAGCCGCTTGTAATGGTTGTGAACGGCTACGGAGAGGATCTTCTTCGCCTGCCGCTGGCCGATGACGTATTCGTCAAGAACCTTGATGATGTCCTGCGGGGTCGGAACACCGTCACGAGACTTCACCATCGAGGATTTGTTTTCCTCGCGGATGATGTCCATGCATAGCTCGACGCACTCGTCGCAGATGAATACGGTCGGTCCGGCAATCAACTTCCGGACTTCATGCTGGCTCTTACCGCAGAACGAACAATAAAGCGTGTTCTTTGAGTCGCCGCCGTTGCTGCCGCTGACTTTGCTCATATCACTTTCCTTCCAGCACGCCGCAAATTTCCAGCTTGAAATCGCGGTCCACTCTATGCGCCCGCCGGACCTGCCCCTCGTTTGCAGATCGCGGCGCCCTTCAGGGTACTGAACGCAGGCCAGGCAACCAAACCGGAACTGCGTGGCAACGATCCCCCTTCGAATGCCGAATGCTATGTCATAAAAACGCTACATAGCATTAATGCGTACTATTACCGCGTTCTGCTCCACATTAAACCCCTATTCGATCACAAATGGGATAGAACTGTGGCGTAGAAGTCACCGCCTAGTGGATAATCACGAGGCGGTTTCACCTTCTATTTCAGTACGCGACGTCAGCACCTTGTCGATCAGACCCCATTCCTTGGCCTCGTCGGAGGACATGAAATGGTCGCGATCGAGCGTCTGCTCGACCTCTTCGTAGGTCCGGCCGCAATGCTTGACGTAAACCTCGTTGAGACGGCGCTTCATCTTGATGATGTCGCGTGCGTGGCGTTCGATGTCCGAAGCCTGGCCCTGGAAACCGCCCGAAGGCTGGTGAACCATGATCCGGGAATTCGGCGTTGCGAAACGCATGTCCTTGTCGCCGGCGGCCAGAAGCAGCGATCCCATCGAGGCAGCCTGGCCGATGCAGAGCGTCGAAACGGCCGGCTTGATGAACTGCATCGTATCGTAGATTGCCATGCCGGCAGTGACGACGCCGCCCGGCGAATTGATATAAAGGGCGATTTCTTTCTTCGGGTTTTCGGCCTCAAGGAAGAGAAGCTGTGCGCACACCAGCGTCGCCATATGGTCTTCGACCGGTCCGGTCAGGAAAATGATGCGTTCCTTCAGCAGGCGGGAATAAATGTCATAAGACCGTTCCCCGCGGTTGGTCTGCTCGACAACCATCGGCACCAGAGCCATAGCTGTATCGACTGGATTTCTCATGTGCGTCCTTTATCAAACTTGTCCCGGCGACGGAAACGCCGGGAATCGGAGTAAAAATCCTTTACTCCTACATAGAGTGTCCCTGCCCTTCACTTCAAGACGCCCGAAAGCATAACGTCAAAAAGCTCTAATGACCCGCGAAGCGTTCACAAAGCATTTCTAACCGCGGCTCCTCGAATGCCAAGGTGCTGCAGCGACACGCAACCTGCTACTCACCACATTTCCAGATCGCAAGGTGAAGGAAGCATGAAGGCCCGGATCGCACCGATGCATATCTTCAGCACAGGCAAAATTTACCAAGGCACTTAAGGAACTTGCCATCTTATTGGGCAAGGATGAAACGATCGCGGAAATCGTCGTGCTGCTTGCGCCGACGGCCCCAAAACAGCGGAGACGTCCGATCGTGCTGAATATGACGACAGGCCTGACCATCTGGTGCTCGGAAGCCATAACGCTGGCGACCGTTCTCCTTCTCGCCTGGCGGCATGATCGCAAATCCCCAGCCTATTTGATCTGGGCACTGGGCTTCACCGTCAGCGCCGTGGGATTCGCGTTGGTGGCTGCTCGAGATCTCATCCCCGATATATGGTCGATCCAGATCGGCAATGCCGTGGCCCTGCTCGGCGAGAGCGCCTGGATCGTCGGATTCCGCGTCTTGGACAAGCGTAGGCTGGAATGGTCGGCATTCCTGCCGCCGGCCATCTGGCTCGTCGGCGTCAGCCTTCCCTGGGTCACCGGCGATTTCGCCAATCGCGTCATCGTCTATGATCTCGCGGGCGCAGTCGGCGCGACCTTGCTAGCTTTTGCCGTGCATCCAGGCGACGGCCGACGGGAGCCGGCGCGCGGGCAACTCGGCATCGTCTTCGTGGCGCTCGCCTGCTTCTGTTTCGGTTCGGCTCTGTGGATGGTGCTTGCTGCCCCTTCACTGGAAGAGGCCATGATCTATCGCGGCTACATGGCGCTTGGCTACGGGCTGCTCGTCATCATCGCCATCGTTCTCAACGGCAAGCTTCTCATGGAACGCGCCGAGCGCCGCTGGCGGGCGATATCCATCACCGATACTCTAACGGGAGTTCTGAACCGGCGCGGGCTTCAGGAAAGTTACGAGATTCTCGTTGGCAAAGGGCAGCAACAACAGCAAAAGCTTGCCGCCCTACTGTTCGATCTCGATCATTTCAAGAAGATCAACGATCGCCATGGCCATCAGGCGGGTGATGCGGTGCTCGTCGAATTTGCCCGCATCGCTCGTCAATTCGTGCCTCGCACCGGCGCATTCGGCAGAATGGGCGGGGAGGAATTCGTCGCCTTCGTTCCGATAGACGAGCAATCGGAGGCCGAAGCGCTGGCGGAAACCATCCGCGCCGATTTCTGCCGCGTGCCGTTGCTTGCCGGCCGCACGCTGGTGCCGGCAACCGTCAGCATCGGCGTCGCGATCATGCCGCGCGACACCGTCAGCTGGGATCGGCTGGTCTCTTTCGCAGACCATGCGCTTTACGCTGCCAAGCGCGCAGGCCGCAACTGCACCATCCTCTTCAACGAAACTGAGACTGCCAGGGAGCCCGATGCCGCATTTGCAACGGACGAAGGCGAACTTGTGCCGACCCTCGACGACCAGATCCACGCCTTGCGGCGCATGGGTACACTCGCGAGGATGTGACCGGCTTATTCGGCGCATCCCATTCTATCAGCTTTGGTTTGACCAAATCGCATAGCAGCCCACCACGACGGCCATTCCCCAACGCAAAAAGCGCGGCTGAATAGCGCGCTTTCGCAAATTTGGCAGCAATGTCCAGCCGTATCAGCCGTAACGACCGGTGATGTAGTCTTCCGTGCGCTTGACCTTCGGCGCCTGGAAGATCTGCTCGGTCTGGCCGTATTCGATCAACTCACCAAGATACATGAAGGCAGTGCTGTCGGAGATACGGCTCGCCTGCTGCATGTTGTGCGTGACGATAACGATGGTGAAGTCGCCCTTCAGCTGCGACACAAGTTCTTCGACCTTGGCGGTCGAGATCGGATCCAGAGCCGAGGTTGGTTCATCGAGCAGAAGGACTTCGGGACGAATGGCGATGGCGCGAGCGATGCAGAGGCGCTGCTGCTGCCCACCGGAAAGGCCAAGTCCGCTCTGGTGCAGCTTGTCCTTGACTTCGCTCCACAGCGCCGTTTCCGTCAGCGCCGCTTCGACGCGGGCGTCCATTTCCGACTTGGAGACCTTCTCATAGAGGCGGATGCCGAAAGCGACGTTCTCATAGATCGACATCGGGAACGGCGTCGGCTTCTGGAACACCATGCCGACCTTGGCGCGCAGATCGTTCAGATCGACGTCCTTGGTGAGGATATTGCGGCCATCCAGCAGAATCTCGCCCGCAACCGTCTGACCCGGATAAAGGTCATACATGCGGTTGAAGGTGCGCAGCAACGTGGACTTGCCGCAGCCTGAAGGGCCGATAAAGGCGGTGACCGCGTTTTTGCGGATGTTCATATTCACGCTCTTCAGAACGCGATGGCCGTTCTGATAGGTGAAATCGAGGTTCTTCACCTCAAGCTTCGCCAGGCCGAGATCCGAATGGGAAGCAGCATCCTTCCCCGGCTGTGCGTTGACGCTCTGGAAATTGCTGTCGCTCATGTTCATGGTCTCATTCCTATCGTTCGGCGGCTGCGTCACTGGCGGCGCCCACTCAAGACACGGGCAAGGATGTTAAGCGCAAGGATGGCAACGGTGATGATCAACGCGCCGGCCCAGGCCAGCTGTTTGAGATCCTCGCCAGCATCGGCGGCGAGCGTATTGATCGCAACCGGCAACGTAGCGATCGGACCGGTCAGGTCTGTATTCATGAATTTGCTGTAACCGGCCGTAAAGAGCAATGGCGCGGTTTCGCCGCTGATGCGGGCGATGGCCAGCAGGATGCCGGTGAGGATGCCGGTCCAGGCGGAACGGTAAACCACCATCATCATGGATTTCCAGCGCGGCGCGCCGAGCGCCGCGGTCGCCTCACGAAGCGCGTTTGGCACCAGCAACAGCATGTCCTGTGTCGTGCGATTGACGACCGGAAGCGCGATCAGCGCCAGCGCAAGGATGCCCGCGATAGCGGAGTTGCCATGCATGGGCACGACCACCGCGCCGTAGACGAACACGCCGATGATGATCGAAGGCGCGGACAGCAGGATGTCGTTGAGGAACTTGGCAGCCTCGGCAAGTTTGCTGCCGTTGGCATATTCCACAAGATAGGTGGCGGCAAGAATGCCGATCGGCGCAGCGATCACGATCGCGAGACCCGTAACCAGCACGGTGCCGTAGATCGCGTTGATCAGACCGCCGCGCGAGCCCTGGGCCGGGATCGACATGGTGAACACGTCGAGGCTGAGCGCCGATATGCCGCGATAAAGCAGGGTCGCAAGGATCACGCTGAGAAAGAAGATGCCGAGGACCGCCGCGATGAGGCACAAGACCATCATCACCCGGTTCTTCCCATAACGCCTCGACACGAGGTTCTGACGAATTGCATTGTCCATGGCTTTTTTCCTCAGTGCGAGTCGCCGCGGCCGATCATCCATCTCGCCAGCGCAAGCACGCAGAAGGAAAGGACGAACAGGAGCAGGCCGAGCGCAATCAGGCTCGACAATTGCAGACCGTCGGCATCGCCGAAATTGTTCGCGATCTGGGCGGAAATGGTGGTGGACGGCGAGATGATCGACGATTGCAGACGGCTCACCGAGCCGATAACGAAGGTGACGGCCATGGTTTCGCCGAGCGCGCGGCCGAGACCGAGCATGATGCCGCCGACGAGGCCGCGGCGTGTATAGGGAATCAGGATGTGGCGAGCCACTTCCCATGTGGTCATGCCCATGCCGTAGGCGGATTCGCGCAGCATCGGCGGCACAGTGCTGAACACGTCGCGGGAAATCGCGGTGATGAACGGCAGGATCATGACGGCCAGCACGAGGCTTGCCGTCAGCAGGCCGACGCCCGGCGCCGGCGGCTGGAACAGCAGGCCGATCACCGGCACCTGGCCGACAGTCGCCATCAGGAAAGGCAGGATATTGTTTTGCATCAGCGGCACGAGAATGAACAGGCCGACGATGCCATAGATAATGGAGGGAACGCCCGCCAAAAGCTCGATGGCCGTGCTGATCGGACGGCGCAGGCTGCCGGGGCAAAGTTCCGTGAGGAAGATGGCGATGCCGATGCCCAGGGGAACGGCAATCAACATGGCGATGAACGAACTTACGAGTGTGCCGACCACGGCAGGGACGGCGCCATAAATATCGGCCGGCGCGCTCCACTTGGTGCCCCAAAGGAACGACAACCCAAAGGTCTGAAATGTGGGTAAGGCATCGATGACAAGAACCACAAGGATTGCCAGCAGCAGAAGCACGACAAGAATAGCCGAGCCAAGCGTCATCAAATAGAAAATCCGATCCTGTATCCGGAATTTTCTGGTCGCGGCGGAGGTATTCACAGCCTGGAAGCCAGCCATCTGAGTCGCGTCAGCCATCGATTTCCCCTTGTCCTGTCACGAAAGGCGGACAGGGAAATACCCTGTCCGCCGCAACTTTTTCGCCTAGCACAAATTACTTCGTGCCGAAGTCCGTCTTCCAAGACTTCTCGACGATCTCGACAACATTGTCCGGAACCGCAAGATAAGACAGCGCGGTCGCGTCCTTCTGGCCATGCTCATAGGACCACTTGAAGAACTTCAGTGCTTCTTCGTTCTTAGCAGCATCAGCCGGCTTCTTGTAGAGCAGAACCCAGGTCGAAGCGGCAATCGGCCAGCTCTTTTCGCCCGGCTGATTGGTGATGATCAGGTTGAAGTTCTTGGCCTTGGCCCAATCGGCGTTGGAAGCGGCAGCCTTGAAGGTTTCCAGGCTCGGCTCGATAACCTTGCCGGCAGCATTCTTCATCTTCGCGAAACCGATGTGGTTGGCGACGACGTAGGAATATTCAACGTAAGAGATCGAGCCAGCCGTCTGGTTGACGGTGGTGGAAACGCCTTCCGAGCCCTTGGCGCCAAAGCCGACCGGCCATTCAACAGCCGTGTTCGAGCCAACCTTTTCCTTCCACTCCGGCGAAACCTTCGCCAGGTAGTCGGTGAAGTTGAAGGTCGTGCCGGAGCTGTCGGCGCGGTAAACGACCGAGATCGCCGTGGACGGCAGCTTCACGTCCGGGTTGAGAGCCTTGATGGCTGCATCGTCCCACTTGGCAATCTTGCCGAGGAAGATGTCGGCCAGCGTCTTGCCGTCAAGAACGAGTTCGCCCGGCTTTACGCCTTCGACGTTATAGGAAACGACGATACCGCCGGAGATCATCGGGAACTGGGCAATGCCGTTCTTCTCGAGGTCGGCGTCGCTCATCGGCTTGTCCGAAGCGCCGAATACGATGGTCTTGTCGAGGAGCTGCTTGATGCCGGCGCCAGAACCGACCGACTGGTAGTTGACGACGTTGTTCGTCGCAGCCTTGTAGCCTTCGGCCCACTTGGACAGAACCGGTGCAATGAAGCTCGAGCCAGCGCCCGTGATGTCGGCAGCGGAGGCCGAAGCGGACATAGCCGCGATGAGGCCTGCAGTCAGGCAAAGCGAACGGAGTTTCAGGTTAAGCATAGTAGACTCACTTCCTCAAGTGAATGAAAGGATGGCGAGCAGAAGATCGGCGTGAGGTTGCCCATGGTAAACGAACCTCCCCGCCTGAAGTCTCCCGGCGACAGACTTGGCTCTAAAGACGCATTGTTTCAGTTTGATGACAGTTTAATGAAGCGGTAGTGACACAACCTGCGGCAATCATCGCCGCCATTGCGGAACGGTGTCAAACGAGCTGCGCCAACGGGCGCATGAACGTGAACTTCATGTTCTGATTCAAGAGCATCGTCAGAGACGGATCACGTAATCCTTGCGAGTCGTTTCAATAACTTCCCAGGTCCCCTTGAAGCCCGGCCTCAAGATAAGGCGGTCGCCTGCGCGCAGATGGAAGGTCTCGCCATTCTCACTCGTCACAATTGAATAGCCGGAGAGGATATGGAAATATTCCCATTCGTCATAGGCGATCCTCCATTTGCCTGGGGTTGCTTCCCAGATACCGGCATAGAGGCCGCCATCAGCCTCATCCAGGCTCCAGGTTCGGAATGTCGGGGCTCCCGAAATGAGGCGATCGGCTGCGGGCGCGCCCGTTTCCGGTTCGACGCCGCCGATGTCCACTGCCAGATAGGTCGTCACGAATGCCTCCTATTGATTGCCCCGTGTGGCTCTCCGCGAGCTCAAGGACATGCGAACCCGAAACGCACATCATCCTGACCTGCCGCCCGATATCAAGGCCCCACCTTTCAGGGAAACGTCAGAAAACAATGCCCTAGTGCGCTTCGTTAATCTGGCTCGACCATCTCAAGCGGGCCGAAATCGTAATCGCGGTCCAGAAGGAGACAGCATGTATGAACTAGATGCCGTTATAACAGGGTGGATCAATGGCATGGCCGGAAACCCGACGGTCGACCGCCTGATGATCCTAATCTCGGCATACGGCGTTCCCTTGTTGATCGCTCTTGTCGCTATCCAATGGTGGGCCAGAGAACGTCGACCGGAAACCCGACACGCACTCGTTGCTGCGGGCCTGACCTTCGTCGTCGGTCTCGGTATCAACCAGGTCATCCTGCTTTTTGTCAGCCGCGTTCGCCCGTATGATGCCGGGGTCACCAAGCTACTTGTAGATCGCAGCAATGACCCGTCTTTTCCCTCTGACCACGCGACGGCCGCCTTCGCAATCGTTGCCGCATTTACGCTTCAACGCATGCCAGGGCGGAGCCTCTTCTTCCTACTCGGCGCGATCCTCGTATCCTTCTCCCGTGTCTACGTCGGCACGCATTATATGAGTGACGTCATGGGCGGGGTGCTTACCGCCGTTTTCGCGGCGATCCTGGTCAAGACGCTCTATCGTCCTGAAACCCGGCTGGATCGCTTCGTAACCGGCATCCTATAGGGTCAAATTTGCAGAGGCCCGTAAGAATTGCCGAGGCCATATCTGCGAGCGTCCTGTTTTCAGGTTTTTTTGGCGGTCGATTCAATGCAACCTGATAAAAAGTTGTCAAAGGTATGTGAGGAACCACATCAGACTTTCGCCAGCGCCTGCTCCAGATCGGCGATGATATCCTTGACGTCCTCGATACCGATGGAGAGGCGCACCACATCGGGGCCGGCGCCGGCTGCGACCTTCTGTTCGTCGCTCAGCTGCTTGTGCGTGGTCGAAGCGGGATGGATGACGAGCGAGCGCGTGTCGCCGATATTGGCAAGATGCGAGAATAACTGCAGGCCTTCGACCAGCCCCTTGCCGGCTTCATATCCCCCCTTCAGACCAAAGGTGAAGACGGAGCCGGCGCCCTTCGGCGAGTAGCGCTGCTGCAGCGCGTGGTTGGGATCGTCCTCAAGGCCGGCATAATTGACCCATGCCACCTTTTCCTGCCCCTTCAGCCAACGTGCAACGGCAGCCGCATTGTCGGAATGGCGCTGCATGCGCAGCGGCAGCGTCTCGATGCCCGTCAGGATCAGAAAGGCATTGAATGGCGAGATGGCCGGTCCGAGATCCCGCAGGCCCAGCACGCGGCAGGCAATGGCGAAAGCGAAATTGCCGAAGGTCGCATGCAGCACGATGCCGTTATATTCCGGACGCGGTGAAGACAGCATGGGATAATTGCCCGAGGCGGACCAGTCGAAAGTGCCCCCATCGACGATAATGCCACCCATGGAATTGCCATGGCCACCGAGGAACTTCGTTAGGGAATGCACGACGATATCGGCGCCATGCTCCAGCGGCCGGATGAGATAGGGGCTTGCGAGAGTATTGTCGACGATCAGCGGCAGGCCATGCTCGTGCGCGACGGCCGCGATCGCGGCGACATCGACAAAGGTGCCGCCCGGATTGGCAAGGCTTTCGATGAAGATAGCGCGCGTACGGCTGTCGATCTGCGCTTCGAAGGTCGCCGGATCGGCGGAATCAGCCCAGCGGACCCGCCAGTCGAAATTCTTGAAGGATTGCCCGAACTGATTGACCGAACCACCATAAAGCCGTTTGGCCGCGACGAAATTGTCGCCCGGCTGCATGATGGCATGGAAGATGAGGAGCTGCGCTGCATGACCGGAGGCGACGGCCAGAGCCGCAGTGCCACCTTCGAGGGCAGCTACCCGCTCTTCCAGCACGGCCTGGGTCGGGTTCATGATGCGGGTATAGATATTGCCGAACTGCTGCAATCCGAAGAGAGCGGCTGCATGATCCGCATCCTGAAAAACGAAGGATGTCGTCTGGTAGATCGGCGTCGCGCGCGCGCCTGTCGCCGGATCCGGCTGCGCGCCGGCATGGATTGCAAGCGTGTCGAAACCTGGGTTGTTTGCTGGCATATCTTTCCTCCCGCCGGATTTTGTTCGCAACGGGAAAAGCATAACGCCTGGCGTATGAAAGTTAACCGCGAACTTTGCCGTGCTTTTCGGCTCGCGGAAAAAACTTGCCATCTTTCGGTGAGATCGCGCGATAAACGGCCGGATGCCGTCGATCCGCTGTGATCTCGATCAGGCGACCAGGCGCGGATATTCGATGGCCGGGCAACGATCCATCACGACCCTTACACCCGCCGCCTCCGCTCGCGCCGCGGCGGCGTCGTCACGCACGCCGAGCTGCCCCCAGATGACCGGCGGCCGCGGCTCGATCATGATCGTCTCCTCGACCACCGATCGGAGATATTCGGGCGCCCGAAAAACATCGACCATATCCACGGGCTCGGGGATATCGGCCAGACGCGCATAGACCCACTGCCCCAGAATTTCCTTGCCGGACTGCCCAGGATTGACGGGGATGACGCGATAGCCCCTGTTCAAAAGATAGGCCATCACGCCGTTGCTCGGGCGCGCGGGATTGGGCGAAGCGCCGACGAGCGCGATGGTCCTCACGGACAAGAGGATATCGGCTATATAGGAATCGTCATAACTGTCGTGGTTCATCACGAAGCCTCCCGCTCCGATCACACTTGCGTTTTGCCATAAATACGGAAACCGCGATGGCGGTCTCCGTGTATAGTATATTATAGCAACTTCAGGGAGGATTACTCAGATGAAAAAAATCATCCTGCTCGGCCTGCTCATTACATCGGTCGCAACGCCGGCCCTGGCTATCTCGCGCTACAATTCCATGTCCATGACCTGCGCCGAAGCGAGGGCTGTCATCAACCGGGAGCGGGCGGTCATTATGCGCTATCCTGCAAAGAGAACGCAGAAAATGACGCTCTATGATCGCTATGTCGCCGACAGCGGAGCGTGCGACCAGGGCTTTTATGCCTACCAGGACTATCTGCCCACCAAAGATCGAGCCTCGTGCCCGGTTTATATATGCCGGCCGACGACCGATCTGGATGACGACGATTTGATTTTCCGGCGCTGATCGAAGTACGCCCGAACGGGATGTGGTGGACGATTCATGCGCTCGTCGCGATGACCACCGATCACAATCTATGATCGCAATCGGCACTGTGCACCTTCGGCACTATTGGCATCCTTGTATTTTCCGCGAGGCTGTCCGGAGGTCATTCTTCAAAGCGCTTTTAGTCACTTTTGTGCGCCCGGAAAGTTGCGTTCTCATGAAATGCAATCTTTGTTCTCTATTTATTCACATGTAATTTAGAAAATACGCATGAATAATGAATTCACATGAGAACCGATTGCGAACATGGAACATCCACCTACTTCATAAGTTCTCCACAGAATAATTGTCGAACTCTCGCAATGAGATATGTAGAAAATTGTCCGTTTCTCGATCCTATACTTGGATATAGACGATTTTTATCGCCTCTGATTGGCGGCAGCAGCTGTTAACTGTAATATTTTTCAACTGCTGTAGAATTATCCACCCTTCCTCATGCGGCGCTTACGGTTGCGCCGGCAACAAAAAACAAGTTTATGGCGAACCCCCATTGTTCCTGACGATAAGTAGCGGTGCGACCGTCCGGCGCGCTCTGTCGTTTTTAAGTAAGAAGTGTCTAATGCTACTCCCGCGTTCACAGGACATGCGATATTTGTTCGCGCTTCATACTCTAGTAAATTAGTTATTTATAATACCAACGCGAACAATAAAGAACGCAACGAGAACGCGACTCTCGATGCCGGCTATCGATCACCACAGGTGGAACAAGCCTTCAAAGTTGCCGATATTTCGTTGCTTTTCGATGTATTGCGGATCATATGGGGGCCGCATTCCCACAAAATGCCAAGCGCTGCCATGCACCTGCCAAATCGCGAGGTTTTCCGTGTCTCTCGACGTTATCGCGCTCGTCCTCTTCGGCGCCCTGCTGCATGCGACGTGGAACGCGATCATCAAGGCGGGAACCGATAAATCGCTCGATGCGGCACTGGTCTCGGCAGGCGGCGCGGCTGCGGCCCTTCCTCTGTTGCCATTTCTGCCTTTGCCGGCCTCCGCCGCCTGGCCTTTCATCGGGGCTTCGGCCATCCTGCAATTTGCCTATTTCCAGCTTGTGGCGGCAGCCTATCGTGCCGGCGACATCGGGCTTGTCTATCCGCTGATGCGCGGTGTAGCACCTCTCATCATCGCCTCGACAAGCAGTTTCATCCTGAAAGAAACTCTTTCGGGCGGCGCATTGATCGGAACCATGACCATCTGCGCCGGCATATTGACGCTTGCCTTCGAGGCCCGAAAGGGCAGCCGTCGGGCGATCGTCCTGGCCCTTGCCAATGCCGTTGTTATCGCGACCTACACCTATGTCGACGGCATCGGTGCGCGGGCGTCGGGCAATTCGGTATCCTATACCCTATGGATGGCGCTCTTGCCGCCCATCCTCCTATTCGCCTGGGCAATATCGCAACGCGGCCTCAATGCCGTCGCCGCCCATGTCCGCTATAATTGGTGGCGCGGGCTTATTGGCGGAGGCGGCTCGATCGCATCCTACGGGTTGGCGTTGTGGGCGATGACCAAGGCGCCGGTCGCCATGGTCGCCGCCTTGCGCGAGACTTCGATCCTCTTCGCTTTGGTGATATCCGTCGTCATTTTGAAGGAACGCTCCAGCATCTGGCGCTATATTGCCGGCGCCATTATTGCTGGCGGAGTGCTGGTTTTACGGCTGGGCTGACCATAAATTATGTGGTTTTATTTTACCACACAAGCAACATATTGATTTTGCTTTATAATTTTTACAGCCCGCCAGTCAGGCGATATTGACCCTGGCTCTTAATCGATCTATAAGCCGCCTCAGATCGCAGCCTTTCCGGGCTGCTTTCTTTTTGGCGCGCCTCCATGCGAGCCAAATCAAGCAACAAGAAACGCCCAGACGCCTTCGGGCCAAGGGTCCTAAAAGAGAGTATGCAACATGGCAACCTTCTCCCAGAAGCCTGCAGAGGTGGAGAAGAAGTGGGTTCTCATCGACGCCGAAGGGCTTGTCGTTGGCCGTCTCGCTTCTATCATCGCAATGCGTCTGCGCGGCAAGCATAAGGCTACCTTCACGCCACACGTCGACGACGGCGACAACGTCATCGTTATCAATGCCGACAAGGTCGTCTTCACCGGCAAGAAGTACGAAGACAAGGTTTACTACTGGCACACCGGTTATGCCGGCGGCATCAAGGAGCGTACGGCTCGCCAGATCATCGAAGGTCGCTTCCCGGAGCGCGTCGTTGAGAAGGCCGTCGAGCGCATGGTTCCCCGCGGCCCGCTCGGCCGTCGCCAGATGAAGAACCTGCGCGTCTACGCCGGCTCCAACCATCCCCACGAAGCTCAGCAGCCGGTCGTCCTCGACGTCGCCAAGCTGAACAAGAAGAACGTAAGGAGCGCCTGATAATGGCTGACCTCTCCTCCCTGAAGGACCTCGGCACGACTTCGGAAGCAGCTGCTGCTCCGGTTCACGTCCGCAAGGTTGACTCGCTCGGCCGCTCCTACGCGACCGGCAAGCGCAAGGACGCCGTCGCCCGCGTTTGGGTCAAGGCCGGCTCCGGCAAGATCATCGTCAACGGCAAGGACTACACGGCTTATTTCGCCCGTCCGGTTCTGCAGATGATCCTGCGTCAGCCGATCGTCGCTGCTGCCCGTGACGGCCAGTTCGACATCATCGCAACCGTTGCCGGCGGCGGCCTCTCCGGCCAGGCCGGTGCCGTTCGTCATGGCCTGTCCAAGGCGATCACCTACTTCGAACCGGGCCTGCGCTCGGTGCTGAAGAAGGGTGGCTTCCTGACCCGCGACAGCCGCGTCGTCGAACGTAAGAAGTACGGCCGCGCAAAGGCACGTCGTTCCTTCCAGTTCTCCAAGCGTTAATCGCTTATCCGAGATCGGATTATTGGAAAGGCCGGGGTTTCCCCGGCCTTTTTCTTTGCAGCATTGAAATGATGCAGATTTGCCGAGGCAGGGAATGCTTTTTATGGCAAAGTCCTCTTGCAAGCATCGGGGGAGTTTAATGCGCAGCCTCATCTTTTCGCTTCCATTCCTGATCGGCATGGCATCATCGGCTCTGTGCGACGACGCCCAGCCAATTCCCCCAGCCGACAAGGCCGCGGAGATGCAAAGCATGAAGGATTTTCTCCAGGCAAACGCGGACTGTCGCGAGTTCAACGACAGCTGCTCCTATTGTGTCGTGACCGATGGGCAGGCCAATTGCTCGACGCCGCAGATCGCCTGCGTGAAAAAGGCGTATCAATGCACCGCTCGATCGGGCAAATAGTCGTCGGATCTTAGTTTACGATTCCAGCCCGAATTTCGAGATTTGACCGCTCTCCGGAGAAACACCATGAGCAAGAGTACTTCATCGCGTTTCGCGGCCACTCCCGAGCCGCCCTATTATATTGTCACATTCGCGTCGCTCCGCACCGAAGGCGACAACGGCTATGGTTCTATGGGCGACCGCATGGAAGAACTGGCAAGGGCACAGGACGGCTTTCTTGGCATTGAGAGCGTCAGGGAGCCTGGCGGCTTCGGCATCACCAACTCCTTCTGGCGTGACGAGGAAAGCATCCTCGCGTGGAAGAATGTCGTGTCGCATCTGGCCGCGCAGAAACTCGGCCGCGAGCGCTGGTACGAAGAATACAAGGTACGCATAGGCAGGATAGAACGGGCCTACGACTTTCACGCAAATAAAGGAGAGGCCCTTGCCGAGCACGTCGATTGACCATGCCTTCACCGCGGCAAGTCTGACCTCGGCTGCCAGCGATCCGACCTTTGCCGGCGCGCTCTCCTTCATGCGCCGCCGGTTCACCAAATCGCTCGAAGGCATCGATGCTGCGGTCTGGGGCATCCCCTTCGATGCCGCCACCTCGAACCGGCCGGGAACGCGCTTCGGGCCGCAGGCGATCAGGCGTGCCTCCGCGATCTTCGACAACGATCCGCAATATCCATTCAACCGCGATCTCTTCGCCGACATGGCCGTCATCGATTATGGCGACTGTCTGCTCGATTACGGCAATCATCAGGATACGCCCGCTGCAATCGAAAGACAGGCGGCGACGATCCTTGACAGCGGTGCCTTCCTGCTGACGCTCGGCGGCGATCATTTCGTCACATGGCCGCTGTTGAAGGCGCATGCCTCCAAGCACGGGCCGCTTGCACTGGTGCAGTTCGATGCTCATCAGGATACCTGGTACGACGACGGCAGGCGTATCGACCACGGATCCTTCGTCGCACGCGCCGTACGCGACGGGCTGATCGATCCCGACCGCTCCATCCAGATCGGCATCCGCACGCATGCGCCTCACGATTTTGGTATCCAGATCCTCTATGGCCAACAGGTCGAGGACATGAGCGCCGGCGACATCGCTTCGACGATCATCTCGCATACCAAGGGCGCGCCGACTTATCTGACCTTCGATATAGATTGCCTCGATCCGGCCTTTGCTCCGGGCACGGGAACGCCGGTCGCCGGAGGCCCTTCCAGCGCCAAGATCCTGTCGGTGCTGCAGCGGCTGCATCGGCTGGATATCCGGGGCGCCGACGTCGTCGAAGTCTCCCCTGCCTACGACCACGCCGACATCACCGCCATTGCGGGAGCGACCGTGGCGATGTATATGCTCGGTCTCCACGCCGAACGACGTGCGAGCGGTCGCTGAGACATGATTTTGGGATAGGCGGGCCGGTTTTCGAAAACCGTCCTCCCGCTTCCGCAGCGGCTGTTATGAAATTGAATCAACTGCATGGCAAACTGAGTCCGGAAACACTCTCAACCTATTGAAAGAGCAGGAATAAGATGGCACCGAAGATCTTCATCGATGGCGAACACGGAACCACGGGCTTGCAGATCCGCACGCGCATGGCCGACCGCCGCGATGTCGAGCTGCTGTCCATTCCCGAAGCCGAACGCCGCAATGCCGCCATGCGCGAGGACATGCTGAATAGCGCCGATATTGCCATCCTCTGCCTGCCCGACGATGCGTCGAAGGAAGCGGTGAAGATGGTGGCGGGCAACAACAATGTCCGCGTCATCGACACCTCGACGGCCTTCCGCATCCATCCAGACTGGGCCTATGGCTTTGCCGAGATGGACAGCAACCAGGGCAACAGGATCAAAGCGGCGCGTTTCGTCGCCAATCCCGGCTGCTATCCGACGGGTGCGATCGGCGTCATCCGGCCGCTACGCGCCGCCGGCATCCTTCCGACGGACTATCCCGTGACAGTGAATGCAGTGTCCGGCTACACCGGCGGAGGCAAGCAGATGATCGCCCAGATGGAAAATTCCGATCATCCGGATGCGATCACCGCGCCGCATTTCCTCTACGGCCTGCCGCTGACCCACAAGCATGTGCCCGAGATGACGACCCACGGCCTGCTAGAGCGCGCGCCGATCTTCTCGCCCTCCGTCGGCCGCTTCCCCCAGGGCATGATCGTGCAGGTGCCGCTGCATCTCGGCGATCTTGCGGAAGGCGCAACGCTGGAAAGCATTCATGCCGCACTCGTCGAGCATTACGCCGGTCAGGATATCGTTCAGGTCGTTTCGCTCGATGAGAGCCGCGCCCTGCCCCGCATCAACGCCGTCGAGCTCGCCGGCAAGGACACGATGAAGCTCTTCGTCTTCGGCACGCCGGGCGGAGCGCAGGTCAATCTCGTTGCCCTGCTCGACAATCTCGGCAAGGGCGCATCGGGTGCAGCCGTACAGAACATGGATCTGATGCTGAGCGCGTAGCTCAGTCCAATGCGGATTGAAATTCGAAAGGTCCGGCATGTTTATTCAGGCCGGGCCTTTTCACGTCAAAAGCAGTTTTGCGCAATTTAGGCTCCGCTGCCGTACTCGGCCTTATTTTTGCCGTTGCCCTAAATTAGCGGAACCTACACGGAAAAGTGAACAACCGTTGGGCTTGCGACCAATTGTCGGCCGGATTTGCTCTTTAACGGCTTTGCTTGCCCGAATAGGCGGGACGTAAAAACTATCCCTTTTTTCAATGAATATCCAAGAATGAGCCATCGTAAAGGAATTGGTTACCATAATTCGGCATGCTTCCAGACAGCCGGCAAGTTGGCGACCGAACGCGATTTTCGCGTTAGGGCACGTGTGCGTTCTTGAGCCGGTTCAGTGTCTGTGTAGTTTGGATAACGAGTATCATGGCGTTCGTGACCGAAACGTTCGGTAACTTCAATTCGCGCTCCGGCTACGCCTCGCGATCGAAAAAATCCCTCAGCATCCGCCCCGGCACCCTGGCCACCGGCGTCGCAGTCGCGGCGTTCGCCTGGGTCACTGCGACGCTGATGACGACGCAATCGATGGTGCTGTCGCTTCCCGGCGCGGCGACATCGACCGACAGCTTCCTCGCGCCGCGAGCATCGGCCTTCATCGTTCCGCAAAGCCACGTGGCCCACCCTGCCCGCTACGCGAGCCAAACCACTTCGCTGCATGGGCAAAGCCGCTTCGGCAACGTCGCGGCTGCAGAGGTTCAAACGAAAGCTGGCAGGACGGATGCGGTTCGTGCGCAACTCGCATACGCACTCGCACAGCAGACGTCGGATATGAAGCAGGCTCAGATTGCGGCCGCAAGCATCAAGAGCGGCCGTCTCGAAGTAGCCGCGGCTTCGCCTGAGACGATTGACCATCTGCGCAAGGTGATCGCGATCAATTTCGCAACCGCAGTGCAATCGCTGAGTCAGGCAAAATATGCAGCCGCCCTGATGCCGGCCGCAGGCCCGCTGAAAACCACGGAGGAGCCGGCGGCGGTTGCTTCCGCCGCTCCTGAGGTCAGCCTGCCCGCCATAGCGGAAGCAAAGCCGGTGCCTGCGAAAGACGCCGACATTGCGGTGGCGGAAGCCGTGCTGAACGTCATTCCCATGACGCGCCCTGCCCGCGAAACGCCCGTGCAACGCGCCAGCGCCACAAGCGCCATCGCCAGGGCAACGGGAAGCGAAACGTCCACACAGCCGCCATCGCGCATGATGGCCTATGCCGATCCGGATGACAGCTCGGTTCGCAAGACGAAGCCCTTCATCAACCCGTTTGCCGCCATCAGCCCCGGACCAGGCACGGCGATCTACGATATCGAGGCGAAGACAGTTTACCTGCCGAGCGGCGAGCGCCTCGAAGCCCATTCCGGCCTCGGCCACATGCGTGACAATCCTCGCTATGTCGATCGCAAAAACACCGGCCCGACGCCGCCGGAAACTTATAACCTGACCTACCGGGAAAGCCTGTTTCACGGCGTGCAGGCACTGCGCCTGACACCCTCAGGCGGCGCTCGCGTCTACGGCCGCGACGGCCTGCTGGCTCACACATACATGCTCAGAGGCGGCCGTGCCGAATCGAACGGCTGCGTGGTCTTCAAGGATTACAATCGCTTCCTCGCCGCCTTCCGGCGTGGCGAAATCAAGCGGCTGAAAGTCGTCTCGCGGATGTCTTCGGCAGCAAGTGTCGCTTCCGCACGCTAAAAGGATTTGAGGCGCAAAGCGCCTCAATCTCTCACGACGATCGAGGTCTGGCGCGGCAGTTCACCATAGAAACCGCGCCAGTTGGCAATCGCAAAGCCGAAGACGATCAGGGCGCCGGCCTGATGCGCCAGGGCCAAATGCAGCGGCACATGCAGCAGCAGCGTTGAAATGCCGAGGATCGCCTGGATTAGCACAAGCACGAAGAGAACGACGGACCGGCGCGCATGCGTCGTTTGCGCCGCGGCGCGCAGCGAGATGATCATATTGATGGCGACCACCACGAAGAGCGCATAGGCACCGAGACGGTGAACGAACTGGACCATCTTCGGGTTCTCGAAGAAATTGATCCAGCCCGGTGACTGTATGAAGAGATCGCTGGGCACGACGGCTCCATCCATCAGCGGCCAGGTATTGTAGCTGAGGCCTGCATCGAGACCGGCGACGAGCGCGCCAAGATAGATCTGAAACAAGGCCATGAAGGCGATCAAACCGGCGAGCTTTGCCGAATGGCGAGTTGGCGGCGGCTCGTTCGAATGCGGCGACAGGGCGCGCATGAACCACATGCAGGCGGCAAAGATCAGACAGGCGGTGACGAGATGGGTAGCAAGCCGGTACTGGCTGACGTCGGTGCGTGCTTCCAGCCCCGAGGAGACCATCCACCAGCCAATCGCACCTTGAAGGCCGCCCAGCACGAAAATGCCGGCAAGCGGCAGCCAGAGTTTGCGCTCGACGCGGCCGGTCAGGACGAAGAACAGCAGCGGCAGGCCGAAAATGACGCCGATGGTGCGAGCAAGTAAACGATGCGCCCACTCCCACCAAAAGATGCTCTTGAACTCCTCGACCGTCATATCCTTGTTCAGGATCTGGAATTGCGGGATGCGCTTGTAGAGATCGAATTCCTCCTGCCATTCCTGCGCATTCAGCGGCGGGATGACACCGTGGATCGGCTGCCATTGCGTGATCGACAGGCCGGAATTGGTGAGGCGCGTCGCACCACCCACCAGCACGAGAGCGAAGAGAACCAGAAGCACGCAGGCGAGCCAGATGCGGATGGCGCGGCGATTGCGGTCCTGACGGGCCACTTCCTTCAAAATTGCCTGTTCGGTCGTGAAATTAGTGGCAGCCATGGCTTCTCCCTTCGATCAGGCTGTTGATTTGCCCGATAGGGGCGTGCAAAACAAGTCCCGGGAGTTTGCGGCATGCCGTCGCGGCATGCTGTCATAATGAGGAGAAAACCCCGTGCCCCTTCGCCTGCGCAAATTCATTGGCATGATCCTGCTCGTGCTGCTGGTTGCAATCTATGCGATCGTCGCCATGATCGTTGCAGTGCGAACGCTTGCAGATCAACCCGGCTGGGTACATTTCCTGTATTTCTTTCTCAGCGGCATCATCTGGGTGCTGCCGGCAATGGGCATCATCAAGTGGATGGCTGGGCCACGCCCGCAATAGCGCTCGCCTCGACGCGATTTACATTAGGCTAACCTTGATCCGTGCCTTATCCCGCGCGAATATCCCATATTAAGCCAAAAATAAGCCGTTGGCCGCCAGACTGCGTCCGAATACCGCCGGAGCGGAGAAGATCGGATGCAGACCCAGACGCGAGATATCGCCAGCATCGCCGCCGCTGCCGGTGAGCAGATTGCGTCGATCGAGATGGAGCCTGCGCCCACCGTTCATCTGCAGGTCGACATCTTCGACAGTATGGCACCGCTTGAAGCCGAATGGCGCGCGCTGGAACAGGACGACCTCAACTCGCTGCATCAGAGCTATGACTGGTGTGCAGCATGGGCGGAGAACCTCAAACGCCCTCTCGCCATCGTCAGGGGTTCCATCCGAAATCACGTCGCCTTCATCCTGCCGCTCGAGATTATCCGCAGTCACGGGATAAGACGAGCCGAGTTCATCGGAGGCCACCACAACAATATCAATACCGGCCTGTTTTCGGCTAAGTTCCTGATGAACGGTCCACTGACCCCCGTTCAAGTGAACGCCATATCCGCGGCTCTGGAGGGTAAGGTGGACGTCGCTATCCTGCGCAATATCCCGCTAGAATGGCGGGCGCGCCCAAGCCCCCTCGCCTCGCTGACGACGATCGAAAACCAGAACCGAGCTTTTCAGCTGCCCTTCCTCGGCAGTTTCGAAGCAAGCCTGAAGCAGGTGAACGCCAAGCGCCGGCGCAAGAAGTTCAAGCATCAGAGCCGGATTCTCGACGCCAAGGGCGGTTACGAATATCTGATTGCCGGTCCCGACCAGCAAGATGCCTTTCTCGATCTTTTCTTCCGACAGAAGGCGACCCGCTTCAAGGATGCCGGCTTGCCTGACGCGTTCAAGGATGCCCGGATCAAGGCTGCGCTGCACGCCATGTTATACCGACGCAACGACGATGGCATCGGCGCGACACTTCAGATGCATGCGCTCCGGCTGAAAGGCGAGCACGAGGGCCATATTCCAGCCGTCGCCGCCCTCTCCCGCAAGGGAGACCACGTCATCTGCCAGTTTGCTTCCATCGACGAGGCTGTGGTTGCTGACGCAAGCCCCGGCGAATTGCTATTCTGGTTGATGATCGAGCGACTGCATCGCGAGGGCGTCGCACTCTTCGATTTCGGCATCGGCAACCAGACCTACAAGCGCTCCTGGTGCCCAATGGAAACTGTGCAGCATGATCTTTTCCTGCCGATTTCAGGCGTGGGACGCCTCACGGCAATGGCGAGCCGGAGCATGACGCGCACGAAAGTGGCGATCAAGTCCAATAGAAAGCTCTATTCCCTTATCCAGCGGCTGCGGGCGAGACATGCAGCTGGCGCGCCAGCGGATGATGGCGGCGACGCAGATTGATCAGGCGGCGTCCCGGCGCGTATCCGGATCATGCTCTTCGCGCCAGCCGGACATCAGGATGATGTGTTCGTAGCCGGCCTTTTGGAATTCCGTCATGGCTGCGATGAACTGGCTTTCATCCGGCTCCGGCATAGAGAGGACGATTTCCGTCTCCTTGCTGCGCGTCAGCCGCGCGACGCCGGAGACCTCGGCCGCCCCGCACTCCACCAGAACGATGTCATAGGCCGAGTTCAGGGCATCGAGGATCAGTGACAGGCGGTCGGCACCCCGCATGGCGCGCGCAAGATCGCTCATGCCCTGGGGCACGATATGGGCGTCCGACAGGCGATCCGGATGGATCGTATCGCCAAAGGCCGCTTCGCTGCATAGCAGATCGGTTACACCGGGAAGTTCGTCGTGCTCGGCCATCAGCTTCGAGGGGCATCCTGTGCCGGTCATGTCGACCAGCACGATGCGGCAACCCGCATCGGCGATGGTCCGCGCCAGCATCACGGTCGCTGTCGAACCATTGTCACCGGTCGGAGATATTGCGATAGCAAGTCGAGAGCCGCTGTCGATCAGATAGTCGGCGACGGATTGAATGGAGAAATCTTCCTCTTCATCCGCGGCCTGGACAGCCTGCTTCGGCTCGTGATCCGGAGCGATTGCGGTACCCAAGGCAATTGCCGCCTCCGGAGCGACTGCGGTGTTCGCAACCTGAACCGGGATCTCTTCTGCTGGGACCGAGAGCATGCTTGTGGGCGCCTCGACACTGCTTGCTCGCGTGACTGGCCGAACCGGAGCCGGCGCGGGGACGGTTTGAGCACGCTTCGCTATCTCCAGCATGGCGGCATCTTCTTTGCGGGCAGAACCGACAGGTCGCAATGCGCGGCCGCTGAACAGCTCCGAAAGCATGATGACGATGGCCGTCAGGAGAAAGGTGGCAAGAGTTGCGACGACGACGATCGGGCCGACCTTCGGGAAGGAGGGATCGACCGGCTCAACCGCCGTGGAAACGATGCGCGCGTCGGCAGGGCTGGAATTCTTGTCGACGCGAGAGGCCGCCTCGCGATAACGGGCGAGATAGGTCTCGAGCAATTGCCGCTCGGCCGTGGCTTCACGTTCCAGGGCGTTAAGGCCGACTTCGTCCTCCCCTGCCCGGGCGCTGTCGGCTTTCAGCGTGTTGGATTGGGCGAGGAGCTGCTGCTCGCGCAGTTGCGCCACCTTCGCTTCATTCTCGATGCTTGCCAGAATCCTCTGCGTCTCGCGCTCGATCTGCTGACGGATATCGGCGAGCTGCGCCCGCAGGCTCTTCAGCCGTGGATGTCCATCCATCAGCGTCGTGGAGAGATCGGAGATCTGCGACTCCAGGTTCGACTGGGTCGCCTTCAGCCGCTGAATTGTCTGCGATCCCGCGACATCGGCAAGCGTGTCGGTGGAGCGGCCGCTGGACAGCGCGCTGCGCACCGCTTGCGCTCGCGCCTCGGCATTGGCCTTATCGCCACGCACCTGTGCCAGCTGCGTCGAAATATCCGCGAGCTGCTGCGTGGCGAAATTGCTGTTCTGACTGGTCTGGAGAAGACCGTTGGCGGAACGATAATCGGCAACCTTCTTTTCGGCCTCGCTGACCTTGTCGCGCAGTTTGGCGATCTCCGGCTCCAGCCAGCGCGTTGCCTCGCTGTTGGAATCGAGCTTGGCTCCGCTCTGCATCGACAGATAGACCTGGGCCATGGCATTCGGCACGCTGGCGGCAAGATCCGGATTTCGGGACGTGAAGCTGATGCCGATCACGCGCGAGCTGTTGATCTGATAGACCTGCAGGCGGCTGTTGAAGGCGTCCAGCATCCGCTCTTCCGGTGCCTTATCTGCCGCCGGTTGTCTCAGATGCAGCTTGATCAGAATATCCGAGATCGCGGAGCTATTGTTGCCTGCGGCGAATTCGGGACGATCGTAGAGCTTCAGATTGGTAATGACCTGTTTCACCAAATCTGCCGACTGTAGGATCTGCACCTGGCTGGCAATGTTCAGCTCGTCCAGTAGGGGTCCGGCACCGGCATCATTGCCAGACGTCGTCGTTGCGAAGGCCTGCGCACGCTGCTCGATGAGGATGCGGGCTTCGCTGCGGTATTCCGGCGCCATGACCTTGGCAATCGCAAATGCCGCGCACGCACCGGCCAGCGTGATGGCGATGACACGCACCCGCCGCTGCCACACAGCGCGAAAGAGCTGAGCGAGATCGATGTCCACATCCTGCTGGGTGCTGTTGACACCGGACATATGCAAAACTCCGTAATAGAAAGCCGGAATTAATCGTAAACGACTATAGTAACCCAAGCGTTAATAGTATTTCGTCGGCATTATTTTTGATGCCGCTAATTTTTTCCCGGATTTTCATTTGCTCTTTACCGACCGTTAACCCTAACGGATCGATAACGACGACAGTGTCCTTCCCTTTCTAATGAGCGCGAAATGCCCTTCGCAAAGCCAAAGATTGTCCTTGCACTCGGCATGGCTGCCGTGAGCGCCGCGCTCACCGGCTGCAACACCTATCAACCGGCTCCAAAGGCCTTCAATGAAGCCACGATCCAGCCCTATGCGCTTGACAGCGGCGACCGGCTGCGGGTTACCGTGTTCGACCAAGCCGGCCTGACCAACACCTATACTGTCGACCAAGCCGGCTATATCGCCTTCCCGCTGATCGGCCAGGTCGCTGCCCGCGGCCGGACCTTGCAACAGCTCTCCGGCCAGATCGCGCAGAAGCTTCGCCAGGGGTATATTCGCGATCCCGACGTCACCATCGACATCGACCGCTATCGCTCCGTCTACATCATGGGTGAAGTCGGCCAGCCGGGCCAATATTCCTACGTTCCGGGTATGACCATCCAGAATGCCATCGCGGTCGCAGGCGGGTTTACCAGCCGGGCCAACCAATCCAACGCGGATGTCACCCGCAAGATCAACGGTCATGTCATGACTGGACGGGTCGGCATTTCCGATCCGGTGCTGGCGGGCGACACCATCTATGTCAGAGAGCGGTTGTTCTAACCGCGACCGCTCATGACCCGGCCACTTCGAATCCTTCATTGCTTTAGGTCGCCGGTCGGCGGGGTCTTCCGCCATGTCCGAGATCTGGCTGAGGAACAGAGCAAGGCGGGGCACGAGGTCGGCATACTTTGCGACAGCTTGACGGGCGGCGAGCATGAGGATCGCCTGTTCGACGACATAGCACCCTTCCTCGCTCTCGGCATCATTCGCCTGCCGATCCGGCGGCAAATTACCCTCACGGATGCTGCGACACTTTGGAGCAGCTACAAGGAAATCAAGAGTTTGCGGCCGGATGTGCTGCACGGGCACGGCGCCAAGGGCGGCCTGCTTGCGCGCGTTCTCGGCTCGGTCCTGCGGGTCAACAGGTATCGCGTAGCCCGCCTTTACACCGCGCATGGCGGAAGCCTGCATTTTCCCCGTCACTCCCTCCAGGGAATACTTGTCCATAGTCTGGAACGGATGCTGGAATTTTTGACCGATGGGCTGATCTTCATTTGCGATTTCGAACGCCGCACCTATGAAGCAAAGATCGGCAAACCGCGCACCCGCTCGGTTATGATCTATAACGGCATCAGCGAAAGAGATTTCCGCATCATACCGACGCGATCGGACTCCGTGCACTTCGTCTATATCGGCATGCTGCGGGACCTCAAAGGTCCCGATCTGTTCGTTGACGCCTTTGCGAAAACGGAACGGCGGATCGGCAGGCCGCTTTCCGCTCTGATGATCGGCGACGGGCCGGACAGAGACAAATATCACCGGATGATGGTCGAGCGGGGGCTTGGTCACCGGATTGGAATGTTGCCGGCCATGCGCGTGCAGGAAGCCTTTGCGGTGTCCCAGAATGTCGTGGTTCCCTCGCGCGCGGAAGCCATGCCTTATATCGTTCTGGAAGCACTCGCCGCCGGGAAGGCCGTGATTGCTTCGCGGGTTGGCGGCGTTGCGGAAGCGCTTGGCGATAACAGTCCCGCACTCGCCAAACCGGAAGATGCCGACGACCTCTCGCGCATCATGGCTGAAGCGATCACAGAACCGCTATGGGGCGCCCGCAACATGCCCGATATCGGGACGATCCGATCGATTTTTTCCGCCTCAGCCATGGCACGGGATACTTTGCACCTGTATCAAAATATACTTGGCCTGGATAGCGACGGTTAGAATACAGCCAAGTGTTGTAAGTGTTTCTTAGCTGATATCTGGTAGGCCTTGTCCGATAACGATCGGATAAGCTGTCATGAACACTACCGAAAAGTCCGAGCAGCTCAGCTTGGACAATCTTCGCAAGCAGGTTTCGGAAATCCGCACGCGCGGTGCCGGCGAGACGCCGGGCGATCGTCCCGGCGGAATGAATATCTATGCGCGGCAGATCGCCGAGCAATTTCGCGAAACCAACCAGTCTCCGTCCATCATCGTCGGACAATACCGGTTGTTCGAATTTCTATCGCTGCTCGCATTCGGGCTTGCAATTCTCCTTTTCGGCACATCGGACAATCATCCCTTCCTCTCGAAGAGTGTGGTGACGCTCGCGCTCTGCGGCCTCGCCATTGCCTTCCTGCAGATTGCAGACGCCTATCAGATCCCGGTTCTGCGCTCGCCTCACCATTACCTGCACAGGATTCTCGGAGCTTGGGCGGCAGCCTTCGCGGTCATGGTCATCGCCCTGCTCCCGTTCGATATCAATAATATCTATTCTCTCCCCCTCCTCGGTCTGTGGTTCGCAGCCGGCGCAGGCTTCCTTCTCGTGGCACGCCTGCTCTTCGCCTATGGCATTCGCCACTGGGCCCGCAACGGCGTCATGGAGCGGCGCGCCGTCATAGTCGGCGGCGGCGAACCGGCCAAGGAACTCATTCGCGCCCTCGAACATCAGCCAGACAACGATATCCGTATCTGCGGCATCTTCGACGATCGTGGCGAAAAGCGTTCTCCCATCATGGTGGCCGGCTATCCGAAACTCGGCACGGTGGCGGAATTGGTCGAGTTTGCGCGGCTCGTGCGCATCGACATGCTAATCATCGCGTTGCCAATCAGCGCCGAAGACCGCATTCTGCAATTGCTGAAAATGCTTTGGGTACTGCCCGTCGACATCAGACTGGCGGCGCATGCCAACAAGCTGCGCTTCCGCCCCCGCGCCTATTCGCATGTCGGCGCCGTGCCGATGCTCGACATCTTCAACAAGCCGATCCGGGACTGGGATGGCGTTGCCAAGCGCATCTTCGACATCTTCTTCAGCGTGGTCGCGCTTGCCCTTGTCTGGCCGATCATGCTGGGGGCTGCAATTGCCGTGAAGGCGACCTCGAGGGGACCGGTGTTCTTCATGCAGAAGCGCCACGGGTTCAACAACGAGATCATCAACGTGTTCAAGTTTCGCTCGATGTACACGCATATGAGCGATCCGTCGGCTCGCAATGCCGTGACCAAGAACGACCCGCGCGTGACCCCCGTCGGCCGCTTCATCCGCAAGACGTCGATCGACGAGTTGCCGCAGCTCTTCAACGTGCTGCTCGGAAGCCTCTCGCTCGTCGGCCCGCGGCCGCATGCCGTGCTTGCCGCCAGCCATAACCGCACCTATGCCGACGTGGTCGAAGGTTACTTCGCGCGCCATCGCGTAAAGCCTGGCGTGACCGGCTGGGCGCAGATCAACGGCTGGCGTGGCGAGATCGACAGCGACGACAAGATCAAGTTCCGTACGGCCTACGATCTCTATTATATCGAGAACTGGTCACTGCTGTTCGATCTGAAAATCCTGTTCCTGACGCCATTCCGTCTGCTCAATACGGAAAATGCATATTGAGCGCGATCGATCTGCCATCACCCCGCGTCGCGCAGCCGCAGCTTGCCGCATTGCGGCTGGTCGGTACGGCGAGCGTTGCTGTGGGCGTATTCCTGTCGGGCTTTGTTATCGCGGAGCCCGCACCCTACGAGCTGTGGCTCGCCTTTTTGATCGGCACATGGTTCATTCTCGGCTTGAGAATATCGCGCAGCGTGGCGCCGCTTCTGGCCCTGTTCCTGACGTTCAATGTCGGCGGGATGCTCTCGATCACGCAGATGCATGACCTCGCCGCCGGCAACCATCTCGATGGTCCGATCTATATCGCGGTCTCGACCTTTCTGGCGCTGAGCGCCGTCTTCTATGCCGCCATTGCCGAAGACAACCAAAAGCGGCTGAAGCTGATCTTCAATACCTGGGTCGTGGCGGCGCTGATCACCGCAAGTCTCGGCATCCTCGGCTACTTCCATGCCGTGCCGGGCTTCGACATCTTCACGCGCTACGACCGCGCCATGGGTGCATTCCAGGATCCGAACGTCTTCGGCCCCTATCTCGTGGCGCCGAGCCTCTATCTCATGCACGGCCTGCTGATCGGCGACCTGAAAAAGGCGCCGATCAAGGGCATCTGCCTGTTCGTCCTCGCCTTCGGCATTTTCCTGTCCTTCTCGCGCGCAGCCTGGGCCCTTTTCGCTTTCACCTCGGTGATGCTGATCTTCTGCATGTTGCTGAAGCACCGCAGCAATACCTTCCGGCTGCGCATTCTGGTGATGTCGCTGGCGGCCATCATCCTCATGATCGTGCTGCTCGTCGTCGCCCTACAATTTCCGCAGGTCAGTGACCTGTTTTCGACGCGCCTCCAGCTGGTTCAGAGCTATGACGGCGGGCACCTCGGCCGTTTCGAGCGCCACAGCATCGGCTTCCAAATGTCCATGGAACGTCCTTTCGGCATCGGGCCTCTGGTCTTCGGCCAGATCTTCCGCGAAGACGAGCACAATACCTGGCTAAAGACGCTGACCACCTATGGCTGGCTCGGTTTCGTGACCTGGATCAGCATGATCTGCTGGACCATCTATATCGGCTTCCGCAACCTGCTGAGGGAGCGTCCCTGGCAGCCCTACCTGATGATCGCCTGGATCGTCATTCTCGGCCATGTCGGCATCGGCAACGTCATCGATACCGATCATTGGCGCCATCTTTACATGCTGATCGGCATCGTCTGGGGCTGCGGCGCCCTGGAGCAAAAATATCAGCGTGACTTGAGCAGAAGGGAAGCTGCGCGGTGAACATTCGCACCAACGTCAAACGCCTGTCGTTGTTGCAGGTTCTCGAACCGAGCGGCGGCGGCTCCGGACGACATTTCCTCGATCTGTGCCGGGCCATGCAGCATCGCGGCCATTTCGTGACCGCCATCTATTCCCCGGTGCGTGCCGAGCCCGCCTTCGTCGCTGAGCTGGAAAATATGGGCCTGGACAATGTCATTCCGCTTGCCATGCGGCGCGCTCCCGGCCCCTGGGACCTGACGGCATGGTGGCAGCTCCGCAAGCTCGCCGCCATTCACGGGCCGTTCGATCTGATCCACGGTCACAGCTCGAAGGCCGGCGCTCTCACGCGCTTGCGGCTGCCGGGGCGGCATGTGCCTGTTCTTTACACACCGCATGCCTTTCGTACCATGGACCCGACGCTGGGTTCGAAAGGCCGCCTGATCTATGGCGGCATCGAGCGTCTTCTCGGGGCTTTTTTGACGGACCGGCTGATCTGCGTTTCCCAGGACGAATATGATCATGCCCTGTCGCTCGGCATCCCGGAAAAACGCCTGCGCGTCGTCGTCAACGGCGTAAACGCGCGGCCCATCGGCCAGCGGACGGCCATCCGCAGACGCTATGGCATTCCACAGGACGCCCTGCTCTTCGGCTTTGTCGGACGGATGACACGACAGAAGGCGCCGGAGCGCCTGGTCGAAGCTTTTGCGCGGATAGCACCCCACTTGCCGCAAGCGCATCTGCTGATGATCGGGATCGGCGAGCTCGCCGATACAACAAGAGAAATGATCAGGGCAGCCGGGCTTGAAGATCGTGCCCGCATCGATGGCAGCGTGCGTGGTGTGACCGCCATAGACGCCGTCGATGTCGTCGTCATGCCCAGCCGCTACGAAGCTATGTCCTATGTGATGCTGGAAGCGGCTGCAGCAGGCAAGCCGCTGCTGCTCGCCGATGTCGGGGGCGCGCGCACGGTGCTGGAACATGGCAGAAACGGTTATATCGTGCCAAACAGCGATGATCCTGAAGCATTGGCGGCCGCTATGGCGAGGCTTGCTGACCCGGCGCGGCTTGCAAGTTTCACCGCTGAAGCTCGTCGCCGCAAGGATGGCTATACGCTTGCCGGCATGGCCCATGCGACCGAGAAGATCTATTACGACCTGCTCGGTCAACCCTTCCCCGCCCCGCTGGAACTGGCAAGTTCCCACTTCAGCGATGCAATCAAAGGCCGGAAGAAAAGCGCGTCGGCCCTCTAAACTCGCATCGGATTTTCGTGCGAAATCGGTTCCGCTTTTCGAGCCGATGCGATAGACTTAACTCATGATTACTTCAGCACAATTGCGCGGCGCGCGCGCCATGCTCGGACTGACGGTGGAGACGCTTGCCAGCGAGAGCAAACTGCCGACTTCGACGATCGAAGCCTTGGAAACAGAGGGCGGTTCGGCGGACATGAGAGCGCTTGCGGCAATCCGCTCCGTCCTCGAGAACCATGGCGTGATTTTCCTCGCTGGTGGCAGCGACGGCCCGGGCGGCCCCGGCATTCGCTTCAAGCACTGGTCCGACGATGATGGCATCCGGCCTGAGAACCTGAATGCCACCAATGACGATTGAGGGCTGAGGCAAGGTTGCGACCTTCAGAGCGGATCAGCTTTTCGCGCAGGCTGCGAACCGCTTGATCTCTTTGTTTCTAGCAATTCCGGACGTAAGGCCGTTGCACGATTTCGCTTATCTGCCTCAGGCTCCAAGTTTCCAACTTTTGACAAGCTCTTCAGGCGCCGACAGCGCAGCCGGCAAGATGTAGCGTTCAGTATCGTTAGCCGGTTCCCAGCCTTCGACGATCGAGCCGACGGGCAGGCCATGCCCGAAATCGATCAGCGTCACCAGTTCCAAAATCAGATGACCGTAGTCGTCGCGCCACTCGCGCCGTTCGCCGCCCTCGAAGAGACGCAGCCGACCCTTGGTGCGCGGACGCTCGCGTGCGGCAAGCCATTGCGCAACGGATGCCTCCGCATTGGCGAAGGCTACCACCTCATCGGCGTCGCCATGCCAGATGGAAACGACCGGAAAGCGAGCGGCATCGGGCGACACTTCGCGCACAAGCTCGGCCCATTTTTCGGCCGGGCGGCTTGAGCCGCGCTTCATGACGTCGAGCGCCGACATGGCGTCCCGGGCAGCGCCGAAAGGCAGACCGCCGATGATGGCGCCCGCGGCAAACAGCTCCGGATAGGTCGCGAGCAATGCGGCGGCCATAGCACCCCCAGCCGAGAGGCCCATGACGAAAACCCTGCTGTCGTCGATCACATGCAGACGACGGCTGAAATCGATCATTTCTTTGATAGAGCCGAGTTCACCGCGATCGCGCGTGACCAGGCTCGGGCGAAACCAGTTGAAACAGAGATTGGGATTGTTCGAAGCCTTTTGCTCTGCAAAAAGCACCGCAAACCCATGCTGACGGGCAAGTGCCGTCCAGCCACTCGCGCGATCGAAATCCTCTGCATTCTGATGGCAGCCGTGCAGAACAACAACGAGCGGCATCGGCCCCTTCACACCAGGCGGTACATATTCGAGCATGCGCAGATTGCCAGGATTGCGGCCGAACCACAAAACTTCGGTCAGCCGCTGGGCGGAAGGACGCGTGGAAACACGACGGCGTGCCGGCTGAGATTGCGGCTGCGTCATCGGAAACTGGAGCCGCGGCAGCTCAGCGGAATCGACAAGCAAGCGGCGAAGCCGGCTCGGAACTTTAAAATTCATCATGGACCTTTCCATCCACGTCAGCCGCGGTCGGTATTATCCCGCTGCTGGCTGACGCGCACTGTTCCTTTCGAGAATCAGTGATATCGAGAAATCGAATCTCTTTGTGCAATGCAGCAAATATAAGGAACCTTGTCCGCTTAGAACAGGCACAATGCATCATTGCAGCTATGTGAAATCAGCTTAAATCGATTAGATTTTCGGCCACAAAAAACCGCAGCTGTGTCAGAAATAAGCCCGCGCAAGGGAGAGCAGCTTTGCGTCATCCTTCACGCCCTGGCGATAGAGCTGGATGATCAGAGCGCCGAGGCGCTCTGCCTCAAGGCTGCGAGGGTTCATGCCACGGTCCTTGCAGACGGTTTCCAGTATCTTCTCGAGACGGTCCAGATCGTCTGAAAACAGCGGCAGATCTCGTGGATGTATAGGTGTGTCCAGCATTTGCGCGTCTCGTTGTCCGTTCGGGCAGAAGCACGCAGTACTTCGCCGGCACCCGTTTTATTTCCGACGATAAGGCTGGACTATGCGCCTTGCATATTGGGTTGGCAAGGAAGCATTTTGGCGCGAAGTATTTCCGATTCGCAAATTTTACGGAAAATCGAGCGAAGGTACAATTTTAAGTTATGGCATCACCGAGCCTTTATCTGCTTATGCGACAAGCGGAAAAAACGGAGGCACAATGATGACCAAATTTCTGATTCGGACCGCTCTCGGCTTGACGCTGGCAACGATGGCCCTGCCCGCCGTCGCACAGAACTTCTCGAACCTTCCGCTACGCAACCCTCGCCAGCCGCCCGAAGGATATATTTCCGTTCAATCCGGAATATCGATTTCCTATCCGGTGGCGGATGGAGACAACGAGGAGCAGCAGGAGAAGGCCTTGAAATCCTTCTACAAGATTGCCGCCGGCAGCTGCGCCACCCTGCTCGACACCATTGCGGATGCCTGCGAGATCAATGCTCTGTCGAGCAATAGCGCGGTCAACAATCTCGACAATCGCGGCACGAGACTTTCCATCAATGGACAGGTGACAATGTCGGTGAAACTGAAGGCGCCGACGGCGGCCGCGAAGTAGCCTTTCCCATCGCAGTTCATGATCTCCGCCAAAGCCAACGGATCGGTAAGAAATGGCGGCGATAATCCCCCTCGCAATTGAGGGACGATACCATGGCGAAAGCGAAACGACGCACGCGGCGCAAGCCGCAGTCCAAGGCGGGCAATTCGATGTGGCTATGGGGCGTTGTCGGCCTGGCAACGGTAGCCGGCCTCTACGCCTATCAGCATCGGAAAGATATGCCGTCGATGCTGGCGCATGCCGGAGCAGTTGCCGGCATGCCTCATATGGCTAGGGACGCGCCGGTGCCGGCTGCGAAGCCGCAGATAAAGACGGCGGCGATCACACCCGAGCCTCGAGCCGAATCTTCCCTGCCAGTGCCGCCCGCCGCCATTCCGGTGGCGATGCCGGTCAACAAGATACCGGTCGAACGGCCCATACCAAGCTTGCGAGCTCAGTCCGGCGGCCGCTTCGTGCTTTGCGGCGCCGGCTCCGGGACCAATTGCGTCGTTGACGGCAATACTTTCTGGCAGGACGGCATCAGAATCCAGCTGGCCGATATCGACGTCCCGGATGCCGGTACCGCGCGCTGCCCCAGCGAAAAGCAGCGAGGCGTGGCCGCAAAGCTTCGCCTGCAGGCCATTCTCAACGATGGAAACTTCGTGCTTTCCGGCAGCAACCGCCGCGACGACCCGAATGGCGGCAAGCTGCGCATTGCCATGCGCGCGGGGCGCTCGCTCGGGGACCAGATGGTGTCGGAAGGCCTCGCACGCCGTTGGACCGGCCAGGCGACATCCTGGTGTAGCTGATTTTCAAAAATTCGATTGGGAGTTCAAGGAGATAAATGGTCGGGGCGACTGGACTCGAACCAGCGACCCCTTGACCCCCAGTCAAGTGCGCTACCGGGCTGCGCTACGCCCCGACCTGCCGAAACGGCTTGTTTCGTTTAGAGTTTAGCGTTTGCCGACGCAAGCGAAAAGTAGCAGCCTGCTCAGAAAAAGTTGCCGTTCAGCGGCACAGCTGCCTCGGCCCATGGCTCGGCTGATAAGTGTTATCCGAGGCGCGATAGGAGCGGTAGCGGCTTGCGCAGCCACGCGCATGGCTTCCGTAATAGCTCTGCGAGCCCTGGCTGTTGAACAGAGTGCCTGTCACGAAAGATTTGAAAAGCACGCCGCTGTCCGAATCGTCGTCATAATAGCTGTCCGAGCCGTGCAGCCGGTGGCCGCTGCGCCAACGATTATGGTGATGGTGATGCCCATGACCGTGGCCATGATCGCGAATCTGGATGATCTCAGGCTGTTCGGTTGCAGGAACGGTCAGGGCCGGCATGGTGATGGCATTCGCCGGCATGACGACGCCGGCCGCCAGTAAAAGACCAAAGCCAGCGGCAGTTATCGATCTGGCAATCGTAAACATATGCGACTCCTTCGAAATTCGGCGGCGCTGCGAAGTAAATCTGCATGCAAACCTTGCTGCCGAGCACGCCGTCATTATGTCTATATAGTGATTTGAAGCCACACTCATAGATGCCCTTCCGCCTTTGTTGCGCGACAGATTGCGCAAGGTGGGAGGTGCGCGGAAAGTCAAGGCAATGAAGCCCCTCTTAGCTCTCATCATATGCGTACCACTGCTTGCCGCGTGCAACACAACGGAAACAGTGCAGCCCATTCCAGGCAGCATCACCTACGGCGGCCAACCGCATATGAAGCTGACACTTTCGCCCCCCGGCTCGCAATTCCAGCACCATTTCACCAACCAGTGGGGCCAGGATGTGCTCGAAACCTACATCGTCCAGCCGGACCGAAGCGTGAAGCTCGTCAACCGCCAGGAAATGAGCCCGCCAGACTAGGGCATTTCCGCCTTTCTTCGAATCGCGAAAACGCTCTATCTTCTTGTTTTTACGCAGCTCCGGACGCGAAAATCGCTTCGCACTTTTGCTGGAACTGCTCTAATAGCTCGCTGTGTCCCGGACGTGAAAACTCCGTCAGCGCGAGCTGACGGAGCATGGCCTGGCGCGGATAAGGATCACACTTACCAGCAGCGATAGCAGCGGCGATAATAGGGACGGCCGTAATAGCCGCGATGGTGGTGATTGTCGCTGACAGCGGCGCCGACGAGAACGCCGCCGATGATGCCGGCGGCAGCCAGAGCGACGGCCTGGTTTTCAGCCTGTTGCGCCTGGGCGCGATTGGATTGATAGGTCGCGCCGACACAGCGATTGTAACGCTGCGTCCCCGGACGGAACCCTTGCGACTGGCAGGTCATTTCCGCATTCATCGCCGATTCCTGCGGTGTCTGACAGCTCGATAGAATGGTTGATATAGCGACGAGGCTCGCCGCCATTGTGGCACGTACGCGCATGTTCCCTCCGGCAATTTTAGATACAACCCTAGGGAAAGGGAAATACAGCCAAAGGTAAGCTTTAGCAAGCCAACCCTGCCAAGCAGAAGGCGAAAATCGGCCAAATTATGGCAAAACTGTGCACAGAGATCGCATCGTGCTTAACAGCCGGATAGCGCGTTAGCATAAAATGCAAAGGCCCCGCTCGATGGCGAGGCCCGTATCCGATTTGCAGGCCCGCAGGCTATTTAGGCCGGCGAACATTTTCGCTCAGAAGTTCCGCTCGAAACGAAGGATGCCGGCGACCGTGTCATCCTTGATGTAGTCGTAATGCACATAGGTGAGTTCCGGCTCGACCAGGAAATCCTTCACCGGATAGATCTTGAGGTTCGTGGTCGCCTCGAACATCTTGGACTCGGTATAGGCAAGCTGCAGGTTCCACTTCAGCTTGTCATTGACCGGAACGCCGACGCCGGCCCAAAGCGCCCAGTCACCCCAGCCACATTTGGCGGCATTGACGGTGCCGTTCGATTTCGTGCAGGCCGAGATATCCTGGTTGGTGCCGGCATATTTGTTCAGCTTGTCGCCGTCCGTATTCCAGCCCCCCATCAGGAAGGCTTCTACGCCACCGAATTTGGCGTCAAGACGAGCCTTGATGGCACCTTCCTCGACGATCGAGTCATAGCCGCCGACAACCTTGATGCCCCAGTTGCCCGTCTTGTAGCCAAGGCCGGCAACGACGTCGGGAGCATAGTGGTTGGATTTGTCATCCGTCCACCAGCCGGCACCGTAAGAGGCCTCACCGTCGGAGGTGGAATTGGAATCTTCCAGGGAGATCACAGCCGAGAAGCCATTGTCTGGCTCGTATTTATAGGTCAACTGGTTGAGTTCGTACGGACCGTCATAGATCACATCGTCGTTGATGACGTCGCCGGCATAGCCCACGTAAAGATTGTATTGAGAGTCGAGCTTGCCGACTGTGAAGCCAGCGAGGCTGATATTGGCGAACAGCAACTTGGAGTTGGTTGCGCCTCCATCGTTCCACTCCCAGCGGAAAATGGTGTTGGTCTTCAGCGGACCGTATTCGGTGTCGGTCGCGGTATCGACATTGAGCTCGACACGCTCGTGCCAGAGGGTGCCGACCCTGCTGCGCGGATTATAGGCGTCATACCACTCGCCCTCGGTGCGCACCTTGCCGCCGATCTTCAGGCAGGTTTCCGTGCCGGGAATATAGAAATAGCCTGTGCCGTATCCATCGCAGATGCGGACATATTCAAGCGGTTCGGGTTGAGCGGCGACAATGGCGTCTGCGGCATGGCCAGCGCCTGCTGCGGCGACAGCAGCGGCGGAGCCAAGAAGAAGGCTCTTGATGTTCATGATATCTCCATTCGACTATTCGTCAGAGATGGAGTCTCCCGGCAGACAACAACGTGCCCCTCCATAGCCTGACTGTTCCCTCAAAACAGGGCGAAGCCATAAGCTTCGCCGTCAAACTGGACCTGTGATTTCCACTCATCAAGTTAATAAGGCTGCCGAACTAATTTTCACAACGCAGAAGCGTGGGCTATGTGACAATAATGTCACTCAGCCGTCGCAATAACGAAACGTCCGGCTTGCGTACATCGAATACGCGCACCAAACCCATCGCGACAGTTTTCGGCTGTGGTTTGCGAGGTACTTATGCTTTGGTCGCAATCCAACGCCGCTGCCAGCCTCATCGCACCTGGTCAAGAAGGCGCTTGCATTCCAGAAGATCGTAAAGCGTCTCCTGAAGCAAAGCGCGATCTTCCTTGCCGACACTCGATTTTCCGATGGAAACATCCGGCACGCCGTCGTCCCCGCTGACGAAATTGAAGAAGCGGCGGCTGATCGGCGCCTTGGCGCGGCCGACGATCTGATCTTCCTCGGAATTGGCAGAGGCAACGCGAGGCTCGACGGCGGCGGGCTCCTGCGCAGCGGCAAGCGCTTCCACACTGGCGAGATCGCCATGCCCGACGGCGATGACGAACTTGTTGCCATTGGTCTTCAGGAGCTTCTGGACGCCCTTGATGGTGTAGCCGTGATCGTAGAGCAGATGGCGGATGCCATTCAGCAGGTCGACATCCTCGGGGCGATAATAGCGCCTGCCGCCGCCCCGCTTCATCGGCTTTATCTGAGGAAACCGAGTCTCCCAGAACCGTAGGACATGCTGCGGCAGATCAAGGTCTTCCGCGACTTCGCTGATCGTGCGGAACGCATCCGGGCTCTTGTCCATCATCATACTCCCACACTGCACATGCGGTGCCGTTTAGCCGGATCACACATAAGTGGATTTCGGCATTCGTATCGCTCGATGATACGACTCACCATATTTCAACGGTTTGGCGGAGGAAATTCAAGTCAGATATTCAGCCGTTACACAAGCTTGCGACAAATCGGCAAGCAGATCGGCCTAAAACGACGGCGTCACAAGGCATGTGGCCGGCTGAAATCGAAATCGCGAGGATGGATCAGGAGGCGGGATTTGCCGGCTTGGTCTTTGCCTTGCGGCTCGTATGGGCCTTCAGGATACGGGTCTTCAGAACGTTTGACGCCTTGAAGGTCATGACACGCCGCGGGGAAATCGGCACTTCTTCGCCGGTCTTCGGATTGCGGCCGATGCGCTCGTTCTTGTCGCGCACCTGGAATGTCGCGAACGAGGAGAGCTTTACCGTTTCTCCACGCACGATGGCGTTGCAAATTTCATCGATCACAGTCTCGACGAGTTCCGCCGACTCCGTTCTGGAGAGACCGACTTTCCGGAATACCGACTCCGCCAGGTCTGCGCGCGTCACTGTCTTGCCCGTCATAGCTCCCCGCCCATTTTGCTGCGTAATCTTCTTCAAGTTTTGCGAGACTATTGCCGTTGCGCCGAGCGGTCAAGCTCTTGTTCGGAACGGCTTTTAGAGATGCGGCGCTACCAGCGCAGCAGGACCGCGCCCCAGGTGAAGCCGCCCCCCATGGCCTCCAGCATCACCAGATCGCCTTTCTTGATCCGTCCGTCACCAGCGGCCACGGCAAGGGCAAGCGGGATGGATGCAGCCGACGTGTTGCCGTGAAGGTCCACGGTGACCACAACCTTCTCGGGAGCAATTCCGAGCTTCTTGGCGGAACCATCGATGATGCGGCGATTGGCCTGATGCGGCACGAGCCAATCGAGATCGTCAGGCGTGGTGCCCGTCGCATCGAATGCAGCCTGGATAACGTCGGTGATCATGCCGACGGCGTGCTTAAAGACTTCGCGACCCGCCATATGGAGAACGCCGACCGTTCCCGTTGTCGACGGGCCGCCATCGACATAGAGCTTGTCCTTGTGCGAACCGTCAGAGCGCAGGCTTGCCGTCAGCACGCCGCGATCGGTATTGGCGCCGGTACCCTCGCCGGCTTCCAGGATCAGCGCACCGGCACCGTCGCCGAAGAGAACGCAGGTCGTGCGGTCGGTCCAATTGAGAATGCGCGAAAATGTCTCGGCGCCGATGACGAGCACGCGCTTGGCAAGCCCGCCGCGAATATAGGCGTCGGCCGTGGTTACGGCATAGACGAAGCCGGTGCAGACGGCCTGGACATCGAAGGCAAAGCCATGATGCATGCCGAGCCGGTTCTGGATATTCACCGCCGTCGCGGGAAAAGTATTATCCGGCGTCGAGGTGGCAACGATGATCAGATCGAGATCATCCGGCGTCATGCCGGCATTGGCAAGGGCGGCACGCGCCGCCTGCTCGCCGAGCGAAGCCGTGGTTTCACCTTCGCCGGCGATATAGCGCTGACGGATGCCCGAGCGCTGGACGATCCAGTCGTCGCTGGTATCGACGACCTGCTCCATCTCGGCATTGGTCATGACGCGTTTCGGGAGCGCCGCCCCAAAACCGCGAACAACTGAACGGATCATTCTGCTTGTACCCCGTCTCTCATGCCGCTTCCGGCCCGATAGGGGGCAGCCGTTTGGCATGATATCTCTTCAAATCGTTTTCGATTTTCTGCGTGAGCCCATTCTTGGCCATATCATAGCCGACATCAATGGCGGCTGCGAAGGCTTCTGCATTGGCTCCGCCATGGCTCTTGATGACGATACCGTTGAGGCCGAGGAATACGCCGCCATTGACCTTGCTGGGATCGAGCTTCTCGCGCAGCAGGTCGAAGGCGCCCTTGGCTAATACATAGCCGATACGTGCAAGCAGCGTGCGCGACATCGCGGCACGCAGATAGGCGCCGATCTGCTTTGCCGTGCCTTCGGCCGCCTTCAGCGCGATATTGCCGGAAAACCCTTCCGTGACGACGACATCGACGGTGCCTTTGCCGATATCGTCGCCTTCGACGAAACCGTAATATTCAAGCGATTCGAGATTGGCCTCGCGGATCAGGCGCCCGGCGTCCTTGACCTCTTCCTGACCCTTGATTTCCTCGACGCCGACATTCAGCAGGCCAACCGTCGGCCGTTCAATCTCAAAGAGCGCGCGTGCCATGGCGCCGCCCATCAGGGCGAAATCGAGCAATTGCTGGGCGTCGGCGCCGATCGTGGCGCCGACATCGAGCACGATGCTTTCGCCGCGCAGCGTCGGCCAGATCGCCGCAATTGCCGGGCGTTCGATATTGGCCATGGTGCGGAGGCAGAATTTCGCCATCGCCATCAGCGCGCCGGTGTTGCCGGCGGATACGACGACATCGGCGTCGCCCGTCTTCACTGCCTCGATCGAGCGCCACATGCTGGAGACGTAGCGGCCGCGGCGAAGCGCTTGGCTCGGCTTCTCATCCATACTGATGGCAACTTCGCATTCGTGAAAGACCGATTTCTCGCGAAGCTTGGGATATTTGGCGAGGACCGCCTCGCAGCGTTCCTTCTGTCCGTACATCACGAACGTGATATCGGGATGCCTATCCAGCGCCTTGGCCGCGCCGGGAACAACAACCTCAGGGCCGAAGTCGCCACCCATTAGGTCAAGAGAAATTCTGATCACGCGTCCCTAGTCCTTTTTCTCCGCCGCGACGGGCGAATTTGGCGTCAAAATACCGTTTTCTCCCCCGGTGACAACTGAATTGTGCTCGAACCGCACCCGGGCCTATTCCTTTTTCCAATCTTTCAGAACGGCAAAGGGCGAAGGCTTTCTGTCGTCTTCACCGGTGTCTTCAATATGCGCTTCGAACTCGACGCCAGGCTTGCGCGGATAAGGGTCGATGGCCAGGGCGGCGAATTCCGCAACGGCCACACCAGCGTCTATCGTATCGCCGGTGAAGGTCTCCGGAAGATCCGGACCATCGGGATCAAGTATCATTTCTCCGGCATCCACAGAAGGCGCGCGCGCCAGTTTGGAATCCTCGGGCACGAAGATGTGCTCGAAGTCCTCATCGATATCAGATTCGACCGGCTCGAGTGTGACAACGCAAGCCTGAACGATCTTTGCCTTCACGTTGCCCTTGATACGCACGCCGTCACGCTTCCAGCGCGAAATCTTGAGATCGGCTTCGAGCTTGCTGACCGAGAGAACATTCCAAAGGGCCGCGAGCCCAACCAGTTCGCGATCATCAGCCTCGATGTGCACATCCACCGGATTGGCCGAGATATGCCCTACCTTCACGGGATAGGAAAACGGCGTTTCATCGGAGTCGTGTCTTTTCATTTTTATCTCCTAACCGGCCTGTTGACCGACTTTGTCTGGCACCGGCAGCGTCGCCGAGCCCGTGGCGATCTGATCTTCCGTAACGGTCGCCAGATGCGCTTCCGCGATCATCATCCAATCGGCCAATGCACTCATGGACGCTGTGGCCTCATTCGCCTTGGGATAGATGTTGCGCTGTAACGCCACGGCGAGCGCGGCGCGATCATCGACATCCATGGCGCTCGCATAGCTTTCGAGGCGTCCATAGAACATGCCGGCCAGCTTCTTCATGCGCTTTGGCACGCTATTGTCGCCTATACCAAGCTCGCGGATCGAATAATCGATATCCTCGAAGAAAGCATCCACAATTTCCTGCGCCAGTTCCTGACCGCTTGTTGCCGAAGACCGCGTGCGGCGGAAGAACAGGATCATCATGACAGACAGTAACTCGAAACGCCCCATCACCGTATCTGGCACGTCGTATTCGGTATAGAAAACCGGCTGCCGCGCCATGGAGGTCAAGGTTTCATACTGCCTGACGACGATGATCTGATTGTGATTTCTTTTGCGGAAGAGCCCAAAAATCATGAAAATTCCCGGAATTGGCTCCCTCGGAGCGCCCCGTTTTTGCTTGGCCTTGTTGCATCCACGCAAAAGCTGGTTTACCGAAGCAGGCGCGAATTGCAATGCCGTTTGTGCCCGCTTCGAGGCTCCAGCCCTTACCGTCGTCACGTTGTGCATGATCGGTGACGAAGAGTGCCGAACAACATGATTGTGCCTTTTGCCATCGCGGAAAGGACACAATGATGTGTACAGCAAGGTCATACCGGCCGTCCGGCCATCGGATTGATTCATTAGGGGAGATGAGATGTCGTTGACCAGACGGTATTTCAAGTCTGACATTACTTTCAGCAGCACTGCCGCCATCGCCCTGGTGATTGCGACCATAGGCCTTTCCGGTTGCAAGACCAGCGAGGTCATGAACAACGGCTACATCTTCGATCCGCAGTCACTGGCGCTTGCGCCGGTCGGTTCGAGCCGCGAGCAGGTTCTGCTTTCGCTCGGTACGCCCTCGACCACAGCAACCTTTGACGGCGAAGTCTTCTATTATATCTCCCAGAAGCGCACGCGTGCCGCCGCCTTCATGAAGCCGAAGCTGGTCGACCAGAACATTCTGGCGATCTATTTCGACAAGGACGGCGTGGTGAAGCAGGAAGCCAACTATACGCTGAAGGACGGCAGGGTCTTCGACATGATCAGCCGCACGACCCCGACCGGCGGCCGCGACATCACCTTCCTGCAGCAGATCCTCCAGGGCAGCGGCAGCGGCGTCAACGGCGCGAGGAACTTCCTCAACAACCTCAACCCAGGCCAATAAGCCGGGATACCGTTTCAACGAAAAACCCGCGAGGCATGGCGTCTCGCGGGTTTTCTTTTGTAGTCCGTTTGCTTAGAGCAATTCCAGGAAAAGTGCGTAGCGGTTTTCCGTCTGGAATTGCGTAAAAACAAAGAGATAGAGCATTTTCGCGATTCGAAGAAAAGCGAAACGGCTCTAGCCGGCGAGAATGGCAAGCAGAAGCAGAGCCACGATATTCGTTATCTTGATCGCCGGATTGACTGCCGGGCCTGCCGTGTCCTTGTAGGGATCGCCGACGGTGTCACCCGTGACTGAAGCCTTGTGGGCTTCCGAGCCCTTCATATGACGCGTGCCATCCTTATCGACGAAACCGTCCTCGAAGCTCTTCTTGGCATTGTCCCAAGCACCGCCGCCCGACGTCATCGAAATGGCGACGAAGAGGCCGTTGATGATTACGCCGAGCAAGGAAGCGCCGAGAGCGGCAAAAGCCGAAGCCTTAGAGCCGGAGAGCAGCAGGACGCCGAAATAGACGACGACCGGCGCCAGAACCGGCAGCAGCGACGGGATGATCATTTCCCGAATGGCGGCCTTGGTCAGAAGGTCGACGGCACGGCCGTAATCGGGACGCTCGGTGCCCTGCATGATGCCGGGCTTTTCGCGAAACTGCTTGCGAACCTCCTCCACGATCGCCCCGGCGGCACGACCGACGGCGGTCATGGCGATGCCGCCGAAGAGATAGGGAATGAGGCCGCCGAACAGCAGACCGGCAACGACGTAAGGGTTCGAAAGCTCGAACGAGATCGTGCCGATATTGGCGAAGTACGGGTATTTGTCACCGTGAGCCGCGAAATATTGCAGGTCGTTCGAATAGGCCGCGAACAGCACGAGCGCACCGAGGCCGGCCGAGCCGATGGCGTAACCCTTCGTGACGGCCTTGGTGGTATTGCCGACCGCGTCCAGTGCGTCGGTGGATTTGCGCACCTCCGGCGGAAGATGCGACATTTCCGCAATGCCGCCGGCATTGTCCGTGACGGGACCGAAAGCATCGAGAGCGACGATCATGCCGGCAAGGCCGAGCATGGCGGTAACCGCAATACCCGTGCCGAACAGACCGCCGAGTTGGTAGGTGGCGATGATGCCGCCAACGATGACGATCGCCGGCAGTGCCGTCGATTCCAGCGAGACGGCAAGACCCTGGATGACATTGGTGCCGTGACCGGTGACGGACGCCTGGGCGATGGAATTGACCGGCCGCTTGTTCGTGCCGGTATAGTATTCGGTAATGACGACGATCAGCGCCGTGACGATGAGACCGACGATGCCGCAGGCGAACAGCTTCCCGCCGGTGACATCGAAGCCGGCGACGGTGCCGACCGAACCCCAGCCGATGGTCAGCGAAGTGGCTGCACCGAGACCGATGATCGACAGGACGCCCGTGGCGATCAGGCCCTTGTAGAGAGCGCCCATGATCGAGCCATTGACACCGAGTTTCACGAAGAAGGTGCCGATAATCGAGGTGATGATGCAGGCGCCGCAGATCGCCAGCGGATAGATCATGGCAGAACCGAGGATCGGCGTGCCGGCGAAGAAGATGGCGGCCAGGACCATGGTAGCGACAACGGACACAGCGTAGGTTTCGAACAGGTCGGCCGCCATGCCGGCGCAATCGCCGACATTGTCGCCGACATTGTCGGCGATGGTCGCGGGATTGCGCGGATCGTCTTCGGGAATGCCGGCCTCGACCTTGCCGACGAGGTCGCCGCCGACATCGGCACCCTTGGTGAAGATGCCGCCGCCGAGACGGGCGAAAATCGAGATCAGCGAAGCGCCGAAACCAAGGGCGACGAGCGCATCGATCACGTCACGCGAACCGGCTTCATGACCGAGGATACCGGTCAGGACGTAGAAGTAGATGGAGACGCCGAGCAAGGCGAGACCCGCAACCAGCATGCCGGTGATGGCACCCGACTTGAAGGCGATATCGAGGCCTGCGGACAGGCTCTGCGACGAGGCTTGCGCGGTGCGGACATTGGCACGCACGGAGACATGCATGCCGATGAAACCTGCGGCGCCTGAGAGGATTGCGCCGATCAGGAAGCCGAAAGCGGCTTCGGCCGACAAGAGGAGCCAGGCCGCGATGAAAACGATGATCCCGACGATGGCGATGGTTCTATATTGGCGCGCCAGATAGGCTTGCGCTCCTTCACGAATATACCCGGCAATCTCCTGCATGCGGACATTGCCCTGATCGGCAGCGAGCACCGACCGGGTTGCCCATACGGCGTAAATCACCGAGAGCAGTCCGCATGCGATTACTCCTAAAAGAATCGACATTTCGCTTTTTCCCTCCAAAAAAGCCGGCGGTTCACTCCTCCCCCGGCCGCCTGCAACAACGATCGGTCCCCTCCTCCAGGAGACCGACTGATGTGCAGTTGCGAGATTGATGGCGGGAAAACGTCGCGTCAAGACCGTCCGCGGGTAAAACACCCGCAGAAGGTTCAAAAGAATATTCGAAGATGAAATCAGGCGCGAACGAAGGAAACGAAAATGCGTTATGCCGCGATCCGAGCGTCCGGCGCGGTTTTATTTCTTCGCTTCGCCGCGAACCTGCTTGGCGATTCGGTCGAGCACGGCATTCACGAGCTTGGGCTCGTCCTCCTCGAAGAAGGCATGCGCGATCTCGACATATTCGGTAACGATGACCGGGACCGGCACGTCCTTGCGGTCGATAAGCTCGAAGGTGCCGGCGCGCAGGATGGCGCGCACTGTGCTGTCGAGACGCGACAGTGCCCAGTCGTCCTGAAGCGCGGCGCCGATCAGCGGATCAAGCCGCGTCTGCTCACGCACGACACCCGATACGATAGAGCGGAACCAGGATGCATCGGCCTTCAGATAGGTCTCGCCATCCAGCTCCTGCCCCAGACGGTGAGCCTCGTATTCAGCCACCACCTCCAGAACGCCGGTTCCGCCGATATCCATCTGATAGAGCGCCTGAACCGCCGCTAGACGTGCGGCACCCCGCTGATTGGCGGGCTTGGCCGGTCGCTCGTTATCCTGATTGCTCATGTATTATGCACCCAACTTCTCTTTCAGCGCGATCATGGTCAGCGCCGCACGGGCGGCAAAACCGCCCTTGTCCTTGTCCGAACGGCGCACACGCGCCCATGCCTGCTCATCGTTTTCGACGGTGAGGATACCATTGCCGATTGCGAGGGATTCGCTGACGGCCAGATCCATCAGCGCCCGCGAGGATTCATTGGCAACGATATCGAAATGATATGTCTCGCCGCGGATAACCATGCCGAGAGCCACATAGCCATCATAAACCACATTACCATTGTCACCGCCATCGAGCGCCATGGCAATTGCCGCGGGGATCTCCAGGGCGCCGGGGACGGTAACGATATCATAGGTCGCGCCTGCCTCGTCGAGAGCAGCCTTGGCGCCATCAAGCAGGGCATCGGCCATATCGTCATAGAAGCGGGCTTCGACGATAAGGATATGAGCATTGGAAGAGCTGGTCATACATCACCTGCGATTTGAGAGGGCGCGGCACCTTGTTAGGCCGGGTCAAACCACGGCGGGCCTCGCTTGGCAAGTGTTTTTCAATGGCCCGCGCCGATTCCGGCCCTATTTGGAAATGATCGACGCACCGCGGAAATTGTGGCTTCCGCACACGCAACCGCTTCGATAATAATTTGAAGCCTGCAAGGGGGAGGTTCATGACGAAGAAATCCGCACCCGCCGTCAATGTCGGCGAACTCGAGCTGGAACACTGGCAGCAAGGCAGCTTCTTTGCCGGCAGCGACACCTCCTTCGGGGCGAAGCTCGGGCTGAAGCAGCTCGGCATCAGCTACAACGAAGTGCCTCCGGGCAAATCCGGCTGTCCGTTTCACAATCATCACGTCGAGGAGGAGATGTTCGTCATTCTCGACGGCGAAGGCGAATATCGCTTCGGCGACCAGCGCATCGCAGTTGGCAAAGGCGATGTTCTTGGAGCTCCGGCCGGCGGCCCGGAAACGGCACATCAGCTCATCAATATCGGCCCGGGCGTACTCACCTACCTCGCCATTTCCACCAAGGCTCGAACAGAGATCGTGGAATACCCCGATTCCGGCAAGTTCCTAGCCAAAACCTATAGCGATGGCAAGACGGCATTCCGTGCCATCGGCCGCGCCGCTGCCACCAACCTCGACTACTGGGACGGCGAGCCCGGCGCCTCGAACGACTGACCATCACCAAAACCATTTTCGGCAAAGATTTAATCCGATGACCCATATACCGACACTGACGACCGACCGGCTTCTGCTGCGCGGCCACACGCGTGATGATTTCGACGAATTCCTCGAGCTCTGGAAACACAGGGAGATCGTCCGCTTCATCGGCGGCGAGATGCCGACACGCGAGCAGGTTTGGGCCCGCCTGCTGCGCTATGCCGGCCTATGGCATCATCTCGGCTTCGGCTTCTTTGCTGTGGAGGAACGCCAAAGCGGCCGGTTGATCGGCGAGGTGGGATTCCTCGACCTGCATCGTGACATGACGCCGATGACGGAAGGCACGCTGGAAGCCGGCTGGGGCATCACGCCGCCGATGCAGGGCAAGGGCTATGCGACGGAGGCCATGAACGCCGCCATCGCCTGGGCGGACAGACAGTTCACAGGACGGCGCATGACCTGCATCGTAGACGTTGAGAACCTACCGTCGTTGCGGGTTGCCGAAAAGATCGGCTTCCGACGTATCGATGAGCTCATGCTCAAGAACAGATCCAACGTCATCTTCGAACGTTAGCCGTTACAGGGGTGAACCATCGTGCCGGTTCCGCAGAAAAGGTTTTCTGTCAAACGCTACGAACCAAGCGACGCCCGAACCACGATCGAGATTTTCCTGCGGGCCGTTCGTGAGGTCGCATCGAAAGACTACAGTCCGGAGCAGGTTGCCGCCTGGGCAAAGGTCGAAGATACCGAAGTCTGGGCGCAGTATCGGGCAAGCCGGCCGACCTGGCTTGCTGTCGATGGTTCTACACCCATCGGCTTTACCGATCTAAAACCGGATGGCTGCCTGGATATGATGTTCGTTTCGCCGGATTATCAGGGAAAGGGCGTCGCCAGCCTTTTACTAGAGACGGTCGAAAGGGCCGCTCGCGAACAGGGCTTGCAACGGATTTTCACCGAAGCAAGCCTGACCGCCCGCCCCTTCTTCGAGCGCAGGGGCTTTATCGTCCTGGCCGCGCAGCAGGTGGAAAAGCGCGGCCAGATATTGTCGAATTTTCTTATGGAAAAAACACTTGCGTAGGCCGGAAAGGCGCCGATCGACGCCTTCCTGCAGTGAGCTTACGAAACTCAGGATTCGCGGACCGCGGGGAATTCCGCCAGACGAGCGGCGTAGCGTGCCATGGTGTCGACTTCGAAATTGACGAAGTCGCCAGCCTTGCGCTCGCCCCAGGTCGTGACCTCCAGGGAATGGCGGATCAGCAGCACGTCGAACTCCGTACCCTCGACGGCATTGACGGTCAGCGAGGTGCCGTCGAGCGCGACCGAACCCTTCGGCGCCACGAACCTTGCGAGATGTTCCGGCGCGCGCAGACGAAAGCGCGTGGCCTCACCCTCCGATGTTACCGACAGGATTTCCGCCTTGCCATCAATATGGCCGGACACGATGTGACCGCCGAGTTCGTCGCCGATCTTCAGCGAGCGTTCAAGATTGATCTTGGCGCCTGCTTCCCAGGTGCCGATGGTCGTAAGCCGCAGCGCCTCTTCCCAGGCCTCGACCTCGAACCATCGTCCGTTGCTGCCCTGTTCAGGCAGACCCGTAACCGTCAGGCAGACGCCGGCGTGCGAGATAGATGCCCCCATGTCGATCGTGGCCGGATCGTAATTGGTGGCGACGCGCAGCTTGATGCCTTCCTTCAACGGGGAAATGGATTCGACCGTGCCGACGTCGGTGATAATTCCGGTAAACATCAAAAACCTCTTTCGTATTCGTCGCAGAGATCGTCGCCGAAGCGGCTCTGGCCAACATGAATAAAATCAGCTGGGATATTGGATTTCAGAACCGGCGATTCAATACCACCCTCGCCGATCTCGGCAGGACCTTGAAACAGCAGGATACGGTCGACCATTCCAGCGTCGAGGAAACGCCGTGCCGTCTTGGCGCCACCCTCCACCAGCAGCGACGAGATACCACGCGTGCCCAATGCCTCCAGTAGCTCGCCCGGCTCGCTCGAATTTGATTGCAAAACCTCGACGCCGGCGGCATCCAGCGCTGCGCGGCGTCCGAGGAATGCGGCGTCGGTATTCTCGTCAAACGGCGGCGGATGGCCGGCGACCGCGATCACCGGATATTGCCGGGCCGTGCGGACCAGCTTGCTGCCAAGGGGAAGCTGCAGCTCGTCGTCAATGACGATGCGTAGCGGCGTGCGATCCTCCATACCGGGGATCCGACAGGTCAATTCAGGATCATCTGCTATCGCCGTACCTATGCCGACAAGAATGGCATCACTTTCGGCCCGCAGCATCTGCACCTCAGCGCGTGCGGCATCGCCGGTGATGCGAACCTGCCCCGCGCCCGTCTTGCCAATCATGCCATCGGCGGAAATCGCAAGCTTGAGAGTCACATAGGGGCGGTTTCTCGTCTGGCGCATGAGATAGCCCGCGAGAGATCGCCGGCCTTCCGTCTTCAGAACACCGGTATCGACCGCGATGCCGGCCTCGCGCAGCATGGTGATGCCGCGTCCGGAGACGCGCTGGTCGGGATCGGTGACGCTGATGACGACGCGTGCCACGCCGTAAGCGATCAGCGCCTCAGCGCATGGCGGCGTCTTGCCGTAATGCGAGCAAGGCTCAAGCGTCACGTAGGCGGTGGCACCTCTGGCCCCCTCACCTGCCTCGGCCAGCGCCTGAGGCTCTGCATGCGGGCGCCCGCCCAGCGCGGTCACACCGCTGCCGATAATCACGCCATCCTTGACGATAAGGCAGCCGACGGATGGATTGGTCGAGGTCAACCCCAGATGCTGGCGCGACAGACGGATGGCCGCGGCCATGAAATGCTCGTCCTCGGGCCGCAACGCCATGGTCAAGGGTCCAGCGGATCGCGAGCGATCTTGGCGTTGATCTCGTCAATCACGTGCTCGAAATCCTCCGCATGCGAAAAATCGCGGTAGACGGAGGCGTAGCGCACAAAGGCGACGTCATCGAGGCTCTTCAGCGCTTCCAGCACCTGCAGGCCAATCTGCTCGGAGCTGATTTCGGTCTCGCCCGAGCTTTCGAGGCGGCGCACGATGCCCGATACGGCCCGCTCGATCCGGTCACGATCGACCGGGCGCTTGCGCAGCGCGATCTCGAAGGAGCGCACCAGCTTGTCGCGATCGAACAGCACCTTGCGGCCCGTCTTCTTGATAACCATGAGCTCGCGCAGCTGCACGCGCTCGAAGGTGGTGAAGCGGCCGCCGCAATCCGGACAAATGCGCCGACGGCGGATGGACGTATTGTCCTCCGCCGGGCGCGAGTCCTTGACCTGGGTGTCTTCTGAGCCGCAATAGGGGCAGCGCATGCGCTCTCCTTAGCCCATGTAGCCGTACATCGGGAAGCGGTCGGTGAGCTTGACCACTTTCTCGCGCACGGCAGCCTCGACGGCAGCATTGCCTTCGTCGGAATTAGCGACCTTCAGGCCATCGAGCACTTCGATGATCAGATTGCCGATTTCACGGAATTCAGCTTCCTTGAAGCCGCGCGTCGTGCCGGCCGGGGTGCCGAGGCGAACGCCTGACGTGACGAAGGGCTTCTCGGGGTCGAAGGGAATGCCGTTCTTGTTGCAGGTGACGTAGGCGCGGCCGAGTGCGGCCTCGGCGCGCTTGCCGGTGGCGTTCTTCTTGCGCAGGTCGACCAGCATGAGGTGGTTGTCCGTGCCGCCGGAGACGACATCGACGCCGCCGGAGATCAGCGTTTCGGCAAGCGCCTTGGCGTTCTTGACGATCTGGGCGGCGTAGTCCTTGAACTCCGGCTGCAGCGCTTCACCGAGCGCAACCGCCTTGGCGGCGATGACATGCATCAGTGGGCCGCCCTGGAGGCCGGGGAAGACGGCCGAGTTGAACTTCTTAGCCAGATCCTCGTCGTTGGTGAGGATCATGCCACCGCGCGGGCCGCGCAGCGACTTGTGCGTAGTCGTCGTGGCAACGTGGCAATGCGGGAATGGCGACGGATGCTGGCCACCGGCAACCAGACCGGCGATGTGGGCCATGTCGACCATCAGATAGGCGCCGACGCTGTCGGCGATCTCGCGGAAGCGCTTCCAGTCCCAGATGCGGGAATAGGCCGTGCCGCCGGCGATGATGAGCTTCGGCTTGGTTTCCTCGGCCTTGCGCTGCACTTCGTCCATATCGAGCAGGTTGTCGCCTTCGCGCACGCCGTAGGACACGACGTTGAACCACTTGCCGGACATATTGACCGGCGAACCATGCGTCAGGTGACCGCCCGAATTCAGGTCGAGACCCATGAAGGTGTCGCCGGGCTGCAAGAGCGCCAGGAACACGGCCTGGTTCATCTGTGAACCGGAATTCGGCTGAACGTTGGCGAAGTTGACGCCGAACAGCTTCTTGGCGCGCTCGATGGCAAGCTCCTCGGCGATATCGACATACTGGCAGCCGCCATAATAGCGCTTGCCAGGATATCCCTCGGCATATTTGTTGGTCATGATCGAGCCCTGCGCTTCCAGCACGGCGCGCGAGACGATGTTTTCCGAGGCGATCAGTTCGATTTCGTGCCGCTGGCGACCGAGTTCCTTGCCGATCGCACCAAAGATTTCCGGATCGGTATCGGCAAGCGAGCGATTGAAGAAGGGTTCGGTGGACGCATTGGTCATCGTGAAAGCTCCTGAACGGGCCGGAAGGGCAATGCAAACGGTATTAACGTCAGGGTCGCCGGAGAGCAATACGACCAGCGACATTTGCGCGCATAATCCCGAAATCCAGTAGGATTTCGGAAAGGATTATGCGCCATTTCAAAGCGTTACTGCGTCCTTTGCGCGTCTAAGGACGCGCGGTGCAGTAAGCATTCTACGCAGAGCGATGTTCGGCAAACGAAAAAGCCGCATCCTGAGATGCGGCTTCCATGTAGATGGGGTTCGAACAACGCCGATTATTGAACCGGTTGCTCCATGCCCTGGGTCGTATTGAGCGCCAACTGCGAGTTGCCGTCTAGATTGTAGATGTCGTCGCGGAACTGGACGATGCCGTCGCGGGCGCTCCAGGCCGAAATATAAACGAAATAGACAGGCACTTCGGTCGCCAGCTTGATCGGCGTGTTGACGCGGGTGGAGATGACCTGCTCGATGTGCTGACGCGGCCAGCCCGGCGTTTCGGCCAGCAACCAGGTCGCGAGGTCGCGCACGTTCTGGACGCGTACGCAGCCCGAGCTGTCGAAACGCATGAGCTTGTTGAACAGGCCCTGCTCCGGCGTGTCGTGCATATATTCGTTATTGGGATTATAGAAGTTGATCTTTGTGGACGCCATGGCGTTGGTCTTGCCCGGGTCCTGACGGAACATCAGGTCCGGCGCCTTGTCCGAATTCCAGTCGATCGTCTCGGGAGCCACTTCCTGGCCCTTGCCGTCGAGAAGACGGATGTTGTTCTTCGTCAGATAGGTCGGGTCCTTGCGCATCAAGGGCACGATGTCCTTGACGACGATGGAGCGCGGTGCCGTCCAGTACGGGTTGAGGATGACCTCGTAAATCTTTGAATTGATGATATGCGTCGGCCGTGATTCCCGGCCGACGATCGCCTGGTGGCGCAGCGCCACCTGACCGTCCTCGACGGCTTCGACACGTGTCGCCGGGACATTGACCATGACATGACGACGGCCGAGGTCTGACGGGAACGTCTGGAGGCGGACAAGATTGGTGTTGAGCTGCTGCAGACGGACGTTTGCAGGGATGTTCATCGCCTTCAGCGTGAAATCACCCATGACGCCATCGGCCGGCAGGCCGTGGCGAGCCTGGAAACGCTTGACAGCGCCGTCGACATAGGAGTCGAAGGCAGAGGACATACCAGCCTCACGCGGAAGGTCGCCGGTAATCATCAAATGCTGGCGCAGCGACTGCACGGCCGGATCGGTTGCGCCGAGTTGCAGCGGTTGCTGGCTTGTCGGATTGACCTGCGGCCATCCGCCGTTAGCGGCAATATTCTGATATTGCGCGATCGCTTGCTGAATATTCGGTACGGAATCTGGCCCGAGGATTGGCGTGTTCGACTGGACAGCGGCGGCGGTGCGCGCCGCAGCCTTGGCGTCGAACTGGTCGTCCCAATTGCCACGGGAGCGATCGTTGATCAACGCCTCAAGCGGAGTCGCGTTTTGCGCAAGGGCCGGAGCGGCCAGTGCGGCAGCGCCAAGAGTTGCAGCCGACCGCAGGAAAGAGCGGCGCGAAAAGGGTTCAATTCCGTTTTTCTTCGACATATCCTAACCGTTCAACGCTGCGATCCAATCATGCGCAGCCTAGAGAGGAAGCAGTAAATAGCGCAGCTTGCGCCAAGTAACGTGGCTCAGTATCGACCCGTTCCCTTAATGCACCACCAAAAACTTGGCCACGAACTATCACAATATCGCGAAGCCAAGACCTTCAGGTCGGAAGATCGTATTTCGAGAACGCTGCCTGCAGTCGATTTCCGCTGTCATAGCAATATGGCCAATTCGTGTCTCCCGGCACAGAACTTGCATTGCCGCATCACAACGAAAGAAAAGCCAAACTGCATTTGCTAAAATACCACAGCTGCGCGTGGTTCATAGCGTGTCTTGAACCGGCGTCAATGGCTTAGCCACCCGGGACGTTACATGGGACGAAAGGTGAAGCGCAAACGTGACAAAAAGCGCACAACAGCCGGGCCGGTAACGCATTCAAGCCGGACACGCAGGGAACGTGTCCAGCTTGCTTTACCGGAAGGTCTTATGATCGATCCGCCACCGCTACTTACATGCGGTAAGCGATGCTGTCGTTCCAGAAGCGGTCGAGGCGCTGCAGAAGCTTGTTCATCTGGGTGAACTCGTCGGTGCCGATGCCGCCGACCTTGTCGATCGAGCCGATGTGGCGCTCATAGAGCTTGGCAACGGTTTCGGCGATATCCTGGCCGGTTTCCGTCAGGCTGATGCGGACCGAGCGGCGGTCGATGCGCGAGCGCTGATGGTTGATGAAGCCGAGGTCGACCAGCTTCTTGACATTGTAGGAAACGTTGGAGCCGAGGTAGAAACCGCGCGAGCGCAGCTCGCCAGCCGTCAGCTCGGAGTTGCCGATATTGAAAAGGAGAAGTGCCTGGACGGCGTTGACGTCGTCGCGACCCTGACGGTCGAACTCGTCTTTGATAACATCAAGCAGGCGGCGGTGCAGACGCTCGACCAGGTGAAGGGATTCCATGTAGAGAGCCCGGATGTCATCAACCTGCTGATCCCGAGCGTTTGCAACTGCCTGCGGCTTGATTTTCGTGTTCATCATGACTTGGCCTCACTCTGTTTTGTTTGGCGGTGTCGTTTTCTTCCCGCCTTGAGTGAGACCCTATCGAATACACATAAAATTCTACTTAAACTGCAGGCTTAACAGCACCTTACCAGGACGTGTTGCTGCCTCAGGGTAAATCAACCATTACCTGCTGCTGACGGCGCCGGCGTTTCTCCTGCCATAACAGGATGCGGAAAAGGCAATAAATCACGGCGACGCAGGCGTGCAAGATCATGATCAGCGGATTGGATCCGAATATCTCCGGCCATACACCATACATCAGTGCCTGCCCCCCTGCCGCCACCACCCACATGACCGGTCCCCAGGAGACAGTAAGCCACAATCCGAGGGCAGCGACCGGGAAAACCACCGCAAGCCCGGCGCCCGCGACCTTCCAAGGGAGAGCGAGCAGATCAAAGCGGGCATGACCTTCCAGCGAGTAGCCGACCAGCATGGCCCAATATTGCAGGCCGAGCCAAAAGCAGGCGATCGCGATCAGCCGCAGGAACAGCACGAACAGGATGTCCGTCAGCGTATTCTTGGGTATGGTCGAAGAATCAGGTTCCATGCGCGAACAATACGTAGGAGGCACGTGCCTCGCCAGAATATAATGGCTGCGGCCTTTCGCCTGGTTTTGAATCCTGGGGACGGCGTGATAGGTACGCGCCCCATATAGAATGGCATAAATAGACGAAGAAGGATGGCGGCATCATGGAGAACAAGACGCATCTCGTTGACGAGATCACCGGTCATCGGCGCATGCGGCGCAACCGCAAGGCCGATTGGACGCGCCGTCTCGTGCAGGAAAACCGGCTGACGGTCGACGATCTCATCTGGCCTATCTTCGTGATCCCGGGCACCGGCATCGTCGAGCCGATCCCTGCCATGCCCGGCGTCAACCGCATGACCGTGGACAAGGCGGTGGAAGCGGCCAAGGAAGCAGCAGATCTCGGCATTCCCGCGCTTGCCACTTTCCCGAACATCGAAATGGAGCTGCGCGACGAGACCGGCTCCAACAGCCTCGAGAAGAACAATCTCATCAATCTCACCACTGCCGCAATCAAGAAGGCCGTGCCGAACATTGGCGTCATCACCGACGTCGCGCTCGACCCTTTCACCAGCCACGGCCATGACGGCATCCTGCGCGGCAATGAAATCGTCAATGATGAAACGGTCGAACAGGTGGCGCGCGCCGCGGTCTACCAGGCGGATGCCGGAGCAGACATCATCGCGCCTTCGGAAATGATGGACGGTCGCATCGGCGCGATCCGCCAGGCGCTCGATGCTGCCGGACACCAGAGCGTGGGCATCATGAGCTACGCGACGAAATTCAGCTCGGCCTTTTACGGCCCCTACCGCGAGGCGATTTCGACCGGCGGCCTGCTGAAGGGCGACAAGAAGACCTATTACATCGATCCGGCGAACGGCACCGAAGCCGTGCGCGACGCCACGCTCGATGTCGAGGAAGGCGCCGACATGCTGATGGTCAAGCCCGGGCTGCCCTATCTCGACATCTGTTGGCGGCTGAAGGAAGCCTTCGGCCTTCCAACCTTTGCCTACCAGGTCTCCGGCGAATACGCGATGATCAAGGCTGCCGCCGCCAATGGCTGGATCGACGGCGAGAAGGTAATGCTCGAAAGCCTGCTCGCCTTCAAGCGCGCCGGCTGCGACGGCATCCTCACCTATTTTGCGATGGATGTGGCGCGACATCTGGCGAAGAAATAGCGTCACGCCGCCCGCTTATTGTATTTGCTGATGTCGATACCATATCTTCGGCGAATGTTTTCCCGCTGCGACTTTTGGGTGCTCTACCGGTCGTACAAAAGTCGCAGAGGGATCTTTAACTAGCATTGGCCCCTTGCGGATCTGAAGAATTGACGGGGCTAGCGCGAAGGAGCAAAACGATGAGCCTGAACCCGAGCCCGCTCTATGCAGCACCGGATGACTGGCGCGCCTATAGCGGCGTGCTGAGCCGGCGCATCTTTGCGTTCATCGTCGATTACATCATCGTTGCGCTGCTGTGCATTCCGGCCGCCGTGCTACTGTTTTTCGTTTCGATCCTGACACTGGGGCTCGGTTTCTTCCTTTATCCGGTGCTGTTCGTTCTTGTTGCAGGCCTCTATTTCGGCTGGACGCTCGGTGGCCCTTACCAGGCTTCGCTCGGCATGCGCGCCATGGGCCTCACCATGGTTCGTGTCGATGGCCGGCGCATGGATTTCCTGACGGCGATCGTCCATCTGGCGCTGTTCTGGATCCTGAACTCCGTCCTAACGCCGCTTATCCTGCTGGTGGGTCTCTTTACCGACCGCAGCCGGCTTGTGCATGACCTGCTGCTCGGCACCGTCATCGCTCGAACGGCCTAAAACCACGCATAATCTTGGGACACCGCACGGATCTCCTGCGGAGCCACTGGCGCGCGGGAGATATTTCTGTGCATGGTCAATTAGGAAACTTCGATCTTTAGCAAAGGACGTAGTTGACGTTTTCTAAACTTGGGCCATGCTTGTAGGAAACGGATGCCGCAAGAAAGGTCAATCAACGGCAGATGAACACGCAGTCGACGCCATCTCCGCAGTTTTATCTGACGGCACCGGCTTCCTGCCCGTACTTGCCGCATGAGATGGAACGCAAGGTCTTCACGCACCTTGTGGGGCCTCGTGCCGCCGAGATGAACGATATCCTGACGCAGGGCGGCTTCAGGCGTTCTCAGAACATCGCCTATCGTCCCGCCTGCGAATCGTGCCGGGCCTGTATATCGGTCCGCATCCTGGCGCAAGAGTTCGAGCCCACCCGATCGATGAAACGGGTGCTGACGGCCAACAGCGATATCATCGCCACCGAATTTCCGGCGCAGCCCTCCAGCGAGCAATATTCGCTCTTCCGCCGCTATCTCGACTATCGTCATCAGCAAGGCGGCATGTCCGACATGACCGTGCTCGACTATGCGATCATGGTCGAGGACACGCATGTGAACACGCGCATCATCGAATATCGCCGTCGCGAGGAAGGTTCAGGGCTGGAGCAGCGTCCGAAGGGCGAACTGCTAGCTGCGGCTCTGACCGATGTGATGAGCGACGGGCTGTCCATGGTCTATTCCTACTTCAATCCCGATCTCGACGAGCGATCACTCGGCACCTTCATGATCCTCGATCATATCAAGCGGACGAAGGCGCTGGGGTTGCCGCACGTCTATCTCGGCTATTGGGTCAAGGGCTCGCGCAAGATGGACTACAAGACCCGCTTTCAGCCGCAGGAACATCTGACGCCGCGCGGCTGGGAACGTTTCGACCCCGCAGCCGACGGCGACAAAGATACCTTCCGCTGAATGTTTTCCCATCTCTCGGACCATAAGAAGGGCCTGCTGCTGACGATGCTCGGCGGTCTGGCGCTGTCGATGGATATCCCGCTGATACGGCTTTCCAGCGGCGAAGTCTGGTCGGTGCTGTCGGCTCGCAGCCTTGCGACCATCGTCGTGGCGCTGGCCGCCCTCTTCGTCATCCGCCGGGTCACGGGTTCGTTGCAAACTGTGTTACCGGGCTGGCTCGGAATTCCCGTTGGCTTCTTCTATGGGCTGACCACCATCACCTTTCTTCTCGCCGTCTATTATACCAAGGCGGCAAATGTGGTCTTCATCATCGCGCTCAACCCGATGTTCACCGCGCTGCTGTCCTGGATTTTCCTGAAAGAGCGCCCTGCCCTTTCCACCTTCATTACCATGGCTGTTATGATCCTCGGTGTTGGTCTGATCGTCGGTGACGGCATGGAGGCTGGGCATCTGCTTGGCGACGCGCTTTCCGTGCTCGCATCGCTTTCCATCGCCTGCGCCATCACGATCAGTCGCGCCTCGGGCCGGGACATGGGTTTTGCGTCCTTGCTGGCGGCCGTCATTCCGGCGGCAGTCGGGCTCTATCATATGGTGCCCTCGGGCTTTTCCATCGATCATCCGGGCTGGATCCTTTTCGACGGCGCCGTGCTGATGCCACTTTCCTTCTGGTGCCTTGCGACGGGCACGCGTTTTCTTTCGGCACCGGAAGTGGCGATGTTCTATCTGCTGGAAACGATCCTGGCGCCGATCTGGGTCTGGCTGATCTTTTCCGAGGCGCCGACCAACATGACGCTTGCCGGCGGCGCGATACTGATCCTGGCACTGGCCGCTCACTCGCTATGGCAGGCCCGGGTGAAAGCCAGAGCAGCAATCACCGCACAGAGCCTTGCACATTGAAACGAAAGTCAGCCAATGTTATAACTAGGTTATCACATTGGAGCTGAGACATGAACGTCACCATCCGCAAAATCGGCAATTCCGAAGGCGTGATTATTCCGAAGGAAGTTCTCGACCAGTTGGGACTAGGCGCTGGCGATACATTGGAGCTCAGCCTGAAGGATGGTGGATTGCTGATGCAGCCAACCGACGCCGACTTTGCGCGTCAGATGGAACACGCACTGCGTTTCATGGATCAGTATAAAGTGGCACTCAAGAAGTTGGCGGAGTAATGCCCTTTATCTTCCTGACTAGGCCGCTCATCGAGCAATTGCACAAGATGCAGATCAAAAGGTTCGGCGGCTCCTATGGTCTCAGAGACGAAGGCTCCCTCGAATCAGCCTTGGCACGCCCGATTAACAAAGCCCAATATGGCAGCAACGATATCATTGAACTGGCGGCGGCGTATCTATTTGGGCTGGCGAAAAACCACGCGTTCATAGATGGAAACAAACGCATCGCCATCGTGACGACGGCAGTCTTCCTTATGGATAACGGCTACCGTATTCAAACCACGGACGCCAATCTTTACAGCTTCGTCATGGCGGTGGCCGCCGGCGAAATCGATGAAGAGGGAGCGACACGTTTCCTGCGAGATGTCTGCATTCCGGAGACAGCTTAGAAACTAACCGCCTCCTATTCGCTTCGGCGTTGGGTTTCTGATGTCTGCCGGCGATCGACCCGGCTGCCGATTGCCGTCTGTTGACAGTCAAGCGGTACCAGCCCGGCCTTCGCTAAGACTCATGGCGTTCGTCGCTGCAATCGACCCGCTGGGTCGATTGCTCAAGCTTTGTCCGACCGCTCCTCACCCAGAAAACCTGCCGCTTCTGGGGAAGCCCTTCGGCACGGCGCGGCCGGCACCGGCGCGGTCGCCCAGCCATTCCACCAGCTCGTCCTTGGTCTTGGTGAAGGTGCGGCCGGCACTGTCTTCCCATGTCAGGCCATCGACAATCGCGAAGCACCTGACATCGGCGATGCCGCCATCCTTGTATTTCTGAAGGCGCACGCCCTTACCGCGTGACATTTCCGGCACCTGCGCGAGCGGGAAGATGAGCATCTTGCGGTTCTCGCCGACCACGGCAACGTGATCGCCTGATATCGGGACGAGAAGCTTGGTCTCGTCGGGATAGGAGACGTTCATGATCTGCTTGCCCTTGCGGGTATTGGCGACCAGTTCCGCCTCGGCAACGATGAAGCCGTTGCCCGCCGTCGATGCGATCATCTGCTTGCGCTGGGGATCGTGGACGAAGGCGGTCAGCACATCCTGATCGTTTTCCATGTCGACCATGATGCGCAGCGGTTCGCCATGGCCGCGGCCGCCGGGCAGCTTGTCGCCGCCGAGCGTATAGGCCTTGCCGCCCGTCGTGATGATGAGGATCTTGTCTGTCGTCTGCGCCGGAAAGGCAACCTTCAGACCGTCGCCCTCCTTGAAGGTCAGCGAGGACGTATCGGAAATGTGGCCCTTGAGGGCGCGGATCCACCCCTTTTCCGAAACGACGACCGTGATCGGTTCCTTCTCGATCATCGCCTGCTGGATGGCCGCATCGTCAGCTTCGGGCGCTTCGGCAAACTGCGTGCGGCGGCGACCGATCTCGGTGGCCTTGGCGAATTTTTTCTTCACCTCGCCGATTTCCCAGGCAACCGTCTGCCACTGCTTCTCGTCCGAAGCGAGCAGTGCCTCGATGTCAGCCTTCTCCTTCGTCAGGCCATCGAATTCCTTGCGGATCTCGAACTCTTCCAGCTTGCGCAAGGAGCGCAGCCGCATGTTGAGGATCGCCTCGACCTGATTGTCCGTGAGGCCGAACCGCTCCATCATGACGGGCTTCGGCTCATCCTCCTCGCGGATGATGGCAATGACCTCATCGATGTTGAGATAGGCGACCAGCAAGCCGCCGAGAATTTCGAGCCGCTTTTCGATGGCCGCCAGGCGGAAGCGGGAGCGGCGCAGCAAGACTTCGCGGCGATGATCCAGCCATTCCTTCAGCACCTCGTTCAGGGCCATGACCCTGGGGATACGGCCCATGGACAGAACGTTCATATTGAGCGGGAACCGGCTCTCAAGCTCGGTCAACTTGAACATCGATTCCATCAGGATCGTCGCGTCGACGGTGCGGCTTTTCGGCACGAGAACGACGCGGATATCCTCGGCGGATTCGTCACGGATGTCCTCGAGCAGCGGCAGCTTGCGCGCCAGCAGCAGTTCGGCAATCTTTTCGATCAGCCGCGACTTCTGCACCTGGAACGGAATTTCGGTGACAACGATCTGATAGCCGCCGCGACCGAGATCCTCGATCTCCCATTTGGACCGGACACGGAAGCCGCCACGACCGGTCTTGTAACTTTCTATAATGCTCTGGCGATCATCGATAATGATGCCGCCGGTCGGAAAGTCGGGACCTGGAATATACAGCTCCACCAGCTTCTCGACCGTGGCCTCACGATCCTTGATCAGATGCAGCGCGGCGTCGCAAAGCTCGTGAGCATTGTGCGGCGGGATAGAGGTCGCCATGCCGACAGCGATACCCGAAGAGCCATTGGCGAGCAGATTTGGAAAAGCTCCAGGCAGAACGATCGGTTCAGAATTCGACTCGTCATAGGTGTCGCGGAAATCGACCGCGTCCTGATCGATACCCTCGAGCAGCAGTTCGGAAACCGCCGTCATCTTGGATTCGGTGTAACGCATCGCGGCCGGGCTATCGCCGTCGATGTTGCCGAAATTGCCCTGGCCGTTGACCAGCGTGTAGCGCTGCGAGAAATCCTGAGCCAGGCGCGCCAGCGCATCATAGATCGATTGGTCGCCATGCGGGTGATAGTTACCCATCACCTCGCCGACGATCTTAGCGCATTTGCGGAAAGCGGCATTGGGGCGCAGCCCCATCTCGCTCATCGCATAAACGATACGGCGATGCACCGGCTTCAGCCCGTCACGAACGTCCGGAAGCGCGCGTTGCGTAATCGTCGACAAGGCATAGGCCAGGTAGCGCTCTTCGAGCGCGGCCTTCAGATCGACCGGAAGGATATTGTCGTCGCCGTCACCGGGCGGCGGAGTCAGATTTTTTCCCATGGCTCTTGACTATAAGAGATGGCGATTCCGGGCAAGAAATCGGTGGAAAGCACCTGTGGATGAAGGCGTTTCAGCTCTCTTGCGAGATGGCAACCGATACATTTTTGCTGCACCTGCCTTCAACATTCATTGTCATTGGATTTTCAGAGAAAGATCAATATAAGTCAGCCCAGCACACGCTCAATCTGTATGCCCATGCCTATACCACCGGCTTAAAGAGGAAACGCCACAATGACTTTCTACCGGACCACGCGGCTAATGCTTTGCAGCGCCGCCATCCTGTCTTTCGCCAGCTCCGCCTTCGCGCTCGACGGCAACGATCTGCTGAAAAAGATCAACGACCTCTACGGCCAGCAGGGCGGTTCGATTGCAGCTACCGGCATCGATGTCGACGGCAGCACGGTGACGCTGAAGGGTGCGAGCTTCAAGGCAGCCGGTATGGAAGACAGCATTCCGCTCGGCGACATCACCCTTGATGGCGTCGAGGAAAACAACGGTGGCTACACGATCGAGGAAATCGATTTTGCCGATGTCGACTTCAACAAAGACGGCGCCTCTGTTTCCGCCACCGACCTCAAGTTGACCGGTGTCGAGATCCCGGCCGACGCGAGCAAGGGTGACCTAAGCTCGCTGTTCTACTACAAGAGCGCCCATGCAGGTGCCGTGTCCGTGACCAAGGACGATGTCGAGGTGTTCTCGATCGAGGGCGCAGACGCCAACACGAAGAAGCGCGACGACAAGTCGGGCCTCGATTTCGACGCCAAGATCAATGGCATCAAGGCCGATCTCAGCAAAGTCGACGATGCAAAGACCAAGGAAGCCATCGAAGCGCTGAAGCTGCAGCAGATCGACGGCACTGTCTCCATGAAGGGCAGCTGGGACATGGGACCCGGCACTATCAACATTAGCGAATATTCCTTCGACTTCAGGGACATCGGCAAGCTGAACCTCGCCTTCAGCATTTCCGGCTACACGCCCGCCTTCGCCAAGTCGCTGCAGGATGCGCTGAAGACGGTTCGCTCCAATCCGAACCAGCAGGAAGCACAGCAGTCCGCCGGCCTCGCCATGCTTGGCCTGCTGCAGCAGCTCACCTTCAACAGCGCCCAGATCCGTTTCGACGATGCGTCGATTACGGCACGCGCGCTTGACTTCGCTGGCAAACAGCAGGGTGTCACGGGCAAGCAGCTCGCCGACACACTGAAGGCAATGACGCCGATCATGATGGCGCAGCTCAACATTCCGGAGCTGCAAAATGCCGTCTCGGCAGCGGTCAGCACTTACCTTGACAACCCGAAGAGCCTGACGGTCACCGCTGCCCCCGGCAAGCCGGTGCCGGTCCCGATGATCATCGGCGCCGCCATGGGCGCACCGACGACGATCCCGCAGGTTATCGGCCTTAAGGTTTCCTCGAACGACTGAGCGGCCGCTCGTCGAACCATTCAAAACCCGGCGATCTCGGTCGCCGGGTTTTTCTTTGCCTCAACGCTCCGAGACTTTCGGTCGCTGATACGTCTTGAGCTCGCTAAGCGCGTGAGACAGGAGGGCAAGCAGCTCCTCCGTCGTCGCCCCATCGCGCGCCTGAACGGACATGCCCTGCACGATTGCTCCCAGAAAGCGTGCCAGCGACCGAGGGTCGGCCTCAGGCCGGATGTCACCTTCTGCAATCCCGCGCTCGATGCGGGCGGTGAAGACATCGAGCGTCTGTAGACGCATTGACGCGACATGATGGGCGATCGGCTCGTTCTCCTCCGCACAATTCAGCACCGCTGTGGATATCATGCAGCCCTTTGGATGCTCCGGAGCCGTGAAGATCCTGGCGGAGTTCGTCAGAAAGCGCTCAAAGGCCGTCACGGTATCCAGCTTGTCCTGAAAGGGATTGCCGGGTTCCGGACGAGGCATGCGCCGATATTGATCAAGCGTCTCGCGATAGAGCTCGGCCTTCGAACCGAAGGCCGCATAGAGGCTTTGCGGCGTGATGCCCATCGCCGCCGTCAGATCGGCGATGGAGGAACCGTCATAGCCATGCTTCCAGAAGGTGTCCCGGGCGGCAGCCAGAACCGTCTCGCGATCGAAGGCCGGCGGGCGCCCACGCTTGCGCGGCAAAGAATTTTTCTTCTCTTCAATATTTTTCACAATGGTCACTCTAGAATTATTTCCCGATCTGGTTTATTCAGGAATGGTCATTGTGATTATAGAAGGTTTTGCTCCATGAGTCTTCCCCTGGAAAATTCCGCACATACAAGAGACGGCAGCCTTGCTGAAGGCGTCGATGCTGCAATCGATTCCGCCCTCGCGGACAAAAGGCTGGTCGGAACCGTCGTTCTGATCGCTCAGGATGGAGAATTGGTCTACGCCCGCGCCGCCGGTCTGGCGGATCGCGAAAACAAGGTAGCAATGCGGGAAGATGCCATCTTCCGCCTCGCCTCCGTCACCAAGCCGATCGTCACCATTGCCGCGATGCGGCTCGTCGAACAGGGCCGCATCGGGCTCGACGATCCAATCACCAAGTGGCTGCCGGATTTCCGGCCGCGTCTGCCGGATGGTGGTGAAGCCGTTATCCGCATCCGGCATCTGCTCTCCCATACTTCTGGATTGGGCTACTCATTCGCCGAAGCTCCGGACGGCCCTTATCATCGCGCAGGCGTATCCGACGGCCTGGACACTCCAGGCCGATCATTGGCTGACAACCTCCAGCGCCTCTCCAGCGCGCCCCTTCTCTTCCCGCCCGGCGAAAACTGGCAGTATTCCCTGGCGATGGATGTCCTTGGCGGCATCGTCGAGAAGGAAACCGGCGGTTCTCTCGGTGATGCGGTTGCGGAGCTTGTCATGAAGCCGCTCGGCCTTTCCGACACTGCCTTCTCCGTACGCGACCGCAGCCGCCTGGCAGCCGCCTATGTAAATGGCTCACCGGAGCCACAGCGGATGGGCGACGAGGCGCTCGTTCCAATCTTCGACGGTACGATCCGCTTTGCACCCGACAGGATATTCGCCCCCTCTTCCTATGACTCCGGCGGCGCCGGCATGGCCGGAACGGCAAGCGACATCCTTGCCATTCTGGACACAATACGGAAGGGCGGTGTACCGCTGCTATCGGCCGACACGGTGAAAACCATGACGGCCGATCAGGCGGGCGGGCATATGCAGGCGCAGCAGGCCGGTTTCGGGTTCGGCTACGGCTGGTCCGTTGTCCTCGATCCCGTGGTCGCGCAGGTCCCCTTCTCGGCTGGCACGATCAAATGGGGAGGCGTCTACGGGCACAGCTGGTTCGTTGACGCCGAAAAGGGTCTGACGGTGGTTGCGCTGACCAATACGACTCTTGAGGGCATGTGGGGTCAGTTCACCACGGATCTGGCAAAAGCGGTCTACGCCGCAATCTAGCTGAGATTAGCGTCCTAAACAAAAACCCGGCGATTTCGGTCGCCGGGTTTTGTATTTCATTAAGCCCGTAAAAGCCTCAGTCCTTCTTAACCGGCGGTACCGGGCGGATCGCCAGTTCGCGCAGCTGCGTCGGCGTTGCGGCCGAGGGAGCACCCATCAGCAGATCCTGCGCCTGCTGGTTCATCGGGAACAGCGATATCTCGCGCAGGTTCTTGGCGCCGACCAAAAGCATGACGATACGGTCGATACCGAAAGCAGCACCGCCGTGCGGAGGCGCACCATACTGGAAGGCGCGGTAAAGACCGCCGAAGCGCTCTTCGACGTCGGTCTGACTGAGGCCCACCTTTTCGAAGGCGGCAACCATGGTCTCCGGCGACTGGTTACGGATCGAGCCCGAGGCGATTTCGAAGCCGTTGCAGACGGCGTCGTACTGGAACGCCTTGATTGTCAGCGGATCCTGGTTCTGCAACGCCTCGAGGCCGCCCTGCGGCATCGAGAACGGGTTGTGTGCGAAATCGACCTTCTTTTCTTCCTCGCTCCATTCGAAGAACGGGAAGTCGACGATCCAGCACAGCTCGAAACGGTCGCGATCGACCAGGTTCAGCTCCTCGCCAGCCCGGGTGCGAGCCTCGCCGGCAAACTTGTAGAACTTGGCGGGATCGCCGGCGACGAAGAAGCAGGCGTCGCCGTCATCGAGACCGAGCTGGGTGCGGATCGCATCCGTGCGCTCTTCGCCGATGTTCTTGGCAAGCGGACCTGCGCCTTCGAGCTTCTCGCCTTCCTTGCGCCAGAAGATGTAGCCGAGGCCCGGCTGGCCCTGGCTCTGTGCCCAGGCGTTCATTCGATCGCAGAATGCGCGCGAACCGCCGGTCTTGGCCGGGATGGCCCAGACTTCGACCTTTGGGTTGGAGGCGATCATGTTTGCGAAGACTTTGAAGCCGGAACCGGCGAAATGCTCGGTAACGGCCTCCATGACGATCGGGTTGCGCAGGTCCGGCTTGTCGGAGCCATACTTGCGGATGGCGACGTCATAGGGGATGCGCGGCCATTCCTTGGTGACCGGCTTGCCCTCGGCAAACTCCTCGAACACCTGGCTTATCAGCGGCCCCATCGTGTTCCAAACGTCTTCCTGGGTGACGAAGCTCATCTCGAGGTCGAGCTGGTAGAATTCGCCCGGCAGACGATCGGCGCGCGGATCTTCATCGCGGAAGCACGGGGCGATCTGGAAGTAGCGGTCGAAGCCGGCGACCATCAGCAGCTGCTTATACTGCTGCGGCGCCTGCGGCAGCGCGTAGAAGGTGCCGGGGTGAATACGGCTCGGCACGAGGAAGTCGCGCGCGCCTTCCGGCGAAGAGGCCGTCAGGATCGGGGTCGTGTATTCGGTGAAGCCCACTTCGCCCATGTGGCGACGCATGGACGAGATGATCTGCGTGCGCTTGACGATGTTCTTATGCAGCGTTTCGCGGCGCAGGTCGAGGAAGCGATACTTCAGGCGCACGTCTTCCGGATAGTCCGGCTCGCCGAAGACGGGCAGCGGCAGCTCCTTGGCAGCGGAGAGCACTTCGATCTCCTGAGCGTAAAGCTCGATCTCGCCGGTCGGCATGTTCTTGTTGACGGTGTCTTCCGTACGCGCCTTCACCAGGCCGTCGATGCGGATGACCCATTCGCCGCGAACGGTTTCCGCGAGCTTGAAGGCTGGAGAATCAGGGTCGGCAACGACCTGGGTGATGCCGTAGTGATCGCGCAGGTCGATGAACAGCACGCCGCCATGATCTCGGACGCGATGGACCCAGCCGGAGATACGGACAGTCGAACCGACGTCGGACTTGCGCAGGGCGGCGCATGTGTGGCTGCGATAGAGATGCATAGTATATATCCTGGACTTGGCGGGCAGCGGCGAAAGGACACGCGAACCCCTCGCCCGCCGACGAGAAAATCGGGCGGAAAAGCGCATGGCGCGCCCGATTTGTCAAGGCTCGAACGCTGCTTCTATCTCGCCCCCGGCGGGCGAGAAAGCAAAAACTTAGGCTTAGATGAGGGCTCGCCCCTCTTCTAAGTCTTCGTTTTTGCAAGAGAGGGGGTAGGCAGGGACGCGCCCAATCCTTGAATTGCACGAGCAAGAAACAGACCCCCGCTCTTGCAATTTCAATGGCTTAGAAATTGCGCCACGCTTTGGAATACGACGCAGCTCCCAGTGCGCAATTCCTAAACCAGTGAAATTGCTTTCTCGCCCGCCAGGGGCGAGATAGAACTGCGCCAACTTCACCCTCCCGGTTATTCTCCGCTATTTTTCAGCTCTGCCAGAATCGTCAGGCAGACTCCCTCAATATTTGCCGTCACTTCGTGGTTCCACACTCGTATGGTGCGAAAGCCTTGATTGGAAAAGTGCCCATCTCTCGACATGTCCTTGGTACTTTCGGCGTGCTGCGAGCCATCGACTTCAATGATCAGCCTCGCTTCAAAACAAACGAAATCGAGAATGTAACCATCGACCGGAACCTGCCGCTTGAATTTGAAGCCTCCAAGCTGGCTTCGACGCAAAGCCTGCCAAAGCATGTTTTCAGCCTTCGTGGCATCATTACGCATTGCTTTGGCGAATTGGCGCAATCGAGCCGGTACGTCGCGGCGCATGGGCTCTCCCGTTTGGCGATTGCGTCCAAGAAAGCATACAGCTCTATCGAGATCCAGCATGACGATAAACGCAACAGCATCCGCAAGTAGCCGTTGCGGCGGTTTGGCTACTTCGATGCTATTGCTGAACGCTTCAGTCAACTTTAAACAGGCATCGCTATATCGTCGCCCCCGGAGCATAACATGCCGATCCTTACCCGCCGCAATCTGCTCAAAGCTTCAGCCGTTGCCGGCGCCTATGGGGTAGGCCTTGGCATTGCCGGGAAGTTCGCCGACAAGGCGGCCGCGGCCGAGCCACTCACGCTGAAGACGGCCAAGATCGAGGCCAACCTTACCGACGGCGGCAAGACCAAGAATGTCCTGACCTATGGCGATGCCGGCATGCCGCCGGTCGTGCGCATGAAGAAGGGCGAGCCCTTCGCGGCGAGACTGATCAACGGCATAGACGATCCGACGACTATCCACTGGCACGGCATCCGACTTCCGAACGCCATGGACGGCGTGCCGTTCCTCACCCAGCCCTATGTCTATACCGGCGATCATTTCGACTATGCCTTTACGCCGCCGGATGCCGGTACTTTCTGGTATCATCCGCATTGCAACACGCTGGAGCAGATGGGCCACGGCATGACCGGCGTCATCGTGGTGGAAAATCCCAAGGATCCGGTGTTCGATTCGGAAGTCGTGGTCAATCTGCGGGACTGGCGACTGGGGGGAGACGGACAGTTCATCGCGCAATTCAGGCCGCGGGATGCCGCGAAATCCGGCACCTACGGCACCGTCCGGACCGCCAACTGGCAACAGGAGCCGCAATATGACGCGCCTTCCGGCGGGCTGGTGCGGCTGCGCATTGCCATTACCGATGTCACGCGCATCTATTCCTTCCGCATGGACGGCGCCGAGGCGACAGTGATCGCGATCGACGGCAATCCCGTACCGCAGCGCTTTCCGCTCGATCTCCTACAGCTCGGACCAGGACAGCGGCTGGAGCTTGCCGTGCGCATGCCCGACAGCGAAGGCGCGGTCGTCAAGCTCGAGGACATCAAGGGCACCAATCCGAAGGTGCTGGCGACGCTGCGCGCCGTGGGCGCATCATTGAAGCGAGACGTACGCGATCTGGCCCCGATTGAGGCAAATCCCGTGCAGAAGGCAGACCTTGGTTCCGCCACCCATATTCCACTGATCCTGAGCTCGACGGCGGAGAACACCGCCGACAACAGCATATGCGGCTCGCTCGGCTACAGCTTCTGGGCGATCAACAAGGTGCCTTGGCCGGGCGATACGCCTGATCCGACCGCGCCGCTTGCCGAGCTCAAACTCGGCAAGAGCTATGTCATCGACATGGAAAACGTCACGCCGCATAGCCACCCGATCCACCTGCACGGGATGAGCTTTACGGTCCTCTCCTCTTCGACTCGGCAGGTGCAGCCCTTTGTCTCCGATACCTATCTGATCCAGCCGGACGAGAAAGTGCAGCTTGCCTTCGTTGCCGACAATCCCGGCGATTGGCTCCTGCATTGCCATATCATCGAACACCAGAAGACGGGCATGACGAGTTACATCCGTGTGGCGTAGGCGGTCGCAAGCCACCTCGATTGCAGGCAGTTTCGGTCGAAGCTGTCACAGTCCCCGGCAATTTCAGCGAAAAGCGAAATGCGGCAAGGGCTTTGTCCGCGAAAGTATTGACATATCCGGCTGAAAGGAGAAGGAAGTTAAGGAAGTATTTTACCATTGAATGTGTTGATATGATCGAAACTACCGCCCAATTGGAGGCGGCCTGCCAAGAGCTGGCCAAGTCGGAATTCATTACCATCGATACGGAATTCCTGCGAGAAACGACCTTCTGGCCGGAGCTGTGTTTGATACAGATGGCAAGCCCCACCACCGAAGTGCTGGTGGACCCGCTGGCCAAGGGGCTGGATCTCGCGCCCTTCTTCGAACTGATGGCCAACTCATCGGTTTTGAAGGTGTTTCATGCTGCCCGCCAGGATATCGAAATCATTTTTCATCGCGGTAACCTCATTCCGCATCCGATCTTCGATACGCAAGTTGCGGCAATGGTTTGCGGCTTCGGCGATTCGGTTTCCTACGACCAGCTCGTCAGCCGCATCAAGAACGTCCATATCGACAAGTCCTCGCGCTTCACCGACTGGAGCCGGCGGCCGCTCTCGGAAAAGCAGCTCGACTATGCGCTTGCCGACGTGACGCATCTGCGCGACGTCTATCTTTCGCTCAAGGAGCAGTTGCAGCGCGAAGGACGCGCCTCCTGGCTGCAGGAGGAGATGGCGATCCTGGAGGCGCGCGAGACCTACGACCTGCACCCCGACGATGCCTGGCAGCGGCTGAAGATGCGGCTGCGCAAACCGCAGGAACTGGCCGTCCTTAAATTTGTGGCCGCCTGGCGCGAGCGCGAGGCCCGCGCACGCAATGTCCCCCGGGCACGCGTACTGAAAGACGATGCGATCTATGAGATCGCCCAGCAGCAACCGAAGGACACCGAGGCGCTTGCGCGGCTGCGCACCATCCCGAAGGGTTGGGAGCGCTCGGCTGCCGGTGCGGCGGTGCTCGAAGCGATCAATGCTGCATTGGCGCTGCCAAAGGCCGAAATGCCGCATCCGCCGCGCCACCAGCAGGCTCCCGAAGGTACCGCAGCGGCTTCCGAACTGTTGAAAGTCCTTTTGAAGCTGATTGCCGAAAAGCATGGCGTCGCGCCGAAAGTCATCGCCAACAGCGAGGATCTCGACAAGATCGCCGCCGAAGGAGAGAAGGCCGATGTCGCGGCTCTGACCGGCTGGCGGCGCGATCTCTTCGGCGAGACGGCCCTGCAGCTGATCCAGGGGCAAGTGGCTTTGCGCTTCGTCGGCAAGCGCATCGAGACCGTCGCCCTCTAGCCAAGACATTCTCCTTCCCGGATCCCTTGTAATTGCGTATGATTCGCGAAGCGGTATGGCGGCTGCAATCACGATTGTGCCGCAAATCTCATGGAATGAACGTCTGATGTAATCGTTCTATTCGATGACGTTCCAGTTTGCCGGCGCAATTCCGCGTCGAGGACAGGCGTCGTTTCTCGGCGGAAAAGTGAATGGGTATTTTCCATTCGATGCGCAACTGGATCCTGATATCGCTGTTCGTCGCTTCGACGGGCGTCATTTACGGCAAACTATTCTTTCCTGAATCTCCGATATATATCGGCGGAATCTTCGCCCTGTTCTGCGGCATGCCGCTGCTCGCCTTCGAGCGCCGCATGATCCTGCCGCGGCTGAGCGACTGGATGCACAGACTGCCAACGCCGGCCTTCATCCTTTCGGCTCTCGTCGTCGATTTCCTGCTGATGAGCGTCGGCTATGCCATCGCAGGCAGCTCCATGAAATTGCTGGGCCTGGTCAAAGCATCATGGGAAGACCTGACAGTACTGAAGATAGACGTCTACATCTATGCAGTCGTCGTAACCGCCATCGTCATTTTCATCGGCCGCGTGCGGGAATTGCTCGGTCGCGACGTCTTCTCCAGCCTGTTGACCGGCCGTTACCGCAATCCCGTGCAGGAGGAGCGCGTCTTTCTTTTCGTCGATCTCGTCGGCTCCACTGCCTTTGCCGAGGAATATGGCGACTTGAGAACGCAGGAATTCCTTGGCGCCGTATTCAGTGCCATGGCCGAGCCGGTGCGGCGGCACAAGGGCGCGATCGACGACTATATCGGTGATGCCGCCATCATCACCTGGCCGCTCCAACGGGGCGTCAAGAATGCCAATTGCGTGCGCTGCGTCTTCAATATCCTCGACGATATCGAAAAGAACGCCGAGACTTGGCTGAAATCCTACGGCAGGGTGCCTCGTCTTAGGGCCGCTCTGCATGGCGGCAGCGTCGTGACGGCCGAAATCGGGGTCGACCATCACAAGATCGCCTATTTCGGAGACACGGTGAATACGACGGCAAGGCTGGAGTCGCTCTGCAAAACGCTGGAGCGCCAGGTGCTGATTTCCAGCGACCTTGCTAGACGGATGGAGCTTCCCGAAGGGGTCCTAAAGGAAGAACTCGGCGAACATGCCGTTCGTGGCCGCGATCAGCACCTCGGCGTGATCGCCCTTCATACACAAGACCGGCAAGCGTTGAAGACCGTTCGCGGTAGATCGTAAACAATACGAAGTGTTGGCTGCAATTCAGCACTGATGCACGCCTGAGCTTCACAGCCTATGGGTTGTCCACAGTCACCAAATCTTCACCTGAGCGTTAATTCGCGGACACAGGTCGCCTGTTATGCGGAGTTGTTTTCGCCACTCTCCGCCACAAGGTGACATGATGACCCGAATCCTTTCCGCTTCCACGGCACTCTTCATTCTGCTTGCCGGCTCGGCTCAGGCAGACGAGCAGCAGTTCAAGGCAAAGCTCGTCGGCCAGGCGATCCTGCCGGCCAACACCATCACTGCCGCTCCTGCCGATGCACCAGATTTCCTGAAGACTTCAGGCAAGTTCACCACGCCGGATCGCAAGCGCACCGACGCTCTCGGCACCGTGCCGGGCAAGGATGGCGCCCGCGTCACCGACCTGAAGCTGCCCTTCGCGGGCCAGCCGATCCAGGGCTTCTCCGGCATCAAGACCATGCCCGACGGCACGTTCTGGACGCTCTCCGACAACGGCTTCGGCTCCAAGCAGAACTCCTCCGACGCGATGCTCTTCCTACATCAGCTGAAATTCGACTGGGATAGCGGCAAGGTCGAGGTCGTCAAGAACCTGTTCCTGTCCGACCCGAACAAGAAAGCCCCCTTCCCGATCGTCATGGAAGGCGCCGAAAAGCGTTATCTAACGGGCGCCGACTTCGACATCGAATCGATCCAGCCGGTCGCCGACGGCTTCTGGATCGGCGACGAGTTCGGTCCTTACCTGCTGAAATTCGACACGGACGGCCAACTGACCGACGTCTTCGCAACGACGCTCGACGGCAAGCCGGTCATGTCGCCCGACAATCCGCTGATCCAGTTGCCGGGCAACCCCACACAGAAGATGCCGGCCTTCAACCTGAAGCGCTCGGGCGGCTTCGAGGGCCTCGCCATGTCGAAGGACGGCTCCAAGCTCTACGGCCTGCTGGAGGGCCCGATCTACAAGGATGATGGCCAGATGGAGAGCGTCGATGGCAAGACGGCCATCCGCGTCATCGAATTCGACGTTGCCTCGAAGAGTTGGACCGGCCGCAGCTGGCTTTATCCCTTCGCGGACAAGGGTGTGTCGATCGGCGATTTCAACATGCTCGATGAAAAGACTGCCCTCGTCATCGAACGCGACAATGGCGCCGGCACGAAGGACAAGGTTTGCGCCGATCCCAAGCAGCCGAAGCCAGATTGCTTCGAGGCCCCGGCAGAGCTGAAGCGTGTCTACAAGATTGAGTTCAGCGACGCCAATGTCGGCAAGTCCGTTCGCAAGATCGGCTATATCGACCTGCTACGCATCGAAGATCCGGACCACAAGCGTCGCCAGGGCGGCGGCGAAGGCTTCTACGACATGCCCTTCGTCACCATCGAGAATGTCGACCGCATTGATGCCACGCACATCATCATCGGCAACGACAATAACTTGCCCTTCTCCGCAGGCCGCGCGGTCAACAAGGCTGACGACAATGAATTCAGCCTTCTCGAAGTCGGCGATTTCCTGAACGCGAAGTAAGCACGATGAAACCGCCTCTCCCTGCCGTGCAGGGAGAGGCTTCAATCCCATGCAACACAAAGCTTATTCGAAGCAGAAAGCCAGGCGGCGATTGGTGAGCTTGCCGAGCTGCTGCAGGCGGCCGTCCAGCCTCTCGCCGGCAAAATCGCGATATTCAGAGGGAACGACGAATTCGAGATCGAGATCAGGCTTCGTCGAACGGCGGAACGACAGGTTGCGGACGATACCGGGCATCGAGGCCGAGAATAGGTAGACGACGCGCAATAGCCCGCCGAGCAGCTTGGCGCGTTCGATGTAGAGCGGCGTAGCGATCGTTGCCAGCGGCTCGGTCGCACCGTCGTCGTTCAAGCCCTCGAAGCGATAGTAATTGGCAAGCGCGATGAAGGCGCGGCCGGCATGAGTGATGCCGACGAAGGACGTGTGGGCGATGATATTCAGCGCCTGTAGGCCGCGATAATCCGGATGGGCGCGCCAGCTTATATCGGCAAGCAGGCAGGCTGCCTGGCGATAGCGGCTTTCCTCGTCGGTCTCGGTGATCCCGAAGAAGGGCATCATTCGTCCGGTCCAATCGGCAAGCTCGCGGGCATGTTCCGGCGAGCGCGCACGCAGGATGGCAAGCTCGCCGGCTGCGGTGAGCAGCGGATCGCTGTTACGCTCGGCCTCGGTCAGCAGCGAATAGAGATAACCTTCACGAACCCCCTGGGCGGAGAAGGAGATGACGGACGGCTTCATGGCCGTCAACACTTCGCGCATGGCGACTGCGCCGAAAGGCAGCAGCGAACGGCGATGCTTGGACACCGCCTGAAATGCCGGATCCTTCGAATCCTTCGCTTCGACGATCTGATCCAGGAACCGCAGCATCTCATCCAGCGGCACTTCATAGCCCTGCATCATGTGGAGCGGATATTTGCGGATTTCCATGTGCAGCTTGGCGACGCTTCGCCATGTGCCGCCGACCGCATAGAAAGTGCGGCCCTCGCCCTTGCTCAATAGCTTCGCGGTCTTGACATGCTTGCGCGCGAAGCTGCGCGCCTTCTCAATCGAGCCGCCGGCATATTCGGACAGACGCAGGCCGCCGAGCGGCAGCGTGATGCCTTTACCGATCTCCCGATCCTTGATGTCGATCAGCTCCAGCGAACCGCCGCCAAGATCTCCGGCGATGCCATCGGGGTGGAAAAAACCGCTGATGATACCGAGCGCGGAGAAACGTGCCTCTTCTTCGCCCGAAAGCACGCGCACCTTGCGCTGAAGAATGGCTTCGGCCTGGTGAATGAACTGCGGACCGTTGCTTGCTTCGCGCGCCGCAGCCGTTGCCAGGACGTAGATGGTGGCGGCACGCGCCTGATCGGAGAGTGCCTTGAAGCGATGCAGCGCTGCAAGCGCCCGCGCCACGCTTTCCTCATCCATCTTCCCCGTCAGCGCTATGCCTTTGCCGAGGCCGCACAGCACTTTTTCGTTGAAGAGGATGGTTGGCGACCGCGAGTGGCCTTCATAGACGACAAGACGGACCGAGTTCGACCCGATATCGACAACGGAGACAGGGGCGATGCCCGGAAGACGCCCCTGGGCTTCTGATTCAACCATGCAGGTCCAATTTATTTGTTGCGGCCCGACAGCAGTCCAGCGATGAGTTTCGGAGCGCTGGATTTCAAGGCTTCACCACGGCCAGACAGGCTGGGATTGGTCATGAAATACTGCTGCGCGTTGAATGGCTCTTTTCCCTGACGCACTTCCATGCGCCGTGAAGTCCCGTCCGGCAATATCTCGTAGCTTTGCTGATTGTCAATGATATTGCCCAGCATGATCTGTGAAAGCACCTGTTCATGCACGGTCTTGTTGGTGAGCGGCACGAGCGTTTCGACGCGACGATCGAGGTTGCGCGGCATCATGTCGGCGGAGCCGATATAGACCAGCGCCTTGTCCGACGGCAGGCCCTGACCATTGCCGAAGCAGAAGATGCGGCTGTGCTCGAGGAAGCGGCCGATGATCGACTTTACGCGGATATTTTCCGATAGACCCGGTACCTGCGGACGCAGGCAGCAGATGCCACGCACCACCAGATCGATCTCGACGCCGGCATTGCTGGCGCGATAGAGCGCGTCGATGATGTCGGGATCGACAAGCGAATTCATCTTCATCCAGATCGCAGCCGGGTGGCCGTTCCTGGCGTGCTCGATCTCGCCTTCGATATGCTGGAGGATGCGGGGACGCAGCGTATAGGGCGAGACCGCGATCTTCATGTCGTGTTCCGGCTCGCCATAGCCGGTGATGAAGTTGAAGATATTCGCCATGTCGTGGGCGATCTTCGGGTCGCAGGTGAAGTAGGAAAGATCGGTGTAGATCTTGGCGGTGACTGGGTGATAGTTGCCGGTGCCGAGATGGCAATAGGTGCGCAGCTTGCCGTCCTCTCGGCGCACGACCATGGACATCTTCGAATGGGTCTTGAGCTCGATAAAGCCGAAGACGACCTGCACACCGGCGCGCTCCAGATCGCGCGCCCAGCGGATGTTCGCCTCTTCGTCGAAGCGGGCCTTCAGTTCCACCAGCGCCGTAACCGATTTGCCGAGATCGGCTGCATCGATCAGCGCGCGGACGATCGGGCTATCGTTCGAGGTACGGTAAAGCGTCTGCTTTATCGCCAGAACATCAGGATCCCTAGCAGCCTGGAGAAGGAACTGGACCACCACGTCGAAGGATTCGTAAGGGTGGTGGACGACCATATCTTTTTCGCGGATTGCGGCGAAGCAATCGCCGGCATGTTCACGGACGCGCTCAGGAAATCGGGCATTGTAGGGCTCGAAGCGCAAATCGTCGCGTGGGGCCTTGCAGATTTCGGAGAGCGTGTTGAGGGCAAGCAGGCCCGGCAGAACCGCGATGCGGTTTCCCGGCACGTTCAGCGATTCTACCACGAACTGGCGAAGCTCGAGCGGCATTTCGGAGTCGGTCTCAATGCGGATCACGGACCCACGGCGGCGGCGCTTCAGCGCGGTTTCGAAGAAGCGCACCAGATCTTCGGCCTCTTCCTCGACTTCGATATCGCTGTCTCGGATGATGCGGAACGTACCCGAGCCCTGAACCTCGTAACCCGGATAGAGCCGGTGGATGAAGATATTCACCACATCTTCGAGCGTGATGTAGCGGATGACGTTGCTGGCGTCCGGCAGGCGCACGAAACGGTCCAGCGCCGGCGGCAGGCGCAGCAGCGCCGTCATCGGTTCGCGGCCGTTCATGCTTTTGAGCTGCAGCGCAATCGAGAAACCGAGGTTCGGAATGAACGGGAACGGATGGGCCGGGTCGATGGAGAGCGGCGTCAGAACCGGGAAGATCGCCTGTTCGAACTCATTATGGAGCCACTGGCGATCGGCATCGGAAAGGGCAGCCGGGCGAACGATCAGAATATCTTCCTTGGCGAGATATTGCTGCAGGACCGCAAGGGAGGCCTGTTGCTCCATCTGCAGATTGTCGATCTCGCGCAGGATATCGTCGAGCTGCTCGGCGGGTGTCTTGCCGTCTGGGGTGCGCACGAGGATCTTCTGGCGCACCTGGCCTTCGAGGCCGGCGACGCGCACCATGAAGAATTCATCGAGGTTGGCGGCGGAAATCGAGAGAAAGCGGACACGTTCCAGCAGCGGATGTGCGGTGTTCAGCGTCTCCTCAAGGACGCGGCGGTTGAACTGCAGCCAGGAGAATTCGCGGTTGATGAAGCGCTCGGGGCTGGTCATCAATTCGTTGACCGCAGGTGCCGCCTCTGGATTTTCCTGGTTGGCGTCCTGATGTTCCGTGAGTGCCGAGTCCATGTTCCACCTACCCTCTTTCCAATCTTGTGCCACCTATATCAGTTTGACGACGGAACTGTGACAGTCGCAGCCAGCTCAATCCGGCTGGTCGGAACTGCCCAGCTCGTTCAGGACCTCGGCGGCCAACAGGCGCGTGATCCTTGTTCCCCGTCCAAGCGCCAGCCGGTCCAGCCTGTCGACGATCAGCTGCGCCGCGTTCAGGGAGCGCTCCATGCGATTGACGATATAAAGGACGAGTTTGTCATCGATATAAAGCTGGCGGTCGGCGAAGAGCTTGACGATCACCTGCGACAGCAATTCCTCGTCCGGCTCGCCGATCTCGACCACCGTTGCCGCCTTCAGGCGGGAGCGCAGGTCGGGCAGTGTCACCGGCCAGGACATCGGCCAAAGCCTGCTCGTCATCAAAAGACTGGTGCCGTTTTCGCGAACGCTGTTGATGACATGGAAGAGTTCGGTATCGTCAAAGCCGATGCGATCCACGTCTTCGAAGATGACGGGGCCGTTTGCCGCTGCGACTGCGGCATCGGAGCCAGCGACAGGATGAATGTGGACGGCACCGCACCGCTCGGTCCAGATGCTGGCGAGATGCGATTTGCCCGAACCGACAGGCCCCGCCAGGATCACCACCGGCGACGGCCAGTGTGGCCAGGAATCGACGATCCTCACTGCCGCGCTCAAGGGATCGGCGACGAACAGATCGTCGCGCCCGTTTGCGGGGTCGTGCGTAAAGGCCAAGGGCAGCTGCTCGGCGGCCTTGCGCCTTAGATCAGCGTTCTTTGCGTCGGTCATGTCTAGCTATTCTCGGTCTTGCCGGCCTTGGCTCTGCGCGCCTTGCCCGCTTCCGAGCGTCCGTAATAGAGATCGCTCTGAAGGTAGCGCGAAAGGGCGAAGCGGACAAGAACGCCGCAGGCTGCAGCGGCAGGAACGGCGATCAGCAGCCCGACGAAGCCGAAGAGCGCGCCAAAGGCGAAAAGCGCGAACATCAGCCAGACTGGATGCAGGCCGACGCTTTCGCCGACGAGCTTCGGCTGCAGCACATTGCCTTCCAGGAACTGGCCGGTGAAGAAGACGACGAGCGTCAGGCCGACCCAGAGATAATCCGGCCAGAACTGAACGAGCGCGACGCCGACGGCCAGAACGAGGCCAACCATCGAGCCGACATAGGGAATGAAGCTGATCATGCCGGCAAAGAGGCCGATCAGCAGGCCAAAGTTCAGGCCGACCAGCGACAGACCGACGCCGTAGTAGACGCCGAGAATGATGCAGAGCGAGCCCTGCCCTCGAATGAAGCCGGCGATCGCCTGATCGATCTCGCGGGCGATTTCGCGAACGGTTGCAACATGATCGCGCGGGATCCAGTCGTCTACCTTGGCGACCATCCGATCCCAGTCGAGCAGCATATAGAAGGCGACGACGGGTGTGACGACCATCAGCGAGAGGATGTTGACCAGCGCCTTGCCGGAGCTCCAGAGCTGCGCGAACAGGCCGCCGACGAAGCTCAGACCTTCGGACATGATGCTGGAGAAATTGTCCTTGATCGCGCCGAGCTGGTTGCGGATCCAATCCGGCAGCACCATGGTCTGCGCCTTGGCGATCAGCTGCTGGATCTGCTGCACATAGGTCGGAATGTGCTGGATGAAATCGTTGAACTGATTGACGATGATCGGGATGAAGATCGTCAGAGCCAGCGCGAAGAGCAGCACGAAGGAGACGAGGATCACCACCGTTGCCATAAGGCGGCTGAGGCCGATCCGCTCCAACCGGTCGGCGACCGGATCGAGGAAATAGGCAACCGCCATGCCGGCGATGAACGGCAGCAGGATCGTGCTGAAGATATAGATAAAGGCGATGAAGGCGACGAGCACGATCACCCAGAAGGTGACTTGACGCTTGAGGCTCGCCCCGCTGACCTTTTGCTCCATCGTCTTCCCCGTTACTCCGCGCCCGTTTGCCGTGTGCTTAGGACATAGGATGATGCCGCAATTATGGTCAAGTCTGCGGCCGGAAATCTGCCCTGAGCAATGGGAAGCGGGGAAAATTGAGGGTGTTGCGGCGCTTGCGCCTTGCATAAAGGCCCCTATCATGCAATGGCGACCCGATCAAAGCCCTGTCATAATGGACGGGCGGCCATCGGAGGCGGAAGCATGAGCCAGTCTGGGAAAAACGGTCTGACCTATAGCGACGCGGGTGTCGATATCGACGCCGGCAACCTGCTGGTCGAAAAGATCAAGCCTGCCGTCCGTTCGACGCGCCGGCCGGGTGCCGATGGCGAGATCGGCGGCTTCGGCGGCCTGTTCGACCTCAAGGCCGCCGGCTTCACCGATCCGGTGCTGGTCGCCGCCAATGACGGCGTCGGCACCAAGCTCAAGATCGCGATCGACGCCAATTATCACGACACCGTGGGCATCGACCTCGTTGCCATGTGCGTGAACGATCTGGTCGTCCAGGGCGCCGAACCGCTCTTCTTCCTCGATTATTTCGCCACCGGCAAACTCGACCCCGACCAGGGCGCAGCGATCGTCGGCGGCATCGCGGCAGGCTGCCGTGACGCAGGCTGTGCGCTGATCGGCGGTGAGACGGCTGAGATGCCGGGCATGTATTCCCACGGCGATTACGATCTGGCGGGCTTTGCCGTCGGTGCGGCCGAACGCGGCCAACTGCTTCCTTCGGGCGATATTGCCGAGGGCGATGTCATTCTCGGCTTGGCATCGTCAGGCGTTCATTCCAACGGCTTTTCGCTGGTGCGCAAGATCGTCGAGCTTTCCGGGCTCGGCTGGGATGCGCCGGCTCCCTTCGCCGAAGGCAAGGCGCTCGGCGAAGCACTGCTGACGCCGACGCGCATTTATGTAAAGCCGCTGCTGAAAGCCATCCGCGAAACCCATGCCCTCAAAGCTCTCGCCCACATTACCGGCGGAGGCTTTCCGGAGAATATTCCGCGCGTACTGCCGAAGCGTCTGGCCGCCGAAATCGATCTCGCTGCGGTCAAGGTGCCGCCGGTCTTCTCGTGGCTTGCCAAGGTGGGCGGCGTCGCGGACAAAGAAATGCTGCGCACCTTCAATTGCGGCATCGGCATGATCGTCGTCGTCGCTCAGGAAAACGTCGACGCCGTAAAGGCCGCGCTTGAAGCTGAAGGCGAAGCGGTCGTTACCCTTGGCCGCATGGTCGCCCGTGAAGAAGGCGCTCCCGGCACCGTCTACAAGGGCACGCTCGCTCTATGACCACGCCGCGCAAACGCGTCGTCGTCTTCATCTCGGGTGGCGGCTCCAACATGCTGGCTCTTTTGAAGGCCACGAAGGCAGCGGACTATCCGGCCGAGATCGTCGGCGTCATTTCCGACAAGGCTGATGCGGGTGGTCTCGCAAAGGCTGCGGCGGAGGACATCGCGACCTTCGCTTTCGTGCGCAAGGAATTTGCCAGCAAGGAAGCCCATGAAGAGGCGATCCTTTCGCAGCTGGAAGCCCTCTCGCCCGATATCATCTGCCTCGCCGGCTACATGCGGCTGCTTTCCGGCCGCTTCATCCAGGCCTATGAGGGCCGGATCATCAATATCCATCCCTCCCTCCTGCCGCTTTTCCCCGGCCTGCACACGCATCAGCGCGCGATCGACGCCGGCATGCGCATCGCCGGCTGCACCGTGCATTTCGTCACCGAAGGCATGGACGAAGGTCCTGTCGTCGGCCAGGCTGCCGTGCCTGTCTTGACCGACGATACCGCCGACAGCCTTGCCGCCCGCGTACTTACGGTCGAGCATCAGCTCTATCCGCAATCGCTGCGGCTGCTGGCGGAAGGCAAGGTCAGGATGGAAGGCGGCAAGGCCATAAGCCTCGGCAAAACACCTGCTGTCGATGGACGGCAGATTTTGTCACTACTTGGCGACGCAGGTTAAATAAGGAATTCCGGCGGCAAACAGTCCCCTCATCCGCCGCTCTCAATCGCCCTTCCTCAAGCCGCAATTGCCATCAGCGGATGCAGGGTGCCGTCGCTATAGACGATGCGGCCGCCGCGGAAGGTGGCGCGGATACGGTGAACCGAGCCGGGCTCGACGGCGACCAGATCGGCAAGCTGACCGACAGCAATCTCACCGCGATCCGTTAGACCGGCCGAACGGGCAGCGTTGGCGGTTGCCGTCGCAACAGCCGCCGGCAGACCGCCGGCAACAACATCGGCGATCTTGAAGATCGCCGGCACAAAGGCCGCCGGGTGATAATCAGCCGCGATGATGCCGAGCAGGCCGGAGCGCGCCGCATCCAGGGCGCTGAGATTGCCGGACATGGACTGGCCGCGCAGTGCGTTCGGCGCGCCCATCAAAGTCCAGAGACCGCGACGGCAGGCTTCCTCCGCGGCAGGTCCCGTCACCGGAAACTCGCTGATCGTCACGCCGAGATCGTGCATCGCGGCGACTTTTTCGGCACTGTCGTCGTCATGCGAGGCGAGCGATAGCTTGTGCTTCAGCGCAAGTTCAACCACGTCATGCAGCTTGCGTTCGATCTCAGGATCCTCGCGCTGTGCGATGCGCTTTGCCACGACCTCCTCGGCCGCCTCGCGCGACATGGACCGGCGCTCGGACATGCTGCGGATATAGCTTTCGATGTCGTTATACTGCCCCTGCCCCGGTGTGTGGTCGGTGAGCGAAATCATATCGACGGAGCCGTCTTCCAGCAGCCGCTCCAGGGTCGGCGCCGCGCCGAGATTGGTGATTTCGTAGCGCGCATGGACACGGTGGTCGATCAGGAGCTCATCGCGCAGGCCGCCGATGCCGCGGATCACCGCCGAGGTGGTTTCGAGCGAGCGGACGTGGCCGTAGACGCTTTCGGTCGCAAAGGAGAGCGCCGCAAAGGCCGTGGTGACGCCGGCCGCCGCCAGCTTCTTGTCCAGTTCGTGAATGCCGAAATCGATCGGCATCATCGCATTCGGCCGCGGCGCGATCTCGCGCTCCACCATGTCACAATGCAGATCGACGAAGCCCGGCATCAGCAGGCGGCCACCGCCGTCGAAAGTCGGCTGCTCCACCGGCTCCGAGCGGATTTCAGCAATCACGCCGTCCTCAATGCGCACTGCACCCTTCTCGACGACTTCATGAGGAAGAACGAGCGTGAAATTGCTGAGCCACATCGGCTTTCTCCTGAAATATCCATAAGCGAAGGAAGGGCGGAAGCATTCGAGTGTCTTCGGCCGCCCGCCCCGGTAAGCTCGATTCGTGACAATGTGATGAATGGGAGAGCAAGCTCCCACCCACGCAGCCGCCTATTTCAGGCTGGCAACATTCAAGGCCGCCCATTGCAGCAGCATGATCGTCTTGGCGTCACAGATGTCGCCTGTCTCGATCATCACAATCGCATCGGGCAGGCGAACTTCCAGCACCTCTATATCCTCATGCTCTTCCGCAAGCCCGCCGCCATCGGCAACACGGTCGGACGTGTCAATCACGGCGGCGAAGAAATGAATGACCTCCGTCGATGAGCCGGGCGAGGTCATCGCCTTGAACAGGAAGCGGACGTCGCGCACGCGAAAGCCGGTCTCTTCCATGGCCTCGCGGCGGATCGCGGCTTCCGGCTGGTCGCCGTCGAGCAATCCGGCGGGCACTTCGATCATCCAGACCGGCTCGCCGACCAACTGGGCTGGCAGACGGTATTGCCGAACGAGCACCACGGTTTCGCGTTTGGGATCATAGAGGAGGATGCAGGCTGCCGGCGTGCGATGATAGACCTCGCGCTTCAGCCGATGTTTTTCGCCCTGCGAATCCGTGTAGTCGACCTCGAATGTGCTCAGCCGAGTCCATTGATCCGCCAGCGTCTTTTCGCTGACGATTTCAGCTTTCGCGTTTTCGAATTTACTCATGCCACGTCCTTGCGAAGCCATACCTTGTTGTCGTGGACAGCGGCGCCGCCATAGGGCGCGACGGGGTCCGCGCCGGTAAGCACATTGATCCCCTCGCCGTCGACATGAGCCTTGTTCGGCCACAGCCCCTCGGCGATCAGCACGCCCGGCTTCACCTCCGTCGTTACGCGGGCGTGGAGTCGGATATCGCCGCGGCCATTGCCGATGCGGATCAGCTCGCCATTGACGATATCGAGCCGCTCGGCATCGGTGGGATTGATCATCACCTCGGGACGGCCTTCCTTCTGCCGCGACGTCTTCGTTTCCGCGAAACTCGAATTCAGGAAGTTGCGCGACGGCGAGGTCGCGAGCCGGAACGGATGCTCGGGATCGGCCACCTCGATAACATCGACCTGATCCGGAAACTCCGGCAGCTCGACATGCGGCCCGAGCAATCCGACCGACGCTGGCGGACGGTTCGGCGCCGGCTGGTTGATCCAATCCGGACGGAAGCGGAACTTGCCGTCGGGATGGGCAAAGCCCTTGATGAAATGGGCCTCCTCGAAATCCGGCTGGCGGTCGAACCATTTGTGCTCGAGAAAATAATCGTAGTCCGGCAGACCGCTCCTCGACAGAATCCTGTCGATCATCTCGCGGGCGGAGAAGCCGAAACCGGGGCGATCCGCAACGCCGAGGCGCTTGGCGAGCTCCTCGATGACGAAGAGATTGCTGCGCACGGTCGGCGGCGGCTCGACAAGCTTCGGGCCGAGCAGAATGTGGTTCTGCCCGCCGGCCCGGTAGATGTCGTCATGCTCGACGAACATGGTGGCGGGAATGACGATATCGGCCATGTCGGCCGTATCGGTCATGAACTGCTCGTGCACCGCCACGAAGAGATCGGAACGGGCAAAGCCGCGCTTCACCAGCCGCTGCTCCGGTGCGATATTCACCGGATTGGTGTTCTGTATAAGCATCGCGGTCACCGGGCCGCGATGGCGCAGCGCCACGGCATCGCCCGTCAAAGCGCGGCCGATCTGCGACTGATCGATCATGCGGATATCCTGATCCTTCATGGCGCGGCCGGTGAGTTCGCTCGCGTCCATGCGGAAGATATCGCTGTTCGAATGAAAGGCGCCGCCACCCTCATATTGCCAGGAACCGAGAACTGTGGCGATCGAGGCTGCCGCGTGCATGGCGATCGCGCCATTGCGCTGACGTGTAAAGCCGTAGCCGAGGCGGAAGTAAGTCTTCTTCGTCGTTCCCACGAGCTTGGCGAAGGCTTCGATCTCGTCGACCGAAAGGCCGGTGATATCAGCGGCCCATGCCGGGGTCTTCGACTTCAAATGCTCTTCGAGGCCGGCGGGATCGTCAGCATATTTGGCCATGTAGTCGCGGTCGGCATAGCCATCGCGAAAGGCGATATGCATGACGGCGCACGCAAGGGCCGCATCCGTGCCCGGCTTGACGATCAAGGCCATGTCGGCCTGCTTCATCGTCGGGTTGTCGTAGATATCGACGACGACGATCTTGGCGCCGCGCTCCTTGCGGGACTTCACCGCATGGGTCATGACATTGACCTGCGTCGCCACGGCATTCGTGCCCCAGATGACGACGCAATCCGTGCGACCCATTTCCCGCGGATCGGGGCCGCGCAGCACGCCTGTCGCCATGGTGAAGCCGGTCCAGGCCGGATTGGTGCAGATCGACGAGAAGAAACCGGAATAGCGCTTGGCATGGCGGAGCCGCTCGATGGAATCACGTTGCACCCAGCCCATCGTTCCCGCATAGAAATAAGGCCAGATCGCCTCGCTGCCGTCTTTCGCTTCCGCCTTCACGAAGGCTTCGGCGATTTCATCCAGTGCCGCGTCCCAGGAAAGCTCCTGCCAGCGCCCCTCGCCCTTGGCGCCGGCGCGGCGAAGCGGCTTCATCAAGCGATCGGGATGGTAAAGCCGCTCGGCATAGCGCGCGACCTTGGCGCAGATGACGCCCGAGGTGTAGGAATGGTCGTTGGCCCCGCGAACCCGGCCGATCCTGCCGTCTTCAGTCAGATCGACCTCCAGCGCGCAGGTGGAGGGACAGTCATGCGGACAGGCTGTGTGGCCGATGCGCGATTTGGCTTGGATGGGGGTCGCAATGTTCATGATGTTTGTATATTTCAACCGATGTCCGGCCACTAGAGACAATCCGGCCCATCTCAACAATTCATGCGGACTTCACCGACAATGAACTATCGGCACATCTACCACGCGGGCAATTTTGCCGATGTCTTGAAACACGCTGTTCTCGCGCGCCTCGTCCGCTACATGCAGAACAAGGACAAGGCGTTCCGCGTCCTCGACACGCATGCCGGCATCGGGCTCTACGATCTCTCCTCCGAGGAAGCGCAGAAGACCGGCGAGTGGCGCGACGGCATCGGCAGGGTGCTGGAGGCGGAACTCGTGCCGCAGGTGGCCGATCTGCTGGAACCCTACCTCGCCGCGATCCGCGAGCTGAATCCGGAAGGCGGACTCCGGCTTTACCCAGGTTCGCCGAAACTCGCCCGCATGCTGTTTCGCCCGCAGGACCGGCTTTCGGCGATGGAACTGCATCCGGACGATTTCCAGCGGCTGCACCGGCTGTTCGAGGGCGATCATCATGCCCGCATTACCGAGCTCGACGGCTGGCTGGCGCTCGGCGCGCATCTACCGCCGAAGGAAAAGCGCGGCATCGTGCTCGTCGACCCGCCTTTCGAGGAAGAAGGCGAGTATGAGCGGCTGATCGACGGCCTCGCAAAGTCCTGGCGCCGCTTTCCCGGCGGCACCTATTGCCTCTGGTATCCGATCAAGAAGGACGCGCCGATCAAGCCATTTCACGAGGCGCTGCAGGCACTGGAAATTCCGAAGATGCTCTGCGCCGAGCTGAGCGTCAAAAGCGACCGCGGCTTCACCGGGCTTACCGGCTCCGGCCTTATCATCGTCAACCCGCCCTTCACGCTCAAGGACGAGCTGCACGCGCTGCTGCCGGCTTTGAAGGATCTGCTGGCGCAGGACCGCTTCGCCTCGCAGCGCGCCTTCTGGCTGCGTGGCGAACATTGAGACTTTTCACATACATATCCCACAGGTGATTTCATGAGACTTCTTTGCTCGTCCACCTCCCCCTTCTCCAGCAAGGTGCGCATGGCGGCCCGCCATCTCGGCATCAAGCTCGAGGAAATCCATGTCGACACGAATGCCGGTCCGACGCTGCTCATCGACAACAACCCGCTTGGCAAGATCCCGACATTGCTGACCGGCGACGGTGAGGCCATTTTCGACAGCCGCGCCATCATGCATTATTTCGACCGGCGCGAGGGCGGGCTCTATCCTTCGAAGGCGGGCAAGCGCACCGAAATCGAGGTTCTGGAAGCGCTGATCGACGGCACCAACGAGTGCCTGCTGTCGATCGTCTACGAGCGGCGCCTTCGTGAGCCTGAAAAACAGCACCAGCCCTGGATCGACCGGCAATGGACGAAGGTCAGCCGCGCCCTCACCCATCTCGATGCCGAGCCGCCGAAAATCGGCAAGAAGCTGCATGCGGGCCATTTCGCGCTTGCCTCTCTCGTCGGCTATCTGCAGCTCCGCTTCGAAGGGCAATGGGAAGAGGACCATGCGGGATTGACGGACTGGGCACGCAAGTTCGAGAAGCATTTCCCCGATTTTCCGGTGATGAAGCCGCAAGTCTGACGCCGTCAACTCAGCCCTGGCGGATGGCGTCGGCCTTTACGAAATCGACGAAGGCGCGTAGAGCCGTCGGCAACTGCCGGCGGCTCGGATAATAGAGAAAGAAGCCGGGATAATAAGGACACCAGTCCTCAAGCACGCGGATCAGCCGGCCATCCCGCAAGGCCGGTAGCGCGTGATCTTCAAATACGAAGGCAAGACCGGAGCCATTGATAGCGGCATCCAGCATGATATCGAGATCGCCAAGCGTGAGCGGCCCCTGCACCTCGATCTCCAGCTCGATGCCCCCGCGCTCGAACTCCCAGCGATAATAAGTGCCGCTCGCGAAACGGTAGCGGATGCAGGGGTGATCCTTCAGATCGTGGGGCGTGAGCGGTTTGGGAAAACGCTGAAAATGTTCGGGCGAGCCGACGATCGCCGTCCGCTGGCGAGGCCCGATGGGGACAGCGATCATGTCGGCGGCGATGCGTTCGCCGAACCGTATGCCGGCGTCGAAACCGGAGGCAACCGTATCCACAAGCGCATCGTCCACTACGATTTCGACTTCAATGGCGGGGTAAGTCCTCAGGAACCGCGACACGATCGGCAACAATACCATCCTGGCTGCAGGACGCGGGGCATTGATGCGTAGCTTGCCATAGGGTTGGCCGCGGAATTTATCGAGATCCTCCAGCGCATCGTCGATATCGAGAAACGCCGGGCGGATGCGATCGAACAGGCGTTCGCCGGCTTCCGTCAAGCCGACGCCACGGGTGGTGCGATTGACCAGCCGCACATCGAGCCGCTCCTCGATGGCGCGCAACGAATGGCTGAGCGCGGAGGGAGTCACCCCCAATTCCACCGCCGCTTTGCGAAAGCTACGGTGTTCGGCAATTGCAAGGAAGATCGCCAGATCTATCGAACGGATGCGTCGCATTGGTGAGATTTTCTCAGCTCTTCATGGAAGAGAAAGTAGATTATCTCAGCGATACCATCAAGCTACCTTTCTCCTGCAAGCGAATTCCACCCATGGAATTGCAAACTCACGAAGGAGAAAGCCATGCGTGTTTGGTTCATTACGGGTGCATCCCGCGGGTTCGGTGCCCTTATCACTCAGGAAGCCCTCACCGCCGGCGACGCCGTTGTTGCTACAGCTCGCAATCCCGTTGGGCTGGCGGAGAAGTTCGGCAATCACCCAAACCTCCTATCCGTCGCCCTCGACGTATCGAGCGAGACGCAGGCCCATGAAGCCGCCGAGATCGCCGTCAAGCGTTTCGGCAAGATCGACGTCCTCGTCAATAATGCCGGCTACGGGCTGCTCGGTGCCGTGGAGGAAGCAACTGCCGAGGAAATCGAAAAGCTCTATGCGACCAACGTCTTCGGCCTGCTGAAGGTCACGCGCGCCGTTCTGCCGCATATGCGCCGGCAGCGTTCGGGCCATGTCATCAACATGTCCTCGGTCGGCGGTTATCAGAGCTTTGCAGGCTGGGGTGTCTATTGCTCGACAAAGTTCGCCATCGAAGGCCTATCCGAAGCGATGGCAGCGGAGTTGCAGCCGCTCGGCATCCAGGTCACCGTTGTCGAACCCGGCTTTTTCCGCACCGACTTCCTCGATGAGAGCTCGCTTGCAGTCAGCCCGAGTTCGATTGCCGACTACAGGGACACTCCGGCCGGAGCGATGCGCGATTTCGCGGCCGGCCATAATCACGCCCAGCCCGGCGATCCCAAACGTCTTGCAAAATCGATGATCACGCTTGCCCATTCGGCCAACCCGCCTCTGCGCATGCCTTTCGGCTCGGATACGGTCGGCGCGATCGAGACCAAGAACGAATATGTCGCCAGAGAGCTGACCGATTGGCGCGAACTGGCCGTCTCGACTGACTTCCCGAAGGAAGCCGCCTAAACATTCCGAGGCGTAATGCAAAAAAGCCGGGGTTTTCACCCCGGCCTTTTCTTCAGGCTGTGCCTTCAGATGATTAGAACTTGACGCCGATACCGACCTTGACGCTCTGCTCGTCGTAACCGCGAGAAAAGCGACCGGAGTCGAGGTCAAAGTTCTTCTTGCCGTAGTCCGTGTAGCGGTACTCGAGGCGAGCGGTGATGTTGTTGGTGATGAAGGTTTCAGCACCTGCACCAACCGTATAACCAACAGCCGTCTTGCTGTCGGACGAGGTAGCGTCTTCAAGCTTGTTCTGAGCGAGCGCCAGACCGGCCGTGCCGTACAGCATGAATGGGTTGAAGTCGTAGCCGATACGGCCGCGAACCGAGCCATTGACGCCATTCTTGGCGGTCAGACCGTTGCGGGTGCTGTCAATGCCGGCATAGCCGAGGTCTGCTTCAACGCCGTATACGATCTGGCCCTGCTGCCAGTTATAGCCGGTGAAGGCCTGGCCGCCGAAGCCATAGCCGTTGCCGTTGTGGCTGAAGTGACCCTTGCTCCAGTCGCCTGCACCACCGATGTAGAAGCCGGACCAGTTGTTGACGGCCGGAGCTGCTTCCTGAGCGACGGGCGGCTGCGGAATCTGCTCGACAGCGTCAGCGGCGTGAGCTGCGGTGTAGCCACCGAGGGCGAGAGTGGAGACCATGAGGGTCTTGATAAGAGTACGCATACTTTTCTCCTTTCAGGCCCGTGTGCTTCGCTTACTGTCTTCGACTGTGAAGCGCCACGAGCAATTAAACATATCCCTCCCGGATCGAGGTTGAAATTGGAATGCAAATGAGGAATTGGAAGAGCCAAAATATGATATCATTGTGGCACAGAGGTGGCTGAATTTCGATGTTGCTTCATCGCAACAGAGGAATTATTAACCATAACCAATGGTTAAAGCATGTATACTTATTTTAAACTAAATATATCTTAAGTTTTACATAAGAAATTCCGAAGCGTGTCATTCGCTCCCACATCTTTTCATATGGTGTATCGACGCCCTATATGAACATCGATCGGGTAACGACGAGCAGAAGGCGATCTCTTGAGCCAGGAAAAACTACGCACGGCGCTGATAACCGGCGCGTCCAAAAGAATAGGTCTGGCAATTGCCGAGGATTTATCGGCTCATGGCTTCGCGGTGGCGTTGCATGCCCATCGGTCCCTCGACGAGGCGGAAGAAATTGCGGCGAAACTGCGGCGAACGGGCCGAAAGGCGATTGCGATCAAGGCCGATCTGCTGAATTTGGGCGAGACGTCAACCCTTGTCGAAAGGGCCGCGGATGCTCTTGGTCCGCTCGATCTTCTGGTCAACAACGCCTCGGCTTTCCTCGGTGATTCCGCCGATCATTTCGACGCCGAAGCCTTCGAGGCGCACTTCGCCGTGCACGTGCGCGCGCCATCCATTCTGGCTGCCGATTTCGTCCGGCAGCTTCCCGAACCCTATCCGGGCCTGATCGTCAACATGGTCGATCAGCGGGTCTGGGCGCTTAATCCCCGCTTCTATTCCTATACGCTATCGAAAGCTGCTCTTTGGACCGCAACCCAGACGATGGCGCAGAGCTTTGCGCCGCGCATCCGCGTCAACGCGATCGGCCCAGGTCCGACGGTGCGCAGCGTGCGGCAGAGCGAGGAGGATTTTCAAGCGCAGATCGAGGGCCTCATATTGAAGGCGGCGCCGGGGCTCGAAGAATTCGGCCGGACCATCCGCTTTCTTTTTGACACGCCCTCGATCACGGGCCAAATGATAGCGCTCGATGGCGGCCAGCACCTTGCCTGGGAAACGCCAGACGTGTCGGAGAGTGCGGAATGAATGGAAGAAAGCTGCCCGATGGCGGCGTTCTCTATGACGAATCAGAGGATATCGAAGACGACATCGAGGTGGAGGGCGATGCCGCCGCCTCCCCTGTTGCGCCTGTCGATTGGAATGAAGGCGGCAAGAACGAGACCGGGCTTCGCGGCGCCGAACTGATCGCCGAATTCGTCAAGCGGCTGCCGAACAATCCCGGCGTTTATCGCATGTTCAACGAAGCCGGCGACGTGCTCTACGTCGGCAAGGCGCGAAACCTGAAGAAGCGCGTTTCCAACTATGCTCTGGGCAAGGTGCACTCCAACCGCATCGCCCGCATGGTGCGCGAAACCGCGAATATGGAATTCGTCACCACGCGCACGGAGACGGAAGCGCTGCTGCTGGAAGCGAATCTCATCAAACGCTTGCGCCCGCGCTTTAACGTGCTGCTGCGGGACGACAAATCCTTCCCTTATATTCTGATCACGGGCGATCATCGCGCGCCGGCGATCTTCAAGCATCGCGGCGCCCGCGCTCGCAAGGGCGACTATTTCGGGCCCTTCGCATCGGCCGGCGCGGTCGGGCGCACCATCAATTCGCTGCAGCGGGCCTTTCTGATCCGCACCTGCACCGACAGCGTCTTCGAGACGCGCACGCGGCCCTGTCTGCTCTATCAGATCAAGCGCTGTTCCGGCCCCTGCACGCATGAGATCAGCGATACAGGCTATGCGGAACTAGTACAGGAAGCGAAGGACTTCCTTTCCGGCAAGAGCCAGAACGTCAAGGCGCATATGGCCGAGGCGATGAATGCTGCCGCCGAAGATCTGGATTTCGAGCGCGCCGCGATCTTTCGCGATCGGCTTGCCGCGCTCTCGCATGTGCAGAGCCACCAAGGCATCAATCCAGCCGGAGTGGAGGAAGCCGACGTCTTCGCCATCCATCACGAGGGCGGCATTTCCTGCATCCAGGTTTTCTTCTTCCGCACCGGGCAGAACTGGGGCAACCGCGCCTATTTTCCGAAGGCCGATCCGTCGCTCTCCAGCGCCGAAGTGCTGAACGCGTTCCTTGCGCAATTCTATGATGACAAGCCCGTGCCGCGGCAGATCCTGTTGTCGGAGACCATCGAGGAAATGGAACTCTTGGCGGCAGCGCTTACCGAGAAAGCCGGCCACAAGGTCGCGATCCTCGTGCCGCAGCGCGGCGAAAAGCGCGATTTGGTCGAGCATGTCATCGCCAATGCACGCGAGGCGCATGGCCGTAAGCTGGCGGAAACCGCCTCGCAATCGCGGCTGCTCGAAGGTTTCAAGGAAACATTCAAGCTTCCCTATGTGCCGCAGCGCATCGAGATCTACGACAACTCCCATATCATGGGCACGAATGCGGTTGGCGGCATGGTGGTGGCAGGGCCGGAAGGCTTCGTCAAAGGCCAGTATCGCAAATTCAACATCAAATCGACCGACATCACGCCGGGCGACGACTTCGGCATGATGCGCGAGGTCATGACCCGCCGCTTCTCGCGCCTCCTGAAGGAGGAAGGAAAGCCTGATCGGACAGCTGCCGCAGAAGCATCCGGCACCGATGCAGCCGACCAGCCCTTCCCGGCCTGGCCCGATGTCATCCTCATCGACGGCGGCCAGGGGCAGATGACGGCCGTACGCGCCATTCTCGAGGAGCTTGGGATCACCGACAGCGTCATCGCCATCGGCGTCGCCAAGGGCGTCGACCGCGAGGCCGGGCGCGAGCGCTTCTTCGCGCCAGCGCGCGAAAGCTTCTCGCTGCCGCCCCGCGATCCCGTGCTCTATTTCATCCAGCGCATGCGCGACGAGGCGCACCGCTTCGCGATCGGCTCGCATCGTGCCCGGCGCAAGAAGGAGATGGTTAGGAATCCGCTGGACGAGATCGGCGGCATCGGACCCTCGCGCAAGCGCGCGCTGCTGCAGCATTTCGGCACCGCCAAGGCCGTATCGCGGGCGGCGCTATCGGATCTGATGGCGGTCGAGGGCATATCGGAAACCGTAGCACGACAGGTCTACAACCATTTCCACGAGGATGCCGCGAAATAAGAAACGCTGGTCGCAAATTCCACGCAATGGCGGTGAAAAAATAGAAATAATATTGACGATAAGGTCGCCAAACCATCATCTAGGATTTGATCCCAAAAAGTGCGAAGCGGTTTTTGGAGAAGATCAAGAAAATCAAATGCTCGGAGCGCGATGAAGCCCGAAATCGAGGCTCATCGCGATCCGCCGAGATAACCGAAACGAAACGATTTCCATGGCTTCGCGCGCTTATAGCATCCCCAATCTGCTCACCTACGGCCGCATTCTCTGCGTACCCCTGATCGTTCTATGCTTCTTCATCGAAGGCAAGCTGGAGGGTTCGGATTTCGCGCGCTGGGTCGCGCTCTGGATTTTCGTCATTGCCTCGATCACCGATTTCCTCGACGGTTATCTCGCGCGCATCTGGAACCAGACCTCCAACATCGGCCGCATGCTCGATCCGATCGCCGACAAGCTGCTGGTCTCCGCGATCCTGCTCCTGGTCGCGGCCGACGGCACCATTGCCGGCTGGTCTCTCTGGGCTGCCATCATCATTCTCTGCCGCGAAATCCTGGTTTCGGGCCTGCGCGAATATCTGGCGGCGCTAAAGGTCAGCGTTCCCGTGACGCGCATCGCCAAATGGAAGACGACCGCCCAGCTCGTGGCTATCGCTTTCCTGCTGGCTGGGCCTGCGGGCGACAAGGTGCTACCCTATACGACGGAGATAGGCATCGTCCTGCTCTGGGTCGCAGCGCTTTTGACCATCTATACCGGCTACGATTATTTCCGGGCCGGGCTGAAGCATGTCGTGGATGAGGAATGATGACGAAGCTCGTCTATTTCGCCTGGGTGCGCGAGCGGATCGGCAAAGCGGAAGAAGAGATTTCCCTGCCCGCCGATGTCGTTACCGTCGGCGATCTCCTGAGTCATTTGAAGGGCTTGGGCGAAGAATACGAGGCGGCACTTCAATTCCCCCAGGCGATCCGCGTCGCAATCAATATGGAGCACGCCGAGCACGATGAGCCGATCGCCGGAGCGCGAGAGATCGGGCTTTTCCCGCCGATGACGGGGGGATGAACTGATGGCCGTCCAACCGCTAGTCCGCGTCCAGCGCGAGGATTTCGACCTCCAGGCGGAGATCGACCAACTAACCTCAAGGAGGCACGATATCGGCGCTGTCGTCACCTTCTCCGGGCTCTGCCGTGACGAAGGCGGCACTTTGGGCGCGCTGGAACTCGAACATTATCCGGGCATGGCGGAGGCGGAGATCGACCGCATCGCCAAGCTTGCCATCGAACGTTTCGAGCTTCTTGGCCTTACCGCTATCCATCGCTACGGCAAGATCGCACCTGGCGAAAACATCGTGCTCGTCATTGCCGCGGCACCGCATCGGCAGGCGGCTTTCGACGGCGCCAATTTCGTCATGGATTTCCTGAAAACCTCCGCGCCATTCTGGAAGAAGGAACACGGCAAAGATGGCACGCAAGGCGGTTGGGTTTCCGCCAAGGACGCCGACGATGCCGCGCGGGCCAAGTGGGCCGGTAACAAGTAGGCTTCAGGGCACCACTCGTTCACGGCGGCTCAACACCAACATCAGCACGAGCAGCGAGAAGATGACGAAATCGCGCCAAAGGAACGGACCGTAAGCTCCCCACATCGTCTCCGTCAGGCCGAGGAGCGCGGCCCCGCCGGCCGACTTCAGCGGCTCGGAATAGCCGCCGACCGCCGCAATCATCAGCACCTTCAGCCCGAACATAAGCCCTGCGCCGAAATCCATGGTTCCATAGTAGGAGGTGGCGAGCAGACCGCAGATGGTCGCGACCATAGCGGAGGCGACATAGGCCATCAGGAAGACTCGGCTGGCGCTGGCGCCGCACAGTTCGGCTGCAAGCGCGTCGTCGGTGACGGCACGCCAGATGCGGCCCCATCCGGTGCATTTGAGGACATAGGCACCTATCAAGATAACGAGGATCATCAGCACGGTGTTAAGCAGCTGGATTTCGGTCAGTGTGACGCGGAAGCCGCCGCTGTCCCAGAACACGACTGCACCGTTCAGAAAGGGTGGCAGCCAGATCCCGCGCGTATTAGACGCCAGCCGCGCTGTTTCCATTAAGATGATCATCATGCCAAGTGCCGCGACGATGACCGTGTTCGGCGACTTGCGCGATAGCGGTAGCATAATCGCGCGGCCGACCAGAAAGCTGGTGCCGATCGTATAGCCGACGGCGATCACGGCCCCGAAAGCAAAGGCAGCCGGCAGGATGAGATACATCTTCGTATAACCGACGTCCGTGAAGAGCACGAGCATCTGGCCGGCAAAGGCGAAGAGCGCGCCATAGGTGATATCGGCCCGCTTCATGACCCCGAAGGCAATAGAATAGCCGAAGGCCAGCGTCGCATAAAGTGCAGCGAGCGGAACGGCATTCGCCAATTGCTGCAGAAGATAGGCCATTCCACCCCTCCGAAGAACAAGCAAATAGTAACTGGCAAAATTCATTTTACCAGTTATAATTTTGTCATGAGCTTTACCTGGACTCCACATCGCTTTTCCGGTGGCGCGCTTGCGCTCGATGTCGCCAACAGCGTGATCCTGCGCCATGACGACGAGCGCCGGATCGACCGTTTCGAGGCGGCAGGACAGATGGATAGCTTTCCGAAGGCGGCAGCCAATTTCTGCGCCGAACGAGCGCTCTTCGGCGATATCCTGCCGGTGAAGCGGGAAAACCAAACCGATTTCATCGCGCTCCGCGAATTGATCGATCGTTATTTCCGGGCACGCGTTCTTGGGGAGGCTGCCGATCTGCTGCTCGCCGATCTGCTTGCGGCATTGGCTGGGGTCCTGAAGCGCGCGTCCTCCAATGGGCTCGATGCCGCAACCGTGCATTCGACGCTGCGCCTCATCGCCATGCCCGATCCGGAGCGAATGAAGATATGCCGCAACTGCGGCTGGCTCTTTATCGACCGCAGCAAGAACAAGAGCCGCGCCTGGTGCGATATGGCGGTTTGCGGCAACCGGGCCAAAGCCAGCCGGCACTACCGGCGCAAGAAGGAGGAGACTGCGCCATGACGATGCGAAGGATCATGCTGACAATGATAGGTGCCGTGATCGTCGCCGGCCTGGCATTGGCTGGCTGCCAGCGGAAGGACGACGAAGGCCCGACCCAGCTCACCGGCCGCCTCTTCGTCTTCAACTACCGGGTGGCGAGTGCGAGCTACATGATCACGCTCAAGAAGATCGCCCCGATCCCTGAGGGAACAAAGGCGATCGCGGAATTCGAAAATCCGGCCGGCGGCGACCCGCTTGTCGTCAATCAGAAGATCTATACATTCTGGGACAAGATCACGCTGGAAAGTCCGGACCTCCATTGCGTCCGCAAGGACCGCCCTTACTCCGTCTCAATCAAGCTGGTCGATGCCAGCGACAAGACGATCCAGACGATCAAGACCGAGGTCAAATCCGATCTCGACCAGACCGTGCTGCCGACGAAGCCACTGGTCGTCGGCCCGGTCTATACCGCCAATCCAGATGTCTTCAAGGGCGATGGCAGCACCGATTATGGACATGATGTTGCGTGCCCGGCATGAAAAAGCCGGGACGCGAGGTCCCGGCTTTTTCATGAGTCATTTCAAATCGTTCAGCGCTGAAGCTGAAAGGCTGATTCAGCCGACGATTTCGGTTTCGGAGAACCAGTAGGCGATTTCGACGGCAGCCGTTTCCGGAGCGTCCGAGCCATGAACGGAATTTTCGCCGATCGACAGAGCGAAGGTCTTGCGGATCGTGCCCTCGTCAGCGTTTGCCGGGTTGGTCGCGCCCATGATTTCGCGGTTCTTCAGGATGGCGTTTTCGCCTTCGAGAACCTGAACGATGGTCGGGCCGGAGGTCATGCCTTCAACGAGTTCGCCGAAGAACGGACGTTCCTTGTGAACGGCGTAGAAGCCTTCAGCTTCACGCTTGCTCATCCAGACACGCTTGGAGGCGATTACGCGCAGGCCGTTGTCTTCAAAAACCTTGGTGATGGCGCCGGTCAGGTTGCGCTTCGTCGCGTCCGGCTTGATCATCGAGAAAGTACGTTCAATCGCCATGGGTCCGTTCCTTGTAATCAGAGAAAAGTGGGCGGTCTTTACCTGCCCCAAGGCCCGAAAACAAGGGGGATGGGCCAATTTCACGCCGCTGTCACAGTCCGGGCATCCGATTCGCAATCGGCCGATGGCATTGCGATGGTTTATTTGCAAACTCAGCGGCAACATCGCCGCACCATTGAGGAGAGGTCATATGCTCAAACATTTCAGGATGCTTGCCGACTACAATCGTTGGGCCAATGTTCAGGTCTACAACGCCACGGCAGACCTCAGTGATGCGGAATTCCATGAGGATCGCGGCGCGTTCTTCGGTTCGCTCCACGGAACGCTGAACCATCTGCTTGTCACGGATCGGCTGTGGATGCACCGTTTCAACGGCACCGGCGGGGTGCCGGCGTCGCTCGAGACAGTCCTTCATGACACACTTAAAGGACTCTACAGCTTACGGGAGGCGGAAGATCGAAATATCATCGCCTGGCTGGAAACACTCGATGCCGACGCGCTTGCCGTCAATCTCACCTATACCTCGATCCTGCGACCGGGCGCCATGACCGTTCCCCTCCATGCGGCGGTAGCACATATGTTCAACCACCACACCCACCACCGCGGCCAGTGCCATACCATCCTCACATCCATGGGCAAGCCGTCGCTGGTGCTGGACCTGCTGAACTTCCTGCGCAGTGAAGGAACGCGCTGGATGTGAGCGAGAGGCGAACCGCTGTTTTCCGCTTTCGCCAAAGCGTTGAGCACCTGCCTCATTTTGTTGCGACGCAGGGTGAATAAGGCATTTTGTTCATGTTCCTTTAACCTGCCGACCTGCAGATTGATAAGATATATCAGCTCACGGTCAGAAGCAGGCATGAAGAACTCGCAGACAAGCGTTTCGGCATATTCCATCGATAATGATGAAACGGAAACCGAGCTTGAGGTTATCGGCCGCTTCATGACGCGGCTGAAGGTCAAGAACCTGCCGCGCAACTATCAGCTCTTTCACGAGGCGCTTTACGGGCAGGATCGCCATCTTGCCGAAGAAATCGAGGCGCTTGGCCCCCTTCCCTCGCAAAGCGGGCTCGACGAAATCGGCCTGAAGTATCGCCTCGTCAGCCATTGCGGGCTGGTGGCGCGCAAATCGGAAAGCGATGCCGCCGAAATGCTCCGCGAAGTCGCAGATCAGCTCGCCAAGGGGCTGATGAAGAAACAGCGATTTAGCCGCGAGACCGAAACGGCAGCGAATGCGAACCCCGCCCTCGACAGCCTCAATGCCTCTCTCAGCAATCTCATGCTCTACGAAACCGAGCTGACCGAGCGGCTGCGCAACTGCGCCAACCTCGCGAAGCCCTCGCAAAAGGCTGGCGCCTAAGCGACTTCGCGCTCTTGCCTTCGGCGTCGAGTTCGGCCAAAACCGCGCCATGATTTCGATTTCAGACCTTTCCGCCCGCATTGCCGGCCGCCTTCTCATCGATCATGCCAGCGTGACGCTTCCGGCGGGCACGAAGGCTGGCCTCGTCGGCAAGAACGGTGCTGGCAAATCCACGCTGTTCAGGATCATCACCGGCGATTTTGCTGCCGAAAGCGGCTCTGTCTCGATCCCGCGCAATGCGCGCATCGGCCAGGTTGCGCAGGAGGCCCCCGGCACCGAAGAGCCCCTGATCGATATCGTCCTCGCGGCGGACAAGGAACGCTCCGCACTGCTTGCGGAAGCCGAAACCGCGACCGATCCGCACCGCATCGCCGATATCCAGACGCGGCTTGCCGATATCGATGCGCATTCGGCCGAAGCGCGTGCCGCCAGCATTCTCGCCGGCCTCGGCTTCGACCACGAGGCGCAGAAGCGCCCTGCCTCCTCTTTCTCCGGCGGCTGGCGCATGCGCGTGGCTCTTGCGGCTGTCTTGTTTTCCGAGCCGGATCTGCTGCTGCTCGACGAGCCGACGAACTACCTCGACCTTGAAGGCACGCTCTGGCTGGAGGACTATATCCGCCGCTGCCCTCACACGGTCATCATCATCTCGCACGACCGCGATCTTTTGAACACGGCCGTCAACTCCATCGTGCATCTCGACCAGAAGAAACTCACCTTCTATCGCGGCTCCTATGACCAGTTCGAGCGGCAGAAGGCTGAAGCCGACGAGCTGCAGATGAAGGCGAAGGCGAAGAACGATGCGGCGCGCAAGCATCTGCAGAGCTTCATCGACCGCTTCAAGGCCAAGGCCTCGAAGGCGCGACAGGCGCAATCGCGCATCAAGGCGCTGGAACGCATGGGCACGGTCGCCGCCGTCATCGAAGATCATGTGATGGGCTTCAGCTTTCCGGAGCCGGAAAAGCAGCCCGCCTCACCGATCATCGCGATCAGCGGCGGTGCCGTCGGCTACGAGCCGGGCAAGCCGATCCTCAAGCGCCTGAACCTGCGCATCGATGCCGACGACCGCATCGCGCTGCTCGGCTCCAACGGCAACGGCAAATCGACCTTCGCGAAGTTCATTTCAGGCCGGCTGGGCGCGGAGAGCGGTGAAGTCAGGCTCGCACCGAACCTGATGATCGGCTTCTTTGCCCAGCATCAGCTCGACGATCTCATTCCGAACCAGACGGCCGTCGAGCATGTCCGCCGCCGCATGCCGGAGACACCGGAGGCGAAGGTGCGCGCCCGCGTCGCGCAGATGGGCTTGGCGACCGAGAAGATGGACACGCAGGTCAAGGATCTCTCCGGCGGCGAGAAGGCACGCCTCCTCATGGGCCTTGCCGCCTTCGACGCACCGAATCTGCTGATCCTCGACGAACCGACGAACCATCTCGATATCGACAGCCGCAATGCGCTGATCCAGGCGCTGAACGATTATTCCGGTGCGGTCATCCTGATCTCGCACGACCGCCATCTGATCGAAGCCACCGTCGACCGCCTCTGGCTGGTGCGCGACGGCACTGTCTCGACCTTCGACGGCGATCTTGAAGAATACCGCAGCCTCGTCGTCGCCAGCCCGAAGTCGAAGGACGAGAAGGCCAAAACGAACGGCATCGACGATTCCGTTTCCAAGGCCGACCAGCGCAAGCTCAACGCCGATCGGCGCGCGTCGCTGGCGCCGCTCAAGAAGAAGATCAACGAAATCGAATCCTTGACCGGCAAGCTTGAGAAACTGATTCAGGCGCTTGATGCAGAACTTGCGGATCCCGCCCTCTACGAGAAGGCACCGGCAAAGGCTGCAGAAAAGGCAAAGCAGCGCGCCGATGCCGCCGAGAAGCTTGCGGCAGCCGAGGAGCAGTGGCTGGAACTTTCATCGGAATATGAAAGCGGCATGGCCGGCTGAGGCTGACTGCTTGTTAAGGAATTCGCGGCCGCTCCTAACCGATCATTAACCATAACTGCAGAATATGCGCTCAACTTTCATGGACATAGTGTTGAGCGATTCTGATGAACTACCGTCTGTTGCTGGCTGGCCTTGCCGTGTCTCTGGCTCTCGGAGGATGCGCCACCAAGCCAGGCAATGAAGCGTCGCTCAAGAGCAGCTATGCCGCTGAAGAGCCGCGCCACAAGCCGCTGAATGCCAACGATCCCATCGAGATGGAGCCGAAGAAATGGCTTGTCGCCGATCTCGAAACCCGGGATGACCTGGCCGGCATGAACGGCCCGCACAATCTCGCCGGCCGCACGCTGGAAGTCTCGTCGCTCAAGGATATCAGGCTCGCCGACAAGGAGGTCATTCTGACCTTCGACGATGGCCCGGCTCCCGGCAAGACGGAACGCATTCTCGCCACGCTCGACAAATTCGGCGTCAAGGCCGCCTTCATGATGGTTGGCGAAATGGCGAAGGCTCATCCGGCGACGGCACGCGAGGTGCTTGCGCATGGCGATGCGATCGGCAGCCACACCTTCCGCCATCCCGATCTCGACAAGATGACCTTCGACGCGGCGATGACAGAGATCGCCCGCGGCAAGGATGCCGTCACCAAGGCGATCGGCACGGATGTTCCCTTCTTCCGCTTCCCCTACCTCGCCGACTCCAAGCGCCTGCGCTCCGCCATCGCGGCCCGCGACATGATCGTCATGGACGTGGATATCGACAGCAAGGATTACTTCACCTCGACGCCCGCCTCGGTGGTCGATCGCACCATGAAGCAGCTCCATCAGCGCGGCCGCGGTATCGTCCTGATGCACGACATTCACCAGCGCACTGTCAGGATGCTGCCTGCTCTCCTGAGCAGGCTGGAGAATGAGGGCTACAAGGTCGTCACGCTGAAATACAAGCGCGAACCGGGTCCGGCGACCAATCTCGTCGCGCAGGCCGGCACTAAGATGGTCCGCTGAGGCGGGCCAACACCGAAAAATCTATGACCAATACGGTGCGGAAGGACGGTTGCTTCAGCGCCCGTATTTTGGTTTGCTGATGCCTCATCACCATCAGCAATAGAATCCGGAGCCGCCATGCACCTCCACCTCGAACGCGACGACGATCCGCAAACCTTGCAATTCGTCGCCAAAATGGATGCGGACTCCGAGCGGCTGCTGAAAACGCCGGAGTTCGAGGCGGATCGCACCGCGATCAAGGACATGATCGAGCGCGAGGACCGGTTGATCACCACCACTCGGCGCGGCAACTGGCTGTTCGATTTTCATCGCAGCGCCGATCATCCGCTCGGTCGCTGGTATCGGCTGCCGGCCGATCTCGCACCCCTTCCCGATGCGCCGTGGGAACCGATCTTCGATCTCGATGCTTTCTGTGAACAGGAAGACAGGAAATGGCTCTGGCGCGGCGCCATCACCTGCCCGTGGGAGCCGACGCGGGTGCTGCTTTGCCTTTCCGACGGCGGCTCCGATCCCATTCGCATGCTCGAATTCGATTGCGAGACGAAGAGCATCGTCGAAGGCGGCTTCGACACGCCGGCCGTGCGCAGTCACGCGACCTGGCTCGGCCGCGACGAAATCGCCTATTTCGGCTCCATCGACCGCGAATCCTCGACGCGTTCCGGCTGGCCGCGCGTCGGCCGCCGCCTGAAACGCGGCCAGGCGCCGGCGGATGCGCCCGTGCTCTATGCCGCCGATGACAGCGACATCTATGGCTCCTGTTCGATCTTCGATCCGCAGCTCGCCGGTCTTGCGACGGGAGATGCGGCCAAGCCGATCCGGATCTTCAACGCAGGTCACGAAATCGGCAGCGCCAGCCATTTCATCGAGGATGGGGACGGTTCGCTGCGACGGATCGACCTGCCGAAGGATGCCGAGTTCGGGTTCAACCACTCCCATCTGATCTGGCTTGCCAAGACCGATGAACGGCTTCCGGCCGGCAGCCTGGCCCTGCAGCCCCTGCCGCGGGAGCCCGGCAAGAGCGACGCTGATGAAAGACGCATCCTATTTTCGCCCAATGAGCGGCAATCGGTTTCGCAATTCCTGCTACTGCGCGAATGGTGCGTCTTCATTGTCTCGGACAATATGCAACCGCATCTCTTCGTTCTCGATCTGACCAGGACCGATGCCGAAATCCGCGAAATCGCGCTGCCTGCGGATATTCAGACGGTGTCGGTCGCACCGCTCTATTCCGATCTGCATCTCGGCGACGATACGCTGCAGGTCTATGGCGCCGGCTTTCTGCAGCCGCCCTCCTCCTACCGGCTGGATCTTGGTGATCGCCAGACCCCGCTTGAACTCAAGCACATTGCCAGTTCGCCGACCTATTTCGACAGCGAAGGCATGACTTCCGTCCTGCTGGAAGCCACTTCCGAAGACGGCACGAAAGTTCCCTATCATATCGTCCTGCCGAGAAGCTGGACCAAGGGTGAACTGCCGGTGCTGATGTATGGCTATGGCGGCTTCGACGTCTCGCTTGGCCCCTATTATTCCGGCGTCATTGGCCGCTGGCTGGAGCAAGGCAACGCCTATGTCATGGCCTATATTCGCGGCGGCGGCGAATTCGGGCCGAACTGGCACCGTGCCGCCAAAGGGCACGGGCGCCACAAGGCGTTCGCGGACTTTGCCGCCGTCGCCCGCGATCTAGTCGCCCGCGGCTATACCAAGCCATCGCGCATTGCCGGCAATGGCGGCAGCAATGGTGGGCTTTTGACCGGCGTCATGACGACACGCTATCCAAAGGATTTCGGTGCCATCTGGTGCCAGGTGCCTGTCCTGGATATGACCCGCTTCCATGTCTTCCCGGCCGGAAAAGCCTGGATCGACGAATATGGTGATCCCGACAATCCGGCGGACCGCGATTATCTGCTGAGCTATTCTCCACTGCACAATGTCAAGCCTATCTCCGAGATCACTTATCCGTCGATCTACATCGAAAGCTCGAGCAATGACGACCGGGTTCACCCTTCGCATGCCCGACGTTTTGCGGCTCAATTGGAAGCGCTCGGTCATCACCCGCTGTTCCACGAATTCGGCTCGGGTGGCCATGGCGGCGACGGCGCTTCGACGGAACGCGCGACACGTACCGCGCTGGGCTATAGCTTCCTGCGGGAAACGATCGTAAAAGGCAAAAACCTCTAGGCCGCCCCTCTTCCGGGTTCGAGCAAAAATCAACGGTTGCACGAGCTTCCGATACGCTTGAAACGCGTCGAGGGGCGTGATTAGCTGCAGCCGTGATCACGAAGAGCGGGCGAGCCCGCCCGCTCGTATCCGGGGGGAGTAATAGATGGATCGTCGTTCATTTCTGCGCAAGGCCGGCGTCGCCGGTGCGGGTTCGGTGGCAGCTGCCGCAACGCTTGCTGCTCCGGCCATTGCCCAGAGCAATCCGAAGATCAACTGGCGCCTGACATCGTCGTTTCCGAAATCGCTCGATACGATCTATGGCGGCGGCGAAGTGCTGTCGAAATATGTGTCGGAGGCCACAGACGGTAATTTCAACATCCAGGTGTTTGCGGCCGGCGAAATCGTGCCGGGCCTTCAGGCAGCAGACGCCACCTCGGCCGGAACCGTCGAAGCCTGCCATTCGGTAGCCTATTATTATTGGGGCAAGGATCCGGTCTGGGCCTTGGGAGCTGCCGTTCCTTTCGCGCTCAACGCCCGCGGCATGAATGCCTGGCAATATCACGGCGGCGGCATCGACATGTTCAACGAATTCCTGGCAACTCAGGGGCTGATCGGCTTCCCGGCCGGCAATACCGGTGTGCAGATGGGCGGCTGGTTTCGCAAGGAAATCAACACGGTTGCCGATCTCAAGGGCCTGAAGATGCGCATCGGCGGCTTTGCCGGCAAGGTGGTCGAACGCCTCGGTGTCGTGCCGCAGCAGATCGCCGGCGGCGATATCTATCCGGCGCTCGAAAAGGGCACGATCGATGCGGCCGAATGGGTCGGCCCCTATGACGACGAGAAGCTCGGCTTCTACAAGGTCGCGCCCTACTACTATTATCCCGGCTGGTGGGAAGGCGGCCCGACGGTGCATGTCATGTTCAACAAGGCGGCCTATGAAGGCTTGCCGAAGGCCTATCAATCGCTGCTGCGCACGGCCGCGCAGGCGACCGATGCCAACATGCTGCAGAAATACGATTACCTAAACCCGGCCGCCATCAAGCGGGTCGTTGCCGAAGGGGCCAAGCTTAGACCCTTCAGCACCGAGATCATGAATGCCTGCTTCGACAAGGCCAACGAGGTCTATGCGGAGATGGAAGCCAACAACCCGACCTTCAAGAAAATCTGGGAATCGATCAAGGGCTTCCGCGGCCAGCACTATCTCTATACCCAGGTCGCCGAATACAGCTACGACGTCTACATGATGACGCTGCAGCGCTCTGGAAAGATTTGATCGAATAGCCGATCTCAAAAGAGGAAACCCCGGAGCGATGTTCCGGGGTTTTTCGTTGTGTTAGATCGATAGGCATGCCGATGCGTGTCGTGTGCATCAATTAAAAGACGGAGGCTTGCTGAGATCGTTGGCTGGCGGCTTCGGCTGATCGCCGGCGCCCTGATCCGCCGGCTTGCCGTCAAGCGGATTGCCGCCTGGAAGCTGCAGCCCCGGCAGACCGAGGCCGCCGCCATTGTCCTGGCCGGGTGCACCGAAGCCGGGAACCTCGATCTTAATCGTGTTGGGATCGACACCCGTTCCCGCTCCCTTGTAGTGCATGACCATCTGCGGGAACATGATCGTCAATGCCACCATCAGGATCTGGATGCCAACGAAGGGCACGGATCCCCAGTAGATCTGCCCGGTCGTGACGGGCGCGATCTGCTTGCCCGTCACCCTGTCGAGATAGGGCACGCGGGCAGCGACCGAGCGGAGATAGAACAACGCGAAACCGAAGGGCGGGTGCATGAAGCTGGTCTGCATGTTGACGCCGAGCAGAACACCGAACCAGATGAGATCGATGCCGAGCTTGTCTGCCGCGGGTGCCAGCAGCGGCACGATGATGAAGGCAAGCTCGAAGAAGTCGAGGAAGAAGGCCAGCACAAAGACGAGGATGTTGACGGCGATCAGGAAGCCGACCTCGCCGCCGGGCAGCGACACCAGCAGATGCTCGACCCAGAGATGGCCGTTGACGCCATAGAAAGTCAGCGAAAAGACGCGCGAGCCGATCAGGATGAACAGTACGAAGGCTGAAAGCCGGGTCGTGGAGGTCAGTGCCGAGCGGATGACTTCCATGTTCAGCCTGCCTTTGGCAGCCGCCATCGCCAGCGCGCCGACTGCTCCCATGGCGCCGCCTTCCGTCGGCGTCGCGATGCCGAGAAAGATCGTGCCGAGAACGAGGAAGATCAGCGCCAATGGGGGGATGAGGACGATGATAACCTGCTGCGCCAGCCGGGACATGACGTTGAACTTCAGCCCCTTGTCCAGGACTGCAATAGCGTAGATGAAGGCAACGCCGACGGTGGCACCGAGAATATCCGCGTCCCCGCCATAGGTCGGGGTCAGATAGATGTGGGCGGCATAGGCCACGCCGACACACACTAGCAATGCGATCAGCAAGGATGTGACGCCCGAGCCGAGCGAGCGGGCCTCCTTCGGCAATGCCGGCATTGAGTCCGGCTTCACGATCGACATGATCAATACATAGAGCATGTAGAGACCGGTCAGCACGAGGCCAGGAATGAGAGCGCCGGCATACATGTCGCCGACCGAACGGCCGAGCTGGTCGGCAAGTACGATCAGGACGAGCGACGGCGGAATGATCTGCGCCAGCGTGCCGGAAGCGGCGATGACGCCGGAGGCAACCCGCCGGTCATAGCCATAACGCAGCATGATCGGCAGCGAGATCAGCCCCATGGCGATAACCGAAGCCGCGACGACGCCGGTGGTGGCGGCCAGCAGCGCTCCGACGAAAATCACCGCATAGGCAAGACCGCCGCGGATCGGCCCGAACAGCTGGCCGACCGTGTCGAGCAGGTCTTCGGCCATGCCGGATCGCTCCAGCACGATACCCATGAAGGTGAAGAACGGGATCGCCAGCAGCGTGTCGTTCGACATCACCCCCCAGAAGCGATCGGGAAGAGCATTGAGGAGCGGCCATGAGAGATGGATGGTGCCGCCCGAATAGGGTGCAAGCTCGACGCCGATCCAGAAGAACAGCAGACCGTTCGCAGCAAGGGCAAAGGCGACGGGATAACCCAGAAGCAGGAAAATGATGAGCGAGGCGAACATGATCGGCGCCATGTTCACGGCGATGAATTCGATCATCAGCGCGCCTCCCCGGCCGGGGTTTCGATATCGAGCGGCGCATGCGTCGGTACATAGGGGGTCGGATCATCCATATCGCCGCGCATGACGGCGATCTTCTTGATGATCTCGGAAAGCCCCTGCAACGCCAGCAGAAAGAAGCCTGCCAGCAGCAACGCCTTGCCCGGCCAGATGATCAGGCCGCCGGCGCTGGAAGACACCTCTCCGGACATGAAGGAGGTGCGGACATAGGGCACGAGATCGTAGACCATGAGCAGCACGAAAGGCATCAGGAACAGGCAGTGGCCGATGAGATCGATCCTGTGCTGCAGGCGACGCGACAGCGAGCCGTAGATGATATCGATGCGGATATGCTCGTTCTGGCGCAGTGTATAGGCAGCGGCGAGCATGAAGGCGGCGCCGAACAGATACCATTGCGCTTCCAGCCAGGCATTGGACGAGGTGTTGAAGACCTTACGGACGATCGCGTTTCCGGCGCTGACCAAGACGGCTACCAGAATAAGCCATGAGACTGATTTTCCAATGATCTCAGTCACATAGTCGACGATTCGGCTGAAGCCGAGCAATATTTTCATGATTTCCCCCCGCAGCGATTCTTCCCGGATCTTTTGGCCGCGCAGTGGAAGAGTGCCGATTTCAGGCTGTGAATCAAGAGCCCGCACCCGTTTTCCAAGCATGATGACGCCTGGGCACGATGGTCCAAGATTGGACCTGGTTCTTGCATTTGCGATTTGCCGCCCTTGCCCACATGCGGCATTCTGATAAAGATCGCATCAATAATCATACTAATCGAGAGACGCACATGTCCCCCATCAACCTCGCTATCGTCGGTGTCGGCAAGATCGTCCGCGACCAGCATCTTCCGTCCATCGCGAACAACGCGGATTTCAAATTGATCGCCACGGCAAGCCGTCATGGCACGGTCGAAGGCATTCCCGCCTTCACGACGATCGAGGCCATGCTCGATGCCGTGCCTGACATCGATGCCGTTTCTCTCTGCATGCCGCCGCAATATCGTTATGAAGCCGCATACAAGGCGCTTTCGGCCGGCAAGCATGTTTTCATGGAAAAGCCGCCGGGTGCGACGCTGAGTGAAGTCGCCGACCTCGAAAACCTCGCCAAGGCCAAGGGCGTGTCGCTCTTTGCTAGCTGGCACTCGCGCTATGCTCCGGCGGTGGAGACTGCAAAGAGCTTCCTCGCCAGCACCAATATCCGCAGCGCTCACGTAATCTGGAAGGAAGACGTCCGCCACTGGCATCCGAACCAGGAATGGATCTGGCAGGCCGGCGGGCTCGGCGTCTTCGATCCGGGCATCAATGCGCTATCGATCGTCACCCATATCCTGCCGCCGCTTTTCCTGACCGGCGCGACACTCGAATTCCCGGAAAATCGCGATTCGCCGATTGCGGCGGACCTGCATTTCAAGAGCGGGACCGGCCTTCCGGTCCACGCCGAATTTGACTGGCGCCAGACCGGCAAGCAGAGCTGGGATATTGTCGCAGAGACGGATGCCGGCCAGATGGTTCTGGCCGAAGGCGGCTCCAAGCTTTCCGTCAATGGCGAGCTCACATTCTCGGCGCCCGAGGCCGAATATCCCTCGCTCTATCGCCATTTTGCAGAGATCGTCAAAGCCGGGACATCCGACGTCGATCTTTCGCCGCTGCGCCACGTCGCCGATGCCTTCATGCTGGGCAAGCGCAAATTCGTTGAAGCATTTTACGATTGATGAGGCTTTCCCGGTGAAGACAATGCCGCCCGCGGCGTGCTAGCGTGGTGCATCGTCTTCACTGGAGAGATGCCTATGGCATCGGAGCATGAACAATCTTTTGGCCTCGGCGTCGGCAACAAATCCGTCAAGCTCGCCGACCCGAACCAGAGCTGGCACGAAGCCTATTTGCTGGAGGAAGCTGCCATTCGCAAGGCTCTCGGAGACCTTGCCGTCGATGTCCAGCATTTCGGCAGCACCTCGATCCCAACGATAAAGGCCAAGCCGATCATCGATATTGCCGTCGGCGTGCGGCGTTTCGAGGATGGGCTTGCCTGTGTCGAGCCGATGGCGTCTATCGGCTACGTCTATGCCGGCAGCAATATCGTGCCGGACGACCATATTTTCGGTCGTGACATTCAAGGGGATACCCGCACGCACCTCGTGCATGTGGTCGAATATGGCGGTCCGACCTGGCGCAACTTCCTGATCTTTCGCGACCGGTTGCGCAGCGAGCCGGATTTGGCGCATGCCTATGAGGCACTGAAGATCGAGCTTGCGGCAAAATATGCCAATGATCGAGCGTCCTATACGGCGGCGAAGAAGGATTTCATCCAGAAGATCCTGTCGGAAGGCGCGTAAGGCACCTTCCCGCCAATCAATCGGAAGAAGGTCAGGCCTTCTTCTCCCAGCGGCCGTCCTGCGTCTGCTGCCAATAGGTTAGGTTATGCCCCTCGCCTTTCAGGCGCTTCCATTGGGCACGCGCGCTTTCCAACTGTTCCTGATCGTAGCCGTCGAACATCAGCACGACGCGCTGATAGGCTCCGACATCCGTTGCCTCGGCGCCGTCGATGAAGAAACGCACCGAAGCATTATTTATGTTCTCAGAGGAAATGGTCAGTAGCACCGGCTGCTTGTCTGCCATGTCGCCTTCATCCGTGCCATGCGGCAGAAAGCTGTCCTCGCGATAGGTCCATAGATGGCTATCGAGGAGATCGCGCCGGGCCGGCTCGCGCATCTGCACGGCGACCTGCCAGCCACGCTCGACACTCTTGTCGATCAGCGGCGGCAGGGCGTCTTCAAGCTTCGATTCCGTCAGATGATAGAAGAGAACGTCGGTCATGGCGCCTCTTCTATCTTACAAAATCCGGCTGGTCACGATTCGTAATTGGAACGGACCAGTTCATCGAGCAGGCGCACGCCGAAGCCGGAACCCCAGGACTGATTGATCTCGTCCTGAACCGAGCCCATCGCCGTGCCGGCAATATCGAGATGTGCCCAGGGCGTATCGCCGACGAAGCGCTTGAGGAACTGGGCGGCTGTGGTCGAGCCGGCATGGCGCCCGCCGGTATTCTTCATATCGGCGAACTTGCTGTCGATCATCTTGTCGTAGTCCTTGCCAAGGGGCATGCGCCAGAGACGCTCATCGGTCGCAAGGCCCGCCGCCGTCAGTTCGCCTGCCAGCTTGTCGTCATTGCTGAAGAGGCCGGCCTGCAGATTGCCGAGCGCCACGAGGATCGCGCCGGTCAAGGTCGCCAGATCGATCATGAACTGCGGCTTGAAGCGGTCGTTCGTGTACCAGAGTGCATCGCAGAGAACGAGCCGGCCTTCGGCATCGGTATTGATGATTTCGATCGTTTGGCCGGACATGGAGGTGACGATATCGCCCGGACGCTGCGCATTGCCGTCGGGCATGTTTTCCACAAGACCGATAACGCCGATCGCGTTGACCTTGGCTTCGCGTGCGGCAAGCGTATGCATGAGGCCGGTGACGGCCGCAGCCCCTCCCATGTCGCCCTTCATCTCCTCCATGCCGGCAGCCGGCTTGATGGAAATGCCGCCGGTGTCGAAGACGACGCCCTTGCCGATGAAGGCGATCGGCTTGTCCTTCGCCTTGCCGCCCTTCCATTGCATGACCACCAGCCGCGGCGGCCGGGCCGAACCTTGCGCGACGCCCAGCAGAGCCGCCATGCCGAGCCGGCGCATCTCACGCTCCGTCAGGATCTCGATCTCGACACCGAGCTTCTCCAACTCCTTGGCTTTGGCCGCGAATTCCACGGGGCCGAGGACATTCGGCGGCTCATTGACGAGATCGCGCGCGAGAATCACGCCGCCGGCCACCGCTTCGGAGGTCGCATAGAGTTTCTTGGCGGCGGCCGCCTCCTGGGTGACGATCGTCACTTTCACCGCCTTGCGGGAGGCCGCCTTCTCGTCGTCATCGCCCTTCTTCGTCTTGTAGGTATCGAAGCTGTAGGCGCGCAGAAGCATGCCCAAGGCAAAATCGGCGGCCTCCTTGGGGCCGACTTCGACGTTGGGCGCATCGAGGAAGATCGCAACCTTCTCAGTATTGCGGATTTTTGCCGCCGCACTGCCGCCCAGTTTCAGCCAGTCGTGCGCGCTCAGGTTCCTGGCCTTGCCGGCCCCGATGACGATGATCCGATCGGCGGGCGAGGCCTCGGGCGCGATGAGATCCAGACTGCTCAGCACTTTGCCCTTGAAGCCGGATACAGGTGCCGCCTTGGCGAAAACATTCGCCGGATCGGCGCTCTCCGCCCCCGCCGGCAGTTCACTGTCCGTGTCTTTCAGGAGAATGGCCAGACCGCCGCTGAGACGAGCCGACTTGGCGAAGGAAATCTCGAATTTCACAGACATTTCTGCTCCGATAAATATACGTCGTAGTGAGAGAATTTTGCACAACCATCATTCAAGGTCTCCCTAAGGAATACAAGCTTTCGACGCGGCATTCTCTCCATAAGAGATGTCCGGCCTCTTCAAATCCCTGTCATTTAGCGGGATTAGGCTAGTGCGATGGTGTTTAACCGCCTCGGCGGTTCAATTCTCGCCGGGAAGCCGCCTTGATCATAGATTTCAACAGCATCAACCGCGGAGATCGGTTTCCAGAGGTTCTAAGGCCACGCACGGCAGGCGATGCCTTCATTGCCCTCTTCTGTCTCTGGTTGGCTTTGCTGGGTCTGTTTTCCCTTTTTCCACAGATCGATCTCAGCATCGCGAACATGTTCTTCCAACGGCAGCAATGCTTTGGAAACACAAGGCCTGACCAGATCTGTGGCATTTTTCCTTATAGCAGCGATCAGCACATGCGCCTGCTGAGGGAAATCTTCTTTCAACTGCCCTATGTCGTCGCCTTCGTGCTGCTCTGGATGCTGCTCAGATGCTGGCGGGATCACGGCGCGACCTTCAATGCACCCAGAGCATGCAATCTCAAGGTTGCGCTCGGTTCCGTGCTCATCGGTCCGGTGCTGATCGTCAATCTGTGGCTGAAGGCGTTCTCGGGCCGCCCGCGGCCCCGGCAGACCGATCTCTTCGGCGGCACGCTCGATTTCGTGCATGCCGGGTCCTTCGCCGGCAAATGTGTCAGCAACTGTTCGTTCATCTCCGGTGAGGCCGCAGCGGCCGGCTGGCTCTTTTGTCTTATTCTCATCATCCCGCAGCCGTTCCGATCGGCCGCGGCCCTGCCGATCGCGGCGGTTTCACTGCTGATTCCCGCGCTGAGAGTGACTTTCGGCGCGCATTATCTCTCCGATGCCGTCCTCGGCTGGCTTTCTTCGCCTGTCATATTCGCCGCTCTGCTGGCTTTATCTCAAACGACACACGACAAAAAAATCTCGGAAAATTAACGAATTTTTTTCGAGTTGGTTGTCGCCAAAAAAACGCAAACAGCGTAGAGGAGGGTGAATCTCTGTCGGCTCGCCCGGCAGCTGTTGCGTTTAAGGGCCGGCATGAAGTTATTCGAGACATATATCGTACGGCGTGTCGGTATGATGTTCCTGGTGGCACTGCTGCCGGTGCTCGCTATTATCTGGACCACCCAGGTTCTGCAGCGCATCAACCTCGTGACCGATAGTGGTCAGTCCATGGGCTCCTTCGCAAAGCTCGCGACGCTCATTCTGCCGACGATTATCCCGATCGTTCTGCCTTTCGCATTGGTCATCGGCGTCACGCAGACCTTGACGGCGATGAACAGCGATTCCGAGCTGACCGTCATGGAAGCTGCCGGCGCGAGGCGCAGCATCATCATCCGCCCGATCATGATTCTCGCCATTGCGATTAGCGTGTTCTCCTTTTTCGTCGACAATGTCGTCGAACCGAGAGCCCGCGTCGCCGCGCGTCAGATGGTAGCCGAGGCCTATGCGGATCTTCTATCCACAGTGATCGAAGAGAAGAACTTCCGGCGCATCGAGGACGGGCTCTATGTCCAGATTTCGCAGCGTCTGTCGGGACGCATCCTCAAGGGATTGTTCGTGGTCGATTCGCGCGATCCCGCCTTCGATCTCATCTATTATGCGAAGGAAGGGGCGGTCGACCCAAGCGGTACGTCGCTGCTCATGAAGGACGGTGAAGTTCACCGCAAGACACCCGACAGCACCGTCTCGGTCATCAAGTTCGATTCCTACTCTTTCGACCTCTCGGACATGACGCAAAGTCGCGGCCAGCCAAACGCGCGAGCCAGCGATCGCAGCCTCGGTTTTCTGCTCAATCCGGATACGAATGATCCAGACTATAAGCAAAGGCCTGGCGATTATCGGGCCGAATTGCACCGCCGCCTCAACGACTGGGCACTGCCGGCAATCTTCGCGCTGATATCTCTGGTGATTGCAGGTGATGCGCGGTCACATCGCGAGGCGCGGCTGCATCCGATGGTATCGGCGCTGGGCATAGCGTTCGCGCTACGCTGGGCGGATTTCTACGCCGCCAACCAGATTGACCATTCGACCAAATTCATTGGCGTTCTCTACGGCATCAATATCATCGCAGCCCTTATCGCGATTGTCCTCTTGCTGCGGAGCCGGAAGATGGCGATGCCCGTCTCGATCCGCAACCGCCTCAACAACTGGAGACAAAAAATCCAGGACCGCATGCCGACCGCACCGGGCAGCTCGAACGGGGGCGGTGCATGATTTTCGGCACGCTCTGGCGCTACTTCTTTACGCGTTACATCGTAACGACGTTCTGGTTCTTCCTTGGCGTCGTCTCGATTGTCTATCTCGTCGATTTCAGCGAGACCGCCGGGCGTCTTGCGGGATTGCCCGGATATACGGTGTCCGTCGGCCTGCTGATGACGGCGGTCAGGCTGCCGTTCATCCTGCAGCAGACGGTACCGTTCATCGCGCTCTTCGTGGGGATGACGGTGCTGATCGCCCTCAACCGCCGCCGCGAACTGGTTATCGCGCGCGCGGCTGGCATCTCCGTATGGCAATTCATGACGCCCTTCGTGATGGGCGCTTTCTGCGTCGGTCTCATGACCATGCTCGCGCTTAATCCGGTTGCGGCATGGGGCCAGCGACATGCTGAAACAATCGAAGCCGACCTGCGCGGAGACCCGTCCTATCGCAATACGCTTTCTGTTCCGTGGCTGCGCCAATCCAGCGGAAAAGACGACACGATCATCGGTGCCAAGGCCATTCTGAACAATGGAACGACGTTGACCGGTGTCGTGTTTATCCACTTTGATTCACAGGGAAATATCGTCCTGCGGCAGGACGCCGACTCGGCTAAGTTGCAAGATGGTTACTGGCTTCTTAACAACGTCGTCGAGCGCCGGCCCGGTGAAATTCCGGACCACAAGAGTTCGGTACAGGTTCGTACGAATCTGAAACAGGATTTCGTTTCGCAACGCTTGGCTCAACCGGAAACCATTGCTTTTTATGATCTTTCTAATCGAATAAAGGTCGCACGCTCCTTCGGCATATCGACCAACGCACTTGAGACACAGTTTTATTCGCTTCTGTCACAGCCATTCCTTCTGGTGGCAATGACGCTGATTGCGGCAACCGTGTCCCTAAAATTCAGTAGATTCAATCAATCGCGCTCTGTTATTCTGGGTGGAATCCTCTCCGGCTTCGTGCTTTATGTTGTCACCGTGCTTGTAAAGGCATTCGGGAGCAGCGGAGTGGTTCCTCCCTATGTGGCGACATGGATACCCGTGATCGTCGCATTGGCATTCGGGGCAACGATCCTGCTTCATCAGGAGGACGGCTAAGTGGCGGCAGGCAACCGCAAGAGTATCAGAAAGTTTGTGGCTGCCCTGGTTACGGGCACGGCCGCATGTGCATATATTTTGAGCCCGGTCGTCGCTTACGCCCAGGTCAACAATAATAATGCCAGCAATAACAATGGCGGTGCCGGCACTGCGACCTCCCCTATCAAGGTGAAGGTGCCGGATGGCGCAAAGCTAGTCCTTTCGTCCAACGAACTGGTCTATAACAAGGATACGCAGATCGTCACCGCAAGCGGTGCGGTCCAGATCAACTATGGCGGCTACAGGATGGTCGCTCAGCGGGTCGAATATAATCAGAAATCCGGACGAATGACGGCGCTCGGCAATGTCGAGCTGATCACTCCGGACGGCAATCGCATGTACGGTGACAAAATGGACGTCACCGACAGCTTCTCCGACGGCTTCGTGAACGCCCTTCGCATTGAAATGCCTGACAATACCCGAATGGTCGCCGAAAAGGGCGAGCGCGTCGGTGGCAATCAGCTGATCCTCACAAAGGGCGTTTACACAGCCTGCATGGCCTGCTCCGAACAGGGACGTGCGCCTCTGTGGCAGGTCAAAGCACAACGCGTCGTCCAGAACGGCGTGACGCACACGATCCGTCTCGAGCACGCTCGCTTCGAATTGTTCGGCCTGCCGATCGCCTATGTTCCGTGGGTCACGGTTCCCGACAATACGGTCAAGCGCAAGTCCGGCTTCCTGTTTCCGTCGGTGAGCGTTTCGCAGCGTCTCGGCGTTGGCGTAAGGGTTCCTTACTACTACGTCATCTCACCGAGCATGGATGCGACGGTCACCGCCACGGGCTTCAGCAACCAGGGGCTGTTGCTGGAGGGTGAATTCCGCCAGCGTTTCGAGAACGGCACGCATATCCTGCGCGTTGCCGGCATCAATCAGATGAATCCGGACGCCTTCACGGCCGGGACGACTGATGCCGAGAACAAAACGCGCGGCATGATCAATTCCAAGGCCGATTTCAGGATCAATCCTCGCTGGACTTTCGGCTGGGATGTCATGGTGCAGAGCGATAACAATTTCTCGCGCACTTATGGACTGGACGGGCTCAACCAGAGCACCCATACGAACCAAGCCTACCTGACTGGTATCGGAAAGCGCAATTTCTTCGACATGCGCGCCTTCTACTATAACGAGCAGGATACAGATAATAACGCCACGGCACAAAAGCAGCAGGCATATGTCTATCCGAGCATCGACTATCACTATGTAGACCCGAAGTCGGTTTACGGCGGCGAGCTGTCGGCAACGATGAACTTCACGCACCTGTCGCGCGAGAAGACATCCGCACTCGACAACGTAGTCAATCTTGGCGATGCCAACCTGAACGACCGCTTCCTCGGCCTCTCCGGCGACTATACGCGCCTGAGCACCGAGGTGCAGTGGCAGCGTACCTTTACGACCGATGAAGGCCTTGTGCTGACGCCATTGGCGGCGGCGCGCGGTGACGTCTATGGTCTGGATATGAACTCGCCCAACTCTTTCGGCACATCGTTCAGCTATCCCGGCAATTACGACACCAGCGACTATGCCACCCGTGGCATGGTCACGGCGGGGCTCGAAGCCAAGTACCCGTTCCTGATCACGACAAGCAACAGCACGCACGTGTTCGAGCCGATCGCGCAGATCTATGTGCGGCCGGACGAGCAGCTTGCTGGTCGGTTGCCGAACGAAGATGCACAGAGCTTCGTTTTCGACGCCACCAATCTCTTCGATCGTGACAAGTTCTCGGGCTTCGATCGCATCGAGGGTGGTACACGCGCGAATGTGGGGTGGCGTTATACGGCCAGCTTCGACAGCGGTTACAAGCTTCAGCATATCTTCGGACAGTCCTATCAGCTCGCGGGTCGCAACTCGTTTGCGACCGACGATCTGGCTGGCGTCGGTTCGGATTCGGGGCTTGAAACGACCCGCTCCGACTACGTCACCATGTTCGGTCTGACGACACCGCAAGGTATCTCGCTCGCGACATCCTATCGCTTCGATCAGAAGGATTTCGCTTTCAAGCGCGGCGATACATCTGTCGGCTTCTCGAACGATGTATTCCAGACGTCCTTGATCTACACGCATATTGCGGCCCAGCCGCAATATGGTTTCACCAGCAATCAGGATGAAATCCAGTCGCGCGCGCAGATCAAGTTCAAGGAATACTGGTCCGTCTTCGGCACAGTCAGCTATGATCTCAACAGCAATGAGATTACCCGCCAGGGCGTGGGTCTTTCCTACGAGGACGAATGCACGATCTTTACGGTGTCCTTCCTCGACAAGAAGGATTCGACGGCCAGCTCGGCAAGCAATTGGTCGATCGGCGCTCGCCTGACCTTCCGTACGCTTGGCGATGTCAACCTTGGCAGCGTCCAGGACGCGACATTCTGATATGAATCGAAACTGCAAAAGAGCCGGCTTCACCGCCGGCTCTTTTGCATGGATGCGGCTTGCTGTTTCCGACGTCATTGTTTCGCCGCAAGGATTTTGCAATTCATCGCGCTTGATGTAGACATGTGGCGCAAAGTTGCCGTATTGCGCGACAGGCGCACCAAAACGGCGCAATGCTGGCAGGAAATACCTTTGGGAAGGGGTAATTGATGTTTTCTGGAAATGCACCGATGCGCGCTCTGGTGTTTGGAGCGGCGGCCTTGGTTATGGCGAGCTTCGCCGTGCCAAGCAGCGATGTTGCTTTCGCAGCAAGCGAAGTGAAAGTTCTCGTCAATAGCCAGGTGATCACATCCGGTGACATCGCCAAACGCGTCGCCTTCCTCAAATTGCAGCGCCAGAAGGGCGATCTGAACAAACTCGCCAAGGAGCAGCTCGTCGACGAAACGTTGAAGCGCGCGGAGATCTCCCGCCTGCGCATGTCCGTTTCAACGACGGATGTCGATGCCGCTTTCGGCCGCTTCGCCTCCAGCAACAAGATGACACCGGCGCAGCTCAGCCAGATTCTGGAAAAGGCCGGCGTCGGCGTTGATCATTTCAAGTCCTATATCGCCGTTTCCATGAGCTGGCCGCGGGTTGTCAATGCACGTTTCGGCGCAAGAAGCCGAATGTCGAACGACGATCTCGTGACGCGCATGACGGAAAACAAGACAAAACCCGTTACGACCGAGTATTTCCTGAAGCAGATCGTTTTCGTGGTACCGGCAGCAAAGCGCAACGCCATCTTGAATGCGCGCAAGGCAGAAGCCGAGGCGTCACGGTCGAAGTTCCCTGGCTGCGATCAGGCGAAGGTCTTTGCCGCTACGATGCGCGACGTTTCCGTTCAGGATCTCGGCCGTGTGCTCGCACCGGAAGTCCCGGAAATGTGGAAGCCGATGCTGGAGAAGGCTTCCGGCAATACGACTGCTCCCATCGTGACCGACCGAGGCGTCGAATATGTCGCCATCTGCTCCCAGCGCCAGGTGAACGATGACGTTGCCGCTGCCGCCGTATTCCGCGCCGAGGATATCGGCAAGGATAAGGCAACGGGTGTGAGCGCCAACGATAAGAAGTACATGGATGAACTGCGCTCCAAGGCGCAGATCGTCTATCGCTGATTGACGATGCCGCCGCGCTCCTCCCTCCCCCTTGCGCTCACGCAGGGGGATCCGGCTGGCATAGGCCCCGACATTACGCTCGCCGCCTGGCTGCGCCGCGGTGAGTTGAATTTGCCGCCCTTTCTGTTCCTCGGCGATGCTGCCGTGCTTGCGGCACGGGCCTCTCAGCTCGGACTGGCTGTACCGTTTGCGATCGCCGATCCGACAAATGCCGGCAGCGTTTTTCCCGACGCACTGCCAATCCTGCCGATCGAAGCAGGGGGCGATGTCATCGCCGGCAAACCGCATGTCGCCACCGCCAAGGGAACCATCGCCGCCATAGAGATGGCTGTTTCTCTCAGTATGAGCGGCCAGACATCCGCAGTCGTTACCAATCCGATTGCCAAATCGGTGCTCTATGATGCCGGTTTTGGCTTTCCCGGTCATACGGAGTTCCTGGCAGATCTTGCAACGCGTGCGACCGGAAAGCCGGTCATGCCGGTCATGCTGCTTGCCGGTCCGAAGCTTCGCGCCATTCCGGTCACCATCCATATTCCGTTGAAGGAAGTGCCGGAAGCGCTGACCTCCGACCTGATCGCCGAGACATGCCGGATTACCGATCACGACCTCCGCGTCCGTTTCGGCATCTCCAAGCCGCGCCTTGCCGTGGCAGGCCTTAATCCGCATGCCGGAGAGAATGGTGCGCTCGGCAAGGAAGACGACGAAATCGTCCGGCCCGCGATCGACAAGCTCCGCTCCGAGGGCATCGATGCATTCGGCCCCCTGCCCGCCGACACCATGTTCCATGACGATGCCCGTCGACGTTACGATGTCGCGATCTGTATGTATCACGATCAGGCTTTAATCCCCGCCAAGGCGCTCGGCTTTGACGATTCCGTCAATGTCACGCTCGGCTTACCCTTTGTCCGCACGTCTCCGGATCATGGTACGGCCTTCGGCATCGCCGGCAAGGGCATTGCCAAGGAAGACAGCCTGGTTGCCGCCCTGAAGCTGGCGAACGAGATCAGCAGCAAGACCGGAAACAATCCCTGATGGCCGCTCTCGATGGCTTGCCGCCCCTTCGCGATGTAATCCAGCGCCATGGCCTCGACGCGCGCAAGGCGCTTGGGCAGAACTTCCTTCTCGATCTCAATTTGACTCAGAAGGTCGCGCGCACAGCGGGATCACTCGAGGGCGTCACTGTTTTCGAGGTCGGGCCCGGACCGGGCGGTCTTACGCGCGCCATCCTGGCGCTCGGTGCAGCCAAGGTCATCGCCGTCGAACGCGATGCGCGCTGCCTGCCGGCGCTGGCCGAAATCGCCGATCACTATCCGGGCCGGCTCGAGGTGATCGAAGGCGATGCGCTGAAGACGGATTTCGCCGCCCTTGCCTCGCAAGAGCCGGTGAAGATCATCGCCAACCTGCCCTATAATGTCGGGACGCAGCTTTTGGTGAACTGGCTGCTGCCGGGGCAATGGCCGCCTTTCTGGCAGTCCCTGACGCTGATGTTCCAGAAGGAGGTCGGTCAGCGGATCGTGGCGCAGGAGGATGATGACCATTACGGCCGACTTGGCGTGCTCTGCGGCTGGCGGACATTGGCTCATATGGCGTTCGATATATCTCCGCAGGCCTTCACGCCCCCGCCGAAGGTGACCTCGACGGTTGTACATTTGACACCAAGGGAAAACCCCATTCCTTGCTCAGTCGATAAGCTGGAGAAGGTGACACAGGCCGCGTTCGGCCAGCGCCGCAAGATGCTGCGCCAGAGCCTGAAGCCAATTGGTGGCGAAACCCTGCTGCTAAAGGCCGATATCGACCCGCAGCGTCGCGCCGAAACGCTTTCGGTAGAAGAATTCTGCCGTCTGGCAAACTGCCTGTAATCAGCTTGACAGCTTCGGCGTCTCTTCCAGCAGATCACGGACGAAATCGAACATGCCATGCCGGCGGTCGCGGCGCAGGCGCTCGGCTTTGACGATCGACTGAACGGCGTCGAAAGCAACGTTCAGATCGTCATTGACGATGACATAGTCGTATTCGCGCCAGTGAGCGATCTCGGCCCGGGAATTGGCGAGACGCATGGCAATGACCTCTTCGGAATCCTCAGCACGGCGATGCAGGCGCGACTGCAGCTCCGTCATGGTCGGTGGCAGCACGAAGATGGAGACGACATCAGCCGGCATCTTCTCCTGCAACTGTTGCGCACCCTGCCAGTCGATATCGAAAAGCATGTCGCGGCCCTCTGCCATGGCAGTCTCCACAGGCTCGCGCGGTGTGCCATAGAAATTGCCATGCACCTCGGCCCATTCCAGCAGGGAGTCTGAATCGCGAAGGCGCTCGAACTCGCGCTGCGAGACGAAATGGTAGTGCACGCCCTCGATTTCGCTCGGCCTGCGCTGCCGCGTCGTGACGCTGACGGAGAGGCTCACCTGCTTGTCCTTATCGAGCAGTGTGCGCGCGATCGTCGACTTGCCGGCACCTGACGGCGAGGAGATGGCTAGCATCAGCCCTCGGCGGGCGATCGGAATGGATGTGGCTGTCGCCGGCTTCATGGCCTACTCCAAATTCTGGACCTGTTCGCGGAACTGGTCGATTACTACCTTCAGCTCGATGCCGGCGGCAGTCACGGCCGCGGCATTCGATTTTGAACAGATGGTATTCGATTCCCGGTTAAATTCCTGTGCAAGAAAATCGAGCTTGCGTCCGACAGGGCCGCCCTTCGAGATGAGATCGCGCGCTGCCGCCACATGCGCTTTGAGACGATCGATTTCCTCGCGCAGATCGGCCTTGGTGGCGAGAAGGGCCGCTTCCGCATGCAGCCTGTCACGGTCGAGGCCGGACGAGCCATCGAGAAGCATCGAAACCTGGGTGGCTAGCCTTGCGGCAATTTGCTGCGGCGAACGGGAAGGATCACGCTCGACCGTCGTCGTCAATGCCTCGATCGTTGCCACGTGGCCGAGCAGCACCTTGCCGAGTGCATCTCCTTCCTGCCGGCGCATGTCGCTGAGATCACTGAGCGCGGCCTCAAGGCCCACCATGATATCGGCGTCTCGGGCAGCGATCGCATCTTCATTTTCTTCGGCTTCCTTGAATTCCACCAAACCGCGCACGGCCATCAGGCTTTCCAGTCGCAGCGGCGCGGGATCGACGATGCCGGCCAGCTGATCGCGCAGCGCCAGGACCGCGGCCAGCGCATCCTGATTCACGACGACCTCGACGCGGCTCTCCTCTATGGAAAGGGAAAGGCTGACCTGCAGGTTGCCGCGCGTGAGCCGATCCGCAATCGACTTGCGGACATCAGCCTCAAGGCGCTCCAGGCCTGGCGGCAGGCGCAGACGGACATCCAATCCCTTGCCGTTCACGGAACGCAGCTCCCATGCCCAACGGCCACGACCGCTCGTTCCCTCACGCCGGGCAAAACCGGTCATGGACTGCAATGCCATGCAAGCCTCCGATAATTCTATCCCCATCCAACGAAAGTCTTCGCATTATGGGTCAATGTAAAGTGAATCCGCGCCGCGCTTCCTATACAAGCCGCAGCGCAGTGAGGATCAGTTGGTTTTCTTCTTCTGCTGTGCGCCTGAGCCTGGAGCGACGGCAGCATCGTCGGGCTGACCGTCAACGGCAATGGCGCTGGGATCTTCACCCTTTTCGGCAACCAGCTTGCGCCAACGCCTGACATTGGCGTTGTGCTCGTCCAGTGTCGCGGCGAAGACGTGTCCGCCCGTGCCGTCAGCGACGAAATAAAGGTCCTGCGTCTTCCACGGATTGGCAACAGCCTCCAGGGCGTCTCTCCCAGGATTTGCGATCGGCGTCGGCGGCAAACCCTTGATGAGGTAAGTATTATAAGGCGTGTCCTTCTTCAGGTCGGACTGATAGATCGGACGATCGGCCGGCTTCCCTTCGCCGCCGAAGAGGCCGTAAATGACGGTAGGGTCAGATTGCAGACGCATGCCCTTGCCGAGGCGGTTCAGGAAGACGGACGCGACGTGCGCACGCTCATCGGCAAGACCGGTTTCCTTTTCCACGATGGAGGCCAGCGTGACGAAATCCTGCTTATTCGCCAACTGCACGCTGGAGTCGCGCTTTTCCCAGATCTGCTCGACCAGCTTCGTCTGCGCGGCCTCCATCTGCTGAATGATTTCCGTGCGTTTGGTGCCGCGCGTGAACTTATAGGTGTCGGGCCTCAGGCTGCCCTCCGGCGGCAGCGCCGACGGCAGATCGCCTTCGAGCACGGTATCGGCCTGCAGCTTGTTGAACATCTGCCGAATCGTCAGGCCCTCAGGCAGGGTAACGGAATAGAGGATCGACTTGCCGGACTTCAGCAGTTCCATGATGTCCTTCATGGAAGCGCCAGCCTTGATCTCATATTCGCCGGCGCGAAGAGTTTCGCCGTCATGGAGATAGGTGGCCGTCAGCCACCGGAAAATGCGCTGATCGCTGATGATGTTATTGGATTCAAGGCGATTGGCGATCTCGCCGAGACCGGCACCATTCCGAACGATGAAATTCGTATTGGTCGTCAGCGGACCGGGGCCTTGATAGATCGAAAACGCGTAATAGGCGCCGCCGATCGCAACGACGGCAACAAAAACTGCCAGCGTCATCAGGAAGTTCAGGAAGATAACCATCTGGCTGCGGGCTTTGCGCGAACGCTTCGGCGGGTCCGGAACACGCTCCGGACGCAAGGCTTCATTGGCCGACTTCGGGATGATCGGCCCTTTCTGCCCGTTCGGAGTTCCATTGCTCTGGTTCGTATCGCTCACCGGCAATCCCTTCCCTTTTGTGATTGCCTGCTCTTTGGCCAAGCAATGCGGCAAAAAACAGGTTCAGAAGATAAGGCGGAACGCGAGCTCCGACTTCGACCGATCAGGCGTTCCCGCACCGCATTCCCGAAAAAGACGAAGGCGCAGCAACAATCAAGAATGCGGGCGAGGTTGCCAAAAGGCATCCCCGCTCTCATAGTTACGCGTTGTTATTAAGCCTCATAGCGACGCAGAACAAGCGACGCATTCGTGCCGCCGAAGCCGAAGGAGTTCGACAGCGCGACATTGATTTCGCGCTTGCGGGCCTTGTGCGGAACGAGATCGATGGCGGTTTCGCGTTCCGGATTGTCCAGATTGAGCGTCGGCGGGGCGATATTGTCGCGGATGGCGAGCGTGGCGAAGATCGCCTCGATCGCACCGGCGGCGCCGAGCAGATGGCCAGTGGCCGACTTGGTGGACGACATGGAGATCTTCGACGCGGCATTGCCGACCAGCCGCTCAACGGCGCCGAGCTCGATCGTATCCGCCATGGTCGAAGTGCCGTGGGCGTTGATGTAGTCGACATCATCAGGCGTCAGGCCGGCACGCTTCAGAGCCGACGTCATGCAGCGGAATGCGCCTTCGCCGTCTTCGGACGGAGCGGTGATATGATGAGCGTCGCCCGAGAGGCCGTAGCCAACGACTTCGGCATAGATCTTGGCGCCGCGTGCCTTGGCATGTTCGAGCTCTTCGAGCACGACGATGCCGGCACCCTCGCCCATGACGAAGCCGTCACGGTCGCGATCATAGGGGCGCGAAGCCTTCTGCGGTGTATCGTTGAAGTCCGTCGACAGCGCCTTGCAGGCGGCAAAGCCGGCAAGCGAAATGCGGCAGACCGGAGCTTCGGCACCGCCGGCAACCATGACATCGGCATCGCCGAGCATGATGAGGCGGGCGGCATCGCCGATCGCGTGCGCACCGGTCGAACATGCCGTGACGACGGCATGGTTCGGGCCGCGGAGCTTATGGCGGATCGAGACTTGCCCCGAAACGAGATTGATGAGACGCCCTGGGATGAAGAAGGGCGAGATGCGGCGCGGACCCTTGTCGCGCAGCGTATAGCCGGCTTCGACAATGCCTTCGAGGCCGCCGATGCCCGAGCCGATCATCACGCCCGTTGCAATCTGATCCTCGTCCGTTTCCGGGTGCCAGCCGGCATCGGCCAGCGCCATATCGGCGGCGGCCATGCCATAGATGATGAAGGGATCGACCTTGCGCTGTTCCTTCGGCTCCATCCAATCGTCAGCATTGAACGTACCGTGGGTGCCGTCGCCTACGGGAATTCGGCAGGCAATCTTTGCCGCAAGATCCTCGACCTCGAATTCAGTTACGAGGCGGGCGCCGTTGTGCCCAGCGAGCAACCGCGCCCAAGACACCTCGGTGCCACAGCCCAAAGGTGATACCATGCCGGTACCCGTGATAACGACACGTCTCATCGCCCGCAGACCCCCGTCTTTTTATGATGATATGCGTATAAATGGGTTTCGGCCGGCTTCGCCGGACGAAATAGGGCGGACTCTTCAGCCCGCCCTGTCAAAAAGCGCGAAAGATTAGGCCTGGGCCTTCTCAATGAACTTTACCGCGTCGCCGACCGTCAGGATCGAGTCGGCAGCATCGTCCGGAATTTCGACGCCGAATTCTTCTTCGAAGGCCATGACCAGTTCGACGGTGTCGAGCGAGTCCGCACCCAGATCGTCGATGAAGCTTGCGCTTTCAACAACCTTGTCGGCGTCAACGCCAAGATGATCAACAACAATTTTCTTTACGCGTTCTGCGATATCGCTCATGTCGGTTTCCTCGACCTTATATCCTGATGAGAATGCCTTGTGACATCCCTACCCTAATTCAAACCTGCAGCATCTGTTCCGACGCCGCTGGCAAACCCGTTCAATCCGGCATTGAGATCCGGCCCAGCGCCTTGAATATGGCCCAGTCCGCCTGAATTTTCCGGACGACTGTTCACAGTCATGGCCCGCTTAACACGGTTTAAGTCTGTCGCAAAGCCAGAAAATAGCCGGCTCCGGGTTGCTCAACATGCTATTGGCGGGAAAGCACCCTCCAACAGCAATTCCTTTAGATCATCGCCATGCCGCCATTGACGTGGATCGTCTGACCCGTGACGTAGCTGGCTTCCGAAGATGCAAGATAGGCGACGGCGGAAGCGACTTCCGCGCCAGTGCCCATGCGCTTCATGGGAATGGCACCCATGATGGCTTCCTTCTGCTTGTCGTTCAGCTTGCCCGTCATCGCGCTTTCGATGAAACCCGGGGCAACGCAGTTGACCGTAACGTTGCGCGTCGCGATTTCCTGGGCCAGCGACTTGGTGAAGCCGATCATGCCGGCCTTGGAGGCGCAATAGTTCGCCTGGCCCGGATTGCCGGTCACGCCGACGACCGAAGTGATGTTGATGATGCGGCCATAGCGGCGGCGCATCATCGGATGGGTCAGCTCGCGCGTCAGGCGGAAAACGGCCGTCAGGTTGACTTCCAGAACGGCGTCCCAGTCCTCGTCGCTCATGCGAACGAACAGGCCGTCCTTGGTGATGCCGGCATTGTTGACGAGAATATCGACGCCGCCAAGTTCCTCTTCGGCCTTGGCGCCGAGCGCCTTGACTTCGTCGCGGTCCGACAGGTTGGCCGGGAAGATCTTGACGCGATCGCCGAGTTCGGAGGCCAGCGTCTCGAGTTTTTCGACGCGCGTGCCGTGCAGGCCGACGATTGCGCCCTGCTTATGCAGGAGCCGGGCAATTTCTTCGCCGATGCCACCGGATGCACCGGTTACCAGGGCCTTGCGGCCGGTCAAATCAAGCATGTGTGTCCCTCGTTCCTTGAATATGTCAGGCAAGCAATGCGGCAAGCGCCGTATCTATATCTGCAGCGTTGTTGACGGCGATGCCGTTGACCGACTTGTCGATGCGGCGGGCAAGACCCGTCAGCACCTTGCCGGCGCCAATTTCATACAATGTCGTCACGTTGTTGGCGGCAAACCATTCCACCGTCTCGCGCCAGCGCACCTGTCCGGTGACCTGCTCAACGAGCAACCGCGCGATCTCATCGGCGTCGGCAACGGGAGCCGCCTTCACATTGGCGATAACAGGCACGACCGGGTTGCTCTTGGCGACGCCGGCAAGCGCTTCCCGCATGGCGTCCGCAGCAGGCGCCATCAATGCGGAATGGAACGGCGCGGAAACCGGCAGCAGGATCGCGCGTTTCGCGCCCTTGCCGGTCGCAAGTTCCGCTGCTTTTTCGACCGGGGCTTTCTCGCCGGAGATCACGATCTGGCCGCCGCCATTGTCATTGGCGATCTGGCAGGCGCCAAGCGTGGAAGCTTCTTCGCAAACCGCGATGACATCGGCATGTTCAAGGCCGATGATCGCAGCCATCGCGCCGACGCCGACCGGAACAGCCGCCTGCATGGCGTTGCCGCGGATACGGAGAAGCCGCGCCGTGTCGGCAAGCGAGAAGGTGCCGGCGGCACAGAGAGCGGAATATTCGCCGAGCGAATGACCAGCCACATAGGCGACCTTGCTCTTCAGATCGAGGCCACGCGCCTGCAGTACACGGATAACTGCCAGCGACACTGCCATTAGCGCAGGTTGCGCATTGGCCGTCAGGGTCAGCTTATCTTCCGGGCCGTTGAAGATAACGTCGGAGAGCTTTTCACCCAGCGCATCATCGACTTCCTCGAAGACGGCGCGCGCCTCGGCGAAATTGTCGGCAAGGTCCTTGCCCATGCCGACAGCTTGGCTGCCCTGGCCAGGAAATGTGAAAGCAACAGTCATTATAAAGCGTCCTTTTGGGGGTCGTTTTGCTTCCCAATGACATTGTTTGCAGCGGAGTCAATAGTGCAAGCCCCGCAGCCCCGCGCTTTTGCGCCTGCGAAGTGCAATGATTTTTTTCTTGCGCTCGCTCAGATCGGGCCTAAATTTGCGCGACCTCGTTCATTTTGACCTTCTCCCATCCCCAAGGTTTTCCCATGAAATATAAGAGATTAGGCCGCACCGATATTTCCGTTTCGCAGATCTGCCTGGGCACGATGACCTGGGGCACGCAGAATAGCGAAGCCGAAGCCCATGAACAGATGGACTATTCCGTCAATAAAGGCATCAATTTCTTCGACACCGCCGAAATGTATCCGACGACGCCCGTCGGACCAGAGACTCAAGGCCGCACCGAAGAATATATCGGCACCTGGTTCGAGAAGAGCGGCAAGCGCAAGGATGTCGTGCTCGCCACCAAGGTCGCCGGTCCGGGCCGCGAATATCTGCGCGGCGGACAAGGCCCGGATGCCGCCAATATCAATGCAGCTGTTGATGCCAGCCTGAAGCGATTGAAGACCGATTACATCGATCTCTATCAGGTTCACTGGCCGAACCGCGGCCATTTCCATTTCCGCCAGAACTGGCGTTATAACCCCTTCAACCAGGATCGCGAGAAAGTCATAGCCGAGATCACCGAGATCCTGGAAACGATGGGCGAACTGGTGAAGGCCGGCAAGATCCGCGCCGTCGGCCTTTCGAACGAGACGACTTGGGGCATCCAGAAATATCTGACGATTGCCGAGCAGAAGAGCCTGCCGCGCGTCGCCACCACGCAGAACGAGTACAACCTGCTCTACCGCCATTTCGACCTCGATCTGGCCGAACTGTCGCATCACGAAGATGTCGGCCTGCTCGCCTATTCGCCGCTCGCCGGCGGCATCCTCACCGGCAAATACGTCGGTGGCGCAAGGCCGGCCGGCTCGCGCGGCTCGATCAATCTCGATATCGGTGGCCGCCTGCAGCCGCTGCAGGAACCGCCGGTAAAGGCCTATCTCGAAATTGCCGCCAAATACGGTATCGATCCTTCGAAACTGGCGCTAGCCTATTGCCTCACCAAGCCCTTCATGACCTCGGTGATCATCGGCGCGACGACGATGGCGCAACTCGAGACCGATGTGGCCGCCGCTTATGTGACGCTGCCGGAAGAGGCACTTTCCGAGATCGAGCAGGTGCATCGCAAGTATCCGATGCCGATGTGAGGAAGCCTGCCGGTAGGATTCAAAACGGATAAGCGGGCAAGTTTGTCCGTTTATTCGGCCGTCGTGGTGGAAGCGCGGCAGCAGATTTCGCGAACGTAGTTGTTGCCGTGAGTGAGGATGGCACTGAGGGCGATCTTTTTACTCCCCGTGAGGTGCTGATACACCAGCGGCGCGATGTTTTTGTCATATGCGTCCTTAACGGTAACAGCATACCTGCCTTGTACAGTCAAATGGACCGCCATGGGAAGGTTTGACTCCCTGGCCAACTGCAGAGCTGTCTTCAACACCGGATCGACGGTTATTTCGATATATTGTTTGCCAAACCGGTTCTCTTCGAATTCGCGCACCCACACCGACGTCTGAAGCATATAGCCGGATTTCTTGCCGATCGACACACGATACCAGTCGCCAATGCTCTTATTGATCGTCAACTGGCTCCCATTCGGGAAAGTTGCAATCGTCTTGGCGCTCATGTTTCGGCTTGTCTTCAGCAGGGCTGCCCCTGCGTCGTTTTGAACAATGCCATTTCTGGGGATTGGAACTTGTAGAAGCGGCGATTCCTCGCTCGTTGGCTGAGCCGCCTTACGCGCTTCAGCACTCGCCGTCGGAGCGTTGTTAGATGACGACTTTGCCTCGAACTCCTGAAGCTCCTGATATGACACGGTCGTTACCCGAAACTGCGTCATTTCGCTCGAGGACAGGTAGCGCATATCGTTTCTGTCGTACTTGAGCGTGAGTTGCAGCAAACCTGGATCGACGCCCATTTCATTCATGTAAGCAATCACATCAGCGGTCTGTTGCTGAACGGCTGCAACAGCAGCCTCGACGTCCATCCCTCTTGTATCGCTGAACGAAGATTTGTGAACGCCGATCGAACCCGGGTGGGCAAAGCGGCCTACTCCGCCAAGAAATGACAGGGAACAAGCCGAGGAGCATTCGGCGCTTCTTACAGCGAGTGTGCTGAGCCCTAGAGACCTAATCAGCCGGCCGAGTTCCAATGCCTTGTAGACATTTCCACCGCCGCTATTGAAGCCAACGTAAATAGCATGGCTTGAAACAGCCTTATTGCGGAACAGGCTCAAATCATCGTCAGCCTCGAAGCTGCCAATTACCGTAATATAGGTAACGCCATCATCCGCAGTTCGAACGTCGTAGCTCAGCCGCGCCGCTGCATCTTGCGCAAGCAGGGCGAAGCCCAAAGCAAAACTCAGCAAAGCAAAGCTTTTCTTCACAGTCTTCACAGCCCACCCCCAATTGCAGCCAAGCCATGAATTCCATAGCTCCAGGCGCTTCACAAGCCATGATTGCAGCACACGTTCGAAAGATTCGGCCTTGCCGCCGGAATAAAAGCAGGCCTACACGGCAGCGGGAAGAGTCATACCTGCGGCAAGCGGCCGATTACTCCGCCTTCGGTGCAATCGCCAATTCGGAGCCATGGGGCCAGCGCAACGCGTCCTGCCCTTTTACACGGTCCGTGGACTTGTGAAGCAGGATCGACCGGTAACCTTCCGAACTCCGCCCTTCGATCAGGGTGACATCGGCATTTCCCGGATTGTCCGAGCGCTCGAACCAATCGACCGGGTGGTGCAGGCAGTTCATCTCGAAAGCGCGATTGGTGACGCCGTGGCCGACGATGATGACATTGTTTCTGCCGTTTTCGGCGTCATGCATGACGGTCTGCAGGAACAGACGGACGCGCTGGGCGACATCGGCGCGGCTCTCGCCATCCGGCGGACGCGCGTAGAACTTGCCGTTGTTGTTGCGCAGCCTGGCCCATTTCTCGAATTCGTCAGGGAATTTCCGCTTCTGTTCGGCGTGATCGTAGATTTCGGTGAAGAGCCCGAAATCCTGCTCGCGCAGCAGATAATCCTCTCTGGTATCCCCGATGAGCTCGACAGGCAGAACCTCCAGCAGGGCATCCTTGCTCTGCCGCGTTCTCAGGAAAGGCGAGTACCAGACGCTCAGCTTGCGCAATTCGGCTGATGGCAATGCCTTCAGATAGGCTGATATCGCCTCACCCGCCTCCAGCACCTGTCGATAGCCCCATTCCGTCAAGGGCACATTATGATCGCCGAACTGCCGATAGGCCCGGTCGTCGATATTACCAAGGGATTCGCCGTGCCGAACGAGAAAGATGCGCATGAACCATCCCTGTTGCTGCAATTCGCATGCTATCATATGGGAGAGTGCGGCTGGCGCAACGCTGCGGCGAACGGGAGCTCACGATTTGGCCCGAGCATCAACGCCGCTCACGGGCAAAACGGCATAATTTCGCCCGCACCCTTGCCTTTCGGAGAAAAATCCGTATAAGCCGCCCTGTTCGCAACCCGGTCTTCTGGCTGGTGGCTGAACGGAGGGCCGGTTTTCCGCAAGGGGAATCGTTCGGAACGGAAGCGTTCCAGCCTCCCGTGTCTCCGCTCTCGACCGTCTCGGAAACGCTTTTCTTGCTTGGGTTTACCCTCTCAGGAGCAGTCGTTGAGGCTTAGCCGCCGAATATCGGGTTCAGACCAACGCAAGAAAGGCAAAGCTATCCATGGCTCTTTACGAACATGTATTCCTTGCCCGGCAGGATATTTCCGCTCAGCAGGTCGACGCCCTCGTAGAACAGTACAAGGGTGTCATCGAAGCTCACGGCGGTAAAGTCGGGCGTATCGAGAACTGGGGCCTCAAGTCCCTCACCTACCGCATCAAGAAGAACCGCAAGGCTCACTACGCCCTGATGGACATCGATGCTCCGGCCGCTGCGATCCAGGAAATGGAACGCCAGATGCGCATCAGCGAAGACGTCCTGCGTTACATGACGATCGCTGTCGAGAAGCACGAAGACGGCCCGTCGGCCATGATGCAGAAGCGCGACCGTGACGACCGTCCGCGCCGCGATGGCGACCGTCCGGAGCGCAGCTTCGGCGATCGTGGTCCGCGCCCGGATCGTGGTGACCGCGAAGACCGTCCGCGCCGACCGCGCGAAGACCGCGTATAAGGAGATTTGAGAATGTCTGAAGTTTCCTCCGCACCGGTCCGCCGTCCGTTCCATCGCCGCCGCAAGACCTGCCCGTTCTCGGGCGCCAATGCGCCGCGCATCGACTACAAGGACGTTCGTCTCCTGCAGCGCTACATTTCCGAGCGCGGCAAGATCGTTCCGTCCCGCATCACGGCCGTTTCCCAGAAGAAGCAGCGCGAACTCGCCCAGGCGATCAAGCGCGCCCGTTTCCTCGGCCTGCTGCCTTACGTCGTCGCTTAATATAAGCTGACGCCGACTGAATTAGAGGGAAGGCAGCGATGCCTTCCCTTCTCCCTTTCGCGATGGGCGCGGATCGGAACCTTGAAACCCCATGTTGGGGATAAGCTTTCACGCCCGAGTGGCGAAGGCATCCTCTAACTGCTCGATACGAAGCAGGACAGCGACGTGAAAAAGTTGAACGCAAAAGAGCTTGGCATCGGCGCGCTCGCCGGTCTGACCGCCGCCTTACTCGTGTATGGCGCATTACGTCAGCCATTTCTTGCTATCGTGTTCATCAGTGCTTCCGCTCTCCCTATTTTGATCGTTGGTCTCGGCTGGGGAAATATTGCTGCCGCAACGGCGGTCGTTGCTGCCGGTATTTTGGGCAGCGTTATCGGTCCGCTGCCATTTGCAATGATCGCAATAGTCCTCGCCGCCGTCCCAGCTTGGCTCAGCCATCTTGCAAGTCTGGCGCGCCCGGCATCCGAGCTTGGTGGCCCGGATAATCTAATGGCGTGGTATCCGCTCTCGGACATCATGCTGCATCTCTGTGCAGTTGCCTCCGTCGCAATCGTCGTCGCGGGCATTCTTATGGGCTACGGTCCAGATCTCATCGGCAAGACGATCGCTTTCAATCTCGAACTGCTGAACGATCAGCAGCAGCAAGCGTTGGATGCTGCCTCGATCGAAAAGTTGAAGACTATCCTGCTCTACGCGGTCCCTTTCGCTTGGGGCGTGTGCTGGGTGTCCGCTGTTTTTGCAGCCTATTATTTTGCAACGCGTATTGTTGTCGCCTCTGGCCGCAGCCAGCGTCCGCGCGAAGACATTCCCTCGTCGCTGCGTATGAACCGCAATGCGATCTTCGTCTTTCTCGTGGCGATCGTCGCGATCTTCTTCGGTGGCATTCTCGGCCTCATCGCCGCCGCCGTGCTCGGTGCCTTCGGCGCTGGCTTCATCGTTTCCGGCTTTGCCTCGCTGCACTACCGGACGCGGGGCAAGGACTGGCGTCTGCCGGTTCTGATCATCTGCTACCTGGTATGCTTCTTTGTGACGCTGCCGCTCTTCATCATCCTTGTTCTCGGCCTCTACGATACTCGCAAGGCGATATCGCTCACCCCGAACAAGAATGCCGACACACCCAAACAAGACACGAAAATCTGACATCGAAAGGAACAAGAAAATGGAAGTCATTCTTCTCGAACGCATCTCCAAGCTCGGCCAGATGGGCGAAACCGTCAAGGTTCGCGACGGCTTTGCCCGTAACTACCTGCTGCCGCTCGGCAAGGCGCTGCGCGCCAACGCCGCCAACAAGGCTCGTTTCGAAGCCGAGCGCGCAACGCTCGAAGCCCGCAACCTTGAGCGCAAGAGCGAAGCCCAGAAGGTTGCCGACGTTCTCGGCGGCAAGTCCTTCATCGTCGTTCGCTCGGCTGGCGAAACCGGCCAGCTCTACGGTTCGGTCGCTGCTCGTGACGTCGTCGAAATCCTCGCCGCCGAAGGCTTCAACATCGGCCGCAGCCAGGTTCACATGAACACGCCGATCAAGGCTATCGGCCTGCACGATGTTGCCATCGGGCTTCACGCCGAAGTCGAAATCAAGGTTGAGCTCAACGTTGCCCGTTCCGCTGAAGAAGCCGAGCGTCAGGCCAAGGGCGAAACCCTCACCTCCGCAGACGCCATCTACGGCGTTGACGAAGACGCGCTGCGTCCGGAAGATTTCTTCGATCCGGAAGCTGACCGCGACGGCGAAGAAGAAGCTTGATCCTCAAGCCTTCTCCAAGACTGTGAATGAAAGAAAGCCTGGGTCCTCGACCCAGGCTTTTTGGTTATTGGCAGACGATAAAGCGAACGCCTCTGTCAGTCATTATTCCTAGGCTCCGGCAGCGGAGCCGAATCCTTGTCAATCGAAACGACGACGGACATGCCAGGCGCCAACTGGTCGGCGAGTGGCTGTCCATCCTCGATCTTGATCCTTACACCGAGACGCTGGGCGACCTTGGTGAAATTGCCCGTGGCGTTGTCGGGCCTGATGACAGCAAATTCGGAACCTGCTGCCGGGGAAAAGCGCTGGATGCGGCCCTTGATCTCGCGATGCCCCAGCGCATCCACGGAGATCGTGGCGGGCTGATCGAGCTTCATGCCATCGAGCTGCGTTTCCTTGAAATTGGCTATGACCCAGACGTCCTTCGGCACCAGGTTCATCAGCTGCGTACCTGGTGTCACATATTGGCCGAGACGTACGCCAACCTCCCCAATGCGGCCGTCCTGCGGCGCCCTGATGGTCGTGTTGTCGAGATCGATATCGGCAAGCTGCACGGCAGCCTCTGCGCCGCTGACGCCAGCTTCGAGCGAGGCGCGGTTAACAATGATCGTCGTCAGGTTCTGCTGAGAGACATCGAGACCTGCTTTCGCCTGATTGACCGATGCCTGAGCCTGCTGCAGCGTCGCTTGCGCCTGTTCGGAATCGCTCGTGGTCGAGACACCTCTGGAAACCAGTGTCGTGACGCGATCGAAGGCAAGCTGGGCACGCTTCAGGGCTGCGTTGGCGCTGTCGATCTGCGCCTGGCTGGAGGCGATGCCGGCCTTGGCGGCCTGCTCCTGCTGCTGCGAATTGGCAAGTGCCGCCTTCTGCCCGTCCAGCGTCGCGTGGGCCTGCGCGACCTTTTGCTTGTAGATACGATTATCGATCTGGGCGAGCACGTCGCCCTCCTTGACGAGCTTGTAGTCCTTGATCGGCACGTCGGTGATATAGCCGCTGACCTGCGGGCTGATGGTCGTGACATAGCCTTTGACGTAGGCGTCGTCCGTGGTCTCGACCGCGGTTTTGAACGGCGGCAGATGCCAGGCATAGAGAACCAGCATGACGCCGCCGATGCCGGCGAGAACCGCGATGACTTCGATGGGGGAGCGAACGAGCCTCGACATGGAGCTATTTCATATCCTCATGGGTTGGATGTCACGACCTCAGCCCGATCGTCGGCCAGGCGAGCCCTGACGAAGCGGAAGAAGACATGGATTGAGAGGCCGGCAAGCGACAGGAAAGCGATTACGGCGGCGACGAAGAACGCATCTCCATAGGCGAGCATATTGGCCTCGCGGCTGACCTGCGCGCCGAGCAGCGCCAGCCCCTCCCCCTTCAGGAGCACGCTATCCCCGATCACCTTGCCATAGGAGGATGAAAGCTGGCTGACGCGTGTGGCCACATGCGGATCCGTCAGCAGCACGCGCTCGGTCAGGACGGCAGAATGGAACTTCTCGCGAATGGTGATCAGCGTGCCGTAGAAGGCCGAGCCGATCAGGCCGCCGATGCTCTGCGTGAAGGTGAAGACGACAAAGAAGGTCACCAGATAGGGGGGACCCTTGGATATAGCCTCCTTGAAGCCTTGCGACATGGAGGGTGGCAGGAACAGGGCCGCGCCGGCTGCGACCAGCGCCTGGCTGAAATACATCTGTTCGGGACGGGTGAGGTTCGTCACCTGCGAATCCATCAGCGCGCCCACGCCCATCAGGATGAGCGCAACGAACTGGATCTGCCAGCTAAAGCCGTAGCTCATGAACACGGTGCAGATGAGGCCCCCGATGATGGAGAAGGCCAGGATGATCCAGTACAGAACGGAAAGCTGATCATAGAGCAGCCCGACCGCGTTCTGATAAAAGGTCATGATGACGGAGGTCTGCTCGGCGGCAATGATGCGAAAGACCAGCAGGATCGCCGTCAGATGCAGAATTTCCGGCCGGAGCAGCCAGCGAACGTCTATCAGTGGCGTTGCCCGTCTCAGGTCGACGACGATTGCGGCGGTGATCGAGGCGATGCCGACCGCCAGCACGACGCCGAGCCAGGGCACTTCCAGCCACCAATAAAGGCGACCGACCGACAGCGCGACAGCCAGACAGCCGAAACCGATCGCCACGAGAAGATAGCTGAAGATATCGCCCAGCACGATGACCTTGACGCGCGGCGGCGGTGCCAGCGGCAGCAGATAGATGATCGGCATGACGAGCAGCGCCAATGCCATCTCGAGCGTGTAGAGGCCACGCCATTCGCCATAGTCCAGCAGCGATGGCGACACGAGGCGCGTGATGGGAGCGGCAAGCAGCGTGTTCATCATCGCCAGGCTGACGCCGACAGTCATCTTCTTCGCCGGCTCGAAGGCCTCCAGCATATAAAGGAAGCCGAGCGTCGATAGCGGCGCGCCGGCAATCCCGCTCAGGAAGCGGACGACGATCGCAGAATGCAGGTCGGAGACGAAGAGATTGAGCAGCGAGGCGAGCACGAAGCCGAGAATGCTGACCTCGGCGAAATTGCGCACGCCATATTGAAGGCGAATCTTCACCAGCGCGATGGCGAGGCTGACATTGGGCGCCATATAGGCAGCAGATAGCCACGCCGACTCTGTGGTCGTCGCCGCAATGGTTCCCTGGATCTGCGTAAGGTTGGCGAAGGCAAGATTAAGACCCAGACCCTGGGTCAGGAAGAACAGAACGGATGCCGCAATATAGAGCGGCACTTTCCAGCCCGGCATAGGCGGTGGAGCGGGCGGGACGGCGTTAGCTTGCGCATTGGCGACCGGGCCCGGATCCCCGCTCATGCATTACCTCATGATTTGCCGATATTCTGAAGATTGGCAGTCATGGCGCGAATAACCTTCAGCGCCATGCCGACATCCTCGTCCGAAATCCCCTCCAAGATATCCGCGCGCACACCGGTGGCAAGAGCTTCGACTTCCGCGGCAACGACTTTTCCGGATTCCGTTATGAAGATCTGCTTGGCGCGGCGATCGGATACGGCGGCCCGACGTTCGATGAAATTCTGCGCCTCCATCGCATCGAGGATGCGTACGAGCGTCGGCGTTTCCAGCTCCAGCTCGTCGGCGAGCTCTCTCTGGTTTATCCCATCCCGGCGGGAGAGCTTGCGAAAAACCCTCGCGCGGGAAAGGGTCATGCCGTGCTCGCGAACGAGGGCGTCAAAAGCCGCCCTCAGCTTGCGATTGAACGAAGAGAGGTCGTCGAAGAGTTCTTGTCTTGATGGCGCACCTGGCATTATTGCAGCTTTATATAATTAGCGTCCTACCCTAATTTAAAGGGAATACCCGGATTTCCCCAGCTTTTCAAGCAGGATAGCCGCACCAATTGATGCATACGGCGAAAGACCCAGCTAAGATATTCCCCACAGATGGTTTGCATATGTGATTCGTGTGTCGATCTTTTCGTTGCAAAGTGGCCACAAGAGATTTTTTACGTGGCGGCAATCTGCGCCTGTGGACGAGTGGAAAAACGTTGATAGGCCGGACCTATTCGCCCCACTTCGGGTGGCTGTCCATTTGCCTGGTTGACCATGACATCGGAACGTCGCAAACCAGTCGACACCCTAAAGTACGAAGAGATGGAAAATGAACGAAGCTGCGCGCAAGCTCGCCGCCATTGCTCCCGCCGACCAGCATTATCGTGAAGCGCCCAATAACATTGAGGCGGAACAGGCTCTGCTCGGCGCCATCCTCGTCAACAACGATGCCTATTACCGCGTCTCCGACTTCCTGAAGCCGATTCATCTTTACGAACCGCTGCACCGCAAGATCTTCGAGGTCGCCGGCGACATCATTCGCATGGGCAAGACTGCCAACCCCGTCACCATCAAGAGCTTCGTGCCGGCTGACGAGAAGGTCGGCGACATGACGGTCGCGCAATATCTCGCGCGGCTTGCCGTCGAAGCCGTGTCGATCATCAATGCGGAAGACTATGGCCGCGCCATCTACGATCTGGCGCTGCGCCGCGCGCTGATCACCATCGGCGAGGATATGGTCAATATCGCCTATGACGCACCGCTCGACATGCCTCCGCAGACGCAGATCGAGGATACGGAGCGCCGGCTGTTCGAACTTGCCGAGAATGGCCGCTACGACGGCGGTTTCCAGTCCTTCAACGATGCCGTGGCGCTCGCAATCGACATGGCGGCCGTCGCCAAGGAGCGTGACGGCGGCCTCTCCGGCATCTCCACGGGCATCCACTCGCTTGATAGCAAGATGGGCGGCCTGCAGCGCTCCGACTTGATCGTCCTTGCCGGTCGCCCCGGCATGGGTAAGACCTCGCTTGCGACCAACATCGCCTACAATATCGCCGCCGCTTACGAGGGCGAAGTCCAGGCGGATGGCTCGATGAAGGCGAAGAACGGCGGCGTCGTCGGCTTCTACTCGCTGGAAATGTCGTCCGAACAGCTGGCTACCCGTATCATCTCCGAGCAGACGGAAGTCTCCTCGTCGAAGATCCGACGCGGCGATATCAATGACGCCGATTTCGAAAAGCTCGTTGCCTGCTCGATGATGATGCAGAAGGTGCCGCTTTACATCGACCAGACCGGCGGCATCTCCATCGCCCAGCTTTCCGCGCGTGCCCGACGCCTGAAACGCCAGCGTGGCCTCGACGTTCTGGTGGTCGACTACGTGCAGCTGATGACCGGCTCCGGCAAATCGAACGAGAACCGTGTTCAGGAAATCACCCAGATCACCACCGGCCTGAAGGCGCTCGGCAAAGAATTGAACGTGCCGATCATCGCGCTCTCCCAGCTCTCGCGCGCGGTCGAAAGCCGCGACGACAAGCGGCCTCAGCTTTCCGACCTGCGTGAATCCGGTTCGATCGAGCAGGACGCCGACGTGGTACTCTTCGTGTTCCGCGAGGAATATTACGTCAAAAACCAGGAGCCGCGCGATCCGAACGACCCGAAATATGGGGAATGGGAAGCCCTGTTCGACCGCGTCAAAGGCACGGCCGACGTCATCATCGCCAAGCAGCGCCACGGACCGACGGGTACGGTGAAGCTCGCCTTCCAGTCGGAATTCACCCGCTTTGCCGATCTCGCCGACCCGTCTTTCACGCAGTATGAGGAACATTGACACGAAGCTTGACGCGTCAATGTTTCGCTGAGACGAAGAAACGCTTCGCACTTTTCCCGGAGACGCTTCACAGTCCCGCAGCTCGCAGCAAAGCCACCGTCGTAACACCAACAACAACGCTTGCCAGCATCGGCAAGCGGCGGGAGGCGATTGCGGTGGCCGCGCAGGCCAGCGCCTCCGCCCAGCCGGTAGCAAAAGCTGTCGGGGCAATGACGGCCATCAGCACCGCCGGTGGAATGGCTTCGATTGCGGTTCGCCGGCGCTCGTCGATCTTCACGTAGCGAATCAAGACAAGACCGCCAACACGGGTGAAAATCGTTGCGGCAGCCATGGCGAGGACGGCGAGCAGCGTGTTGAGATCGAGCGTCATGCCGCCTGCTCCCGCGCCCTGCCTTTCCAGAAAGCCATTGCCAGCCCCGCCAGTGCGCCGGCTGCAATATGCCAGACACCGGGCACGAACTGGTGGACAGTAACGGCTGCAATTCCGCTTGCGGCAAGCACCGCGCCGGTTTCCGGTCCTTTCCAAAAGCCCATGACCAGCACGATGAAGACAGCCGGAAAGGCGAAGTCGAGACCGATGACAGCGGGATCGCCGAGAAAGGCGCCAAGCAGAGCACCCGCAAGCGACGAGCCGACCCAGGCCAGGTAGAAGGGCGTGGCGATGCCCGCATACCAGGCGGGTGTGAGCCGCGTTGCGCCGGCGCGGAATTCCGCCATGGCCCAAATCTCGTCGGCGAGAAACAGCATGGCGATATAGCGTTTGATGCCGGAGAAAGACTCCATCTTCGTGCCGATCGAAGCGCTCATCAGCAAGTGCCTGACATTGATGAGCAAGGCCGCGAAGCCGGCGCCAATCCAGCTTGCGGGATGTGTCCAGATATCCATCGCCACGAATTGCGAGCCGCCGGCGAAGACGAACGCGCTCATCAGTGTAGTCTCCAGCGGCGAAAGCCCCTTGGTCGCCGAAACCGCGCCAAACACGAGGCCGATCGGCAGGACGGCGACGATCAGCGGAAAAATGGCACGCATCCCGGCTTTGAATTCGCCGGCCGGCCGGCTTTGCTGCAACATGGGCAACCTCCACTTCAACAATGACGAAGAGGTAGCCGACGGCATCTGGCGCTGTATTGAACGAAAGTGACCAGAGCTCCATCCAGAATCAGCAAGGCGTTTTCACTGCTCGCGGAAAAGCGAAAATGCTCCATGTTCTTATTTCCCGGCGCATTCCGGATGGAAAACCGCTGCGCACTTTTCCTGGGGATGCTCTAGCCGACGCGGAATTGACCGGGGGTGATGCCGGTGCGCGATTTGAAGTGGCGCGTGAAATGAGCCTGATCGGCGAAACCGCATTCCATGGCGACATCGGCCGGCATGCGGCCTTCCCTGAGCAATCGGCGGGCAACGATGACGCGCCGGTCGGTCAGAAAGGCATGGGGCGTGATATGATACTCCCTGCGGAAAGCGCGGATCAGGTGCGTGCGGCTCAGTCCGGCGACCTTTGCCAACTCCTCCAATCCGATATCGCTGTCGAAATTCTCCGTGAGATAATCGCGGGCGCATGCAACGGCGCTACGTTCCTTGGTATCGACGGGAAGGATGGTCGTGCTACCGTAGCGCGCAAAGAGGGCGGCCAGCACCGTGAACATGCTTTCATCGGATTCCAGCGCGCCGGCGCCGCTCTCGAGTGTGCGATGCGCCTTGTGGAAGGCGTCGGCAAGCTGCGGATCGCGCAACAACGAACTGGCGAAAGATGGCGTCGCGTTGAAGGCTTTGCCCGTGACGTCTTCCAGAATGTCGACGAAGAGCTTCGTGTCCGGGTAGATCATGCGGTAGCGATAGCCCCCGCCGCCCGGAGCGCCGTCATGCACGATGCCAGGATTGATCAGATAGAGATCGCCCGGCCCGGTTTCTTCGCGCCTGCCGCGCAGTGTGGCGATCTGGCTACCGCTTTCGATCGCCCCGATACTGAACGTGTCGTGCGCATGCGGCGCATATTCATGCGTCACGAAGCTTGCGCTCAGGCATTCCATGCCGCGAAAGCGACCGTCCCGCCAGAAGCGGGTCGATTCCACCTTGGCAAGCGGCATGGCATCAGCCGCCTCTTTCTGCGAAACGTTCTGCATGTCAGCACATTATCGAGCCGGCTGCCGCGCGTCTTGAACAAAAGTGATCGCATGTGGGAAAGGCTGGTATCTGCCTGTCCGCGCTTTCTTGAGAAGGCGTGATCGGACCCGTCGTTCTGCTGGACGATCCAAAGATGAAAACCTAAAAAGCGTTAAGTCCAAACCCGCCCCTTGAAGGAGAAGACAAATTGAAACGCATCGAGATGAAGGTGAGCGGCGGCTGCCAGTGCGGTGCCGTGCGCTATCACGCAACTGCCATGCATGATAATTCGCATCTCTGCCATTGCCGTATGTGCCAGAAAGCCTCGGGTAACATCTTTGCCGCGCTCGTCGCCGCGCCCGATGATGCGCTCACCTGGACACGAGGCAAGCCGAGTGTCTGGAAGAGCTCGGAGCTTGTCGAGCGGGGCTTCTGCGCCAATTGCGGCACGCCATTGTTCTTCCATCACCTCGAAAACGGCCGCACCAACCTGATGATCGGTTCGCTGGACGATCCCCACGCCTTCCCGCCGCATGCCAACACCTGCACCGAGAACATGGTTAGATGGTTCGATACGATTACGGGCCTAGAAAATACCGGCGTGACTGAAAATAACGGCGCCGATTGGGCTGCGGCGATCAAGACGAGCAACAACCAGCACCCTGATCGCGATACCGCCTCATGGGCGGTGAGATGGCCTGACGACTGAGCCTATTCCGGCGATCGTCAGCGAGGCACTACTCGATGCCGCTATTTCGAAACAGCCGTCATCCCGGAAACTAAAGCCTACGACAGACTACCTTCAAGATGATGCGCGCAGCGTGCCTGAAGGCCAGCCCTTCAGCTAATTCGTGCCTCGAAGCAGCCTGTTGGCTTCCGATCCTCAGCCGGGAGCTGTCGTCAGAAATGTGGTGGCAGTTTTTGCCCGGTCCCGCATACATGCCTCGCAGCACTTTTTCTTTTCATCAACGATCAGTATCCTGACCCAAGCCAAATCACCTCCGGCCACTTCCTTATTCAGGGCGCCCCATGACAGATAATTTCAATGACGATGATGCTTTCGCTTCCGCCGGCCTGCGGCTGACGGTGGATCTCGGCGCGCTCGTCGAAAACTGGCGCGACCTCGCGCGCCGCTCGGGAAAGGCCCGCACGTCGGCCGTGGTCAAGGCCGATGCCTACGGGCTCGGGATCGAGGACGTCGGTGAAACGCTTTATGGCGCCGGCGCACGCGATTTCTTCGTTGCGACAGCGGATGAGGGCGCGACCTTGCGGCTCTATGCCCCCGAGGCCCGCATCTTCGTGCTCAGCGGCATCTGGCCGGGCATGGAGCGGCGGTTCTTCGAAAACGATCTCGTGCCCGTCATCGCTTCGGAGGAGCAGCTGACCTTCTGGATGTCCGTACTATCCGACTATGGCGACTATCCCTGTGCGCTGCAGGTCGACACTGGCTTCAACCGGCTCGGTCTGCCGATGGACGATGCGATCGCGCTGGCCGATGACGTTTCCCGCCCGGCAAGCTTTGCGCCAGTGCTTGTCATGAGCCATCTCGCCTGCGGCGACGATCCTTCCAATGCAATGAACAGGCAGCAGCTCGAGGCCTTTCGCAAGGTCAGCGCTGCCTTCGAAGGCATCGAGGCAAGCCTTGCCAATTCGGCCGGCATCTTTCTCGGGCCGGATTATCATTTCGATCTTACCCGCCCCGGTATCGCCACCTACGGCGGCGAGGCGGTGCCCGGCTTGGCCAATCCGATGCGCCCGGTGGCAACGGCGGAGGCTCGGGTCATCCAGACCCGATCGGTCAAATCAGGCGAGACGGTGGGATACGGTCGCGCCCTGCAATTGACCCGCGACAGCCGGCTGGCGATCGTCTCGGCAGGTTACGCTGACGGCTATATGCGCAGCCAGTCGAGCGCCGGTGTGCCATTGCGCCAGACCGGCATCCCAGGCGGTCATGGCTTTATCGCCGGTCATAAGGTGCCTGTTGCCGGCCGCATCACCATGGACCTGACCATCTTTGATATCACCGACCTGCCGGAAAACCTGGTCAGAGCCGGTGATTATGTCGAGCTTTTCGGCAGCAACATCTCGGTCGACGAGGCCGCAAGGGCGGCAGGCACGATCGGCTACGAGATGCTGACCAGCATGGGGCTGCGGCACGAGCGCCGGTATATCTCGGAGGAGACCGAAGAATAGCCTGACTACTCCTCAAAATATTTAGCGAACGCTGATCGCCAGCCGGACGCCAAGGGCGACGAAGAGCGTGCCGAGGCCGCGATCAAGCCACAGGCCGAGGCTCCGATTGCGCCGGAGCGCCTCGCTCAGACGGCCGCCGAGCAGGATGAGCGGCGGCTCAATGAAAGCGGCGACGACAATGATAAGGCTGCCATGCAGAAGAAGCTGCGCCCAGACTGGGCCGGCGCCTTCGACGACGAATTGCGGTAGAAAGGCCAGGAAGAAGATGGCAACCTTTGGGTTGAGCAGCGAGACCAGGATGCCTTGGCGATAGATGCGGCCAGAGGACAAGGTCTTGCCCGCCTCCTTGATCCATGCCGCCTCGCCCTTCGAGCGCAGGGCCTGGATGCCGAGCCAGATCAGATAGGCGGCACCGATCCATTTGACCGTCGAGAAGGCCAACGCGGAGGCAGCAAGGATCGCCGAAAGACCGGCAGCCGCCATCAGCACATGCAGGCACGCGCCGCTCCAGATGCCAAACAGCGCCGCAAAGCCGGAGCGCATGCCGCTTCTGATCGTATGGCCGAGAATGAAAGCGATATCCGGCCCCGGCGAAAGATTGAGAAGGGTTGCAGCGGTGAGAAAGGCGATCCAGTGCGCAAGCGAATAGTCAAACATCGGTCATCGTCCATAAAAACCCGGCATAAAACCTGACACGATCGCCATTGATACGGAAATCATTAGTTTTGATAGGCCGGGAAAGACATTATCTGTCAGCCGATCGCGATTCGTCGCGAAGAGCGAAGCATTTGAACTTGAGAACAGCATCCGATGGCTAAGGCCCGTACACAATTCATCTGCCAGAACTGCGGCACGGTCCACAATCGCTGGGTCGGCAAATGCGACAGTTGCGGCGCATGGAACACCATCGTCGAGGAAGATCCGATGGGCGGGATCGGCGGCGGACCGGCCAAGACACCCCGCAAGGGCAAGCCGGTGACGCTGACGACGCTTTCGGGCGAGATCGAAGAGGCGCCGCGCATCCATACCGGTATATCCGAGCTCGACCGCGCGACAGGCGGCGGCTTCGTGCGCGGCTCGGCCGTCCTTGTCGGCGGCGATCCCGGCATCGGCAAGTCGACTCTGCTGATGCAAGCCGCGGCCGCCCTCGCCCGGCAGGGGCACAAGATCGTCTATGTCTCCGGCGAAGAAGCCGTGGCGCAGGTTCGCCTGCGCGCCCAACGTCTGAAAGCGGCTGATACGGAAGTGCTGCTGGCCGCCGAGACCAATGTCGAGGACATTCTCGCGACGCTTTCCGAAGGCAAGCGGCCGGATCTCGTCATCATCGATTCCATCCAGACGCTGTGGAGCGAGCTTGCCGAGTCCGCGCCCGGCACGGTGACGCAGGTGCGCACCGGCGTGCAGGCGATGATCCGTTTCGCCAAGCAGACCGGCACGGCCATGGTGCTGGTTGGCCACGTCACCAAGGATGGCCAGATTGCAGGGCCGCGCGTCGTCGAGCACATGGTCGATGCCGTTCTCTATTTCGAAGGCGATCGCGGCCATCATTACCGCATCCTGCGCACGGTGAAGAACCGCTTCGGCCCCACCGACGAGATCGGCGTGTTCGAAATGTCCGATGCCGGCCTGCGCGATGTGCCCAATCCGTCCGAGCTCTTTCTCGGCGAGCGCAACGAAAAATCGCCCGGTGCGGCCGTCTTCGCCGGCATCGAGGGGACACGTCCGGTGCTGGTCGAAGTGCAGGCGCTGGTCGCGCCGACATCGCTCGGCACCCCGCGCCGCGCCATCGTCGGCTGGGATTCGGCGCGCCTCTCGATGATTCTGGCCGTTCTGGAAGCGCATTGCGGCGTGCGGCTCGGCCAGCACGATGTTTACCTCAATATTGCCGGTGGCTACCGCATTTCCGAGCCGGCTGCGGACCTTGCCGTCGCTTCTGCACTGGTTTCCTCCCTAGCCGGTCTTGCTCTGCCCGCCGATTGCGTCTATTTCGGCGAAGTCAGCCTGTCGGGCGCCGTCCGGCCGGTTGCGCACACCGCCCAGCGCCTCAAGGAAGCCGAGAAGCTGGGATTTTCCGGGGCTGTTCTGCCTGCCGCTTCCGCCGATCTGCCGAAGGTCAACGGCGGACGCTGGAGCGAGATCGACAGCCTGCCGGATCTGGTGGCGCGCATTGCCGGATCGAAGGGCGCGCTGAAACGCGCGGAAGATGAAGACTGAGCCTTACTTCAGCCGTTCTTGGCGAAGAAGAGGCTCCTGATTGAGGCCGATGCCGACCAAAAGGTCTGGCAAGTCTTGAAGTGGATTATAAATGCCCATTACGATTTTCGACGGTATTGTTATCGGCGTTATTCTCTTCTCCGCCGTTCTGGCGATGGTTCGTGGCTTCTCGCGCGAAATCCTCTCGATTGTCAGCTGGGGCGGCTCCGCAGTCGCCGCTTATTATCTTTATCCGCTGCTCGTTCCCTATGCCCTGCAATACAAGGCCGACACCAAGATCGCGACGATCGCGTCAGCCGCCGTCATCTTCCTGCTGGCGCTCATCATCATTTCCTTCATCACCATCCGGATCGCCGATTTCATCATCGACAGCCGCATCGGCGCGCTCGACCGCACGCTCGGCTTCCTCTTCGGCGCCGCTCGCGGCCTGCTGCTGATGGTCGTCGTCGTTGCCTTCTGGAACTGGCTGGTGGCACCGGCCGCACGTCCGGACTGGGTCAACAACGCCAAGTCGAAGCCATTCCTCGATTCGATGGTCGAGAAGCTGACCGCAGCGCTTCCGCAGGACATTCAGGCGAGGCTGCCAGCCGAGATCCTCAACAAGATCGCGCCGAAGCAGCAAGGAAATGGCGATAACGCCGCGCCGAACGATACCGCGCCCTCGGATGACGCACCGGCGCCGCAGACAAACAATTGACGGTGCGTTTACAGGCTTGACCTGCCGCTCGAGAAACTCCATTTGAGCGGCGTGACAATAGAAGATCCGACCGGATATTTTTTCCGGCCGGATTTTGAGCTATTTTAATGGTTACTCGTGACGCCGCCCCGATCCGCCCACGTTGAGAGCAAAGGCCCGCAGCCATGAATCATTCCCTTTCCTTCGAGGACGATATCGACGGCGACACGCTGCATGAAGAATGCGGCGTCTTCGGCATTCTGGGACACCCGGACGCGGCAGCGCTGACGGCGCTCGGCCTGCATGCCCTGCAGCATCGCGGCCAGGAAGCGGCCGGCATTGTTTCTTTCGATGGTCAGCGCTTCCATTCCGAGCGACGGATGGGTCTCGTCGGCGATCACTACACCGATCCCGCGACGCTTGCCCGCCTGCCCGGCGACCGATCTATGGGCCATGTGCGTTATTCGACGACGGGCGATGCCGTACTTCGCAATGTGCAGCCGCTATTCGCCGAACTGGAAGTCGGCGGCATCGCTATCGCTCACAACGGCAATTTCACCAACGGCCTGACCATGCGGCGGCAGCTGATCGCCGACGGTGCCATCTGTCAGTCGAATTCGGATACCGAAGTCGTCCTTCATCTCATTGCCCGCTCCAAGCAGGTTTCCTCTTCCGACCGCTTCATCGATGCCATCAGGCAGATGGAGGGCGGGTATTCGATGCTCGCCATGACGCGCACGAAGCTGATCGCCGCCCGAGACCCCATCGGCATCCGGCCGCTGGTCATGGGTGAACTCGACGGCAAGCCGATCTTCTGCTCGGAAACCTGCGCGCTCGACATCATCGGCGCAAAATATGTCCGCGATGTCGAAAACGGTGAGGTTGTCATCTGCGAGATCCAGCCCGATGGCTCGATCACCATCGATGCCCGCAAGCCCGACGCTCCGAAGCCCGAGCGGCTCTGCCTCTTCGAATACGTCTATTTCGCCCGCCCCGATTCCGTCGTCGGCGGCCGCAACGTCTATGTTGCCCGCAAGAACATGGGCATCAACCTCGCCAAGGAAGCGCCTGTTGCGGCCGACGTTGTCGTTCCCGTGCCGGACGGCGGCACGCCTGCTGCCATTGGCTTTGCCCAGGCGAGCGGCATTCCCTTCGAACTCGGCATCATCCGCAACCATTATGTCGGCCGTACCTTCATCGAGCCGACGCAACAGATTCGCGCCTTCGGCGTGAAGCTCAAGCATTCCGCCAACCGTGCCATCATCGAGGGCAAGCGCGTCGTGCTGGTCGACGATTCCATCGTGCGCGGCACGACGTCCGTGAAGATCGTGCAGATGATCCGCGATGCCGGCGCCAGCGAAGTGCATATCCGCGTCGCCAGCCCGATGATCTTCCATCCAGACTTCTACGGCATCGACACGCCGGACGCCGACAAGCTGCTCGCTAACCAGTACAGCAGCCTGAAGGCCATGTGCGATTTCATCGGCGCGGATTCGCTGGAATTCCTGTCGATCGATGGGCTCTACCGAGCCGTCGGCGGCGAGCCCCGCAACAACGCGCAGCCGCAGTTCACCGATCATTATTTCACCGGTGACTATCCGACGCGTCTGCTCGATAAGGAAAGCACCAGCAACGTGCGCAAGCTTTCCGTTCTCGCCAGCAACGGCTGACACGCCTAAGTAACGGCCGAGAGGGGCATTTCGCTCCTCTTCCTTCCCTTACATATCCGGATCCAGGCAGCATGAGCGTCAATCTCAAGGACAAGATCGCCCTCGTCACCGGCGCATCGCGCGGTATCGGCTATTTCACGGCACTGGAGCTGGCCAAGGCCGGCGCGCACGTGATCGCCTGCGCCCGCACGGTCGGCGGGCTTGAAGAGCTTGACGATGCCATCAAGGCTGCCGGCGGCTCGGCAACTCTCGTTCCTTTCGACCTTGCCGACATGAACGCCATCGACGCGCTCGGCGCCTCCATCTACGAGCGGTGGGGCAAACTCGATATTCTGGTCGCCAATGCGGGTGTCCTCGGCGTGATCTCGCCGATCGGCCATGTTGAGGCCAAGGTGTTCGAGAAGGTGATGACGATCAATGTCACCGCCACATGGCGGCTGATCCGTTCCGTGGAGCCGCTGCTGATGCGCTCCGATGCCGGTCGCGCCGTCATCCTCTCCTCGGCCGCCGCTCATCGCTGCCGGCCCTTCTGGGGTCCCTATTCCGCCTCCAAGGCGGCTGTCGAAGCTTTGGCCCGCACCTGGGCCGGGGAAACGCAGAGCACGCCGTTGCGCATTACCAGCGTCGATCCCGGTGCTACCCGCACCGCCATGCGCGCCCAGGCGATGCCCGGCGAAGATCCGGATACGCTGCCGCATCCGCGGGAGGTCGCCCAGGCGATCGTCCCGCTCACCGGCCCGGACGTCACTGAAACCGGCAAGCTTTTCGTCGTGCGCGAGAACAAGCTCGTCGACTATCGGATGCCGGAATAAAAACACCTCCTCCCCGTACCGGAGAGGCGCTGCCCCACTTGACCAAATTCATCCGGCGCGCGATAAAGCCGCCCATGAAAACGGTTATCTGCATTATCTGCCGGAAGATTATTCGCTAGCGTTTCGCTGGCCTGGCCGTTTTCGTCTCCCAAAATCCAAGATGACAAACGTCCGGCCTGCCGGTGACGGTATTTTTCGGATTTATGCCTTGGGAGAATGATATGGCCGCCGAGCCGCAATTGAAGTTCTACAACACGCTGACGCGCGAAAAGGTCGATTTTCAGCCGATCGACCGCAACAACGTCCGCATGTATGTCTGCGGTCCGACGGTCTATGACTTCGCTCATATCGGTAATGCCCGCCCGGCCATCGTCTTCGATGTACTGTTCCGGCTGCTGCGGCATGTCTACGGCGCGAGCCACGTCACCTACGTCCGCAACATCACCGACGTCGACGACAAGATCAACGCGCGCGCGCTGCGCGATCACCCCGGTCTGCCGCTCAACGATGCGATCCGGTTGGTGACGGAAAAGACCGAGCGGCAGTACCGCCAGGACACGACTGATCTCGGCTGCCTGGAACCGTCGGTACAGCCGCGGGCGACCGACAACATCGCGCAGATGATCGCGATCATCGAAACGCTGATCGACAAGGGCCATGCCTATCGGGCGGCCGGCGAGGTGCTGTTCGACACCAAGTCGATGGCCGACTACGGTCAACTTTCGAAGCGCAATCTCGACGAGCAGCAGGCTGGCGCCCGCGTCGCCGTCGACGAACACAAGAAGAGCCCCGGCGATTTCGTGCTGTGGAAACTGTCGGACGAGAACGAGCCCGGCTGGGAAAGTCCCTGGGGCCGCGGCCGTCCGGGCTGGCATATCGAATGCTCGGCCATGAGCGGACGCTATCTCGGCGATGTCTTCGACATTCACGGCGGCGGCCTCGACCTGATCTTCCCGCACCATGAAAACGAAATCGCCCAGTCGCGTTGCGCGCATGGCACGCATGCGATGGCGAATGTCTGGATGCATAACGGCTTCGTGCAGGTCGAAGGCCGCAAGATGTCGAAGTCGGAAGGCAATTTCGTCACCATCCACGAGCTGCTGCAGACGGAAAAGCTCGGCGGCCGGAGCTGGCCGGGTGAGGTGCTGAGGCTTGCCATGCTGATGACGCATTATCGCGAGCCGATCGACTTTTCCGTCAAGCGCCTCGAGGAAGCCGAACGGCTAATCGCGAAATGGCCGGCTGCCGACGTAAGTGGGGCGGCTCCGGATGAAACAGTGCTTGCCGCACTCGGCGACGATCTCAACACGGTCGCCGCCATCCAGGCACTGCATGCCCTGGCACAGGCCGCCAATGCCGATGCCAGCCTCCTGTCGGTCTTCGCGGCCAGCGCCGATCTTCTCGGCCTGCTGCCGAAGAAGGCGGAGATCGACGAAGCTGTGGTCGCAGAGATCGAGGCCAAGGTGCGCCAGCGTCTGGAGTTGCTGAAGGCGAAGAACTTCGCCGAGGCTGACAAGCTTCGCGAGGAGCTGACGGCAAGAGGTGTTCAGCTCAAGGACGGGAAGGATGCGGCGACGGGTGAGCGCATCACGACTTGGGAGATCAAGCGGTGAGTTTTTATACCCCCCTCTGTCACTTTCGTGACATCTCCCCCACAAGGGGGGAGATTGGGGGGAGTTTGCCGCTCTTGTGCACGCAAACACGAAGCCTAGTCTCTGCAAGTTCGATGTCCATTTGGGCCGAGCGAGCGCTGCGGGTTAACAATCTCCCCCCTTGTGGGGGAGATGTCCCGACAGGGACAGAGGGGGGTAACTTGCCGCATACTCCAGTCCCACCCAAAATCCGCAGCAATGCCCGCCGCATGCGCAAGGTCATGACGGACGCGGAACTTCGGCTCTGGAATGAATTGCGCGCACATCGCCTCATGGGTCTCGGCTTCCGCCGGCAATTCCCCATCGCCGGCTACATTGTCGATTTTGCTTGCCCGACCGAAAAGCTCATCGTTGAGGTCGATGGCTCGCAACACGGCAATGCGAGTGATCAAACCTATGACCGGGTCCGCACCCTACGCCTTCAAGCAGACGGCTGGACTGTTCTACGTTTCTGGAACGACGATGTCCTGAAGGATATCGATAACGTCTGCATGCATATTCTCATCGTCGCCGGAAAGGATAGATCATGACCGTCTCGACCTACACCGGCGGCTGTCAATGCGGCGCGGTTCGCTTCCGGGTGCGGGGCGAACTGAAGGATGCGTCGATCTGTCATTGCCGCATGTGTCAGAAAGCCTTCGGCGCCTATTATGCGCCCCTAGTCTCGACGCGTGGTGCCGAACTCGCATGGACGCGTGGCGAGCGGAAGGTGTTTCAATCATCCAACTATGTGAAGCGCGGCTTCTGCGGGGATTGCGGCACGCCGCTGACCTATGAGGCGCCCGATGGCATTGCAGTCGCGGCCGGCGCCTTCGACGATCCCTCGCAACTGCCGCCCGTCGTGCAATATGGTACGGAAGCCAAGATCGGCTTCATCGATCGGCTGCATCTGCTGCCTGGACACTCGACGGAGGAAGACGCTGCGCAAGCGCCCTTCGTGCTGAACATCGTGTCCAACCAGCATCCTGACTACGACACGGCGGCATGGCCACTGGAGAGCACCAAATGACAATGGTTGCAGGGCATAGTGGCGGATGTCAATGCGGCGCGGTTCGTTATCGCGCCGCCGGAGCGCTCGGCTATCCGCATCTTTGCCATTGCCGCATGTGCCAGAAGGCATCCGGCAATTACGCCCTCCCACTCGGGAGTACTAAGCGCGTCGATTTCGAACTGACACGCGGCGAACCCTCCTGGTTTCATTCGTCCGGTCTTGTGCGTCGCGGCTTTTGCGGCACTTGCGGTACGCCCTTGTTCTATGATGTGCCCGGCTCGGATTCCATCAATGTGACACTTGGCTCACTGGATGAGCCAGCGCTGGTCCAACCCGTCGCGCAATCGAACCGCGCAGGAAAGATGCCCTGGTTCCAGGCGCTCGATGCACTGCCGATGGAACCGGATGAGGATAGCTCGGATCGTGCGATATCGATCAAGCTCTCCAATCATCAGCACCCCGATTACGATACCCAAAGCTGGCCAGAGGAGAAGCACGATGAGTGAAGCTATCAGAAGCGGAGGATGCCAATGCGGTGCGGTGCGGTTTCGCATTCGCGGCGAGCTTGGCCGCCCGTCGATCTGCCATTGCCGCATGTGCCAAAAGCAGTTCGGCAACTTCTTCTCCGCCCTCGTTACGGCACCTGAAGATGGCCTGGAATGGACGCGCGGCGAACCGACCTATTTCCAGTCCTCCGTCAATATCGACCGCGGCTTCTGCAAGAACTGCGGCACACCGCTGACCTACCGTCATCCGGGCGGCCTCGAAATTGCCATCGGCGCCTTCGACGAGCGCGACGATCTCGCTCCGCAGATCCAGGTCAACCACGCCTATCGCCTGCCATGGGTGGAGACGATCTTCGAAAAACCCGTCTATCAGGATCCGGATTTCTATTCGCGGCAGGAGCAGATCATTTCCTTCCAGCATCCCGATCACGATACCAATGTCTGGCCGGCGGAGGGACTGAAAATATGACCGAAGTCCTGCGCACATTCTATCCGGAAATCGAACCCTATGCTTCCGGTCACCTCGATGTCGGCGACGGGCATGTGATCTATTGGGAACGGGTGGGAACGCCCGGCGCCAAGCCCGCCGTCTTCCTGCATGGCGGTCCGGGCGGCGGCATCTCGCCGAGCCATCGCCGCGTATTCGATCCCAGGCTCTACGACGTGACCCTGTTCGACCAGCGCGGCTGCGGGCGCTCGACGCCGCATGCGGGCCTGGAAGCCAACACCACCTGGCACCTCGTTGCTGACATCGAGCGGCTGCGCGAAATGGCCGGCGCGGAAAAATGGCTTGTATTCGGCGGCTCCTGGGGCTCGACGCTGGCGCTCGCCTATGCCGAAACGCATCCGGAGCGTGTTTCTGAGCTGGTCGTGCGCGGCATCTACACGCTGACGAAAGCCGAGCTCGACTGGTATTATCAGTTCGGCGTCTCCGAAATGTTCCCCGACAAATGGGAGCGTTTCATCGCCCCGATCCCGCCGGAAGAGCGTCATGAAATGATGGCCGCGTACCATCGGCTGCTGACGCATCCGGACAAGGCTGCCCGACTGGAAGCCGCCAAGGCATGGTCGATCTGGGAGGGAGAGACGATTACGCTGCTGCCGGAGCCGGCCACCAGCGACCACTTTGCCGATGCGGAATTTGCCCACGCCTTTGCCCGCATCGAAAACCATTTCTTCGTCAATGCCGGCTGGCTCGAAGAGGGCCAACTGCTGCGCGACGCCTACAAGCTGAAAGACATTCCCGGCGTCATCGTCCATGGCCGATACGACATGCCCTGCCCGGCCAAATATGCCTGGGCGCTGCACAAGGCTTGGCCGAAAGCGGAATTTCATCTGATCGAGGGCGCGGGCCATGCCTATTCGGAACCGGGCATTCTCGATCAGCTGATCCGCGCGACGGACAAGTTTGCTGGGAAAGTGTAGGCCGAATAACGCCCCTCACCCTAACCCTCTCCCCGCACGTGGGGAGAGGGAGCGACTGAGCAAGAAAACCGGTTCGCCGGAGGAAACAGTATGACACGCGAAAAAATCTATCTCTTCGACACGACGCTCCGCGATGGCCAGCAGACGCCCGGCATCGATTTCTCGGTCGAGGACAAGATTGCGATTGCGACCATGCTGGATGAGTTCGGCCTGGACTACATCGAAGGCGGTTACCCCGGCGCCAACCCGACCGATACGGCCTTCTTCGATGAGAAGCGCACGAGATCGGCCAGCTTCGTCGCCTTTGGCATGACGAAGCGCGCCGGGATCTCTGCCTCCAACGATCCCGGCCTTGCGAGCCTGCTGCAGGCGAAATCCGACGCGATCTGTTTCGTCGCCAAGAGCTGGGACTACCACGTCAAGGTGGCGCTCGGCTGTACCAACGAGGAGAACCTCGAAAGCATCGCCGAAAGCGTCAAGGCAGCCATCGCCGCGGGCAAGGAAGCTCTGGTCGATTGCGAACACTTCTTCGACGGTTACAAGGCCAATCCGACCTACGCGCTCGCCTGCGCCAAAACGGCCTATGATGCCGGAGCGCGCTGGGTCGTGCTCTGCGACACCAATGGCGGCACGCAGCCGCCGGAGGTCCGCGCCATCGTCGAGGCCGTCATCGCCTGCGGCGTTCCCGGGCACTGTCTTGGCATCCATGCTCATAACGACACCGGCCAGGCGGTTGCAAATTCGCTTGCCGCAGTCGAGGCGGGCGTTCGGCAGATCCAGGGCACGCTGAACGGCATCGGCGAGCGCTGCGGCAATGCCAACCTGATCACGCTGATCCCGACGCTGGCGCTGAAAAGAGCCTACAGCGAACGCTTCGAAACCACGATCGACGCCGAGCGGCTGGTTGGCCTGACCGGCCTTTCGCACGCCTTCGACGAGCTGCTGAACCGCTCGCCGGATCATCAGGCGCCTTATGTCGGCGCTTCGGCCTTTGCGACCAAGGCCGGCATCCACGCTTCGGCGCTGCTGAAGGATCCGCGCACTTACGAGCATGTGCCGCCGGAGAGCGTCGGTAACTTCCGTAAGGTCATGGTTTCCGACCAGGGCGGAAAGTCGAACTTCATCAACGCCCTGAAACGGCGCGGCATCGAGGTCGGCAAGGACGATCCTAAGCTCGACCAGCTGATCCAGATCGTCAAGGAGCGTGAAGCGACGGGCTATGCTTACGAAGGTGCGGATGCGAGCTTCGAACTTCTGGCGCGCCGCACGCTCGGCACCATCCCGGAATTCTTCGCAATCGACGGTTTCCGCGTCATGGTCGAACGCCGTTTCGATTCCCACGGCCGGGTGAAAATCGTCTCGGAAGCGGTGGTCAAGATCATCATCGATGGCGAGACCATTATGTCGGTTGCCGAAGGCGATGGCCCGGTCAACGCGCTCGACCTGGCGCTGCGGAAGAATTTCGGCAAATACCAGCACGAGATCGACGATCTGGAACTGGCCGACTTCAAGGTGCGTATCCTCAATGGCGGTACGGAGGCCATAACCCGAGTCCTGATCGAATCCACCGATAGCGACGGCGTACGCTGGTGGACTGTCGGCGTGTCCGAGAACATCATCGACGCATCGTTCCAGGCGTTGATGGATTCCGTGATCTACAAGCTGATGAAGAACCGGCACATGGCAGGCAGAATAGCGGCGGAGTAATCCGCCGCCCATCAAAAAGCTTGACGATGCCGTCAATGAAATGAATTAGCCATGCCGCATGCATTGGGGTAATCCCGTCTCAAATAACAGAGAATGACGGGAAAATTCATGGCCACCGACGCGGTCAAACCTGAAATCAAGAACAACGACGCAGTCCGGGGCTTCGGCTTCGCGATGACGGCCTATCTCTTCTGGGGCATTCTGCCACTCTATATGAAGGCGCTGGCGCATATCCCGGCTTTCGAGGTCATCGCCCATCGCATCGTCTGGTCGGTTCCCGTCGCGGGCATCGTGCTGCTGGCGCTGGGGCGCCTGGGTGACGTGAAGGCGGCGTTTCGTAATCCGCGCACGATCGCCATGGCATCGCTGACGGCAGCGCTCGTCACCATCAACTGGGGAACCTATGTCTGGGCGATCGGCGCCGGCCATTCGCTCGATGCTGCCCTCGGCTACTTCATCAATCCGCTATTCAGCATTGCGCTCGGCGCCATCCTGCTCAAGGAAAAGCTTGCGCCGACGCAGATCGTCGCGATCTGCCTTGCAGCCGCCGCCGTCATCATTCTGACGGTGAAAGCCGGCACCCTGCCCTGGGTCGCGTTGTCGCTGACCTTCTCCTGGGGCTTCTATGCCTTTTTCCGCAAGACCCTGCCTGTGGGAGCCAATCAGGGCTTCTTCATCGAGGTGCTGCTCCTCTGCATCCCGGCAGCATTTTACATCCTCTATCTGGAAGCGCGCGGCGAAGGCCACTTTTACCAGACCGGCATTTCGGATACCGCGCTTCTGCTCGGCTGCGGGCTCGTGACGGCGCTGCCGCTGATGATCTTCGCCAATGGCGCGAAGCTTCTGAGGATGTCGACCATCGGCATCATGCAATACATCGTGCCGACCATGGTCTTTCTGATCGCCGTCTTTCTGTTCAAGGAGCCCTTCGGCACGACGCAGCTGATTGCATTCTCGCTGATCTGGGCCGGTCTCATACTCTATAGCTGGTCGATGCTGCGTCAGAGCAGAGGGCGCTAGACATCAGGCAGAGCAGCTAAACAGCGCTTTGACAGCAATTATGCGATTTCGTTAGCGTCGCTATCCGAGGCACTCTCGCGAGCCTCCTGATATTTGCGCGCGAACTCGATGCACTCATTCAAGCTATCGCGAAGTCTGATGGCCGTATCAACATCGAAGTTGATATAATTTTTGACAGAGCCTTCCGGTCCCGCATAGCTGTCAGGTCGCATTTTAACGGCGATAAAGACGTCGGATTTATCAATGGCTTCTTTGACACGCCATTCGAAAAACGAGTGGCGAGAGATGCCGCTTTCTTGTGAAGTAGTGAGAATGACCTCGCCGGCCGTTACGTTTAACAACTTCGAGCCAGATAACAACGTCCTGAAGATCGGCCACATACTAGATCTCTCATCTTGAGATAGAACTGATCCGTATGTTACCCGATCGCATTCGGTCAGCAAGCTTTGATACTTGGCGGCAAAGTCCTGTTCTACAATCAAAGCTTGGAAATGACGGCCTCTTCGCCGCCGCGATCTCCGGGCACCTCCGCAGCGTGCTTGCGGATGGCGGGGATAATGTCGGCGATCTTGTCGATAACCAGCGGCTGGACGCGGTGGGCGGTATGGACGAAGCCCTCTTCCGTCATATGGCGGATGAGCTCCATCATCGGGTCCCAAAAACCGTTGATATTGGCGAAGACCATCGGCTTTTCGTGACGGCCGAGCTGACCCCAGGTCATGATCTCGACGATCTCTTCCAAGGTGCCGATGCCGCCTGGCAATGCCACGAAGGCGTCGGCGCGCTCGAACATGCCGTGTTTGCGCGCATGCATATCAGGCGTTATGATGAGCTCGTCGAGCTGCCCGAGCGAATGGCGCGTCGCTTCCATATCGACGAGGAATTCCGGAATGATGCCGGTAACCTGACCGCCGTGCGATAGCACGCCGCTCGCGACAGCGCCCATGATGCCCTTCGTTCCGCCGCCATAGATCAGGCGCAGGCCGTTTTCGGCAATGCTTTTGCCCAGTTCGCGGCCGGCAGCCATGTGAGAGGGATCGCGCCCCGGCCGTGAGCCGCAATAGACGCAAATGGTTCGAATTGGCGTGGATTCGTCGGTCATGGATGCAAACAACTATGCTGCAGATGCTCAGTCAAGATTTTTCAAAGGAAAACTTGTGCCGGGACATGCGAAAATGGCTGAGAAAGCTTGTAAAAGCAGCCGAAATCGCTAGCAATTTTAGGAGTTGCGACGACTTCGCCGCGTGGAGATGAATGATGATGAAGAACCGTGCCGGGTGGCTGGCTCTGTTGGTGTTGGCAATTGCGACCCTGTTGATGGTCTTCTTCGTGATGCCGCGCATCAACGGTGACAAGACCCCGATCGGCGATGCCGTCAATCAAGCCAGCAACACGGTTAAGAACACCATCGACGAGAACGCGCAGAAGGCCGGCGAGACTGCACAGAACGCGACGAAGACCGCGCAGAATGCCCTCAACACCGCAGATCTCACCAAGAAGCTGACCGAGCTGACGGGTGCGGCAACCACCTCGCTTGCCGATCTCAAGGCGCTGTTCAAGGATGGCAACACACCATCTCAGGATACCTTCACGGCCGCAAAGACGAAGGCAACCAACGCCCTGCAATCGATCGTCGGCTTCGCGCTTCCTGAGGGAATCGACGCAGCGACGACGGGGCTTGTGAAGAAGGTACAGGACGGCGCTGGCAAGGCGCTCACCATCATCCAGTCTCTCCCCGACAATACCGCCGAAGCGAGTGCAGCAATCGACAAGGCTTTCGCAGCGCTAACCGGCCAGCCGGCGCCTACGACGGCTTCTGCAGCCAATCCTCGCGTACCATCATTCGACGTGTTGCGCGTCGAGCCGGATGGCTCCACCGTCATCGCTGGTTCGGCCGAGCCGAATGCCAAGCTGGAAATCGTCGACGGCGAAAAGGTCGTCACCACCACCAATGCCGGCCCGAGCGGCGACTTTGCCGCCGTGCTCGACAATCCGCTGCCGCCTGGGGACCACGAACTGGTGCTGCGCGCCATCGGCAAGGACGGCAAGGCCGTCAATTCCGAGGAAGTCGCCACTGTCTCCGTGCCGAAAGACAATTCCACCCAGGTCCTTGCGATGGTGTCCAAGCCAGGCACTGCAAGCCGCATTATAACCGCGCCTTCCGCCAAGCAGGGCCGCGTGACCGCCGGCGAACAGGACGCGTCAGCAGCCGACGCACAGGCCAAGGCGACGGACAAGCCGGCAGCCACGGCAGACGCCAAGCTGCAACAGGATGGTACGGCGGTCGCATCCGCCAATCCGGCAGCCGGCACGGCAACGCCGCCGGCAGCAAAGGCGGAAGCGGATCAGGACGTCATGGTCAATGCGGTGGAGATCGAAAACGACCACATCTTCGTTGCCGGCACCGCGAAGCCGAATGCCAAGGTCCGCGCCTATGCCGACGACAAGCTCATCGGTGAGAACGTCGCGGGTGCGGATGGTCATTTCGTTGTGGACGGACCCATGCCTCTTGCCGTCGGCGATCACAAGATCCGCGTTGACGTGCTTGACGGCGCCGGCAAAGTCGTGGTGCGGACCAGCGTCAACTTCACGCGCCCCGAGGGCAATCAGGTGACGGTTGCGGCGCAGACGCCCGCCGCCAATGGTCAAGCGCAAGCGACCACGGCAAACATGGTACCGCTCGACGAGGGTGAGCTTGCCAAGCTCAAGGAAGGCGCCGGCAAGGCTTTTGCGCTGCTGAAGGGCCTGTTTACCGACGGTAAGCAACCGAATACGGAACAGCTCGCAGCCGCCCGCTCCGGCACGGAAATCGCGTTGAAGTCGCTCTCCGAATTCCGGCCGACCATCAACGCCAGCGCCGCGCTCAAGAAGGCGGCAGCCGATGCCTCCAGCGTGGCCGGCAAGGCGCTAGCTGCTCTCGTCGCCTTGCCGAAGGACCCGAAGTCGGTCGGCGCCGCCCTGCCTGGACTCGAACAGATGATCGCCGTTATCACGGAGCCTGCTCAGACAGCACCGGCACAGCCGAACACAGAGGTCTCATCCAACGACAGCGGCCCGAAGACGCTCGAGCAGGCGCCCCTCTCGCAAGATAGCAATGCCGTCATCATCCGTCGCGGCGATACGCTGTGGCAGATTTCGCGCCGCATCTACGGCGCGGGTGTGCGCTATACGACGATCTATTTGGCCAATGAGGACAAGATCAACAATCCGGACCGGATCCTGCCGGGTCAGGTCTTCGGTCTGCCGAAGGACGCATTGCCGAATGCCGAGGCGCTTCATCGCAAGCGGCTTTCGGGCGAGCATCTCTAGCAGCAACGACGGTCCATCGTGAACATTGACAGCGGCCAGGCTCATCAGCGCCTGGCCGCTGCTTTTATAGGGCATGAAAATAGTATAAGCGTCCCCCAACCTTTATAGCCTTCGCACGACAGCCAGTCTTGGCTGGGAAGGCTCGCCAGCCGGCTGGGCAAACATTGCCACGCCCGGCGGCCCAATCATTCGCCGGAGACGGACATGGCAGGCCAGAAGAAAACCATATCGGCGGATTCCAGCAATCCATTGAATACGATCGTCAATCTCTGGCCCTATATGTGGCCGAGCGGGCGTATGGATCTGAAGATGCGGGTGGTTTGGGCGACCGTCTTCCTGCTGGTCTCGAAATTCTTCCTGCTGCTGGTCCCCTACTTCTTCAAATGGTCCGTCGATGCGCTGAACGGCAAGCTCGACATGCAGGGCATACTGCCTGCCTTCCTGGTCGGCGCTGTCGCCTTGATCATCGCCACGAACGCGACGCGCCTGATCCAGCTCGGCCTCAACCAGCTGCGCGACGCGCTGTTTGCGAGTGTCGGCCAATATGCGGTGCGCCAGCTCGCCTACCGAACCTTCGTGCACATGCACGAGCTATCGCTGCGCTTCCATCTGGAGCGCAAGACCGGCGGCCTCTCGCGCATCATCGAGCGCGGCACCAAGGGCATCGAGACGATCGTCCGTTTCACGATCCTCAATACGTTTCCGACCTTCATCGAATTCCTGCTGACCGCCATCATCTTCTGGCGCGGCTACGGCTTTTCCTATCTCGCAGTCACGGCCGTCACGGTCTGGCTCTACATCTGGTTCACCGTCAAGGCGAGCGACTGGCGCATCTCCATCCGCCGGACGATGAACAACAGCGACACCGACGCCAACACCAAGGCGATCGATTCGCTGCTGAACTTCGAGACGGTCAAATATTTCGGCAACGAGGAGATGGAAGCCAAGCGCTTCGATCAATCGATGGAACGATACGAAAAGGCGGCCACCAGCGTCTGGACGTCACTTGGCTGGCTGAACTTCGGTCAGGGTCTGATTTTCGGCCTCGGCACGACAGTGATGATGGTCATGTCCGGCTGGTCGGTCCTCAACGGTCAACACACGGTCGGTGACTTCGTCTTCATCAATGCCATGCTGCTGCAGCTCTCCGTGCCGCTCAACTTCATCGGCTTCGTCTATCGCGAAATACGCCAGGGCCTGACCGATATCGAGGAGATGTTCGATCTGCTCGAGGTCAAGCCCGAGGTGGTCGATGCGCCTGACGCCAAGGAACTTGTCATCGGTAATGGCGCGATCGCGTTCAAGGACGTGCATTTCGCCTATGATCCGGCCCGGCCGATCCTGAAGGGCATTTCTTTCGAAGTTCCGGCCGGCAAGACCGTCGCTGTCGTCGGGCCTTCAGGCGCCGGGAAATCGACCCTGTCGCGCCTACTTTATCGTTTCTACGATGTGCAGAGCGGTACGATCACCATCGACGGCCAGGATCTGCGAACCGTGACGCAGAAGAGCCTGCGTAAGGTCATCGGCATGGTGCCGCAGGATACTGTGCTTTTCAACGACACCATCGCCTACAACGTCCGTTATGGCCGGCCGGGCTCAAGCGAGGCGGAAGTGACGGCGGCCGCGGAGATCGCGCAGATCGGCGACTTCATCCGCCAATTGCCGGAAGGCTTCGAGACCAAGGTCGGCGAACGCGGCCTCAAATTGTCCGGCGGCGAGAAGCAGCGCGTGGCGATCGCGCGCACCGTTCTTAAATCGCCGCCGGTTCTGATCCTCGACGAGGCGACCTCTGCGCTCGACACGACGACCGAGCGCGAAATACAGGCCGCCCTCGATGTCGTCTCCAAGAACCGCACGACACTTGTGATTGCTCATCGTCTGTCGACCGTCATCGGCGCGGATGAAATCATCGTGCTGAAAAGCGGTGTGATCGCCGAGCGCGGCACACATGCCGAACTGCTGGCACGGAACGGGCTTTATGCGTCCATGTGGAACCGCCAGCGCGAGGCGACGCAGGCCGAGGAGCATCTGAAGCAGGTGCGCGAGAACGACGACCTGGGCGTTATCGACCGGCTGGCGCCGGCGAGGTGAAAAACTGCGGATGCATTGAATTATGTCCCCACGGCAACGTCGAGTGCATAGTGTTTATGCACCGATTGCTGTCACGAGACTGAGATGACAGCTTGCTAGGTACGAGGGTCTTTTGAACGGAGCCCCCAAATGCGTACTTTTGCCAAAGCTTTAAGCCTGTTGCTCGTCGTCGGCCTGGCCTCGCCGGTTTTCGCCGAAGATGCCAAGCCTTTCGCCGATGCCAAGGAGATCAACCTTCTCGATCTGTTGCCTCCGCCACCCGCCAATGATTCCGCGCAGATGAAGGCGGAGCTCGGCGAAATCCTAACGATTCAGGTGACCCGCACGCCGGAAATGGCGGCTCGCGCTGTGGCCGATGCCGAAGAGAACGTCTGGCGCTTCTCCGACGTCATCGACAATCCGAAATTCACCAAGGAAAGCCTGCCGAAGTTTTCGGCCTTCTTCGATCGCGTCGTCGAGACCGAAGGCGCCGTCGTCGATCCAGCCAAGGACGTCTGGAAGCGTCCGCGCCCGCATCTCTACAGTGATCTCGTCAAGCCGATCGTACCGCTCTCCAAATCCGGCTCGTATCCGTCCGGCCACGCCACGGTCGGCACGCTGATGGGCATCGTGCTCGCGAACATGGTACCGGAGAAGCGCGCCGTCATCATGGCGCGTGCCTGGGAATACGGCCATAATCGCATCGTCGGCGGCATCCACTACGCCTCCGATATCGAAGCTGCCCATATTGCGGGTACCGTCATCGCCGAAACCATCATGACGCATGACGACTACAAGACCGAGTATGAAGGCGCCAAGGCTGAGCTACGCGCCGCCCTCGGCCTCTGATTTCCTGTCGACCGACGCAGAACATAGGAGGCCGCCGTCATCGGCGGCCTTTTCATTGCGTCCTACAGGGGTTTCTACAGGCTACACTTTTCAACTCCGGGGAACGTTGGCATCTTGCTCGACACGGATTGCGTTGAGGACGAGCGTGCGAAAGCATTGCCCATGACAGAGTTTGCCTGTAGTCACGCTCGACTGGTATTCAGAGCAAGACCGCTTATCTTGTTCTCATTCTTTTGACTGGCATGATCTTGACGGAGAACCGGAGCCTGGTTCCTGGCGGGAATGCCCTAACGGAGTAGGCCATAGATGAGCTTGATGAACAGCGTACGCAATGTCATCGTTCCCGTACACAAGGAAGGCTATCCCTTCGTTGCAGGTTTCTTCGTCGCGTCGCTGGTGCTCGGTTGGATCTTCAAGCCGCTCTTCTGGATCGGCCTGATCCTGACGCTGTGGTGCGCCTATTTCTTTCGCGATCCCGAACGCATGACGCCCCAGGACGATGATCTGGCGATATCGCCGGCCGACGGCAAGGTTTCGAGCGTGCAGATGGTGACGCCGCCGGCCGAGCTCAACCTCGGCAGCCAGCCGATGCTGCGTATCTCGATCTTCATGAACGTCTTCGATTGCCATGTGAACCGCTCGCCGATGCGCGGCCGCATCACCAACGTCGCCTATCGCCAGGGCAGCTTCCTCAATGCCGAACTCGACAAGGCCAGCGAACAGAACGAGCGCAACGGCCTCGTGATCGAAACGAAGCATGGCGAAATCGGCGTCGTGCAGATTGCCGGCCTCGTTGCCCGGCGCATTCTTTGCTTTGTCCATCCGAACGAGCCGCTGGATGCCGGCGAGCGCATCGGCCTCATCCGCTTCGGCTCGCGCCTCGATGTCTTCCTGCCGGAAGGTGCTTCGTCGCGCGTTGCCGTCGGCCAGCGGGCGATCGCCGGCGAAACCGTCATTGCCGAATTCGGTTCGGCCAAGGGCGCAACCCTTAGCCGCCGCAGCTGAAGCCGAGAGTATTTCCGCCCTAAACGGAGGTACGGAAATACTCTACACCATTGTTTTCACGCAATTTCGGACGCAAAGCTGCTTCGCACTTTTGCTGGAATTGCTCTAGGAACACGAGCGAGATGAAGACGCCTTTTCCGCCTTTCGAGCCACACGGGCCTAATGACGAAGCGCGCGGACCGCGTCTCCGGGAAATTCCGTTGCGGCTGATCGTGCCGAACATGATCACCGTGCTGGCGATCTGCTCGGGCCTGACGGGCATTCGTCTCGCTTTCGAAAATCGCTACGAACTCGCCGTCGTGGCCGTGCTGGTCGCCGCCTTCCTCGACGGCATCGACGGGCGCGTCGCGCGGCTGATGAAGGCCACCTCGAAGTTCGGCGCGCAGATGGATTCGCTCGCCGATATCGTCAACTTCGGCGTTGCGCCGGCGCTCGTCGTCTATGTGTTCCTGCTCGACCAGGCCCGCTCGCTGGGCTGGATCGCGGCACTGATCTACACGATCGCTGCCGGGCTGCGGCTCGCCCGCTTCAACGTCATGGCCGAGCGCGAGCACAAGGCCTCCTGGCAGTCGGAATATTTCGTCGGCGTCCCTGCGCCTGCCGGCGCCATGCTGGTGCTGCTGCCTGTTTATCTCGGTTTTCTCGGCCTGACGCCGGACCGCACCTTCGCCTTATGGGGTGCAGCCTACACCGTCCTCATCGGCTTTCTCCTGGTCAGCCGTCTGCCGGTATGGTCCGGCAAATCGGAAGGCAATGGCGTAAGACGTGATCTGGTGCTGCCGATCATGCTCGGTCTTGTCGTCTATGTCGCGCTGCTGATGAGCTATACGTGGCATGTCATGGTCGTGACCGTCGTCATCTATTTGCTGTCCCTGCCCTTCGGTGCGCGCTCCTGGGCGAAGAAATACGGCACCTACACCATTAACGGCCCCGCCGATCCCAATGTCGATGACTCCAACGACGACATAGGCCGGCATATCTAACGACGGCATATTAAATCGCCGCGCGGCAGCCCTTCGGCAGCTTCGCTGCGCTGCAACCACAAGTCTGCAAGTCTTCCTTATCAATCAAAGACATGGTGATCGCTCAGCGGCGCAATGGGGAGCCGGCGCGGCGCGATATTTCCGCAGATTCAAACGTTGCGGCAGTGCGGATTCTACACGAGGTTTTGGCGCTAATCTCTCGAAATATGGTCGTTGTTTACAAAAGCTGATTGGAAAACGCCTTCGATTTGTCATGATTTGCGACAAAAACCGCTACTCGACTGTGAATCGAAAAATGCTCCAGGGGAGCATGGTGAGGAGTGAAACATGACGCAGAAGAAAGACCAGCCGGCACAACCGCAGGCAAAGATCGACCCCAGTAAGCATTATCGCCCGCTGGGCCTGAAAGCCGTTCTTGCAGCACATCTGATGCTGAAGACGAAGCCTCTCAAGAAGAAGATCGCCTGAGACTACAGTTCTACCCGCCGCCGACCAATACCGGCAGGCAGCATTTCCGATCACTGGCCCCCGAATGGCGGCCGCTCAGAGAAGGCTTAGCTGGCCATCGTCCGGATCCGCCTTCTTCGGTGGTTTTCTGACCGGATCGTGCACTACGGGTGTCTGCACATCCGGCCCCATATTGGCAACTTTGTTGACGCGATCCGAAACCGGGATCGCCTCGAAAAAATCCTCCTGGACCGGCTTCATCAGATCAAGGACATCGCGCGGTTCCTGCGTCTTGCAATCGAGCCAGCGGGCGAAATCCTCCGGCTTGATGACGACGGGCATGCGGTCATGGATGGATCGGATAGCGCTGTTTGCCGCCGTCGTCAGGATCGCACCCGTATCGACCTCGGAACCGTCGGCCGACGACCAGGTTTCCATCAGCCCGGCAAAAGCGATGACGCCGCCACTGCGGGGCCGAATCCAGTAGGCTTGCGGCTTTTCGCCGCTTTCCTTCGGCGGTCGATGCCATTCGTAGAAACCGGATGCCGGGATGAGGATACGGCGATGGCGCATGGCCGCGCGAAAGGAGGCCTTGCCGATGGCCGTTTCCGCTCGCGCATTGATCAGCAGCGGGAAATCCTTGGGGTCCTTCACCCAATCGGGCATAAAGCCCCAGCGTACGAGCAGAGCACGGCGATCCGGCAGGTTGCTGCCCGGCCTCTGCCTGTCGCCCGATATCACGACAAGGATCGGCTGCGTCGGCGCGATATTGTAGCGCGCGGGAAAAGCCTCGTTCAGCAGGACGCCGAGCGCTTCCCCCACGTGATCTGCCGTCGATATCAAAGCGAAACGTCCGCACATGAGGCCTGTGTTGCACCCGAGAAGCGGGGGGTCAAGTCTGATGTCAGCCGCGCGGACCAAAGAGAATGATCCCCGCACCGGCAAGGCAGATGACGGCGCCCGAAATATCCCACCGGTCCGGCAGCCGCCCTTCGGCGAGCCAGAGCCAGAGAATGGAGGCAATGATATAGACACCGCCATAGGCAGCAAAGGTGCGCCCCGCCGCCTCGCTCGGCACCAGTGCCAGCAGCCAGGCGAAGAGCATCAACGACATCAGGCCAGGCGCCAGCCACCAGACGGGCTTCGACAGACGCAGCCACGCCCAGAAGGCAAAGCAGCCTGCAATTTCGGCAATAGCCGCCAAAGCATATAGCCCGTAGATCATCCCGGATCGGTCCCATATTCGGCGTTTTCAAAATCGCGGCTTCCGCGAGAAGCGAGTTAAGGGGCTTTCCCGCGGGACAGCAAGCGGCGTTTTCTGTAGAGATTGCTCGCCGATGACCTAGCATCCTTGCACCCCAACTTTCCATCCAAATGCAAAGCAACCTATGACTTCCAATCCTCGCCCTGCCTCCTCTGCCATTCTCGAGCGCAACGGCCGCTTCCTGCTTGTCTTGCGCAGCAATCCGCCGTCCGCCGACATGTATGCCTTTCCGGGCGGGCGGGCCGAAGACGGAGAGACGCCGGCCGACGCGGCACTGCGCGAGTTCAAGGAGGAGACCGGCATCTCAGCCCGCAATCCTCGCTTGTTCGAAACTTACGATCTCCGCTCCCATGCTGCAGACGGAACGCTGACGAGCCACTTCCTGCTCTCGGTCTTCCTCGTGGACGCCGATGAGGATGCCGTCGCCGAGGCCGCCGACGATGCGGCTGCCATCGGCTGGTACACCGTGGAGGAGGTGCGCGCCCTGCCCGTTCCGGCCAGCGTGCTCGAATGCGTGGAACGGCTTGCTGCAGAAAACGCATAGCTCAGCGCCGAAATTAACGATGCTGAGCAATATCGGGGTGGAAACCACCTGCCACGCCTTGTTCCCGTCATGCTTGTCCGGTCAACATGGTTACATGATTCATAACAACCTTGGCCGACCGCTTCTGATCTGCATCGCGCTTGCCGCCGCCTTTCCGGCTGCCGCACAGCCGGCAGCAAGCGCGCCGCCGGCACAGGTGCCCGATAGCGGGAGTGCGGAACAGCCGGTACCCTACGACGAACAGCTGTCGCGGCTCTCCGAAATCCTCGGCTCGATCGACTATCTGCGCAACCTCTGCAGTCCGACGCGGGAGGATGATTGGCGGGGCGATATGCAGCAATTGCTCGACACGGAAACCAAGAACGAGCCGAAACGAAGAGAAAGACTGACGGCGGCTTTCAACCGTGGGTATCGGTCCTTTGCGTCGGTTTACACGAATTGCACGCCGCAGGCCCGTACTGCGGAAGAGCGATACCGTAACGAAGGTGCAACACTGGCAACAGAAATCACCGCGCGCTTTGGAAATTGACGATTTATTAACCTCTTTTGACAGCGAGCCGTGTCGTTTTGAGAAAAGGCTGATAAAGTTATTAAGCAAGTGGTAAGGACATGAACGTCTCGAGGAAAGAAACAATGGAAGCCAGCCTGAACGAAATCGACGACATGATCGTTCATGAAAAGATGCAGGCAGCGCTGGAATACCAGAACGAAGCCTGGGCAGACGGCATGGCTGACGGTATCGAGCCTGAAATCATCGCCGACGCTGCCATTGCCCATGCAATTCGCGAGACGATCCGGATTCAGGGGGAACAGGGCGCCGAAGCCTTGCTCGAATCGCTGCGTGAACGCATGCTCGCAGGCGAATTCTCTCCGAACCGGACCCTGCAATAACAACCAGAGATTGCTTATGCGTATCTTTCCAGGCAATGCGCTCACCTGTTCCATTGCCTCCTTCGCTGCCGTAACCCTGTTTTTGGGCAGCGTGGCTCTGCCCATTCCGGCTAGCGCCTTTTCTCAGCTCAATCCGCCAGCCACCCAGGCGAGAGATACAGCAAAGTCCGCGCAACAGAAAAACGAGAAACCAATCGAGCAGGCGTTGGAAGCACCCGCTAACAATGCGCTGCCGACGCCCGATCCCTTGATCAACAAGCAGGCTACACAGAGCAGCGGTGGCGCTTCCAGTACCGGCAAATCGGTCGAATTCCTCTTCGATATCGACAAGGCGCCCGAGCCGGTAAAGAAGCTCCGTACCGCGATCGTCGAGGCCGCCGCTTCCGGCGATCTTGAGCGTCTGCGTCCGCTGATGAACATCGGAGGAGGTCTGAAACAGACCCAGGTTACGGCCGACGATCCCGGCGAAGATCCGATCAAGACGCTGCATGACCTTTCGGGCGATCCCGACGGCATAGAAATCCAGTCCATTCTCCTCGACATCATGTCGTCAGGCTTTGCCCATGTCGGCCAGGGAACCCCGGATGAGGTCTATGTCTGGCCCTATTTCGCCGAAAAGGACATCAAGACCCTCTCCACCCCGGAGAAGGTCGATCTGATGCGTATCGTGACGGCCGGCGACTATGCCGATATGCAGGAATTCGGCGGCTATAATTTCTATCGCGTCGGCATTACGCCGGACGGCCGCTGGAAATTCTTCACCTCGGGCGAATGATCCGGCCGGAGAACTTGCGGTTCTTCGCTGAAGGTCCTACCTCTGCGTGATGAAGCATGTCGCGCAAAAGTGCGCAGCGGTTTGCGACAACGACATGCGCAAGATCAAAGACCTGAAGTACAGGAAGCGAGTCTTAGAGATCGCGCCGTGCTTCAGGCCAAATCAGCGGAACCATCATGCCAGCCGTATTCCTCAGAGAGCGCTCCTTCATCCGCATCACCGGCGCGGAAGCAGAAGCGTTTCTGCACAATCTCATCACCACCGATCTCGTCTCGCTTGGCGCCGATGAGGCTCGCCCCGGCGCGTTGCTGACGCCGCAGGGCAAGATCCTGTTCGACTTCATGATCTGGCGGGATGGTGCAGGGTTTCTACTCGAAACCGACACGGCACAGCGGGAAGGTCTGCTGAAGCGGCTCACCATGTATCGACTGCGCGCCAAGGTCGATTTCGTCACAGAGGATACCCAGGGGGTCACGGTCGCCTGGGGAGATGCAGCGACGCATGGACCAAAGGACAGCCGCTTCGCCAAGGCGGGAATTGTGCTGAGCCGGACTCCCGGTGAACATGGCAGCGATCCCGATTCACTCTATGATGTGCTGCGGATCGCCAACGGCATTGCTGTTTCCGGCTCCGATTTCGCATTGCAGGATGTGTTCCCGCATGACGTACTGATGGATCTGAATGGCGGCCTCGGCTTCCGCAAGGGCTGCTATATCGGCCAGGAAGTGGTTTCGCGAATGCATCATCGCGGTACGGCACGCAGGCGTGTCGTCATCGTCAGCGGCGGTGCCGAATTGCCGGCCTCCGGCACGGAATTGACCGTCGGCAGCAAGCCGATCGGAACTCTCGGCTCGACCGCCGGCAACATGGGCCTTGCCATCGTTCGTATCGACCGGGCCGGCGAAGCCATTGCCGAAGAGGCTCCGATAAGGGCTGGCAATATCGATGTCACCGTGTCTCTGCCGGCCTGGTCCGGCCTCTCCTTCCCCGCGCGCGCCGATGAGGCGTCCGCATGACATCGGCGACGACTGCGCGCGCCTGGCAGCGCATGTTATCCGGGCGCAGGCTCGACCTGCTGGACCCGTCGCCGCTCGATGTCGAGATCAGTGACATTGCGCATGGGCTTGCCCGTGTCGCGCGCTGGAACGGCCAGACCTCCGGCGACCATGCCTTTTCGGTGGCGCAGCATAGCCTTGTAGTGGAAGCGATCTTTGGTCATCTCAACCCGGCAACGCCGGACGAACTGCTTGCCGCCCTGCTGCATGATGCACCGGAATATGTGATCGGCGACATGATCTCGCCCTTCAAGTCCGTTGTCGGCGGCGATTACAAGGTCGTGGAGAAGCGGCTCGAGGCGGCGATCTATAGGCGCTTCGCCCTGCCTCCGCATTGCGCGCCGAAGCTCAAGGAAAAGATCAAGAAAGCCGACACGATCTCTGCCTATTTCGAGGCAACGCTGCTTGCAGGCTTCACGCCCGATGAAGCCCGCAAATTCTTCGGCCAGCCGCGCGACATCACGCGCGAGATGCTGCCGATCGAGCCGATGCCGGCAATCGAGGCGCAACGGCTGTTTCTGAAGCGCTTCGAAGCGATCGAGGCGGAGCGCGCTGCCATGAGGGTTGGGGCGTGACCAGGATCGTCGTATCGCCGCTCGCGCGCATTGCCGAAATGGCCGTTCATCATGGCGCGCGCGAAATGATCAGTCTGATGGCCAAGGAGCACAGCTTCCACCGTCCCGCCGTCATCCAGGCGGATCGGCATCTGATGCTCCATATGAACGACATCAGTTTTGCCGGGACAGGCGATCTCGTCGCGCCACAGGAGGCGCATGTTCGCGCGATTATCGATTTTGCCTACGGATGGGATCGAAACGCGCCTTTGCTCATCCATTGCTGGATGGGCGTCTCCCGCTCGCCGGCGGCAGCGCTGATCGCGGCTTTGACCGTTCACCCCCAGCAAGACGATTTAGTGCTGGTGCGTCGGCTGCGGGTAAGCTCGCCATTCGTCACACCGAATGCCCGGCTGGTCGCCATCGGTGATGAACTACTGGGACGCCAGGGGCGCCTGGTCGCCGCAGTCAAAGAGATCGGCCGTGGCGCGGATGCCGACGGCAATGCGCCTTTCACACTGTCCTTGGATAGCTAGCACGTCGACGGCCATCAAATCATCACCAGCAGGCACGCCCTCGGCAGAACAATCGCTGCCGGACACCGACCGCTTCAATGACTGGACTCACTTTCGCTTTTCTGGCCGCCCGCCCCCTATTGAATGACGGCACATGCCAGACGCTTGCCCGCACCGCCAACGGGCTGGCTGCGGTAATCGTCCGACTCCGCATGGATCATCAGCGTGCGGCCGCGAATGCCGTCTTTGCCGTTCAGCGATACCATGCCATTGAAGACCTGGGCGCGCAGCTTGCCATCCTGGTCGACATACTGGTTGGGCATATCGCCGGCATGCGGCCCGCTGGCAGCCAGAAAGCCGTGTTCCGCCTTCGTGGGATTGAAATGCCCGCCGGCGGACTCGAAGCCGTGCGTATGCTCACACCGGCTATTTTCATGGATATGGAAGGCGACCCAGCGATTGGCGGGCATGCCTGACACTTCCAATTCGATCAGCACGCCCTTTTTACCTTCAGTCAACGTCGCCCGACCGGCCTGCTTACCGTCGAGGCCGACGAAATCGGCAGTAGCAGTATTTTGACTTTGGGTTTGTGCTGCCGCGGGCGCGGCTGCGGCAAGAGCGAGAATTGCAACGATCATTATCCGCTTCATGGAACACCCTCCCTGTTCTGCGTGGCTGTTGCCCAACGCATGGCAGGCATGACGGTTCCGGTAACTGGAAAAAATGATCCTACATCAAAATGATAAGGCAGCTTGCCGGTGTGCCGGCACGCCGCCCTCTCATCGGATGGTGAAGTACGTATCAGGCCGCTACGCTATCGGCGTCATATTGGCCGTAGGTACTGTTGTAGGCATCCATCGGCGACAGCAGATTAAGATCGTAGACGGCATTGGATTCCGGCGACTTTGCGGTAGAGGCAGCGTCGGCGCCCGGCAATTGAATGAGCTTGGCGATCAGATTACCCAAAGCGCTGCTGGAACCATCGGCTGCAGCGCCGGGATCGTCGGCTTCGAGAATGCCGGGGCGCTCGGCCGCCGCGCGCTCCCCTTCGCTCAAAAGACCGTCGTCATTCGCATCAAGGCGCGAGAGCGTGCCACGATACGGATAGGAGCTATTGGATATGGAAGAAACATGGGACATACAAACCTCCTAGGGTAGGAGCCGCCTCATGCGACGTCGTTTGTACTCAATACATTCAGAGCTAAACTATGAACTAGGTATTAAGCTGCTTCGCGCTGCCGGTAAAGACAAATTGTTAATGAGTATTAACCATAGTTCCCGAGCGGCAAATCCAGATTTTCTAATATTTGTTTTGTGATGCTTCGTCAGGCGATGGGGCATAATCCCCTGGAATCATAGGCAAATCCGGCTATCCAGCCTTACTCGACAAACAGTTTCGTATATGGTGCGACGGATTGCCCATGGAGGGGACATGATGGAATTGTTGCCGCTCGTCATCCTGATTGTCGGTATCGTGGTATTGCGGGGCCACAACCTAAGGATAAAGCAGCTTGAGGCACGCGTTCAGGAGCTGCAAAACGCTCTCGAGGGCAAGGTGCTGACGCCGGATACGGGCGAATCGATTCCGGCGGCTTATGCCGTCGCGCAACCCATGGACGACGAACCGAAAGTCGCGATCGAAGATACTTCCACGCCCGAAATCGAGGCGCCCGCTCTCGCTGCACGCAACATTGCGGATGCGGGCCAGGAAGAAGGCGCTCCTCTTGCGAGCCAGACCTCCATCCCACCGAAGGAAAGCCTGGAGAGTAAGATAGGCGCACGCTGGGCCGTCTGGGTCGGCGGCATCGCCCTGGCACTCGGCGGCGTCTTCATGGTCAAATATTCGATCGAGAGCGGCCTTCTCAGCCCCGGGGTGCGTCTGGCTCTTGCGGCGCTCTTCGGCCTTGTCCTGATTGCCGCGGGCGAAGTGATCCGCCGCCGCGCCGCGCCGGTTCTGAACAGCGCCTTTCAGAATGCGATGATCCCTGGCGTCTTGACGGCAGCCGGTGTCGTCGCCCTGTTCGGCTCAACCTATGCGGCGCATGCCATCTACGAATTCATCGGCCCCGCAACCGCCTTCATTCTTCTCGCTCTCATCTCGCTTGCCACGCTCGGACTATCGCTGTTGCATGGGCAAGCGCTTGCCGGCCTCGGCCTGCTGGCGTCGATGGCGACCCCTGCCCTCATCGCTTCTACCGCGCCGCGTCCCTGGACACTCTTCGGCTATCTCGTTCTGACCTGGCTTGCGACCCTTTTGGCATCGCGCCTGCGCCGCTGGCTGATCGCGCCATCGCTCGCAAATGGGCTTCTGAGCCTGTGGCCGCTGCTCTACATTACCTTCAGCCCGGTCGTCGATCTCGCGCCGGTCACGCTTTCCATGCTGGCCATGATCGGCGGCACCATCTTCCTGTGGCCGGGACGCTATCCAGTCTCGGAAGCAGCGAAAGAAGACGCGACAACGGCACCGGCCGAAGACACGCCCCAGCGAGTAAGCGCCGGTATGGAATGGGCGGCATTTCTCGCCCGACAGCCCCTCGGCATGACGCTGACGGCCGCCATCGGTGCACTCACGGTATCACTCTGCATCGTCAGCTTCAGCCTTCGATATGGATATCCAATCGTCGATGCGACGTTCATGTTTGCGGCGATCGTCGCAGCGGTTGCGGCCTTCGGTGCCGGCCGCCTGCATGCAGCTTGGGCAACGATCCTGTCCGCGCTCGTCGCCGTGCTCGGCACATCCGGCATTCTGACCAACTGGATCGCCGGGATCGAATCCACGGGGGATGGAACCGCCAGCCTGCAGAGCACGGTGCTTTACGAGGTCCTCGGCCTCGGCACCCTCTTCGTAGTCATCGGCGCCTTCTTCCTCCGGCGCTTCGCCCAGGCGGAGAAGCCATATGCCGCGCTTTGGAGCCTTGTCATGGCCACCACGCCCTTGGCAATCGCGACGATCAGCTTCATCAACTTCGGCAACTGGACGCTCGACTGGCTGCATGGGCTCTACGGCATCGGACTGGCCCTAGTTCTCATCGGGCTTGCGGAATGGCGGGATCGCAGCGACGGCGAAGAGCTGAACCTGCCGACGAACATCCTCGCGGCCGGCTCCTTCGCCGCAGCAGTCTTCGCCCTGCATACGCTTGCGCATCATGCCACAACGACGATCCTGCTGCCGGTTCTCGGCATCGCCTATCTTTTGGCCGGACGCCTGCGCAATTGGCCCGTTCTGCCATGGACCATGGTTGCCGCGCTTGTCATCACTATGGGGCGCATCGCCTGGCAACCGACGATCGTCGATCCCTCGGAGCTCGGCACGACGCCGGTCTTCAATATGCTGCTTGCCGGCTACGGCATTCCGGCCGCCCTTGCCGTCTTTGCGGCCTTCATTGTTCGCCACTCGCCGAGCCTGCGGCTGCGCAATGCGTTGCAGGCGCTCGCCTGCTTCCTCGTACTGCTAACGATCGCCATCCTCGTGCGCCACGCCATGAACGGCGGCGTTCTGAACGATGCGGCTCCAACGCTCGGGGAACAGTCGATCTATACGCTGCTGGCAATCGGTGCTTCGGCAACGCTGATGGCGCTCGATCTCAGCGCCGCGAGCCCTGTCTTCCGCTATGGTGGCATGGCCCTCGGCGTCATTTCGGTCGCAATGATCCTCACCCTGCATCTGCTGGGACTGAACCCGTTCATGACAGGCGAGAGCACGGGTCGCATACCACTCTTCAACCTGCTGCTGCTCGCCTATCTTCTGCCTGCTGCCGCCTATGGCGGATTGGCGCTCTTTGCTCGCAACCGGCGTCCTCTCCCCTATGTCGCAATGCTGGCTGTCGCGGCGGCCGCGATGGCCTTCGCATGGGCAACCTTGTCGGTGCGGCGCTTTTGGCAGGGCGAGTACATTCCCTTCTGGAACGGCTTCGTCCAGGGCGAGCTCTATTCCTACTCTGTCGTCTGGTTGCTGATCGGCATCGCGCTTCTCGGGCTCGGCGCCCGCTTCGAGGCCCGGAGCCTGCGCATCGCTTCGGCGGTGCTGGTCTTCATCGCCGTCGTCAAGGCCTTCCTCATCGACATGGCGAGCCTCGAAGGCTTCCTGCGGGCACTGTCCTTCATCGGCCTCGGCGCTGTCCTGATCGGTATCGGCCTGTTCTACCAAAAAATCCTGACGCGTAAGAAGGCGACGGAGTGATTGCAGCTGATACATTGACCCGGTAGGACAATGAAATCTGCCGACTAATCATTCCGGAGCGAGTGCGCAAATGAATACTGAAAAGATGGCGCAAGCCTTCGCGCCATTCGAAACGCTGGCTGCGGATCTCATTCCCCACGCCGCCGATGGTGACGACGGTTCGCACGATATCGCCCATATCCTGCGCGTCTTCCGCAATGCCATGGCCATCCAGGCCGAAGAAGGCGGCAATGCGCGCATTCTCGCCGCGGCCGTGCTGCTGCATGATTGCGTCGCCGTCGAAAAGAATTCGCCGCATCGCGCGCAGGCTTCGCGGCTCGCGGCTGAGAAAGCTTCGGGCATTCTGCAGCAGCTCGGCTGGGCGGAAGAAGATATCGCGGCCGCCGCGCATGCGATCACCACCCATAGTTTCTCCGCCAACCTGTCGCCGGAAACATTGGAAGCGAAGATCCTGCAGGATGCCGACCGGCTGGATGCCATCGGCATGGTGGGCGCTGCGCGTTGTTTCTATATTGCCGGGCGTCTCGGCTCCGGCCTGTACGACCCGTTCGATCCGCTTGCGACAGAGCGTCCGCTTGACGACAAGCGCTTCGCCATTGACCATTTCGAGACAAAGCTGTTCAAACTGGCGGGTGGATTCCAGACCGAGACCGGAGCCAGGTTTGCCGAAGCACGGCACGACCGGCTGAAGACCGTGCTGGCAATGTTCATTGACGAAATCTGAGGGCCACCTATGCGCGTCAGCGATCTTTTCATCTATCCCCTCAAGAGCGCGCGCGGCATCGCCATTCCGTCGGCCGCCGTCGATGCTTTCGGTCTCGCAGGCGACCGCCGCGCCATGCTGGTCGATCCCTCGGGCAACTTCATCACCCAACGCGAATTGCAGGCACTGGCCCGGATCGACATCCAGCCGGCGCCTTCCCATCTGCGCCTGAAGATGGAGGGCAGGCCCGACATCATCGTGCCGCCGCCGCATCCCGACAACCGTATGGACATCGTCGTCTGGAAATCAGCCGTCAACGCCTCCGTTGCCGACGAGGACACCAACAAGGCGCTGTCGACATGGATGGGCCGCGAAGTCAAAATGGTCTTCTTCGACAGGCTCGCGAAGCGCATCGCCAGTCCGGAATGGGCGGGAGAGGATACGCCCGTCACCTTTACCGATGGCTATCAGATTCTCGTTACTACCACCGGCTCGCTGAAGGCGCTCAACGCCAATCTCGCCGCTCACGGCGAAGGCGCCGTCGGCATGGAGCGCTTCCGCCCGAATATCGTCATCGATATCGACGAGGAGTGGCCGGAAGATCGCTGGGCGGCAATCGAGATCGGCGGCATTCGCCTCGATCTCGTCAAGCCCTGCTCGCGCTGCATCATGACGACGCAGGACCAGCAGACCGGCTCGCGCGATGTGCCCAATCCCATGCCCGCCATGGGCCGCATCCGCATGTCCGCCGATCGCCGCGTCCCCGGCCCGCTCTTCGGCTGGAATGCGGTGCCGCGCAGCGAAGGCTCGGTGAAGATCGGCGATGCAGTGACGGTACTTGAGGAACGGCCGGAGGGCTGGGCGCTCAAGCGGCGATAGTCGTTCCGCCGTTTGTTTAGCTTGCGGACCTAAGACAGCAGGCGCATGCTTATCGCTCATTTTGAACCCGGCGGTTACGGCTGAAACAGCCGTGGTGCGCGGGCTTGGTTGAGGTGCGTCCGATGGAGTGCGCCGGCTGCGGTTTCGATATTCAAAGCGGCTTTGCTTTCTGTCCGCGATGCGGCACAAAGCAGCCAATCTCCTGTGCCGCGTGTGGCAACCCTTGCCAGCCCGATTTTGCCTTCTGCCCCAAATGCGGCGCTGCGATTTCCGACAAGGCGCAACCCGCGGCCAAGCCGGTCATCAAGGCTGCATCGGCAAAATCCGAAGATGATGCCGACCGGCGGCCGGTGACCGTGCTTTTTGCAGATCTTTGCGGCTTTACGACGCTGAGCGAGCAGATCGACCCCGAAGTCATGCGGATGCTGCAGAACGAATTGTTCGAAGAGATGACCCAAGCAGTCGAGGCCTATGGCGGCTTCGTCGACAAGTTCGTCGGCGATGCGCTGCTGGCGCTGTTCGGCGCGCCGGTCGCCCATGAGGACGATCCAGTGCGGGCACTGAACGCAGCGCTCGATATGATCGATCGGGCAACGCAGGTGGGCGAGCGCTGGCAACCGCGCGCCGGCGTGCCGCTGCGTCTGCATATCGGCATCAATAGCGGCCCGGTCGTCACCGGCGGCTTCGGCGCGGTCAGTACCAAATCCTATTCCGTGACCGGCGACACGGTGAATACCGCCCAACGGCTGCAATCCATGGCGGGTGAAAACGATATCCTCGTCGGGCCGCTGACCTATCGCCTCACCCGCCATGCCTTCGCCTTCGACAGCCTCGGCGCCCAAGCCTTGCGCGGCAAAAGCGGCAATGTGCTTGTTCATCGGCTGACGGGACCGTTGGAAGCGCCGCATACGGCGCGCGGGCTCGAAAGTTTCGGCCTCCAGGCACCGATGATCGGACGAGATACGGAGCTGTCGCGGCTTTTAACCTGTCTCGACCTTGCCTGCGGTGGTGCGGCTCAACTTGTCCGCCTCATCGGCGAAGCGGGTATCGGCAAGTCGCGGCTGGCCAACGAGTTCATCGCCATTGCCGGCAATACGGCCCGCTTTCCAGGTCTCGCCATCCGCAAGGCGACCTGCTCGCCTCTCGGCGAACAATCCTATGGGACGCTTGCCGCGGTGGTGCGCAGCGCCTACGGCATCGGCGAGCGGGACAATCTCGACAGGACACGGCAATTGCTGGCGATGGGATTCCGCGCGCTCGATCTCACCCAGGAGGATATCGACGGGCTTCTGCCGCTTTTCCTGCATGTCCTCGGCCTCGGCGATCTCAACGGAGCGTTGCGACATATCGAGCCTGAACAGTTGCGGCGGCAGATCTTCTATGCGGTCCGCACCGTCTTCGAGCGGCGGCTGGCGCAAGGTCCGCTGCTGCTTGTCATCGAGGATCTGCATTGGGCAGACGCCGCCTCGCTGGAAGTACTTCGCTTCATGATGGATCGGTTGGAGCGCAGCCGGCTCATGCTGCTGGCGATCTATCGGCCGACATCGCGGATCGATCCGCTGGATTCCAATCGGGTCAGTGTTACCGTGCAACGTCTCGGCCCACTCGTCGCAGCCGACGGGCGGAAGCTGCTCGCGGCCTTTTTCGGCGAGAGCCATGGCAAGCTGCCGGTCCCGATGTGTCAGCGCATCCTCGATCGTGCCGGCGGCAATCCTCTCTTTATCGAGGAGATCCTTCGGGGATTGATCGACATGGGCAGGCTGCACAATGACGGTCAGCGCTGGCAAGTTGCGGCGGAAGACACGGATGTCGATATTCCGGTCAATCTGCAGGCCCTGTTGCTTGCCCGTGTCGATCGTCTGCCACAGGAGATCAGACGGTTGGCGCAGGAGGCGGCAGTGGTCGGCCCGAAGTTCGACACCGCTCTGCTCCGCAGCATCGCCACCGACCCGGCTGCCATCGATGCCGCATTGGACTATCTCTGCGATGCAGATATCGTCGAGGAATTGCGCGGGCCGGATGCCGGCGCCTCACCCACCTATCGTTTCAGCCAGTCCCTGCTGCACGATGTCATCTACCATAATCTCCTGTTGCAGCGGCGCACCGACCTTCATCACCGGATCGGTCAGGTTCTGGAACGCCAATATGGCTCGGCGCCCGATCGCCCCGAGCATCTGGCGCAGCTCGGCCATCACTTCAGCCTGACCACCGAGAAAGCCAAGGGAGCCACCTATCTGATGGCGGCGGGCGATCTGGCACGCATGACCTATGCCAATGACGATGCAATGCGCCTCTACCGTCAGGCTCTTGCCGCCTTCGCAGACGAGCCGGAGGTGACGTCGGAGCAATTGGCGCTTCTGGAGCGTCTTGCCGATCTCTGCGGCCCTGCCGGTCTCCGCGACGCTGCCCTGAACCATTATCAGCGAGCGCTTGCGATCCACCGCAAGAGAGACGATCGGATCGCTGCAGCGAGGATATTGCGAAAAATCGGCCGGCTGCATCACGAGGCGGGGCGCCGCGATCAGGCGGAAGCGCATTGCGCCGAGGCCGAGGCTTTGATCGCGACGATCGATGCCCCAGTCGAACACGCGCATCTCCTGCAAGAGCGCGGCCATATGGCCTTCCGCATGGGCGACCAGGCCGCCGCCGCCGAATGGGCGACGCAGGCCCTGCAACGGCTGGAAACGCTCCCCATCGACGGTTCGACCGAGGCCGGACGAGAGGCGGCGCGGGCGATGGCGGAGGCACTGAACACCAAGGGCGCGGCACTTGCGCGGCTCGGCCGCCGCCGCGATGCCGTGCAGGAAGTGGAGCGCAGCCTTGCTGTCGCCGAAAAGGCCGATCTGCAAAGTGCCGCCTGTCGCGCCTATTCCAACCTCGGCGTGCTCTACACCATTGTGGATCCGGCCCACGCCATCAAGATCTGCCGGCGCGGGCTTGAGGTCGCGACCCGCATCGGCGATCTCGGCTTCCAGGCTCGCCTTCTCGCCAACCTCGCCGTTTCCTGCTGTACCTTTACCGACCGCTGCGCCGCCGAAGGCGTGCCGGCGGCGGAGAAGGCAGTGGAAATCGACCGGGCGCTCGATCAGCGCGATCATCTCTCCGTACCGCTGATCGTCCTCGGACAGATTCATCAATGCCACGGGCAGCCGAAGCTAGCCCGCAGGTATTACGAGGAAGCCCTTGAGGTCGCAAAGGAGATCGATGAGCCGCAGCTGCTTTTTCCGTGCTATGATGGCTTAGCGACACTGAGCCTTGAGCATGACGACATGGATGAGGCGGAACGGTATTTCACGCTGGCACAGGATGTGTGCATCCGCCACAACCTCGATCCAGGCACACTCGTCGTATTGCCGTTTCTCGACTGACTGTCTTCATTGTGACGATCTTAGGCGATTGGTTGGGAGAACCGGTTCAAATACATAAAGGGAGGAACGAAACATGCAGGAGAACCACACCGAAAGACCATTGCAGCCTGGAGATCGCGCGCCAAATGTCGTGCTGGATGCAATCACTCGCCAGGGCAAGATCGCCATCGACGATTTTCGCGGCCAGAGGCCGGTCCTTGTCGGATTATTCCGTGGACTGCATTGTCCCTTCTGCCGCCGGCAGATCGCCGCGATGTCCGAACTCACCGGAGCCCTGCAGGAGAAAGGCATCGATAGCCTGACCGTCGTCAACACACCGATCGAACGCGCCCGGCTCTACTTCCGGTTTCATCCGCTTCCCAACCTACTGGCCGCTTCCGATCCTGAACGGGTATCGCACAGGGCCTTCGGCTTGCCGAATATCCAGTTCACCGAAGACGAGACCGACTGGCCGCGCAAGGTCGGAATGAATGCGGTGCGATCGATGCGCATCGAGATGCCGGGCGAGCTTCCCGAACCGATGGATCCGATGGCGGCGACGGAGTTCCTCGACAAGGCGGATGGCTACGAATTCACGCAGGACGACAAACATATGATTGCTACCGGCGAAGGTCAGCTCGTCGGCGAATTCCTGCTCGATCGGGATGGCGTCATCCGCTGGTGTTTCACGGAAGTCGAAGAGGCCGGTCGTCATATGTTCGGTATTCCCGCCCCGCGGGAGGTGATGTCGGCGGCGTCGAATATGGCGGTTTGAAGCGAGCGGTCTTTCGGCTCCGAACACGCCTTGAGCGCGATCCTATTTGCCGCGCACTTTTGCGCGGCTTGCTCTATCTTTTGGCTGCAACGGTTGACCGTTCCCGTGACACCATATTCAGTGCCTTCATTGCGGCCTGAATGAAGCCCTCGCGCGCCGCGGCGATCTCTATGCCGCGCGGTTCGTAGACATGGCGATGCAGGAAGAAGCCGGTCAGGCGGAAAGCGGCGGAAAGGCTTTCCCGATCCGCGGCGATCAGGGCTCCGGTCGTCAAAAACGGCGGCAATGCCAGCATCTTGTCCGCCCAGGGCATGCCGGCTGCCCGGCAAACGGCACGCCCGGATTTCGGCGAAACGAAAGCCAGATCTTCACGCACGCCGGTTGCTGCGCATTCCGTCAAATCGAGGCCGAAGCCGAGATCGTTCAGCACGGCAAGTTCGAAGCGCACGAAGAGTTCGCCGGCATCGGCAGGGTTCTGCAGGTTTTCCAGAATGACATCGAGCGCATCGTAGAGATGTGGATGCGGATCACGCTCCGGCAAGAGCCGCAACAATGCGGCCATTGCCTGCACGCCATAGACGGCGGTCGCGGTCTCCATCAACCGCGCGGCCCTGAGCGTGACCGGCTCCATGCGAAACTCGCCGAGATGTTCATGCAGCCTGGCCCGCCAAGTGACCTCGACGAGATTGCCGGCCTGCAGCACCGGCTGCATGGCGCGCGAGCGGCCGGATCGCACCAGCCCCATATGGCGGCCGCGGCCACGCGTCATCACCTCGGCGACGACACTAGTCTCGCCGAGACGTTTGACACCCAGAATGATCGCATGGTCCTGCCATTGCATCGGCCGGCTGCCCCGAAAAATTTCCGCGATTCGAGTTTAGGGCAAACGGCCGCGGCTGTCACATGGCAAGAGAGGAACCGCCGGCCAGGGCCTCGACAAAGAGACGCATGGATTGCTCGTCGAAGGGCTTGTTCAAAAGCGGCACATGCCGCAGATCGGCCGGAAAATCGAGCGTATCGGAATAACCGCTGACGAAGCCGAAGGAAATGCCGCGTTCCATCAGCAATCTGGCAAAGCCGAAGCTCGTCGACTCTCCAAGATTCACGTCAAGCATCGCAAAATCATAATGTTCGGAATGGATCGCGTTGACCGCCTGTTCCAGATTCGAAGCAATCTCAATCTGCTGGATACCTACGAGACGAAGGATTTCCTCAGTCTCCATTGCAATAATGAGATTATCTTCCAGTATAAGCACGCGCTGAAACGTCATATCAGCGCCATCCCTGCACGTATGCGCCAGTTGGCGCAGCCCGTAAAAAGTCCCGCATCTATCCCTCCGGCGCCAATCATCGGCCCGTATTGAATGGATGGTTTGCCCCATCCGCTTTGGCTCAGTCTCTTGTGACATGACCTTGCCTCCAACCCGCTTCGCACTTTTTGCACTGCGGTACTATGGGCTCGTCACCATTGCTCCAATCGCTTTTGTCGCCGGGGTTAGTAAAAGGTGAAACTGGTAGAAAAGTGACGATAACAGTAATCTATGCTGATACAGTTATTGCCGGCATTTAAAAAAGACATGCGTTTGCTAAAAAGCAGTGCCTAGATGAAGGGGCGCTTGCCCGAATCAAGACCGTCCCAGCCCGCAAGTTCTGCGAGCCCCTTCCCATCCAGAACTTCGCAGCCCTTCTCCTGCCAAAGGAGCAACCCTCGGGCCGCCAGCTTTTTCAAAGTCTTATTGGTATGGACGACGGAAAGGCCGAGTGTATCGGCGACATGCTGCTGCGTAATGGGGATAACCTTGCTGCCGTTGAAAAGGCGCAGAGTGCTGGCGCGCTGGTGCAGATACGCAATGAGATAAGCGGCACGCTCCATCGCGGAGCGGCGGCCGATGCTCAGCAGATGCTCATCGAGAATCCGCTCTTCACGCGATGCGATCCAGGTCAGATCATAGGCCAGCGAGGCATGAGAATTATAGAGTGTCATCAACTCCGTGCGCTCGAAAACACAGAGCGATATCGGCGAGAGCGCTTCCGTCGAATGCTGCATCTCCCCCATGATCGACCCCTGCAATCCGATAAGATCGCCGGGCATCACGTAATTCAGGATCTGGCGGCGGCCATCCTCCAGCGTCTTGTATCGAAAACCCCAGCCGGAGAGGATGGTGAAAAGGTGCGCGCTATGCGCGCCTTCGAGGAAGATCGTGGCACCGGCATCGACAAGAAGCTCACCCTTCTTGAAGCCGCTGATGAAATTCAGCTCGTCGCGCTGGAATTCCCGGAAATGCGGCAGTGATCTCAGCGGACATTGCTGGCAGGGCGTGCGTCGTCCATGCACCGTCGCTGCTGCCTTCGCCATGAAACACCCCTCAAGTTACAGCGGCAAACAGAATGCCCAATAAGCCACTGTAATATTAAGCGTTGCAGGAACGCAAACTCTCGTCAATGCGGGAAGTCGAGGCCCATTTCCCGGAAGCGCTCGGGGTCGTCTCCCCAGTTTTCACGGACCTTCACGAAGAGGAAGAGGTGCACAGGCTGCTCCAGGATCGCGGAGAGTTCCTTGCGTGATGCGGTCGAGATCGATTTGATCGCTTCGCCGCCCTTGCCGAGAGCGATCTTCTTCTGGCTTTCGCGCTCGACGTAGATCACCTGTTCGATGCGCACGGAGCCGTCCTTGCGCTCTTCCCACTTTTCCGTCTCGACATGCGAGGAATAGGGAAGCTCCTGATGCAGACGCAGAAACAGCTTTTCGCGGGTGATTTCGGCGGCAAGCTGGCGCATCGGCAGGTCGGAAATCTGATCTTCCGGATAATACCAGGGACCTTCCGGCAAGGTCTTCGCCAGATAATCCATGACGTCGTCGCAGCCGGAGCCGCTTTCCGCCGAGATCATGAAGGTCTGCTCGAAGGCGATCTTCTCGTTGGCGGCGGCGGCAAGCGCCAGCAGGTCCTCACGGCGGACGCGGTCGATCTTGTTCAAGACGAGGATCTTCGGCTGGGAAACATCTTTCAGCCCTTCCAGGATGGCCTCGGCATCGCCGCGCAGACCACGCTCGCTGTCGATCAGCAGCATGATGAGATCGGCATCCTTGGCGCCACCCCAGGCGGACGTCACCATGGCGCGATCAAGACGGCGGCGCGGCTTGAAGATGCCGGGCGTGTCCATGAAAACGATCTGTGCGTTGTTGTGAATGGCGATGCCGCGCACGATGGCGCGCGTCGTCTGCACCTTGTGGCTGACGATCGAGACCTTTGCGCCGACGAGCCGGTTGACGAGCGTCGACTTACCGGCATTGGTGGGGCCGATAAGGGCAACGAAGCCCGAATGCGTCGGGCCGATATGTTCAACCGCGCCGTCTTCGGCGGGCATGTCCTGCTGATTGGTCATTTTCCACTATTCCCCGGCAGTCACTTCTCAGTCAACTGAGGCTGCCAAATACCTTCGCGCTCCAGAATCCGTGTCGCCGCCATCTGTTCGGCCGCACGCTTGGAGCGTTCTATTCCCGTTTCAGGCGCCGTTCCCTTGACTTCCACGGTCACTGTAAAGCGAGGATCATGATCCGGTCCGCTGCGATCATCAACCCTGTAGACCGGGGTGACGCCGAATTTTGCATGCGCCCACTCCTGCAACTCCGTCTTGGCGTCGCGCCTTGCACCCTCCGGCCGGATGGCGCGGGGCTCCCAGAAGCGCAGGATGAAGGCCCGGGCGACTTCAAGTCCGCCATCCAGGTAGAGTGCTGCGATCAGGCTTTCGACGACATCGGCGCGCACGTTGAGCATCCGCTTGCCCGTCAACTTCTTCACGTCGGCGCCGGTGCGGATATAGAGATGCAGCTCCATTTCATCGGCAACCTCGGCGCAGGTCTCTGCACTCACGAGCTGGTTGAGGCGAACAGACAGCTCGCCTTCCGTCGCCGCACCGAAGGTCTTGAAAAGCAATTCCGCGATACAGAGGCCGAGAACACGGTCACCGAGAAATTCCAGCCGCTCGTAGTTGCCCGTCTTGTGCGTACGCGCGCTGGCATGGGTCAGCGCGCGGTCGAGACGCTCCTTTTCGGCGAATTCGTGGCCGATAACGACCTCAAGCCTGGCACGATCCGCCTGGGAGAGCGTCTGTGCCTTCGTCATTCGACAACCTTGAAAATACGGTCCCAACGCATATTGGTCGGCCATTTCCAGATTTCACGGAACGAGGTGTCGTGACCCAGCGAGAAGAAAATGACGCTGGCACGGCCGATCAGGTTCTCAGCGGGGACATAGCCGACATCGAAACGGCTATCGTCGGAATTGTCGCGATTGTCGCCCATCATGAAGTAATGGGCCGGCGGAACGACATATTCCTGGGTGTTGTCGCCACGCGAATTCGGCGAAAGATCCAGCGTGTCGAAGACCTTGCCGGTATCGGGCAGACGTTCGCTGTAGACGGCGATATGGTCACCCGGCTCCTGGCTATAGTCGGACGAGAAAGTCCCATGCGGCTCGCGCGGAACGGCCTGGCCGTTGATATAGAGAATGTCGTTCTTGACCTGGATGCGGTCGCCCGGCAGGCCGATCACGCGCTTGATGTAGTCAACATCCGGATTCGGCGGGAAGCGGAAGACCACGACATCGCCACGCTTCGGCTCGCTGCCCAAAATGCGGCCGCTGAACAGATCGGGCGAGAACGGCAGCGAGTACTTGGAGTAGCCGTAGGCGAACTTGTTGACGAAGATATAGTCCCCGACAAGAAGCGTCGGCATCATCGAGCCGGACGGAATGGTGAATGGCTGAAAGAGAACCGTGCGGATGATCATGGCCAGGACGAGCGCCTGAACGATGACCTTGATATTCTCCCACAGGGCGTTCTGCTGTTTTACGGCTTTCTCGGACACGCAGTCTTTTTCCTTTTTCGCACCCCACCGGCGCACTTATATTCAGGCACTGTCTACTCGCTTCATATCATCGCGGCAATGGCGCGGATGCCAAAAGCGACATACAGTCGTGATTCAGGCATCCATCGGCAGCGCTTCGATAATCACAAAGGCCTGAGCAAGAGGAAAATCATCCGTTATCGTCAAATGAATGGCAGCGCGGTGATTTGCTGGCAGCATGGAAACCAGCCTTTCTGCGGCACCGCCGGTCAATTGCATGGTCGGCTTTCCACTTGGCAGATTGACGACACCCATGTCGCGCCAGAAGACGCCCTGCGCCAATCCTGTGCCCAAAGCCTTGGAGCAGGCTTCCTTGGCGGCAAAGCGCTTGGCATAGGAGGCCGCCCTGTTCTTGCGACGCTCTGACTTGGCGCGCTCGATATCGGTAAAGCAGCGCTCCGTGAACCGGGCGCCGAAACGTTCGATCGTCTTCTCAACCCGGCGGATGTCGATAAGGTCGCTGCCTATGCCGATAATCATGGGAAGGCCCTCCTGGCGGCCCGGACAAGATCAGTCTGGGTCAGACGCTCGATGCGTTCTCGGCAATCGCCAGCCGCTCGCGGGCGCGCTCCATCAGGCGCTCCTTGCGGCGGGTCTTGAAGGTCTTCACACCATAATAAGTCAGCGCGTAGACGATCACGCCCGTCACGATGGCAGGCGGAATGCCGCCGATCAGCATCGGCTTCAACACCGGGTCCCAGATTTGCGAGAGATCGCCCTTATGCCAAAGCGCGGGCAGATCGATGCTGCCGCCCTGACCGCCGCTATCGCGTGACAGGATCAGATGGCCGATCTCCCACGTCAGGGCCCAGATGAAGGGGTAGGTAATCGGATTGCCGGCGGCCAGACAGCCCAACGCCGAAGCGATGACGTTGCCGCGGATCAGATATGCGATGATGATCGCCATGACGAAATGCACACCGATGAACGGCGTCCAGGACACAACAATACCCGCGGCAAAACCGGCCGCGACCGAATGCGGCGATGCGGCAAGGCGAACGAGGCGCTTGCCGAAATATTGGAACGAGCGGACAAAACCCTTGCGAGGCCAAAGGTGCTCCCGCAGTTTTTCCTTGAATGTCAGTGGTTTTCGGCGGCGAAACAGCATGCGGCTTATCTAGTGCAATGGGGGCCGTCGTGACAAGAGCGGCCAAGCGTATCATGCACCGATTAAGAACCGAAAGTACGGCTCTTTTTTGGAACACCAGCTGCTATTGAAGCAGAAAATGGACGTTCCCCTTCAGCGGCGGGCAGCAATCCCGCAAGATCGGGATGCTCCAAGGGCGCAACAACGACGCGCCCCTCCTGGTCTTTCAAGTATTAATGGCTGTTAACGCGTGCGGAACAGACCGCGGTCGACCTGACGCTGACGATACTCAAGGTCAAAACGGTCATGCGAACCATTCAGGTAAGCCATTTCGCGTTCTTCAACACTCGGAACACGCAGAGCACGGGCGATTTTCTTGATCGGGCTAAACATTGTCTTCTCTCATTTCAGTTTCGTTTCTTCGATGACCAGAAGATAGGCGCGACAAAGGCTAATTACCACCGCTTTGAAATATACGCAGCCATGCGCATAGCGCATACCTATCCGGAAATGCGCTCGAATTTGGTCATAAAATGATCACAAAATATGCAGGCTGCTTTGAGATCGGCCGACATCACTCGTAGAGGCGCTTTACCGTCGCAATGCAATCGAGTTCCTTGAGCTGCACCAGAAGCTGGTTGAGCTGGCGCAAATCCCAGACTTCGACGTCGAGGGCCATTTCGGTGAAATCGGCCGCAACCCGAACGGTATTGAGCACGCGAATGTTGACGTCGACGTCCGCTACGGTCTGCGCGACCTTTGCAAGCGTGCCCGGCTCGTTGAGAGCATTGATCAGGATGCGGGCGGCAAAGCGGGACTTGTTGGCTTCGTCCAGATCCCAGCGCACATCGATCCAGCGCTCGGGCTCATCGTCGAACCGCTGCAGGACCGGCGACTGGATCGGATATATGGTGATGCCCTTGCCCTTTTCCATGATGCCGACGATGCGGTCGCCCGGGACGGCGCCGGTCGGCGCGAAATGCACCTCTACATTCGAGGAGATACCGCGGATCGGCGGCGCATCGAGATCTGCGCCGTCGGAAACCTCGGCCTTGTTCTTGCCGGGGATCTTGAAGATCATGCCCGAGGCGCTGCGGACGTTGAACCAGCCCTCATCGCCCGCGGGCTTCACGGTCACGCGTTCATCCTGATGATCGGGATAGACGGCGCGCAAGACATCGAGCGACGACATCTCCCCTCGCCCGACAGCGGCGATCGCATCCTCGACATCCTTCTGGCCGAGGCGATGCAGGGCAGGCTTCAGGGCATCGCGCGAGAAGACCTTGCCGGCGCGCTCGAAGGTGCGCTCCAGAATGCGGTGGCCGAGGCCGGCATATTGCTTGCGGATGGCAAGACGGGTTGCGCGGCGAATGGCGGCGCGCGCCTTGCCGGTGACCACGATTTCTTCCCAGGCGGCCGGCGGCACCTGCACGCCCGAGCGGATGATCTCGACTTCGTCGCCGTTGTTCAGCCGCGTAACGAGCGGCATGATGCGGCCATTGATCTTGGCGCCTACTGTGGTGTCACCGATATTGGTATGGACGGCATAGGCAAAGTCGATCGGCGTCGCGCCGCGCGGCAGGGCAATCAGCTTGCCCTTGGGCGTGAAGCAGAAGACCTGATCCTGGAACAGCTCAAGCTTCGTGTGCTCGAGGAACTCTTCTGGACTATCGCCTTCCGCCAAGGCCTCGATCGTATGGCGCAGCCAGGAATAGGCGTTGCTTTCCCGCGACAGGAGCTCACCATCCGCACCATTGCCGTTGCTATTCGTGCCGTCCTTGTAGAGCGTGTGGGCGGCGATGCCGAATTCGGCGATCTCATGCATGCGCTTCGTGCGGATCTGCAGCTCGATGCGCTGACTGGAAGGGCCGACAATCGTCGTGTGCAGCGAGCGGTAGTCGTTCTGCTTCGGCGTCGAGATATAATCCTTGAAGCGGCCGGGAACGACGCGCCAGCGGGTGTGGACGATGCCGAGCGCCCGATAGCAGGACGGAATATCGTCGACGAGAAGACGGAAGCCGTAGATATCGGAAAGCTGCTCGAAAGAGAGCGACTTCGACTGCATCTTGCGGAAGACCGAATAGGGCTTCTTCAGCCGGCCCTTGACCATGGCATTGGCCAAGCCGTTGGCAACAAGCAGATCGCGCAGTTCGGTCTCGATCTTCTTGACGAGCCCTTCATTACGGCGCGACAGCTCCTCCAGGCGCTTGGTAACGGTCTCATGCGCTTCCGGATTGATATGGCGGAAGGAGAGCTCCTCCAGCTCCTCGCGCATGTCCTGCATACCCATGCGGCCGGCGAGCGGTGCATAGATTTCCATCGTCTCCTCGGAAATGCGCGCGCGCTTTTCCGGCGACATGTGATCGAGCGTGCGCATATTGTGCAGGCGGTCGGCAAGCTTGACCAGAAGCACGCGTACGTCGTCGGAAATGGCAAGCAGCAGCTTGCGCAGGTTTTCGGCCTGCTTGGCCTTCTTGGTGACGAGATCCAGCTTCTTGATCTTCGTCAGGCCCTCGACCAGGCGACCGATGTCCTCGCCGAACATCTCGTCGATTTCGGCGCGCGTCGCCGTCGTATCCTCGATCGTATCGTGGAGAAGAGCGACTGCGATGGTCGATTCATCCAGACGCATATCCGTCAGGATCGCAGCAACTTCGAGAGGATGGGAAATATAGGGATCGCCGCTGGCACGTTTCTGCTGGCCATGCTTCTGCATCGCATAAACATAGGCTTTGTTGAGAAGAGCTTCGTTGGCATCGGGCTTGTATTTCTGCACGCGCTCAACAAGCTCGTATTGCCGCATCATTCCGAAGCTACTCCCGCAAAAACAAAAGCGCGCCAGTCATCTGACCGGCGCACGCATCTTGTCATCATATCGCTCCTGCCCGGAGCATCAAGATCGACGATCAGTAATCGTCGCTTTTTTCCGGCGGAACCAGACCTTCGATGCCGGCCAGAAGTTCTTCTTCCGACATCTGGTCGAAAGTAACGGCTTCAGGAGCGTCCTCTTCCTCTTCGCTGGTGGTAGAAGCACCTGCTGCCAGGAGGCTTGCCGGATCGGGCTCAGGCTCATCCACTTCGACATGCTTCTGCAGCGAATGGATCAGGTCTTCCTTGAGATCATCAGGCGACAGCGTCTCGTCGGCGATTTCGCGCAGCGCGACGACCGGGTTCTTGTCGTTATCGCGGTCGATGGTGATCGACGAGCCCTGCGAAATCAGACGGGCGCGATGGCTGGCGAGCAGCACGAGCTCGAACCGGTTCTCTACTTTATCAATGCAATCTTCTACTGTGACACGGGCCATTGCCTGTCCTTTGCGGTCGTGATGTCGTCATCATGTCTCGGAGTAGCACGCCGATACAAGCAAACGATGGCAAATTCAAGTTTTTCCTGTTTCAGCGCCTTTGCAGCCCCCGGGAAAGTGCTAAAATTCCCCTAGACAAACGGCGATTTCCACCGGAAGTTGCTTGGAATATCCCATTGCGTGCCCTAAATCTCGGTTATATGAATAATTCATAAAGTAATACGAATTATTCTGCAACGCCTTACAAGGCATTGTTTTAGCTAGCGTTTGAATGAAGTGATTACGTTTTTATAACAGTGGATAAGTAAGCAATGTTTGACCCACGCGAAAAAATTGCACTCTTTATAGATGGCGCCAATCTCTACGCTGCGTCCAAGAGCCTCGGCTTCGATATCGATTACCGCAAGCTGCTGAAGGCATTTCAGAAACGCGGCTATCTGCTGCGGGCCTATTATTACACCGCTCTCATCGAAGATCAGGAATATTCCTCCATCCGCCCACTGATCGATTGGCTCGACTATAACGGCTACAAGGTCGTCACCAAGCCGGCCAAGGAATTTACGGATTCCATGGGACGCCGCAAGATCAAGGGCAACATGGACATCGAGCTGGCGATCGACGCCATGGAGCAATCCGAGACCGTCGACCATCTGGTGATCTTTTCCGGCGACGGCGACTTCACGACCCTCGTGGAAGCCCTCCAGCGCCGCGGACGCAAGGTTTCGGTGATCTCGACCATGTCGACTCAGCCGCCGATGATCGCCGACGATCTGCGTCGTCAGGCCGACCATTTCATCGACCTTGTCTCGCTGAAGGCCGAGATCGGCCGCGAAGCCTCGGAACGGCCTGCACGCGCTCCCGAGGGAGGTCACACCGCTGCGGAATCCGAGGAATAGTTAGGGACTGCATTAGGCGGGTTCGCTGCACGCGGCAGAAAGCGTTTCGCGTTTGCCGCGACAGCCGGCCTTCGCTAGGGCTCAGGGCGTTCGTCGCGCAATCGATTCATGCGCAGCTGTCTCTGCCCAGGGCTAGTTGCGCGCGGTGAAAGCGTTTTGCGTTTGCTGCGACAGCCAGCCCCTCGCTGAGGCTCAGGGCGCTCGTCGCTGCAATCGATTCACTGGATCGATTGCTCGGGCTTTGCCCGATCGCTTCTCACCCTCACCCATTGTCCTTGAGCAGGCGGCTCTTCTGCCTGTTCCAATCGCGCTCCTTCTCGGATTCGCGTTTGTCATGCAGCTTCTTGCCCTTGGCGAGAGCCAATTCCAACTTGGCGCGGCCCCGGTCGTTGAAGTAGATCTTCAGCGGCACCAGGGTCATGCCCTCGCGATTGATCGCCGAACGCAGCCGGCCAATTTCGCGGCTGGAAAGCAGCAGCTTGCGGCGACGGCGCGGCTCGTGATTGAAACGGTTCGCCTGCAGGTATTCCGGCAGATACGAGTTGATCAGCCAGATTTCGTCGCCTTCGTCCGAAGCGTAGGATTCGGCGATATTGGCCTTGCCTTCACGCAGCGACTTGACCTCGGTGCCCATCAGCACGAGACCAGCCTCATAGGTATCGATGATCTCGTAGTTGAAGCGGGCCTTGCGGTTTTCCGCCACGACCTTGTTCACCACGCGCTGGCTGCCTTTGGGTGCCATGATTCTTCTTCTTTTCCTGCGTCGTTCCGGCAGCAACCAGAGGTGCGCCACATCCTAGTCCCTAAATAAGCGAGACCGCCCTCCTTGTGAAGAGAGCGGTCCGGCAGAGTTTGGTAATGGCCTCGAATAGCGTCAGTTCAAGAGGCCGGCGTGGCGCAGGGCCGCATCGATCGCAGCCTCCGTGCCCGGCTCCAGGGTCGACAGCAGCGGTGAGCGGACATTGCGGCTCATGCGGCCAAGCCGGGAGAGACCGTATTTGGCACCGCAAAGGCCGGGCTCGAGGAAGATCGCCTTGTGCAGCGGCATCAATCGATCCTGATAGTCCAGAGCCTTGGCATAGTCACCGGCGAGCGTCGCCGCCTGGAATTCGGCGCAAAGACGCGGTGCGACGTTGGCCGTGACCGAGATGCAGCCGACGCCGCCATGGGCGTTGAAGCCGAGCGCCGTGGCATCCTCGCCGGAAAGCTGGCGGAAATCGCGGCCGCAGCTGATACGCTGCTCGGAGACACGCTCGATCTTGCCGGTCGCATCCTTGACACCGACGATATTGGAATAGGACTTGGCAAGCGCGCCCATCGTCTCCGGCGTCATGTCGACAACCGAACGGCCGGGAATGTTATAGATATAGATCGGCAGCTTCACCGCCTCCGCGATCGCGGCGAAATGCGCGTAAAGCCCCTTCTGGGTCGGCTTGTTGTAGTAGGGCGTGACGACAAGAACCGCATTGGCGCCAACCTTTTCGGCATGCTGCGCCAGCTCGATCGCCTCGCGGGTATTGTTCGAACCCGCGCCCGCCATGACAGGGACCCGCTTATTGGCGATCTCGATGCAGAGCTCGACGACGCGCTTGTGCTCGTCATGCGACAGGGTCGGCGATTCACCCGTCGTACCCACGGGCACCAGTCCCTTGCTGCCCTCTTTTATCTGCCAGTCGACATGCGAGGCGAAGGAAGCCTCATCCACCTTGCCGGCGTCAGTAAAGGGCGTAACGAGAGCGGGAATGGATCCCTGGAACATGCAAGTCTCCTAGCGGCGCGGCATTCATGCTTCAGCCGCAATCCATGGTTATGAATCCGCGCACCATAAAGCGCAGGCTTGACGGCGACAAGCACGCTTTGAATGGTAAAGGGCAGTTTCCGATATCATAATTGATTGAAATTCGGACCACCGGTAAGGTTTCGTTAATATTGCATTTGGCAAATGGAAGGGGCCTTTTGTTTTGTGAGTAGCCGGATGAAGAGACCTGTCATGATCTGGACCGCCGTGGGCTTGGCGGTCGCCTGGGGCGCCGTTGCCTCGCAATTTCCCGGCCAGCAGATACCGACGAGCGCCAACGCCTATGTCGCCATGGCGCCGGATCCCATGAGCACGGCCGCGATCCCGCGCAGCGGCGCTATCGCCCCCGTTAGCGGCGACCTGAAGGCAGGCCTCGACGCCCTTTCCAACAAGAACCCGATGCAGGCGCTCGCCATTCGCAATGGCATGAGCGAAGGCACGCTCGACCGCCATATCCTGACCTGGGCAATCGCCACTTCAGGCCAGCCGGGCATCCCCTCCGGCGAGATTGCCGCCGCCGCCCGCGAGCTTGTCGGCTGGCCGGGGCTTGGCAGCCTGCGCGCCAATTCCGAGCGGGCGCTTTACACGGAAAATCCGGCGACGGATCAGGTCCTGGCCGCCTTCGGCAACTCGCAGCCGGAGACCGTGGAGGGCAGCATCATCCTCTCGCGTGCTCTTATGGCACGCGGCGCGTCGGCGCAGGCCGGAAAGCTGATCCGCAAGATCTGGCGCGATGAGCCATTGGACAAGCCTCTCGAAGACAAGATCCTTGCGGAATTCGCCAGCCTGCTTTCGCCCGCCGATCACAAGGCTCGCATGGACTATCTGCTTTACCGCGACCGGACGGCACAGGCCAAACGCTTCGGCGATCTCGGCAGGGCGCAATCACTCTACAAGGCGTGGGCGGCCGTCAATGACCGCTCGCCGAAAGCCGATGCGCTGATTGCAGGCGTGGATGCGCAATTGCGCAAGGATCCCGCCTACCTCTTCATGCGGATCGAGAACCTGCGCCGCCAGAACAAATATGACGATGCCGCCAGTCTTCTGGCGCAGATGCCCAAAGACCGCAGCGTGCTTGTCAGCCCCGGCGCATGGTGGGCCGAGCAGCGCATCGTCAGCCGCGGATTGGTGGATCAGGGTGAATTCAAGGCCGCCTATCGCATCGTCGACGCCAGCGTTGCAGAAAGCCCGCAGGATATCGGCGAGGCCGAATTCCACGCCGGCTGGTACGCTCTGCGCGGCTTACAGGACGGCGCAAACGCGTCAGCCCATTTCCGCAAGATACTGCAGGTCTCGAACGGACCGATCTCGCAATCGCGCGGCTGGTATTGGCTCGGCCGGGCAGCAGAGGTAGGCGGACCGGGCAAGGCTGCCGATTTTTATGCGAAGGCCGCCTCCTATCCGAGCACTTTCTACGGCCAACTTGCCGCTGAGAAGCTTGGCCGCCCTACCCTTGATGTCACCTATCCCTCGCCCTCCGCTACGGATCGCCAGCGCTTCCAGACACGCGAGGCGGTGCAGGCGATTTCGCGGCTTGAGGCGGCTGGGCACGGATGGCGCGCCGACGCGCTCTATCGCGCTCTCGCCAAACAGCTGGATAGCCCCGGCGAAGTCGCCATGCTGACCGCCCGCGCCGAGCGTTCCGGCAATCACCAGCTTTCGCTGCAGATCGGCAAGATCGCCTATGGGCGCGGCATCGACGTTGCAGCCCTCGCCTTCCCGATCGGCGTCATTCCGGACAACGCCAATATTTCGGGCTCGGGCAAGGCACTCGCCTATGCCATCGCCCGGCAGGAAAGCGCCTTTAATCCGGCCGCCGTTTCCTCTGCCAATGCCCGTGGCCTGCTGCAGTTGCTGCCGAAGACGGCAAAGGCCGTTGCCGGCCGGCACGGCATAACCTATTCCGCCGACAAGCTGACGCAGGATGCCGGTTATAACGCCACGCTCGGCGCCCATTATCTCGGCGAGCAGATCGACACCTTCGGCGGATCTTACATCCTGACCTTCATCGCCTACAATGCAGGGCCGAACAAGGTGCCGGAATGGATCAGCCGCTATGGCGATCCGCGCGGCAAGTCGCTCGACGACGTGATCGACTGGATCGAGCGCATCCCCTTCCCGGAGACCCGCAACTACGTGCAGCGCGTGATGGAAAACTATCAGGTGTACAAGGCGCGACTGGGGCAGAAAGCCGACATCGTACACGATCTGATAAGCGGTCGCGGCTAGCCGGTAACCCTAGTTGTGCGTGCTGCGGAAATGCCGTTACATCCCTCGCAATATCCGAAACTTGAGGGAGTGATACATGCGCAGCGACGGTGAAAGCGGCTTCCTTGCCAGAACGATCGCGGCCGGGGACGGTTTGAAGCTTTATGTGCGGGATTATGCCTGCAGCGAAGCGACGGCGCACAACCGGCCGCCTGTCTTCTGCCTGCCGGGGCTCACACGCAACTCGCGCGATTTTCACCAGTTGTCGCTGCTTCTGTCGCAGGATTCCTTAGGCCCACACAGGGTGATTACACTCGACGCCCGCGGACGTGGCCTCTCCGAACGGGATCCCGACAAGTCCCACTACAATCTCGCCGTCGAAGCGCAGGACGTCCTGACCGTTTGCGCCGCTCTCGATATCTCGCAAGCCATCTTCATCGGCACCTCACGCGGTGGGCTGGTTCTGCATATGATCGCGGCCAGTCGGCCGGACATCCTGAAAGCGGTCATTCTCAACGATATTGGCCCCCTCCTGGAGAGGAATGGGCTGGCGGATATCCGCGATTATCTAAATCGTGACAAGAGGCCCGCCAACTGGAGCGAGGCGGTCGAAATCCTGCGCGAAAACCATGGGAATGCCTTTACCGCGCTTGCCGAAGAGGACTGGTGGGACATGGCCCGAGCGATCTACACGGTTGTCGACGAGAAACCTGTCGCTGACTACGATCCTGCCATCGCGCTCCAGATGCAGGTACTCGATCTGGACGCGCCGATTCCCGACTTATGGGCGCAGTTTCAAGGATTTCAGCATATTCCGCTGATGGTGATTCGCGGCGAGAATTCGAAGCTGCTGACGCAATCCACGATAGATGAAATGGCAAAACGCCATCCAGGCATCGTCGTTAAGATCGCCGACGGACAAGGACACGCTCCCATCCTGCATCTCGGCGACATTCCAGAGGCAATCGGCGCTTTCATCTCGGGGCTTTGAGGACAAAGCCTGAAATCGTTCAGTCCTTATGAAACAAGAAGGCCCGGTGGGAAACCGGGCCTTCCCTCTTCCGATCGGAGGTCTGATCGGAAGATCTGTCAAATTCGATTCGGCGACCGAATTAGAAGGTGCGCTGGAAGCGCAGGATACCAGCCCAGGTGTCCTTGTTGACGGCGTCATAGTTGACGTAGGTCACTTCCGGCTCGATCAGCAGGTCCTTGACGGGATTGAACTTGACGTTCGTCGTTGCAGCGAAAGTCTTCAGATCGTCGTAGGAAAGCTGCAGGTTCCACTTCAGCTTGTCGTTGATCGGAACGCCAACGCCGCCCCATACGGCCCAGTCACCCCAGCCGAGGCCAGCACCGCCAGCACCGGCATACTTGTTGAGCTTGTCGCCATCGGTGTTCCAGCCGCCCATAACGAAAGCGGTGAGAACGCCAAAGTCGGCATCGACGCGAGCCTTGACAGCGCCTTCTTCGACGATCGAGTCGTAGCCGCCGACGACGCGGAACTGCCATGCGCCGGCCTTGTAGCCAACACCGGCAACAACGTCAGGCAGGTAGTGGTTCGTGCTGTCTTCGCCGTTTGCACCCTTGGCGCCAGCGCCCGAGTTGCTGTCTTCAACCGAGATCACAGCCGTGAAGCCGTTGCCGGCGTCGTACTTGTAGGTGATCTGGTTCAGTTCGTCGGTGTTGTTGATGCCGTATTCGATCACGTCGTCGTTGATGACGTCGCCGGCGTAACCGGTGAAGGTCGAGTAGACCGAATCAGCCTTACCGACGAGGAAACCGCCGAGGCTGATGTTGGCCCAAAGCAGCTTGGTCGTGGTCGCGTTGCCGTCATTCCAGTCCCAACGAACAACGGTATTGGTCTTTAGCGGGCCGTATTCGGTGTCGGTCGCGGTGTCGAGAGAGAGTTCAGCGCGGGTATGCCAATAGGTGCCGCGGCCACCAGCGTCCTGGCCAGCCTTGTAGGCGTTGTACCAGCCGCCTTCGGTACGAACGCGGCCGCCGATCTTGAGGCAGGTTTCGGTGCCCGGGATGAAGAAGTAACCAGCACCGTATGCGTCGCAGATGCGAACGTATTCCAGCGGCTCGGGCTCGGCAGCGACGATCGCGTCAGCCGCGTGAGCACCGGATACTGCTGCCAGCGCAGCAGCGGAGCCGAGAAGAAGGCTCTTGATGTTCATAGTAACTCCAGTTTCAATATCAATTAGGTATGAGAAATCACATCGCAAAAAACGACGCGCCCTACCCCACCTAGCTTTAAAAGTTGACCCCTGATCCGGGAGAACCAAGACGCTAAGTCTTGCTTCCGATTTGGAACCTACAGATCGTTTTTTTCAGAGCAATATCAGAGACAAACTATGAGCAATTGTGACAGCTGTTTCAAAAGAGTGCGTTGCACAAAAATCACGTCGCAAATCTGTCATACTTCCGAAGCACCCGGAGCGAATTCTGCTTAAAATTACACGGAAAGAACTTTCGCGCGGAGGGCAATATCCGCAGAGAAAAATGCGCCATACCAAAATGGTCGCATCATCTTCAAGATCAGAAGAAATGCGGCTGCCGATAACGCAAAAAGCCCGGCCTTTCGACCGGGCTTTTCCTCACCGAAGTGAGAAATCTCATATGACCGAAGTCAAATCAGATTAGAACGAGCGCTCGAAGCGGAGGATACCAGCCCACTGGTCCTTGTTGATGGAGTCCCAGTTGGTGTAGGAGACTTCCGGCTCGATGAGCAGGTTCTTAACCGGGTTCCACTTGACGTTCGTGGTAGCGGCGAAGACCTTGGAGTCGGTGTAAGCGAGCTGGAGGTTCCACTTCAGCTTTTCGTTGACCGGTACGCCAACGCCGCCCCATACGGCCCAGTCGCCCCAGCCGATGCCTTCACTGCCAGCACCAGCGTACTTGTTGAGCTTGTCGCCGTCGGTGTTCCAGCCGCCCATCAAGAAGGCCGAGAATACGCCGAAGTCAGCGTCTACGCGAGCCTTGATAGCGCCTTCTTCGACGATCGAGTCGTAACCGCCAACGACCTTGAAGGCCCATGCGCCAGCCTTGTAGCCAACACCGGCAACAACGTCAGGCAGGTAGTGGTTCGTGCTGTCTTCGCCGTTTGCACCCGTGGCGCCAGCGCCCGAGTTGCTGTCTTCAACCGAGATCACAGCCGTGAAGCCGTTGCCGGCGTCGTAGTTGTAGGTGATCTGGTTCAGTTCGTACGGACCGTCATAGACCACGTCGTCGTTGATGACGTCGCCGGCGTAGCCGGTGAAGACGTTGAACTGCGAGTCTTCCTTACCAACGGTGAAGCCACCGAGGCTGATGCTGGCATGCAGCAGGTTGGTCGACGTCGCGTTGCCGTCGTTCCAGTCCCAACGCAGCTCAGTGTTGGTCTTCAGCGGACCGTATTCGGTGTCGGTTGCCGTCTGCAGCTGCAGCTCAGCACGCGTGTGCCAGAGAGTGCCATTGTGGCTGTCTGCGTCGTAAGCATCGTACCACTTACCTTCGGTACGAACCTTACCGCCGATCTTGAGGCAGGTTTCGGTGCCCGGGATGAAGAAGTAGCCAGCACCGTATGCGTCGCAGATGCGGACGTATTCCAACGGCTCGGGCTCAGCAGCGACGATTGCGTCAGCCGCGTGAGCACCGGATACTGCTGCCAGCGCAGCAGCGGAGCCGAGAAGAAGGCTCTTGATGTTCATATTGACCTCCAGTCAAAGTTTTATCTCAAGAATGAGAACTACCCGAAGGCATTCCCTGTCCCATCCTCGTGTTTCAAGAAGTGGACGATCAATCGCCCTCGCTTCCGAGAGTGAAAATACAAGACGCGGCCTGTCACGCAATCGACATCTTCTCCGAAAGGGGGATTTGGGTAAGCCTTCCGCAATTCCTGTTGCTGAAAGGACACAAGTCGGCGACACGGTGGCCACATTTATTTAGACTTCGTTAAGAAACGTCTTAATCTACGGGCACTTACGCCAACGGCTAGAATAGCTTCAGTCAGCTGGAAAAAGGCGGGGAAATGGCCATTCCATGGCTAATCGGCGGATTTTTGCGCGGTCCGGCAAGCTCTTTGCGGCACTAGCCTCGCTTCGTCGCCGGACAAATAGCCACTGGTGACGTCCACCCGCGTCCCAAAACGAAGCAAGGACGCGGGTGATTCCAGGATGAGCGATTCGGACAAGTGCGAGCAGCCATTGGAAAAGGAAGGGCGGCTGAGTACCAAACACCGCTCCGAATCATCATTTCCTTCGATAGAGGATCATCCCGGCGTGATGGAGCACGCCATGGATAAAGTCACCATCGGCGGTGAAACCGGTGTCGTCCCAGTAGTCGATATGATCCCCTGTCAACACGTAGCGCCCCTGATAGGCACGCTCACGGCTGCCCCGCGCCTCGATATAGCGGCCGTTCGGCAGGAGCTCATGGCGGATATGACCATCTGCGGTCACCCACATGCCGGCGTAAGCGTGAGTCGGTTTCTTCATTTGGATTCGATCCTCGGAAAGTGCCGGCGAAGCGAACAGGATGCCTGCCAGGATGAGAATGAGAGCAAGGGAGCGGATCAATGCGCCGCCCGCGTCGGGCGCACGACGACCTCATTGACATCGACATCATCTGGCTGCTCGACGGCGAAGCGCACCGCCCGACCGATGGCATCGGGAGTCAGCGCAACGGCTCGATAGGATTTCATCGCTTCGGCCGCCGCCGGATCGGTGATCGTATCGGCCAGCTCACTCTCGACGACACCCGGATGAATGCAGGTGACCCGGATGTCGCGGCATTCCTGCCGCAACCCATCGGAGATCGCCCGAACGGCATACTTGGTCGCGCAATAGACGGCGGCGGTCGGAGAGACGGCCAGCGCCCCGATCGAGGCGATATTGATGATGTGGCCGGAACCACGCGCCGTCATTTCCGGCAGGACCGCCGCAATGCCATGAAGCACGCCCTTGATGTTAACGTCGACCATTCTGTCCCACTCCTCGACCTTCATCGAAGCCATCAGGGAAAGCGGCATGATGCCGGCATTGTTGACGATCACATCGACACCTCCCCAGGCCAGGCGTGCCGTCTCTGCGAAAGCAGCTACGTCAGCCCTGTCGGTGACATCGAGCCTGCGGGTCATGACCGTGCCGCCCTTTTCTCGTATCTCGGCCGCCAATGCTTCCAATCTGTCGATGCGCCTGGCGCCCAGCATGACCCTTGCGCCGGCAGAAGCGAGTTCGCGGGCGATGCCCGCACCGATGCCGCTGGAGGCACCGGTGATGAGAATGACTTTATCGATAGGCATGCGATCACTCCTTAGCTATCTGAACGGTTCTCTTGGAACCGGCTACAGGAAGGATACAGAGCCTCATTGTCGTGATAAGACATCCATTCAGTGACAGCTTGGAAAGCAATAGTTACCAATGTGGCCCGATCTCAATGCTCTCTCCGTCTTCATCCTGGTCGCTCAGGAGCGCAATTTTCGCGCCGCTGCCGATAGGCTCGGTGTTACCCGCTCGGCAGTCAGCCAGACAATCCGGCGATTGGAGGAGAGTATGGGCATCGCGCTGCTGCAGCGCACAACCCGCAGCGTCAGCCTGACCGAGGCTGGCGAACGGCTCTATGCGGAGGTGGAGCCGGCAGTCTCGGACATACGCGCCGCGATGGAAAAGACGGAGACTTTGCGCACCCGACCTCGCGGTCAATTACGGCTTGCCGTCTCGTCGATCGCGGAGCGTTTTCTCGCCGGCGACTTTCTCGCAGGCTTTGCGGACGCCAATCCCGAGATTCAGCTCGACATCACCGTCACGGACGAGGAATTCGACATCGTATCGGAAGGCTACGACGCAGGCGTCCGGCTTGGCGAAGTCATCGAGCAGGACATGATTGCCGTACCCGTCGCCGGCAACGAGCGGCAATTGGCCGTCTGCTCCCCGGCCTATCGCGACCGATTCGGCATCCCCACGCATCCGAAAGAACTCTCGATGCATCGATGCATAGGCTGGCGATCCTCACCAAAGGCTGTCCCCTATCGTTGGGAGTTTGCCGAGGAAGGTAAGGAATTCCGGGTGGAGGTCGCGCCAGAGGTGACGACGAATGACATGGACGTGATGATCAGGCTGGCTGTCGCCGGAGCGGGAATCACTTTCGGGATGGAGGAAAGCTTCCGCGCCTTCATCGGCAGAAACGAACTGGTGCCGATCCTGGAGGAATATTGCCCCTATTTTCCGGGCTTCTACCTCTACTATCCCAATCGACGGAACATGGCTCCGAAGCTTAGAGCGCTGATAGCATATCTGAAGCGCTACGAAGGCTTTGCAGGCAGAAATAACTGACCTTGATCGACTTGGCGCAGCGCCAAGATCGCGGGCCGTCGCCTGTAGGATAGGATAATCAGGAAAATGGCGGAGAAGATGGGATTCGAACCCACGATACCATTTCTGGTATACTCCCTTAGCAGGGGAGCGCCTTCGACCACTCGGCCACCTCTCCGGTGCGGCCCTGATAGGGCCATTCATTTATCGACGCAAGCGCTTTTTCGCGCTTGTGTACGTTCTTTCCATGATTCAGCAACAGGCGATTGTCGACCGAACCACGCTCCGGCCGGCTCGAAAATTCACATCAAGCCAGCAGCTGCTTCAAATCCGCGGCCGGGTCGGCAAGGATCTCTCTGGATGGATTGGCGCCGGTTTCCAGCAGCTTCTTGCCGGTCACATAAGCCTTCGCGTCGTTTATCGCGTCGACAGCGATGAAGCGGCTCTGTTTGAAATACCAGACGGAAGCCGCGCCCTCGCGAGCACCGGGACGCAGAAGGGTCTCGTCGTAACCCAGATTGAAGCCGGCGATCTGCAGCTTGACGTCATATTGATCCGACCAGAACCAGGGCTTTGGATCATAGGCTTTTTCGCCGCCGGCTATGATTCCCGCCGCGGCCTCAGCCTGATCGACGGCGTTCTGCACCGATTCGAGCCGGATGCGGCCGCCCTCCCAGGGCAATTCTACGCAATCGCCCATAGCGAAGATCGTGGGATCGGAGGTGCGGGCGAACGAATCGACGACGATACCGTTGCCGACCTCGAGACCGGCCTCCTTGGCAAGCCTGTCATTCGGGGCGACGCCGATGCCGACGACGACGAAATCGACGTCGATGGTAGACCCGTCGGACAATTCGGCGGCGGTGACATGATCGTTACGCCCGATGAGCTGCTTCAGGCCGGTCTTCTCGCGAATGACGACATCGTGCTTTTGATGAATGGCTCTGAAAATATCGGCGGTTTCCTTGGCCGCCACTCGCTGCAATATCCGGTCGCCCATCTCGATGAGCGTGACCTCAAGGCCGCGATGGCGCGCGACAGCAGCGGCCTCAAGCCCGATATAGCCGCCACCGATGATGAGCACCCGGCGGCCTGGGCGCATTTCGCCGGCAAGAAGATCGGCGTCTCGCTTGTCACGGGCGAGATAGACGCCTTCGAGCGCGCCGCCGACGGAGGGCGGCAGGCGGCGCGGCGTCGAGCCAGTCGCAAGCGCTAGGGTCTCGTAATCCAGCCTGGAGCCGTCCTGCATGACGATCTGCTTTGCGGCGCGATCGATCTGCTCGACCCAGGTGGACACGCGGATCTCGACATTATTGTCGGTGTACCAATGTTCAGGCCGGAACAGCAGGCGATCGAAAGCCATCTCGCCGAGCAGGTACTTCTTGGTCAAAGGTGGGCGCTGGTAGGGAAGGTTTTCCTCGGCACCGACGATGGTGATCGGCCGCGAATCACCCAGCCCACGCAACTTGGCCGCAAGCGCGAAACCCGCCTGCCCGGCCCCGACAATGACCAATCTGCCCGTCACGATCCGTACTCCATTGTTATTATGGCGCTCCTTCCGCGTTGCGCGGAAGGCCGCCTTTGGACTTCAGGGGTAACGCCTGCATCCGCAAGCGTCAATCACGGCTGACCCTGCGCCCCGGATCGGGAGAAAATTAGGCCAAACGCTCAGCTTGATATTTCGACCCAGCGGTGTTCGTGGAAGGATTGGGCCATGGCGTGTACCGATTTTTCGATGCGCAGGCCGTCTTTGAAAGCCACGACTGACGCAGCCTCGCCTGATATGGCGCGGATCAACTCCCGGCACTCGATGATCTTCAGATCGTTGAAGCCGAGACCATGACCGGGTGCCGGGATGAAACGGTCATAGGGCTTGTGCGCGGGTGCGGCCAGCACCTTGCGGAAGCCCTGTTCACTGTCCCTGCCGTCGGCCTGATAGAGCTCGAATTCGTTCATGCGCTCCTGATCATAGGAGATCGAGCCCTTGGAGCCGAAGATCTGCAGGGCGATCCGGCCCTTGCGGCCCCAGGCAGAACGGTTGGCCATGAGCACGGCGGAAATGCCGCCGCCAAGCCGCATCAGCACATTCGCAAGATCGTGATTTTCGACGGTGCGGGTGCCGCCATCCTTCAGCGGCCGTTCGGCATAGGGCTTCACCATATCGGTGATGACAGCCTCGACATGGCCGAACAGGAACCAGAGAAGCGAAAGCGGATGCACCGCGAAATCATCCAAAGCGCCGTAACCGGAAGCAAGTTCGCTCTTCCAATAGAAGAGACCGTTCGGATCGGCCATGAAATCCTCATCCATCTCGACGCGGATGTGATTAACCGCGCCGATCGCCCCTTCTGCGATCAGCGCCTTGATGTGACGCATCACCGGGTTCTGGATATAATTGTAACCGAGGATGGCGACCTTGCCGGAGGCCTTGGCTGCGGCCAGCATGCGCTCGGCATCGCCATAGGACGGCGCCATCGGCTTTTCGCACCAAACGTGCTTGCCAGCTTCGAGGGCTGCGATCGCCATTTCCGGATGGAACTGGTTGGGGGTCGTGACCGAGACGACGTCGACATCAGGATCGGCGATGAGATCGCGCCAGTCGGCCGTTGCCTTTTCGAAGCCGAATTCGTCACCACGCGCCTTTGCCAGATCGGCATTGGCTTCGGCGAGATGCACGAGGCGCGGCCGCGCGACATCACCGAATACTGTTTTGACCGCATTCCAGGCTAGCGCATGGCATTTGCCCATATAACCGGTGCCGATCAATCCAACGCCCAATGGCTTCATTTGCCTTTCCTCCTCACATCTTCTCCCGAAGTGGATGATTTTTGGAATATTTAGACCGTTTTGACAAGCGCACTCATGGTATCGACTTCGATCCGAAATGACGAAAACCCGTATTTATATATGTAAATTCATTAGCTTAAAATTATTCGTGCCGAACGATTCAAAATCCGGTATCGTTGTAAATATGGAATATATGTTTCATTGCGGGCATGTGGGGAGCTGAAGGACGGCGCATGGACAATAATGTCGAGACGCAAACCAGGGTGCCGCGCGACTTCGAAAGCCTGCGCAGCATCATCATCGAGCGCAAGAACGCCATGCCAAAGCGCCTCGCGCAGGTCGCCGCCTTCGCGCTCGGCAATCCCGATGAGATCGCCTTCGGCACGACGGCGAGCATCGCCACTGCCGCCGAAGTTCAACCTTCCACGCTGGTGCGCCTTGCCCATCACCTCGGCTATGAGGGCTTTTCCGATCTTCAGAGCATCTTTCGCGAACGGCTGCGCGACCGGACGCTGAGCTATGAGGAGCGGCTGGTAACGCTCGAACGCTCCGGCGTAGAGAACGAAGAAGCCACTATTCTCTCGGGCTTCCTCTCTGCGGCGAGCCAATCCGTCAACAAGCTCGCCGCAACCATCGAGACCGACACTTTTGCCAAAGCCATCGACGTGCTTGCAGCGGCCGAGACGATCTATCTGATCGCCAAGCGCCGCTCCTATCCGCTGACGGCACATATGACCTATGCCTTTTCCAAGCTCAACATACGTCATCAGATCGTCGCCTCGCCGAACGGCATCGACGGCGAGATCACCCGCTTCGCCACAGAGAAGGACGCAGCGATCGCCGCGAGCTTTTCGCCCTATGCAGCCGACAGTTTGGCGCAGGCGCAGGACCTCGCTGCGCGCAACGTGCCCGTCATCGCCATTACCGATTCGGCCTTCTCGCCGCTTACCGCCTGCGCGGATTACTGGTTTGAAGTGGCGGAAGCCGATTTTGCCGGTTTCCGCTCGCTGTCGGCATCGATGGCGTTGATCATGGCCTTTCCGGTTGCCATTGCCGAGCGCCGGCGAAAAGCTGCGACAAAAGCCGATAAAACGAAAATGGAATAAACATTCCGAATTGACAAAATCTCGGAACCAATGTTTCACTACAACCAGGATCACGGCCGCGGGAGATGGCCGTCCAATCCATCGCAACCGGGACGAAATGCATACCGGCACTATCAATAACGCATGATCTCGGCGCAGGCTGAAAAGCAGAAGAGGTCATGCCCCGACGGGAGGACATCATGGCACACGACAATCCTGGCGCACAGCCGGAGACAAAACTCGATGTGATCACTATCGGCCGGTCCTCCGTCGACCTTTACGGCCAGCAGATCGGCTCGCGCCTGGAAGACATAGCCTCTTTTGCCAAGTCGGTTGGCGGCTGCCCGGCCAATATCGCCATCGGCACCGCGCGGCTCGGCCTGAAATCCGGCCTCATCACCCGCGTCGGCGACGAGCAGATGGGCCGCTTCATCCGTGAACAGGCGGCACGCGAGGGCGTGGCCGTCGATGGGATCGCGACGGACAAGGAGCGGCTGACGGCGCTGGTGCTGCTGGCGGTCGAGGCCGAAGGCGTCTCGCCGATGATCTTCTATCGCTCAGACTGCGCCGACATGGCGCTGAACGAAGACGATATCGACGAAGGCTTCATCAAGTCTTCGGGTGCCGTTCTCGTATCCGGCACGCATTTCTCCAAACCCAATACCGAAGCGGCACAGCGCAAGGCGATCCGCATCGCCAAGGCGAACGGCCGCAAGGTGATCTTCGACATCGACTACCGGCCAAATCTATGGGGTCTTGCCGGCCATGCCGAGGGCTTCGAGCGCTATGTGAAATCGGATCGCGTTTCCTCGAAGATGAGGGAGACGCTGCCGGATTGCGACCTGATCGTCGGCACGGAAGAAGAGATCATGATCGGCTCGGGCGTCGACAACGTGCTCGGCGCGCTCAAGGAAATCCGCCGCCTTTCTCCAGCGACCATCGTGCTCAAGCGCGGCGCGATGGGCTGCATCGTCTACGACGGCCCGATCTCCGACGATCTCGAAGCCGGCATCGTCGGCCAGGGTTTCCCGATCGAGGTCTTCAATGTTCTCGGTGCGGGCGATGCCTTCATGTCGGGCTTCCTGCGCGGCTATCTGCGCGGCGAGCCGCTGAAGACCTGCGCCACCTGGGCGAATGCCTGCGGCGCCTTCGCCGTCTCCCGCCTGCTCTGCTCACCGGAATATCCGACCTGGACGGAACTCGATTTCTTCCTGAAGACGGGCAGCAAACACAGGGCGCTACGCAAGGACGAGGCGATCAATCACATTCATTGGGCGACGACCCGTCGCGGCGACGAAATCCCGCTGCTGATGGCGCTTGCGATCGACCACCGCTCGCAGCTCGTCAGCGTCTGCGATGAGCTAAGCGTCGGTTACGACAGGATTGTCGCCTTCAAGCGGCTGGCCGTCGAGGCGGCAGCACGGGTGGCCGATGGCCGCCAGGGCTATGGCATGCTGATCGATGAACGCTTCGGGCGCGACGCCTTCTTCGATGCGGCAACCAAGAATTTCTCCTGGATCGGCCGCCCCGTCGAGCTGCCAGGATCGAAGCCGCTAAAGTTCGAGTTCAGCCAGGATATCGGCTCCCAACTCGTCGAATGGCCGCTCAATCACTGCATCAAATGCCTGTGCTTCTATCACCCCGACGATCCGAAGGAGCTCAAGGCGGAACAGCAAGAGAAGCTGCGGACACTGTTCGAGGCCGCGCGCAAGGTTGGCCGCGAGCTTCTGGTCGAAATCATTGCCAGCAAGAACGGACCGCTGACCGACGATACGATTCCGACGGCTATGGAAGAGCTCTACGCGCTCGGCATCAAGCCGGATTGGTGGAAGCTGGAGCCACAGGAATCGACGGCTGCCTGGAAAAAAATCGATGCCGTGATCGCCAAAAATGATCCATGGTGCCGAGGTATCGTGCTGCTTGGCCTGGAGGCACCGGCGGAGGAACTGATCCGCAGTTTCGAGGCGACGCTGGCCGCCCCCTCGGTCAAGGGTTTCGCCGTCGGGCGGACCATCTTCTCCGATGCGGCCCGCGCGTGGCTGTCGGGCGGCATGAACGACGAGGAAGCGATTGCCGATATGGCCGGCCGCTTCCGGCAATTGACGCAAGCGTGGCTTAAAACCCGCGGCCTGTAAGAAACAAGCATTTGGGAGGCGCCCGATGGGCAAGACGATCCGATTGACGATGGCACAGGCCGTCACGCATTTCCTCAAGAAGCAAATGACCATCATCGACGGGCAGAAGCAGCCGATTTTCGGCGGCGTCTGGGCGATCTTCGGTCACGGCAACGTCGCCGGCATCGGCGAGGCGCTCTATCAGGTACGCGAGGAGCTGCCGACCTTCCGCGCTCACAACGAGCAGGGCATGGCCCATGCTGCTATTGCCTATGCCAAGGCAAGCTTCCGCCAGCGCTTCATGGCCTGCACGACCTCCATCGGCCCCGGCGCACTGAATATGGTGACAGCCGCCGGCGTCGCACACGTCAATCGCATCCCCGTTCTCTTCCTGCCCGGCGACGTCTTTGCCAACCGCGCCCCCGATCCGGTACTGCAGCAGATCGAGGATTTCGGTGACGGCACCGTGTCGGCCAATGACGCCTTCCGCCCCGTCTCGCGCTATTTCGACCGCATCACGCGGCCGGAACAAATCATATCGGCGCTGAAGCGCGCCATGCAGGTGCTGACCGATCCCCTCGATTGCGGTCCTGTGACGCTTTCGCTGTGTCAGGACGTGCAGGCCGAAGCCTTCGATTATCCGGAAAGCTTCTTCGAGGAACATGTCTGGGTGCCGCGCCGTCCGCAGCCGGATACAGACGAACTTGCCAATGCCATTGCACTGATCCGCCGCTCCGAAAAGCCGGTCATTCTTGCCGGCGGCGGCGTGCTCTATTCGCAGGCGACGAAGGAACTGGCCGCTTTTGCCGAAGCTCATGGTATTCCCATCGTCGTCACGCAGGCCGGCAAATCGGCCATCGACGAGACGCATCCCCTGGCGCTCGGCTCCGTCGGCGTGACGGGCACATCGGCAGCCAATGCCATTGCCGAAGACACGGATCTGGTGATCGCCGTTGGAACCCGCTGCCAGGACTTCACCACCGGCTCCTGGGCCCTGTTCAAGAACGAAAAGCTGGCCATGATCGGCCTCAATATCGCGGCCTACGACGCTCTCAAGCACAACAGTCACCCGCTGGTGACGGATGCGCGCGAGGGGCTGAAGGCGCTTTCCGCCGGCCTTACGGGCTGGCGCGCGCCGGCTCAGCTTGCCGAAAAGGCGACACAGGAAAAGCAGGTCTGGATGGAGGCTGCAGCCAAGGCGATGGCGACCACGAACGCCGCTCTGCCCTCCGACGCCCAGGTCATCGGCGCCGTCACCCGCACACTCGGCGGCAAGGACAGCATTCTCGTTTGCGCAGCGGGCGGCCTGCCCGGCGAGCTGCACAAGCTCTGGCCGGCGACCGCACCCGGCAGCTACCACATGGAATACGGCTTCTCCTGTATGGGCTATGAGATTGCCGGCGGCCTTGGTGTGAAGATGGCGCGGCCGGAGAAGGATGTCGTCGTCATGGTCGGCGACGGCTCCTACATGATGATGAATTCCGAACTGGCGACCTCTGTCATGCTCGGCCTGAAGATCACCGTCGTGCTGCTCGACAACCGCGGCTATGGCTGCATCAACCGCCTGCAGATGGCGACCGGCGGCGCGAACTTCAACAACCTCTTGAAGGACTCGCGCTTCGAAGTGATGCCGGAGATCGACTTCCGGGCGCATGCTGCCAGCATGGGTGCGATCGCCGTGAAGGTCTCTTCCATCGCTGAGCTGGAACAGGCCATCAAAGCATCAAAGAAGAACGATCGCAGCTCGGTCATCGTCATCGACACCGATCCGCTGATCACGACGGACGAAGGCGGCCACTGGTGGGATGTCGCCGTTCCCGAGGTCAGCCCGCGTGCCGAGGTCAACAAGGCCCGCGCCGCCTACGAACAAGCCCGTGCCGCCCAGCGCATCGGCTGATCCATTTCCGTCATTTTTCTGGAGGAGCTTCAGGCTCCTCCAATAGCTTTTTCAAGGAGACCATTGATGAAGGCCAAACTCGGCATGTCGCCCATCGCCTGGTGGAACGACGATCTTCCGGAGCTCAGCGACGACGTATCCCTCGAGGAATGCCTTCGCCAGTCGCGCGGTGCGGGCTTCACCGGCATGGAACAGGGCCGGCGCTTCCCCAGCAACCCCGATGAGATGCTACCGATCCTGCGCGCCGCCGACGTGACGCTTTGCGGCGGCTGGTTCTCGGGTACGCTCGTCAATGAGGAGCTTGCGGCAAACAAGGACCGCATCGCGCCGATGATCGAACTGTTTAAGGCCGTCAACGCGCCTTGCATCGTTTATGGCGAAGTCGGCCGCTCGATCCAGGGCGATCGCTCCAAGCCGCTCGCCACCAAGCCGCGCCTTTCGGATGACGAGATGAAGGCCTATGCCCGCCGCGTCACCGAGTTCGGCGAATGGTGTGCCGACCAGGGCATGCCGCTCTCCTATCACCATCATATGGCAGCCGTGGTCGAAACCGAGCCGGAACTCGATGCCTTCATGCGCAATTCCGGCGAAGGCATTCCGCTGCTGCTCGATGCCGGCCATCTCGCATTTGCCGGCGGCGACGTGCTGCGCGCCATCGATAACCACCATGCCCGTATCAACCACGTTCACGTCAAGGATATCCGCAAGTCGGTCGTCGACGGGCTGGATCGCAGCAAGCAGTCCTTCCTCGATGCCGTCGCGCTCGGCGCATTCACGGTGCCGGGCGATGGATCGCTCGATTTCGGCGCGATCGTCCAGCGCTTCGCCGATTACGGCTATGAAGGCTGGTTCGTGGTCGAAGCCGAACAGGATCCGCGCAAGGCGCCGCCGCAAAAGATGGCCGAGATCGGCCATGCCGAGCTGATGCGCGTGATGACGGCCGCAGGCTACACGGTTGAAACCGAAGGCTTTCCCAAGGGATAACGGAAGACGAGCACCCCTCTCCTCCGTCACAGGTTGGCGAGGGGTACCGTCCAAGCAATGGAGCAAGACCATGCCCAATCTGAAGGTCAAACCTAGCGGCTCGCATGGCCGTGTCACCCATGTCACACCAGAAAGCGCCGGCTGGACCTATGTCGGCTTCGACCTGCATCGCCTGAAACCGGGCGAAACCGCTTCGGCCGAGACCGGTGATCGCGAGGTCTGCCTCGTATGGGTTAGCGGCAAGGGAAGCGCCAAGGCGGGTACAAAGGATTTCGGCTCGCTCGGCGGCCGCATGAGCCCCTTCGAGGGCGCACCCCATGCGCTTTATATTCCAGCAGGCTCGAGCTGGTCGGTGATCGCCGAGACCGATCTGGAACTGGCCGTCTGCTCGGCACCGGGCGGCGGCTCCTATGAAGCCCGCGCCATTCCGCCGGGCACGCATCCGGCGCTAACGCGCGGCAAGGGCACCAATGTCCGCCACGTCAACAACATCATGCCGGAAGACGATGGCGCGGCGCATTCGCTGCTGGTCGTGGAAGTGATCACGCCGGGCGGACACACCTCGTCCTACCCTCCACACAAACACGATCAGGACAATCTCCCGAACGAGAGCTTCCTGGAGGAGACCTATTATCACCGCCTAAACCCGCCGCAGGGCTTCGGCTTCCAGCGTGTCTACACCGACGACCGATCGCTGGACGAAGTCATGGTGCTGGAGGATGGCGACGTGACGCTGGTGCCGAAAGGGTATCACCCCTGCGCCGCCTGCCACGGCTACGATCTCTACTATCTAAACGTCATGGCCGGCCCGAAGCGCATTTGGAAATTCCACAATGCCGTGGAACATGAATGGCTGCTCAAGTCCTGAATGACGCCTGATATAGGCTCATAGCGAAAAGGCCGTGCTGGAAAGCGCGGCCTTTTCCATTCTCATGCCGGCAACAAGCCATAGCGCCATTTGCGATCCCTGGCATTGCGCGACAATACCAGCCAGGTGAGCAGGATCATTCCCATTTCAGCGAAGATCGGCGTCATCCAGATCCCGCGTTCGCCGAAGGCGAGCGGCAGGAGGAACGTCAGCGGCAAGGTGAACAGATAGGACCGTGACAGACCGAAAATCGCACCACGCTTCGCATCACCGATGGACTGGAAATAGGACGACAGGATGATCGCCTGACCGAACAGGAAATAGGCGCCGATCGTCCAGGGCAGGATGCGGCCGACTTCCGTGACGATCACAGGATCGCGTACGAAAATCGAACCCATATGCCCCGCCAGCAGCTCGACGATGAGTTCGACGGCGCCGCAATAGACCAGAGCTGAAATCAGGGCGATCAGGACGCTATGACCGACGCGGGCCGGAAGGGCGGCGCCATGATTGTGGCCTGATATGGTCTGCAACGCGATGCTCAAGCCCAGCAGCGGCAAATAGGCGAAGGTCATTACTCTTGTGACGATTCCGTAGGCGCCGACGGTCGCGACATAATCCCCCTCATGCCAGATCGACACGTTGAAGAGGATCGCCGCCGAGCTCAGCGAAATGCCGATGAAACCGAGGCTCATCGGAGCGCCGAAGGCGAAGATGTCGCGCCACTCGCGAACATGCAGCGCCATGTCGACCCAAAGGCCATTCGGCCGACGCAGGCGATAGATGATGACGATCATCAGGCAGATGAATTGCGCCAGCACCGAGCCGCCGGCTGAGCCGACCACGCCCCAGTGCGCAACGGCCATCAGCAGCCAGTTTGCCAGGATGTTGAGCAGCGTCGAGGCAAGCGTCACCAGCGTCATGAAGCCGAGCTTTCCTTCGCAACGCAGCCCGTCGAGATGGATCGAAAGGAAGAAGCTGATCGGCGCGAAGGCGACCATGACGCCCATGAAGGCCTCGGCGCTGCGGGCAACATCGGCGTTTCCCGCCGCTGCCACGGCAATGAACTGTCGCCCTACGAGCCAATAGATGAGATTGACCGCGACCACGACGGCGAGCGCCAGCGTATGGGCGCCGGTAAACACGGACTTCGCGGCGTCGCGATTTCCAGCGCCGAGGCAGCGGGCGAGAATGCTCGCCATGCCGTTTGAAACCAGCGTCTGCAGCGCGATCAGCAGCATCAGCGCGGGAAAGATGAGGCTGACGGCGGAGAGCGCCTCGGCGCCGACATAGACGCCGAGGAAATAGGCGTCGACGACGGCAAAGAGGCCGCTGACTGTCGTGATGACGATGATCGGCGCGGCTGTCTTGGCAAAGACGCCAGGCAGCCAGCCGGTGAGAAACATATTGTTTTCGAGGGTGTGCGTCATGGTGGTATCCGGACGGAATCGCTCGCGAGCGGCAAAGATAGCGGCGTAGCAAGCAGGGATGAAGATTAAAGGTCGAGAACCAGATGCGGCACGCCGTTCGATGTCCTGCGCGGCGAAATGCCGTCGGCATCGACCTGGGCGTTGATGCGCTGGCGAAACGCGGAGAAGCTCTCGAACTCCACCACATCGACCGGTTCGTCGAAGTGGATCGTAATCCTGTAGAGCCCGCCAGACTTCGCCGACATCGCAAGAACCTTGCCGGTAAACGGCTTGTTCAGATAGCGTCCACGCACGGCGGAGCCGACATCGAAGGGCGCATCAGGCCCGTCATTCGGTTTTGCCGCCAGCGCCGAAAGCGTGTTCCAATCGCGCAGCCCGTGTTGCTTCGCGATCAGCTCCAGCGCTGTCGAGTGGCTCATGTCGTCGCCGCGCTCGGCCATGGCCTGACGCAGACGCCGGGCCTGAGCCTTCAATTCATCTATGGACGGATACGTCGTCATAGGATCAGCCTTTGCTAAGGCATGCAATTACGACTGTGAAACGGAGCTCGCATTACCGTCAGTCAGCATGCCCTGAATGGCCGTGACCTAAAACAGCGAGGACTTCACCTTGGATTTTCATCCGCGAGCGGCAGGCGCCTCGAACCGCTCGTTCGTATGATCGAAGCCGATGCGCCTGTCAAGATGCGCCCAAATCGGTACAAAAGACGAACCCGTTAAAATTCTACCAATGCAATTGACGCTTCCGCAAAATCTCCGTGCAAGGTTCATGCTGTAACCGAGATGAATTCGGTCTGTTTTCCAACAGGGAATGACAATGCTTCGCGCAACCCATCTGGCGAAAGTCAAATCCGAAGTCTACGAACGCAGCTGGGAACGTTTCTACGTCCAGCGGCCGGCGCGTCTCGTGGCTGTTCGTCCCTGCCTAACAGGCATTTCGGTGCGCAGCGCCGAAATTACCGACATCTCGCGCGGCGGCGCCAGCTTCACCGTCGCCACGACGGTCGGCCTGCCGACCCACTACTATCTGAACATCCTCGGTCTCGCCTACCGCATCGCCTGCGCCGAGGTCAGCCGCATCGACAACCGCGTCCATGTCCGCTTTATCAACCTGATCGAACCGGAGACGCTTCGCCGCGTCGTGCGCGCCGATTTCATGATCGGCAATGTCGAAGCCCTGGCTGCACGCGGCAAGCGGCGGCCGGTATAAATTCGGCTTCACGTCCTCAATCGCTTCGCACGTCGCCGCGGGCATATCGTGCAGGCGGCATGCCTGCGTATCGCGCAAAGGCGACGCTGAAAGTGCTTGCCGATCCGTAGCCAACGCGTTCAGCTACCTGATCCATCCCCAATTCGCGGCTGCGCAATAGCTGCTTTGCAAGAGCCATGCGCCAAGCCAATAGATATTCCATTGGCGGCAGGCCAACGACGCGGCTGAAACGCGCAAAGAAAGCCGATCGGGACAGGGCCGCTTCGGTCGCAAGATCCGCGACAGTCCAAGGATGGGCAGGACGCGCATGCATTGCGTGAAGTGCTGCGGCTAGGCGGTCATCGGCAAGGCCGCGACTCAAGCTCGACGTCACGGTTGTTTCCGTGCCGGATCGCAATGCCTCGATCAACAACACCTCCAGCAGCCGTTCCAGCACGAGTTCGCGTGCCGGCCGGCGCTCGCGCGTTTCTTCACCGACCAATTGCATCAGCGTCGCGAGTCGGGGCTCGTCACGAACGATAACGACATCAGGCAAGAGGGAAACGAGCAAGGCCGCATCCGGTGCGCCGAAGCTGCAATGCCCTATGCGCATGCGCAGATCCGCCGGCCCCTCGAGGCGGCCGACACGGAAATGACCGCCACTCAACTGCGTTGGAACCATGGCGGACAGACCGGCCGGTGCGTCTACGCTCTCGCTGACAAGCTCGCGCATGGCCGGCACGAGCACGAAATCGCCGGCTCGCAGGATGAAAGGCTGATGTCCTACAAACGTTACGCGGCAACGCCCCTCAAGGATTGCGCAGTAGAATGGCTCGCCCGTGGCCTCGCGATGAATTCGCCAGGCGCCGGCGCATTCCACCAGCTTCGAAAAGCGTGCGGCCGGCTGCAGCAGCGTGACGATTTCGGCAAGGGGATCGACGGTCATAATCAGGACTAACGCTAAAGAAATGGAGACTATAGCATATATAAAGTCTCTCGCCCGGTCACTACCATGGCATCATTCCTTTTGTTTGGAGAGGCTCATGTCCACGATATTGATTACTGGTTGCTCGTCTGGCTTCGGCCTGGAGACTGCGAAACTGTTTTTTGAACGAGGGTGGGATGTCATCGCGACAATGCGCACGCCCAAACCCGAGCTGCTACCGGTTTCCGAACGCTTGCGTATTCTCGCGCTCGACGTCACCAATCCCGCAAGCATCGCGGACGCCGTGAAGGCCGCCGGTCCGATAGACGTATTGGTCAACAATGCCGGTTTCGGAGCGCCCTCACCGATCGAGCTGACTGCGCCGGAGACGGTGCAGTCGCTGTTCCAGACAAATACGATCGGCACATTGGCGATGGTTCAGGCCGTATTGCCCCAGATGCGTCAACGTCGGGCCGGAGTCATCGTCAACATCACCTCTACGGTGACGGTCAAGACTCTGCCGGTGATTGGGATCTACCGGGCGAGCAAGGCAGCGGTGAACGCCTTCACCGAGTCCTTATCGGTGGAGATGGAGCCATTTGGCGTGCGGGTACATATCGTCCTGCCAGGCCGGTCGCCGGAAACTCGCTTTGGGGAGAATGCGCGTCCCCATTTGCGTGGTCTGGACGATCCGGATTATGCTCCGCTCATTCAGCAATTCATCAAGAATGTGCAGGACGATACTGGTCCAGTGACTCACGCACCCGATGTCGCGGAAGCGGTTTGGCGGGCTGCCACCGATCCATCCGCCCCGCTGCGAATTCCGGGCGGTGCGGATGCTGAACTCTGGATGGCTGAAGCAGGTTTGTAACCGGAACCGGTGGCAGCCAAAAAGCTGCTGCCGTTCCGACTTCGACCGTGCATTAGAGGGAACACCCAGCCGTCGATGCCGGGAGTGCGTCCGGCGGCTGCGTTCGGCCTTTTGCGAACGTCTCATTTCATAACGGCAGGCGCAGTCTGCCTATTGATATGCGGCGTATGAGATCGGTGAAAAGATCGCATTCTGCAACCATGACCCGTTGTTCCAGCGAAACTACGCTATCGTCGGGATGGATCTGAACGGTCGTTGAGGCCACAGTTCTTCCGTGGTCATACTCTCCATCTACGAGATGGATCGTTGCGCCTGTTTCGGTCTCGCGATTATCGAGCACGGCTTGGTGAACTCTTCGCCCGTACATCCCCAATCCGCCGTATTTGGGTAGCAGCCCCGGATGAACATTCAATATTCGCCCATCAAACGCGGCTAGCGTAAGCGGGCCAAGTTTCTTGAGATAGCCGGATAAGATAATGAGTTCAGCTCCATGAGCGATTAGCGTGCCGCGAAGCTGTTTGTCCGCATCAGCTTCCCTGTCCTTGGTCGGAATGTGAAACGAGGGAATACCGTTGGCCTCAGCATAGGCTAGTGCTGTGGACGAAGCCCTATTGCTAACAAGCACGACGGCGGCAGCGTTCATTGTGTTCGCTCTGATGGCTTCGTTGACCGTCCGAAATGAGGTTCCATTGTTTGATGCAAGGAACGCAATTGCGAGCTTATCCATCAGTGGCCTCGTTGATCGATGCTATCGCGATGACGAGACTCCCTTTAATGGCAACTGATACGGATTTTCAATGAGTGCGACGACGCGATCCGAAGGCCGCGTCTTTCGGCTCTTGCAACCACCCGCCAAGCGCCTATTCTGCCGCACCCAGCAACCGAATTCGGGAAACAAAGCCAGCATGTCCGCCTTCTCGCGCTTCACGCCGCTGATCAGCGCCCTTCCCTCCACCGTTCCTTTCGTCGGCCCAGAAGCGTTGGAGCGTCAGCGCGGGCTGACAGTCAAGGCCCGTATCGGCGCCAATGAGAACGGCTTTGGGCCAGCGCCCTCCGTCATCGCGGCCATGCGCGAGCGGGCCGGCGATATCTGGATGTATAACGATCCGGAAAATTACGAGTTGAAGCAGGCGCTTGCGGCCCATCTCGGCGTTCAATCCGCCAATATCGCCGTCGGCGAAGGGATCGACAGCCTGCTTGGCCTGATCGCGCGTATGGTGATCGAACCGGGTACGCCCGTCGTCACCTCGCTTGGCGGCTATCCGACCTTCAATTTCCATGTCGCGGGCTTCGGCGGCCGTCTGGTTACCGTTCCCTATGTCGATGATCGTGAGGATCTCGATGGCTTGCTCGATGCGGTGAAGCGCGAGAATGCGCCGCTCGTCTATTTCGCCAATCCCGACAATCCGATGGGAAGCTGGTGGGATGCCGACAAGATCGTCGCCTTTGCCCGTGCGCTGCCGGAAAACTGCCTGCTGATCCTCGACGAAGCCTATAGCGAAACGGGCCCCACCAGCTCGCTTCCTGATATCACGGCCCTGATCGACCTGCCGAATGTCTTACGCACCCGCACCTTCTCCAAGGCCTATGGCCTTGCCGGCGCCCGCGTCGGCTATGTCATTGGCGCGCCGGAGACCGTGCTGGCCTTCGACAAGATCCGCAATCATTTCGGCATGAACAGGCTCGCGACTGTAGCGGCGCTCGCCGCGCTGAAGGATCAGGCCTATCTTGCCGAAGTAATCGGCAAGATCCGGGCTGCGCGGGAGGAGATCGGCACGATCGCTCGCGTCAACGGGCTGCTGCCTCTCGCCTCCGCCACCAATTTCGTCGCCATCGATTGCGGCCGCGACGGCACCTATGCCCGCGCCGTCGTCGACGGGCTGATCCAGCATGGCGTCTTCATCCGTATGCCGGGCGTTGCTCCGCTCAACCGCTGCATTCGCGTCAGCGTCGGCCCGAAGCAGGATCTCGACCTCTTGGCCGAGGCGCTGCCCAAAGTGTTGAAGGCGATCGGTTAAGCCCAAAACGACGAAACCGCGCCTGCCTTGTTCCGGCCGGTCGCGGTTTTCATCATTTCGGCTGGCATCTCCCTCGGCAGCCGACATCCCCTCTTTCGAGGTCAGAAAGTCTTATTGCCTACGCACGCGCCTCAGTGCGTGGTCATCCATTCGCGGGCGGCGCGCAGCGCCGCTGCGAGCTGCATCTTGGTCAAGGTCGCGGCAACGTCGGCGCGAAGCTCGGCGGCGCGCTCGCTGCCGCGGATGGCGGCGATATTCAACCATTTGTGGGCGGCAACGAGGTCCGCATTGCAGCCCCTGCCGGTCGCGTAGTTCACGCCCAGTTCGCAAAGGGCATCGGCGCTGTTACCACCCATCATGGCATTTCCAGACATCGGCGTTTCGAAGCGTGCCATTGCAATTATCCCTGTTTGACTTCTGTTCGTATCTGCCCTGTTTTCCGTCAGAACCTTGCCGTCATACGCGGCTTTCCGGTTCTTCCGGCCGGCGGGTTTACCCCGCTCGTTTGATGGCTTCACTATCGCAGACGGCTTTCAAAAAACGCCTAAAATGCATGATTAATTCGATGCAAACAAAGTGCAAATGCTTGGTAAACTTGGGATTTTGTTAAACATGGCTTCCCTTGCAAATTAAGGATTTTCGGGCGAGTTTAACCTTCCGTTAAGATTTGGATTTAAACTCTTTCTTCACCACAAAAAGAGCGCAGTTGAATTCGATGTCGTGTTTCGACGGCGCTCGGATACCCGCCGAAACGGGTATTTGAGCTCCGAAAACCATATTTACCTTTACGTTCGCGTTAGATAATCTCACTGCATTCCCGGTCACAGAACCGGATGCGCCTTGGGGGAGGAATGACACCATGATCCGCACTACCGTTCTCGCGATCGCATTGCTGATGAGTGCGAGTGCCGCTCTTGCCGAAGAGCCGATCGTCGGCAATTGGAAAACGGTGGCTGGCGACACGGCTGCCATCGCTCCCTGCGGCGACAGCTATTGCGTGACCCTGAAGACAGGCAAATATGCCGGCAAGCAGATCGGCAAGATGCAGGGCACAGGTAACAGCTATACGGGCGAGCTTACCGACCCCTCCGAAGACAAAACCTATAGCGGCTCCGGCACGGTCAGCGGCAACAAGATCAAGATGCAGGGCTGCGTGCTGAAGGTATTCTGCAAGTCGCAGACCTGGACGAAACTCTAAAACAGCACCTGCCTGTCCCAGAAAGCACTCGACGTGCCTGCCGCCTGACGTCGGCGGGCTCTTGTTATTCTGCCTGCGAGGAGTGGCCGGCGACCATTCGAAACCGGTAATATTTCTGAACGTCGGATGAACCGGTATCTCAGCACCTGTTCAGCCTGACCATGGCAAAACAGTGTCCAGTATAGGGCACGGGTAGGCCAGGAATATGGACTCGATCATCATCGCACGGCGCTTCGTTGTTATCATGCTGTTTGCTGCCGTCTTCGCATTCAGCTTCTCAGTTGCGGTCGAACACGCCGGTCGCAGCGGCGCACAATCGCACTTCGGCGCAAGCTTCACCTGCGTGCAGACCGGCGCGCCTTACTGCACGACGGTACAGTAACAAACGTCTGCGCGTAGTCCTCGCGCAGGCCAGTGGGCGGCTCTAAAAATAGCTGCGAGAATCCGGACCGCTTGTTGCAACGTCGTTTGCTTGTAACCAACGACACTCTATAATGGCGCATGAGCAACAGAATCTCTCCCTTTTCACCCCTCGACATTTCCTCTCCCAGCCCGTTCCAGCCACGGACCTTCGATGATCCGGGCAAGGCCGTGGAAGCGCTGACGGAGCTTTACGATCGCAACACCGCGTTCCTGATCGACAATTTCACCAAGCTTGCCAAAGGCGCGCCGATCACCGCGCGCTACCGCGCCTTCTATCCGCAGGTCAGCATTGAGACCACGAGCTTCGGCCATGTCGATTCGCGCCTCTCCTACGGCCATGTCACCGCGCCCGGCGTCTATACGACGACGATCACTCGCCCGCAGCTCTTCAAACATTATCTCAAGGAGCAGCTGACGCTCCTGATGCGCAGCCATAATGTTCCGGTGGTCGTGTCGGAATCGACGACACCCATTCCGATCCATTTCGCCTTCGGCGAAGGGGCTCACGTCGAAGCAACCGCCAGTATTTTCGAAGACATTCCGCTGCGCGACCTCTTCGACACGCCGGACTTGAACACCACGGACGACGAAATCGCCAATGGCGAATATATCCCGCCGCCGGGCGAGCCCTCGCCGCTTGCGCCGTTTACGGCGCAGCGCATCGACTATTCGCTGGCCCGCCTCGTCCACTACACGGCGACCAGTGCGGCGCATTTCCAGAATTTCGTGCTGTTCACGAACTATCAGTTCTATATCGACGAATTCTGCAAATGGGCACGCGACCTGATGGCGAGCGGCGGCGACGGCTATACCGAGTTCGTCGAACCGGGCAACATCATCACGAAGGCTGGCTCCAGCCAGCCCGAGGGCGATGTGACCGCGCCGCGGCTGCCGCAGATGCCGGCCTACCATCTGAAGAAGAAGGGCCATGCCGGGATCACCATGATCAATATCGGCGTCGGCCCCTCCAACGCCAAGACGATCACCGACCACGTGGCCGTGCTGCGTCCGCATGCCTGGCTGATGCTCGGCCATTGCGCCGGCCTGCGCAACAGTCAGCGGCTCGGCGACTATGTGCTCGCCCATGCCTACATGCGCGAGGACCATGTTCTTGACGACGACCTGCCGGTCTGGGTGCCGATCCCTGCGCTCGCCGAAGTGCAGGTCGCGCTTGAGGCCGCCGTTGCCGAGATCACCGGCTATGAGGGCTTCGAGCTGAAGCGCATCATGCGCACGGGTACCGTGGGCACCATCGACAACCGCAACTGGGAACTGCGCGATCAGGCCGGCCCGGTCAAGCGGTTGTCCCAGGCCCGCGCCGTCGCGCTCGATATGGAATCGGCAACGATCGCTGCCAACGGTTTCCGCTTCCGCGTTCCCTACGGCACGCTGCTCTGCGTTTCGGACAAGCCTCTGCATGGCGAACTGAAGCTGCCGGGCATGGCGACCGCCTTCTATCGCACCCAAGTGAACCAACATCTGCAGATCGGCATCCGCGCGATCCAGAAACTGGCCGCCATGCCGCCGGAAGCGCTGCATTCGCGCAAGCTGCGCAGTTTCTTCGAAACGGCGTTCCAGTAAACGACAGCGCTTGCTTTCTACTGCCCATCCACGGGCACCGAATATACATTAGCAGCGGCCGCGACTTGCGGCCGCTCGTCGTTTGGCTGCGCACCCCAGCTCAGGCACAGGATCAGCAGGGCAAAGCCCGCCAAACCGACCCAGATGCGGAACACGACCCTGCCGACATCGGCTGCGTCTAGCAGCTCCTCTTCCGACAGCGTCTTCTTTTGCCAGTAATGCACGATTGCGGCTTCCAGACTGTACATTTCCGTCTCTCCTTGTGGTGTTGACGGAACTGGTCGACCGGGCTCAGGCCTTTTCGACAGCATCAGAAATTTTTGTCATGCTGCAGATCGAGATGTCGATTTGCTTGGCAGCCACTCGTCTAGGGCTGTCAGCAAATTGAAGAGGAGACGCTGCGATGAAATATCTCTGCCAGGTCTGGTTCGATGGCACGAGGCTCGACCTCATGACCAAGGAGGAGAAGCACAAGCTCGATTCGGATTCGCTCGGCTATGATCGCGACCTCATGGCGAGCGGCAATATGATCCATGCCGAAGCGCTACAATCACCGAAGTCTGCGGTGACGGTGCGGGTCCGCAACGGCGAGACGGCGGTGACGGATGGACCTTTCATCGAGACCAAGGAGTATCTTGGCGGCTTCATCCTGATCGAGGCGAAGGATCTGAACGATGCGATCCGGATTGCCGCTGGCATCCCACTCGCCAAGCTCGGCGCGATCGAAGTACGGCCGATCTATAATTTCGGCCCGGACGTTTGAGGAGGTTATCATGAAATTTCTTTGCCAGGTCTGGTTCGAGACATCCGAGATCGCCAAGCTTTCCGAAGAGGAAGGACGAAAGCTGACGCAGGATTCGGTCGACAATGACAACCGGCTGCGCGAGAGCGGCCACCTCATCGTCGCCAATGCCCTGCGCGAACCGGAGACCGCGAAAACAGTCCGCGTGCGCCGGGGCGAAACCGCCATTACCGACGGCCCGTTCGCCGAGATCAAGGAACATCTCGGCGGCTTCGTGCTGATCGAAGCCCGAGATATGGAGGAAGCGACCGCGATCGCCGCCGCCTTCCCCGTTGCCCGCTACGGCATGATCGAGGTTCGCGCCGCCTTCGACATCCGCTTTCCGAATGAATAGCTGCGAGAGGAGAAGACATGCGGTTTCTATGCCTGATCTACACAACAGTCGATGTCGACGGACGATTGACGCCGAACGAGATGAACCATCTGATTGGCGAGCACTTCGTCTTCGACGAGGGCTTGCGGCGGGACGGCACCATGATCGTTTCCGATGCACTGGCGCTCCGAGACAAATCGATCGTCGTCCGTCCGGACGGCGACGACGGATTTTCAGTCACGGACGGACCGTTCGCGGAGACCAAGGAGCACCTGGCCGGCTTCTACCTCATCGAAGCCTCTGACCTCGATGGCGCTGTCGATATCGCCAAACGCATTCCCTCGGCGCGCTATGGCGCCGTCGAAATCCGCCCGGTTCGTATCTTGACCCTTCGGGGAGACCTGGCAGAGGAAGGCTGACGTCGTGTCGCTGAACCAGACCATCGACGGCATCTATCGCAGCCACTCTCGCCGCGTTCTTGCGACGCTGATCCGTTTGCTTGGCGATTTCGACCGAGCGGAGGAAGCCCTTCACGACGCCTTTACAGCAGCGGCGCAGCAATGGACGGCAGAGACGATCCCGGCCAATCCCTATGCGTGGCTCGTCTCCGCCGGACGCTTTCGCGCCATCGACAATATAAGGCGGCGCACGCGTTTCGACGCTGCCCAGGCCGACATTGCCGACAGCCTCTATCCGGAGGGCGAGATAATGGAGACATCGCAAAGCGAGGAGATCGAGGACGACATGCTGCGACTGATCTTCACCTGCTGTCACCCGCTTATTCCTGCCGAGGCACGGATGGCGATGGCCTTGCGAGAGGTCTGCGGCCTGACGACGGAAGAGATTGCCCATGCCTTTCTGATTCCGGCCCCGACCGTCGCCCAGCGCATCGTCCGCGCCAAGAACCGCATACGCACCGAACATATTCCCTATGAGGTTCCCAGCAAGACCGAGCTGCCGGAGCGGCTGGCGCAGGTGCTGCACGTCATCTACCTCGTCTTCAACGAAGGCTATTCGGCATCCTCCGGCTCTGCAATCGTGCGCGCCGATCTTGCCGCGGAGGCCATACGCCTCGGCAGGCTTTTGCTGCAGCTATTGCCGGATTCGGAAGTCGAAGGACTGCTGGCAATCATGCTGCTGCAGGATTCGCGGCGACATGCCCGCACCGATACCTCCGGCGATCTCGTGCTGCTCGTCGATCAGGATCGTGCGTTGTGGGATCATGGTCAGATCCGCGAAGGTTTGGCGCTGTCAGCAAAAGCGATGGCGGCAGATAGCGTCGGCAGCTATGCCCTGCAGGCGGCGATCGCCGCGGAGCATGCTCGCGCCATAACTGCAGGGGATACCGACTGGCGAAAGCTGGTGATGCTCTATGATCTGCTGCTGACGGCGAGCCCCTCCCCTGTGATCGAGCTTAATCGGGCGGTGGCAGTCTCTATGTGCGATGGTCCGGTGGCAGCGCTTTCCATCGTCGATGGGCTGCTGCAGGAGGAGCGCATGGCACGATATCACCTCACCCATGCCGCAAAAGCCGATTTTCTGCGCCAGCTTGGCCAGACGGATGAGGCGCGGCAATCCTATCAAACGGCGCTTTCGCTATGCCAGCAGGCGCCGGAGCAGGCATTCCTGCGCAAGCGATTGGCCGAGCTCGGCGACCAGATCCGGCACTAAAAATGCTGCTGTTTTTTAAGCCATGGGTACGCGCTTGCGCGAGATCAGCAATCCGATCGCCGTTCCCGTCAACGCAGAAACCACGATCAGCAGGTGAGCGTTGATGCTCGCCTGTGCGAGATTTTCGATTGCCTCCTTGGCGCTCGAAGCACCAAAAGCCATGGCGCCGGCAGTGATCCCGGCCGGATAGGTGCCGACGCCTCCGGGCGCATGCACGGGCAGCACGGATGACAGCTCGCCGCCGAGCGCGCCGCCGAAGCTTGCAGAAAGCGGCGTCACGTTCATGAGGCCGAGTGCCCAGGCAAGCACCACGACCTTGACGAGCCAGTTGACGATCGTCGTCAGCCAGGCGCGCGCAAAGGCGCCGGCATCAACCGGCAGGCCGCGCTCCAGCTCATGCACCAGCCCTTGCGCCTTCTTTGGCAGGGCGCGGGCGGCAAGGCGGATCAGGGGCCGACGAGAGGCGAAGCCCGCGACCGGCAGCAGCAGGAAGGCTGCCCATACGATCCAGGCCAGGACATGATAGGGCGAAGCAAGCGCAAGGCCGACGCCGGCTGCGGCCAGCAGCGCATGCAGATCGAGCAGCCGCATGACAAACAGCGCCGAAGTTCCCCGCGCCAGAGGAATGCCGAATTCGGAGCGCATCAGCACCGGGAAGCTGGTTTCCCCCGTTCGGAAGGGCATCATGATATTAAGCAGATTATGGACCTGCGTCACACGGAACAGCGCCGCAAAATGACCCGAAGTTTCCTTCGGGAAATAATCGTAGATGCGCCAGGTGCGCAGGAAGTAGGTGCTTGTCAGGAGCGCCAGCGCCAGAAGGATCGGCAGGGCGCCGACCTTACCCCATTGCGCCAGGATCGAGGTCCAGCCCCAGAACCATTCGATGAAGACGGCATAGGCAAGGACGACTGCGAGCGTCAGCAGCGTCATTCGGTTGCGAATAAACCAATTCTGTCGGCTGGCAACCGTCGGAGTCTTCATGTAGTTAGGGCACCCAAATGCGAGCGGAAGGCTGAAACCGGACTTTTCGCTCGTTTCGTCCGGCAAGTACTGCCGGTCTTTTAGGAGAAAGAAGTGTTGCAGACAACGGCAGAGTCGACCCTCCCCCAGGCCGATCCGGCAAGCCCTCTCGAGCTTTCGCTGGTCGTGCCCGTCTTCAACGAGGAAGAAAGCGTCGGACCGCTCATCGAGCGCATCTGTGCCGCCATGAGCGGATTTGCCAAATCCTGGGAACTGATCTTGGTTGATGACGGCAGCACGGACGCGACGCTCGTCAATGCCCGCCGGTCGCTTTCGCAGGAAGGGCTCACGCTGCGCATCGTCGAGCTTCAGCGTAATTTCGGGCAGACCGCGGCCATGCAGGCCGGTATCGATGCGGCCAACGGCCGCCTGATCGCCACCATGGACGGCGATCTGCAGAATGACCCGAAGGATATCCCTTCGATGGTCGACGAACTGGAGCGGCGCCAGCTCGACCTGCTCGTCGGCTGGCGCAAGAACCGCCAGGACGGGCTTCTACTGCGCAAGATTCCCTCCTGGTGTGCCAACTACCTGATCGGCCGCATTACAGGCGTCAAGCTACACGACTATGGCTGCAGTCTGAAGATCTATCGCTCCTCCATCATCAAGCAGGTGAAGCTGATGGGCGAAATGCACCGCTTCATCCCCGCCTGGGTCGCCGGCGTCGTGCCGAGCTCGCGCATCGGCGAAGTTCCGGTCACCCATCACGCCCGTCAGCACGGCACGTCGAAATACGGGATTTCGCGCACCTTCCGCGTCATCCTCGATCTGCTGTCGGTGATGTTCTTCATGCGCTACAAGGCGCGGCCAGGACACTTCTTCGGCTCGCTCGGCCTCGGCCTCGGCGCGCTTGCCGGCATCATCCTGCTCTGGCTCTTCATCGACAAGTTCATCTTCGGCGACGATATCGGCAGCCGCCCGCTGCTGATGGTCGGCGTCGTGCTGCTCCTGTCGTCGGTGCAAATGATCACGACAGGCATCCTCGCCGAAATGATCGCCCGCATCTATTATCGCGACGATCTCTCGCCGAACTATATCGTGCGCAAGATCTTCGATCGAGATCATCAGGACGCCTAGGCCTATCGTGCTTAGGCCCGCGTCTATCGGCAACAGGAGCTGAGCCGCGCATGAGCTCGAAAGACGACATCAACAGCCAGCTATCGGACACGGCAGACCTGCCACCATGGCGGACAACAAGCTCGACACGCCTTATTCATGATCGCTGGCTGAAGGTTCGTGCGGATAACTGCGTGACGGCGGAGGGCGTGGAGATCGCGCCCTATTACGTGCTGGAATATCCCGATTGGGTCGGGATCATCGCGCTTGATGCCGAGGATCATATCTATCTTGTTCAGCAGTATCGTCACGGCCTCGGCGTCGTGGCGCTCGAGCTCCCTGGCGGAGCCGTGGATGCGAATGATGCAAGTCCGGTCGAAGCGGCCGCGCGCGAGCTGCGCGAGGAAACCGGCCTTTCATCCACCGAATGGGATTATGTCGGTAAGCTTGCACCCAATCCTGCCACGCAGACAAACCACTCGCATATCGTTATTGCCCGCAATGTCGAACTTGCAAGCAGGCCGGCAGACGACCCGACCGAGCGCATCCGGTTGATCCGCATGCCGATCCGCCAAGCCATCGAGCTGGCGCTGGAAGGCAAGATGATCCAGGTCATCCATGTTGCGGCGCTGACCCTTGCCCTTCATAAGGCGGGCAAGTGGGACGTGCCGAAACCTAAGCCCTGACTACGATTTCCTCTCCGCCCACACGGCATTGAGCGCCCCACGCGCGATCCGCACCATGGTATCCACCTCCTCATGGCTGATGACGAGCGGCGGCGAGGCCAGCATGCGGTCGCCCGTGGCGCGCAGGACCAGGCCGTTCGCCAGGGCATAGTTGCGGACGGCGGAACCTATAGTGTCAGGCTTTTCGAAACGGCGACGCGTCGATTTATCGGCGGCGAGCTGCAGGCCGCCCATCAAGCCGATGCTGACGGCTTCGCCGACCATGTCGTGATCGGCAAGGCTGCCCCAAGCCTTGGCGAAGTAAGGGCCGATATCGTCGCGCACGCGCTCGACCAGCCTTTCCTCCTCGATGATCCGCAGATTTTCCAGCGCCGCTGCCGCACAGACCGGGTGGCCTGAATAGGTGAAGCCGTGATTGAATTCGCCGACTTCATTGATGAGCACATCGGCGATGCGGTCGCTGACGAGCACGCCGCCAATCGGAAGATAGCCCGACGACAGTCCCTTGGCGATCGGGGCCAGATCCGACTCGACGCCGAAGTGCTGATGGCCGAACCATGCGCCGAGACGGCCGAAGCCGCAGATCACCTCGTCGCAGACGAGCAGAATGTTCCTCGCCTTGCAGATGCGTGCGATCTCGGGCCAATAGGTCGACGGCGGAATAATGACACCGCCGGCACCCTGCACCGGCTCGGCGACGAAGGCTGCGACATTGTCTTCACCCAGCTCGTCGATCTTGGCTTCGAGTTCGCGAGCGACCTTGAGACCAAATTCCTCCGGCGGGAGATCGCCACCCTCGGCATACCAATAGGGCTGACCGATATGGACGACGCCAGGGATCGGCAGGTCGCCCTGCTCGTGCATATATTTCATGCCGCCCATGCTGGTGCCGGCGACCGTCGAGCCGTGATAGCCGTTCTTGCGGGCGATGATGGTCTTCTTCGTCGGCTTGCCGACCGCAGCCCAATAAACCCTCGCCATGCGAAACCAGGTATCGTTGGCCTCCGAGCCGGAATTGGTGAAGAAGACATGGTTGAACTGCGGCCCCGCATGGGCGCAGACCTTTTCGGCGAGAAGCGTCGCCGGCGTGGTCGTGGTGCCGAAAAAGGTGTTGTAGTAGGGCAGTTCGTTCATCTGCCTGGCGACAGCGTCGGCGATTTCGGTGCGGCCATAGCCGATATTCACGCACCAGAGGCCGGCAAAACCGTCGAGATATTTTCGCCCTTCCGCATCGAAAATATAGACACCCTCGCCGCGCTGGATGATGCGGGCACCCTCGGCATTGAGCTTGCGCATATCGGCAAAAGGATGGAGGTGATGGGCGGCATCGAGGGCGGCGAGATTGGAGCGGCTGGACGTATCGGACATGGTTGAAACTCACCTCATTGCGATTGGTGCCTGTCAGGCAAATCCTTGAGCGCCGCGACTCTGTGCATGGCCCCTCACCCCAGCCCTCTCCCCGTCGAACGGGGAGAGGGGGTTATCCTGCCCCATGCCGCTTTGAGCACAGCTGAGCACTGGAGAGTTCCCTCTCCCCGCATGTGCGGGGAGAGGGCTAGGGTGAGGGGCTAAGCACCGGAGCGCAACGCAGCCGGACTTGACTGCAAGCTATCTTGGTTTACGACCATGCCGTGAGCATTGGGGATTTACAAGAGCATGGCGGCCGACAACGCAACCGAAGGTAACGCGCGCATCGAAGTGCTGATCTCGGACATGAACGGCCGGCTGCGCGGCAAGCAGATCCCGATTTCAGCCGAAAAGAAGGTCTGGTCCGGCGCCGTGCGGCTGCCGACCTCGACGCAATCGCTCGATATCTGGGGTGACGACAATGACGATATCACAGGCCTGTCGCTGACGATCGGTGATCCGGACGGTACCTGTGTTGCCGATAAGCGCACGCTGGCTGATATGCCCTGGGCGACGGCGGGATCGAAGCAGGTGCTGGCGACCATGCACGAGCTCGACGGCAGCCCGAGCTTCCAGGACCCGCGCGCCATTCTTTCGGCCGTGGTCGATCGCTACAAGGCGCTCGGCCTGACGCCCGTCATCGCGACCGAACTGGAATTCTACCTTCTGGCCGGAGACTGGCGTGAGAAAGGCATTCCCTCGCCGCCGCCGGCCCTGACCTATCGGGGCGAACCGAACGGCTTTCAGCTCTACGATATGGATGCCGTCGATCTCCTTGACGATTACCTCGAAACGCTGCGCGCCTACGCTCGGGCGCAGGGGTTGCCGGCGGATGCGACGACGGCGGAGTTCGGCCCCGGCCAGTTCGAGGTCAACCTGCTGCATCGTCCGGATGCGCTGGCGGCTGCGGATGACTGCATCATGCTGAAGCGCGTGGCGGAACAGGCGGCACGCAAGCATGGCCTGAAATCGACCTGCATGGCAAAGCCCTATACCGACCATGCCGGCTCGGGGCTGCATGTGCATGCGAGTATCATCGACGCTCAGGGGCGCAATGTCCTCGATGCGGCCGGCGGCGAGCCGAAGAGGCTGAAGTCGATCTGCGCGGGCCTCCTGCAGACCTTGCAGGATGCTCAGCTGGTGTTTGCGCCTTATGCCAACTCCTACCGCCGCTTCCAGCCGGGCTCGTTTGCCCCGGTCGATCTCACCTGGGGCTTCGGCCATCGCGGCACGGCTGTGCGCATCCCGGAAAAAGACGGGCCGGGCGCGCGCATCGAGCACCGTGTCGCAGGTGCGGATGCCAATCCCTATCTGATGCTGGCGGCGATCCTGGGCGGTATGTTGCTGGGCCTTGAGAACGACCTCGATCCCGGTGAGGAGACGACGCCGGCTCACGTGCCGACTGATGCGCCCAAGCTGACGCATGATTTCCTGACTGCCGTCGAGCGTTTCCGCGCCTCGGCCTTCATCGCCGATGTTTTCGGTGAGCGGTATCGGAAGCTCTACGGCGAGACGAAGCATAAGGAAGCGCTCGGCCACCTGCGCACGGTTTCCGATTTCGATTACAGGACCTACCTGCCCCGCCTCTGAAGCCGTCAGAGGGCGACGCTGTCGACGGCGCCTTCGCGCGCAACGCTGGCGGCCGTCCCCTCTCGGACCATCACCTTGAGTTCGCCGGGATGCACTTTGAGCGTCACATCGCGCTCGAGCGGCAACAACTCGCCGTCCATCACACAATTGGCGAGCTGGCGCAGTTTCGGGAAGTGCAGATTCACTTCCGGCGCGTGCATAACCATGACATCGGCATTCTCGCGAACCCGGCCCCGCAGCATGTCGATGGCAAGCCGTGCGACACCGAGCGGTCGCAGCGGTTTCGCAGTGTAGAAGCCCAGCTCGCCGCTGCGCAGGCTGTCGGCATAAAGGAGCGCATTGGCGCCGAAGGGATTGTTGGAGACGGAGATCGCCGAGACATGCCGGCGCTCGCGAATGCCGACGGCCTCGAAGTCGACGTCGAATTCCGGCGGATTGGCGATGACGCCGAAGGCCGCGCGCGTGCTGGCCGACATCTTTCCGATGCGCGAGCGATAAGTGTAACCATTGCGGTAACGGACCATGCGCGCATGCAAGCCCGCTGAAAACTGATGAATGAAAGCGCGACCGTTGGCGCTGCCGATATCGACATTGTCGACCTCACCCGTCGCAAGAACGTTCAGCGTCTGCCATATATCGAGCGGCAGGCGCAGAGAACGAGCAAAGAGGTTCATGGTGCCGGCCGGAATGACGCCGAGAGCGACGCCGTTTTTCCAGGCAATGGCGGCGGCCGCCGAAATGGTGCCATCGCCGCCGCCGGCGACGATTCCGTCGATATCGTCGCGGCGTGCAGCACGCTCCATTGCCGATACGACGTTGCGCCCCTCCACGACAACAGCTTCGAAATCGTGACCGGCGTCGCGGAAGACCTGTTCCGCTTTCTTTTCATAGGCAGCCATGTCAGTCGTGCGGAACGTTCCGCCATCGCGATTGAAAAAGCCGATCAACTTCATTGGGGGCTCTCGGTCTTTCCGCAAATTGTATCAGGGGCTGAGGCCCCGTACGCTTCTTCTCAGATGGTTTTGGATGGACCGATTTCAAGCGTTATAGCCGTTTCGCCGATATCGACTGCAGCACACTTATGCGCGATCCGACATGCTGCACTGCAAAAAACGCACGCGACAGATGCGCCACGTTCATTGATAGTATCAACGAGGCATGTCCGTGCCTCGCCAGTCCCATATCCCAGTTTGATGCACTGAACACCGCATAACCGGAGTTTACCGTCTGATTCGCGGCATGTGATCTTCGTATGTCGCCCAAGGAGTTTTCGTGAGCGATATTGCCGTCGAGGCCCTCGACACCCAAACCGCCCTGGAAGCGCCGTCGCGCACCGCGATCGCGCTGGTAACTTTGGCGTTGGCCGTCGGCAGCTTCGGTATCGGCACGGGTGAATTCGTCATCATGGGACTTCTGCCGAATGTAGCCGACACCTTTGGCGTGACAACCCCGGAAGCGGGCCATGTCATCAGCGCCTATGCGCTCGGCGTCGTCGTCGGTGCGCCCATCATTGCCGTGCTTGCCGCCAAGATGGCGCGACGCACGCTGCTCCTTTTGATGATGGCGATCTTTGCTGCCGGCAATATTTCCAGCGCCTTTGCGCCGACCTTCGAAAGCTTCACGGCGCTTCGCTTCATCACCGGCCTGCCGCATGGCGCCTATTTCGGCGTCGCTGCACTCGTTGCCGCCTCGATGGTGCCGGTGCATCGCCGCGTGCGCGCCGTCGGCCAGGTCATGCTTGGTCTCACGATCGCGACGCTGATCGGCACGCCGATCGCCACCTTCCTGGGACAGCTTCTGAATTGGCGCGCGGCCTTCATGATGGTCGGCGCCATCGGCCTCGCCACCATGCTGCTGATCGCCCTCTTCCTTCCCAAGGACAGGGTCGAGGAAGGCGCCAGCATCGCCCGTGAACTCGGTGCGCTGAAGCGCATCCAGGTCTGGCTTTCGCTCGGCGTCGCTGCCGTCGGCTTCGGCGGCATGTTCTCGATCTTCAGCTATGTCGCAACGACGACGACCGATGTTGCCGGCCTCGGTTCCGCCATGGTGCCGGTTGTGCTGGCTCTCTTCGGCATCGGCATGAATGTCGGCAACATCGTCGGCTCGCGCCTCGGCGATATCTCGATCAAGGGCACGATCGGCGGCATGATGATCTTCAACATCGTCATCATGACGCTCTTCTCGCTGACGGCGGCTAACCCGATCATGCTCTGCATCTGCGTCTTCCTGATCGGCTGCGGCTTTGCAGCGTGCCCGGCCGTGCAGACGCGGCTGATGGATGTGGCCGCGGATGCACAGACGCTGGCCGCCGCCTCCAATCACTCCGCCTTCAACATCGCCAATGCGCTCGGCGCCTGGCTGGGCGGGCTGGTGATCTCCTGGGGCTTTACAGCGGCTGCGACCGGCTATGTCGGCGCAGTGCTTTCCGTCGCAGGCCTCGCAGTCTTCGCCGTTTCAGTTGGCCTGGAGCGCCGTACCGGGCGCGCATGACATGCCAGAGGCGCCCAGCTGCTGGCGCCCGTCATGGCAAAATACATTCTCCTCACCCCACACGGCCATCGCCTTGATGATCGGCCCCAAGCTGGCGCCGAGCGGCGTCAGCGCATACTCGACGCGAGGCGGCACCACCGGAAAGACGGTGCGTGACAGCAGCCCGGATTCTTCCAGTTCCCGCAGTTGCTTGGTCAGCATGCGCTGCGTCACCGACGGCAGCTTGCGACGGATTTCGTTGAAGCGCAGCGTTCCTTCCATCAGGTGAAACAGGATCACGCCCTTCCATTTTCCGTCAAGCACGCTCAGCGTCGCCTCGACCGGGCAACCTGGAAAATTTCCGACGAGCTTGGAGCGGGGAACCGACATCGACAGTATCCTTTTTGTACCTACGTACAGAAATTGTGCATTCTTGCGCCTTTTAAGGATAATGCGCATCTAGCCTCTGTGCAACCAACCCAGGAGCTTCTCCCATGCGCGCAGTCGCCTATAAGCAACCACAACCCATTTCCGCAGAGACATCGCTGATCGACATCGAACTGCCGACGCCCGAGGCAAAGGGCCATGACCTACTGGTCGAGGTGAAGGCGGTTTCGGTCAATCCGGTCGATATCAAGGTCCGCGCCAACGTTGCCCCGCCCGAGGGGGAATACAAGATCATTGGCTGGGATGCGGCGGGCATCGTCAAGGCGGTCGGACCCGACGTCACCATGTTCAAGCCGGGAGACGAAGTCTTCTATGCGGGTGCCATCAATCGCGACGGCTCGAATGCCGAATTCCATCTCGTCGACGAGCGCATCGTCGGCGCCAAGCCCAAGAGCCTCGATTTTCCGGCGGCTGCCGCACTGCCGCTAACCTCGATCACCGCCTATGAGGTGCTGTTCGACCGGCTGAAGGTGCAGGATCCGGTTCCCGGCGCGACCAATGCCATTCTCATCATCGGCGGGGCTGGCGGCGTCGGATCGATCGCCATCCAAATCGCCCGCGCGCTGACCGATCTCACCATCATCGCGACAGCATCCCGCCCGGAAACGCAGGCCTGGGTGAAGGAATTGGGCGCCCATTACGTCATCGACCATTCGAAGCCGCTTGCGCCGCAGATCGAGGCGCTCGGCATCGGCGCCCCCGCCTTCGTCTTCTCGACGACCAACACCTTGGATCACATCGCCTCTATCGCGGAGGCCATCGCGCCTCAGGGCCGGTTCGCCCTCATCGACGATCCGAAAACGCTCGATGTCGTGCCCTTCAAGTGGAAGGCGATATCGATCCATTGGGAGATGATGTTCACTCGCCCCCTCTACAACACTGCCGACATGATCGAGCAGCACAAGCTGTTGACGAAGATCGCCGAACTGGTAGATGCCGGTAAGATCAGGTCGACGCTGACCGAGACCGCGGGCACGATCAATGCCGCCAATCTCAAGAAGGCGCATGCCCTCGTCGAGACCGGCAAGATGAAGGGCAAGGTCGTTCTGGCGGGCTTCTGAGCGACCAATATTCGCGCCAGATCGGGCCGGGCGAATGTCGTCCGGCCGCATTGTTTTAACGCATTTGCACTAGGTTTTGTTGCATCGCAAAAATTTGCAGCCGCCTAAACAAATTTTTATCGCAGGATCGAGTGTTTAGGCACGTCCGCCTCTTGACTTTTTATGCCTTCGGCGCGACTTCTCCGCACGTGGCGAACAGCGTTTTCCATACCGATTAACCGGAGCCATCTTTCGATGCCTAGCGACAGTAGTAGTCGATTGCCTTTGCCGTCAGTAGCATTCGTGCACTAACCGACTCCTGTCGGCTCGCCACGATCCGCTGCGACGGCGGATCGACCGGAAAGGCGAGCTATAATGAACATCAACAGCTTTCCAGCGCGGGCCGGCAATGCCGCTCGTGCATTCATCAATAATAATCGCGCCGTCACCATCGCGGAACGCGTCGAGGCTCTGAACGCAACAGAGGTGGCAGAGGCTGCTCGCATTCTCGCCAAAATGCCGGAAGAGCGCGCCGTGCGCATTCTCGACCGGCCGGAACTGCGCAACGCACCCGCCATTCTCGAAGTCATGGGCAATGCGGATGCCGCCCGCCTGCTGCATGGCATGTCAAACGACCGCGTCGCCGACGTGCTGCTCGAAATGGATGTCGATACGCGCGCCCGTCTCTTCGCAACGTTCGACGAGCATGCAAGGCAGGCGATTCAGAGCCTGATGGGCTATCCGCCACGCACGGCCGGCGGCATCATGACGACGGAATTCGTCAGCGTTTTCGCGAGCTGGACCGTGGCCCAGACGCTCGATCACGTTCGCCAGGTCGAGCGCTCCCGCGAAACCGTCTATGCCATCTATGTGCTCGATGACGAAACGCACGTGCTGTTGCATGTCGTGACGCTGCGTCGCCTCATCACCGGTGAGCCGGATGCCTGCATCCTGACCGTGGCCCAGAAGGGCGTGCCCGTCACGGCACCGCCGCTGATGAAGCAGGAGGACGTCGCCCGCCTGATCCGCCGCCACGATCTGCTGGCGCTTCCTGTTGTCGACGAAAAGGGCCACATGCTCGGCATCGTCACGGTCGACGACGTCATCGACACGATGATCGCCGATACCACCGAGGACGCCCAAAAGTTCGGCGGTATGGAAGCCCTCGGCCAGCCCTATATGAAGATCAGCTTTGCGGGCATGATCCGCAAGCGCGCCGGCTGGCTTGCAGCCCTCTTCCTCGGCGAAATGCTGACCGCAAGCGCCATGCAGCATTTCGAAGGAGAGCTGGAGAAGGCTGTCGTGCTGACGCTCTTCATCCCGCTGATCATGAGCTCGGGCGGCAATTCCGGCTCGCAGGCGACATCGCTCATCATCCGGGCGCTGGCGCTCGGCGAACTCAAGCTCTCGGACTGGTGGCGTGTGGCCTTCCGCGAGCTGCCTACGGGCATTGTGCTCGGAGCGATCCTCGGCCTTGTCGGCTTTGCCCGCATCGTGCTCTGGCAGAACATCGGCCTCTTCGACTACGGCCCACATTGGCAGCTGGTCGCCCTTACGGTTTTCGCTGCCCTCATCGGCATCGTCACCTTCGGCTCGCTCGCCGGCTCGATGCTGCCATTCGTCTTGCAGAAGCTGCGGCTCGACCCAGCCAGCGCCTCGGCGCCCTTTGTCGCGACGCTGGTCGATGTCACCGGCCTTGTCATCTATTTCTCGGTCGCGCTGCTGATCCTCAGCGGCACGATGCTCTGAGGACAACAAACCTCTCACGACAAAGGGGCCGGCAACGGCCCCTTTTCATTTTCATTCAGGCTCTGGCAGTTTCAGAGCACCATTGGTCTTGATGGTGCGGATGGCGAAGTTCGAACGCAGATCCACCACGCCGGGAAGAACAAGCAGCTTTTCCGACATCACCTTTTCATAAGCCGCAAGATCCTCCACCACGACTTCAGCCAGGAAATCGGCCGTGCCCGAAATTAGATGGCAGGCGACGACCTCCGGAATGGCGAGCAATCCTGCCTGCTGCGTCTCGGAATTCTCCTTTGAATGATGACCGACCTTGAGTTCCACGAAGACCGTGAGGCCGAGGCCGGCCTGCTTGCGGTCGATATCCGCGCGGTAGCCGCGCAAGAGCCCGGATTTTTCCAGATTTCGGATGCGCCTGAGGCAGGGAGACGGCGAGAGATTTACGCGCTCGGCAATCTCGACATTGGTGGCGCGCGCGTCCTCCTGCAGGCAGTTGAGGATCGCAATATCGAATTTATCCAGTTTTGGCATTTCCGGGAAACTCAATCATGAATTTTGGCAGATCATTGCTCATAGCACGATTTTGGAGCCATAACTAGCAAGGACATGCCTCGGCCTTCGGCGCTATCTTCTCTTCATTCGAAAGATAACCGGATCGTTGGAAAGGATATGTCGATGACCGCTTTGTCTCTCTCCACCCGCAAGGCAACCCCCACCATGGTCGGCTATGCAGGTGCCATCGTGACCGTCTTGATCTGGGCAAACTGGATTCTTGCCACCCGTCATACAGCCGAAACGCAGATGGGCACCATCGATCTCGGCCTGATCCGCTACGGCGTGCCGGCCTTGGTACTGGCTCCCGTCTGGTGGCGGACAGGCCTGCTGCCGAAGGGCGTGCCTTTGAAGCTGCTGGCGCTGATGGTCTGCGGCTCCGGCGCCCTCTTCTTCCAGCTCACCACCTTCGCCATCCAGTTCACGCCGGCATCGTCGGCCGGCATTCTGCTCGGCGGCTCCATGCCGCTGGCAGCCGCCCTGATCGGCATGGCTTTGTTCCGCGAACGGCTCGACATCACGCGCTGGCTCGGTCTTGGCGGCATCGTCGCCGGCGTCGTCATCCTGCTTGTCCGCAGCCTCTATGGCGTGCAGATTTCCTGGGAGGGCTTTACGCTGCTGCCGCTTGCCGCCCTGCTCTGGGCAACCTATACTCACGCCTTCCGCCGCTCCGGGCTGAGCGCCGTGCAGTCGAGCGCCATCATCGCCGTCTGGTCGTTCCTGATCCATGTCGCACTGGCCGCCATCTTCGGCAGCTCGCTTGCCTCGGTGCCGCTACCGGAAATCGGTCTGCAGATCGTCAGCCAAGGGCTGCTGTCAGGTCTTGCCGCCACGCTTGCCTATGGTCTTGCCGTCCAGGCTCTCGGTGGCACGCAGGCCGCAGCCTTCACCGCAATTACGCCGGTTCTCGCCACCATCGGCGGCGGCTTTCTGCTCGGCGAGGAAATCGGAATGGCCGGCATTGCAGCCGCAATCGTGACCGGCGTCGGCGTTGCCCTTTCCACAGGCCTGCTCGCCCGGAAGGCCGTCCAGCATTAAATCGCATCTTGCGGAGATATGGAGCGGTTCAGCGAAGTGCTGAGCCGCTCTTTCTATTTGCCCTGAAATTCATGGAGCCAGGATCAAAATCGAAGCGCCATGGCCACGCGCCTGGCCGGATCGGCGCCGTGGGCCAATTCATTCTCCAGGATCTGCGTGAGAGCGGTCGGCCTTTCTCCATCATCGAGGATTTGAAATCCTACGGACGCATAGAATGGCGCGTTGAAAGCCACCTGCCGGTCCGTCGTCAAAGTGACGCCAGCGGCCCCTTGCGTTCTCGCCGCCGCAATCGCAGCTTCCATCAGCCGCCGTCCGACACCCTGTTTCTGTCGGCGCCTGACGACATCGACTTCGGCGATGTGAACCGAGCCATCTTTCATAACGCCGGCCAGAAAACCGAATGGCTGATCTTCATCGTCGACGGCAACGAACAGCAAGCCTTCCGCAAGGGATTGCTCCAACACGTCGAGAGGCAGCGACGTCGGCTCACAGGCGACCGCGCCGGCCCCATGCAGAGCCCAGAAGGCATCGATCTCGATGGCAGCGAGGAGATGCAGTTCGTCTACCCTGGCCGAACGGATCGTCCAGGCGCCTTGTTCGATCTCCGTCATTGCATCTCACATATTCGGATAGACCGGTCCTTCACCGCCCTGCGGGGGAACCCAGTTGATGTTCTGGTTGGGGTCCTTGATGTCGCAGGTCTTGCAGTGGACGCAGTTCTGGGCGTTGATGACGAAGGTTTCCTTGCCGTCTTTTTCGACCCATTCGTAAACGCCGGCCGGACAGTAGCGCGTCGACGGACCGGCGAAGACATCATGCTCCGACGACACCTGCAACGCCATGTCCCTGACCTGCAAGTGCACCGGCTGATCTTCCTCGTGGTTGGTGTTCGACAGGAACACCGAGGAGAGACGGTCGAAGGTCAGGACGCCATCCGGCTTCGGATAGTCGATCTTCTGGTGCTGGGCGGCAGGCTCCAGCGAGGCGGCATCCGTCTTGCCATGCTTCAGCGTGCCGAAGAAGGAGAAGCCGAACAGCTGGTTCGTCCACATGTCAAGGCCGCCGAGCGTTACGCCGACCGCTGTGCCGAACTTCGACCACAGCGGCTTGACGTTCCGGACGCGCTTCAGGTCCTTGCCGATATCCGAAGAGCGCCATTCGTTCTCGATCTCGACCACTTCGTCATTGCCGCGACCGGCCGCGATCGCCGCGGCGATCCTGTCGGCCGCGAGCATGCCCGACAGCACCGCATTGTGGCTGCCCTTGATGCGGGGAACGTTGACGAAGCCGGCCGAGCATCCAATCAGGGCGCCGCCCGGGAAGGTCAGCTTCGGCACCGACTGATATCCGCCTTCGGTGATGGCGCGCGCACCATAGGAAATGCGCTTGCCACCCTCGAAGGTGCCGCGGATCGCCGGATGCGTCTTGAAGCGCTGGAATTCCTCGAAGGGATAGAGATAGGGGTTCTTGTAGTTCAGGTGCACGACGAAGCCGACGGCGACGAGATTGTCCTCCAGATGATAGAGGAACGAGCCGCCACCGGTCTTCATGCCGAGCGGCCAGCCGAAGGAGTGCTGCACGAGGCCTTGTTTGTGGTTCTCCGGCTTGACCTCCCAGAGCTCCTTGATGCCGATGCCGAACTTCGGCACGTCGCTATTTCGCGCCAGATCGAACTTGGCGATGAGCTGCTTGGCGAGCGAGCCGCGCACGCCTTCGCCGATCAGCACGTATTTGCCTAAGAGCGCCATGCCGCGCGTATAGTTCGGGCCGGGTTCGCCGTTCTTCTCGATGCCCATATCGCCGGTGGCGACGCCGATGACGGCGCCCTCGTCATTATAGAGCACTTCGGTCGCGGCAAAGCCGGGATAGATCTCGACGCCAAGCGCCTCGGCCTTTTCGGCCAGCCAGCGACAGACGTTGCCGAGCGAGACGATGTAATTGCCGTGATTGTTCATCAGCGGCGGCATCAGGAAGTTCGGCAGGCGGACGGAGCCGGCGGGGCCTAGGAACAGGAAGTGATCCGATGTCACCTCGGTCTTGAAGGGATGCCCCTCCTCCTCGCGCCAACCCGGCAGCAGCCGGTCGATGCCGATCGGATCAACGACGGCGCCCGACAGGATATGCGCGCCGACTTCGGCTCCCTTCTCAAGCACGACGACGGTCAGATCCGGGTTGATCTGCTTCAGCCGGATCGCCGCCGACAGGCCCGCTGGACCTGCGCCGACAATCACAACGTCGAATTCCATGCTCTCGCGTTCCGGCAGCTCGCTGGCGTCAGTCATTCATCTTCTCCGCTTGGCCGGCGTCCGATGATCTCGGACCACGGCCTCATCCCCTTTGGGCGTCTTCCCCATTTCGGTTATCTCTTGTCAAAATGGGAGGGGATTGTCGAGCCGGGAAGCGACAGGCAATCCCCCAATTCGCCCAACACGTAAAACAAGTTAAATTACTCTTACGTTAACGTCAATATTCCGCTGGTATTTGCGACCACCTGCAAAGTGCGCCTTCCATAGTCCTCCGATGGCTCTATAAATGCCGATCAGACAATCCGAATAGCATGAAGGGTGATCAAGATGGATCTTGGTATTGGCGGAAAGCGCGCGCTGGTGCTCGCGTCGTCGAAGGGGCTGGGCCATGGCATCGCGGTAGCGCTGGCGCGCGAAGGCGCGAATGTCTTGCTCTGTGGCCGAAGCGGCGACAGGCTCGAGAACAATTGCAAGGCCATCAATGCCGAAGGCAAGGGTCGGGCAGACTGGATCTGGGCCGACCTCAATGATGAGAACTTCGTGGATGTCGTCACCAAGGCAGCCATAGAGAAGCTGGGCGGCATCGATATCCTCGTCAACAACAGCGGCGGGCCGACTCCGGGGACGACTGAGGATATGACTGCCGACCGGCTGGAGACCTATTTCATCTCGATGGTGTCGCGGATCATCACTCTGACCAATGCGCTCTTACCAGGCATGAAGGCACAAGGCTGGGGACGTATTCTCACCGTCGCCTCCTCCGGCGTCATCGAGCCCATTCCCAATCTCGCGCTTTCCAACACGCTACGCCCGGCGCTTGCCGGCTGGAGCAAGACGCTGGCCAGCGAAGTGGCCGCGCATGGCGTCACGGTTAACATGCTGCTGCCGGGCAGCATTGCGACCGACCGACTGGCGGAGCTCGATACCGCGACGGCCAAGCGCGGAGGCAGAAGCCTGGAAGATGTCAGCGCCGAACGCCAGCAGCGCATCCCGGCCGGCCGCTACGGACGCGTCGAGGAGTTCGCCGCTACAGCAGCATTCCTCTGCAGCCAACCGGCAAGCTATGTCACGGGCACCATGGTTCGCTGCGATGGGGGAGCTGCTCGCTCACTTTGAGGCTGCCACCGGCGAACAGAGTGCAGGCGCTTGCAATAGGGCCTGACAACACAATTCCGTGAGCGGCACGACGCTTCTTTACACGCTGCAGCACGTCCCCAGAGTATAAATGCTGCCTCAGGCTGTTTTTCCAGCCGAATATTACGCAATGGCAATCAAAAAATAGTCATTTGATTATTTGCTGCACTGCACAAACAGAACCTGTTCCAAAGCTTTCCAAGCTTTAATTTTTCGCCCTCCGGAACTGTGATAAATTGCACGGCAACAGCGTTCATGAATTCGCGTAAAAAGGGACAGAATTACCGAACGTTAGCGGCGACGGCGATGTGATGAACTGCGGCGAAGCGCGTCTTTGTTGTGCGGCGCGGCAGATACACTTCACCGTCACCGCGCTTCCTGCAACAAGCCCCGACCGGTTCTTTAAATATGAAAAAACTTTGGCTTCCCCTCGGCCTTCTTGTCGTCGCAGCCCTTGCAGCATGGAGCTATCGCGACCGTATTCCTTTCCTTTCCGCCTTTGTCGATCAAGCCTCCGCAGAAACCAAAGATGCCGGAAAGGCGGCAGGCAAGCACAAGGCGCTGTCTTCCGTCGTCAAGACGGCCGCGGTTGAGAAGAGAACTCTGCCGAACGATATTACAGCAACAGGCTCGGCTGTTGCACAGAATACGACGACCATCGCCGCGCAGGAATCCGGGATCATTACATCGATCGAAGCGCAGGATGGCGTGATGGTGAAGGCCGGCGACCTGATCGCCAAGCTCGATGCGCGAACCGCGCAGGCCGCCGTCGACAAGGACCAGGCGACCATCATCAAGGATCAGGCGACGCTCGTTGCGGCGGAAGCCGCGCTCACCCGCGCCAAGAGCCTGCTCAACAATGCCGGAACGCAGCAGACCGTCGATCAGGCCGTGGCGGCCCGCGATACCGCGGCGGCCGATGTCAATGCCGACAAGGCCCAACTCGCGTCCGACCAGGTTCTCCTGGAAAACACTGAGATCCGTGCCCCTTATGACGGGCGCCTCGGCAATGTCGTTCCTAGCCCCGGCGCCTATGTGACGCCGGGCACTGCCATCGTGACCATCACGCAATACAATCCGATCTACGTGCAATTTCACATGCAGGAGAATCAGCTGCGGGAATTGGAGGAAGCGATGAAGGCCGGCACGGTGCCGGTCAGCACCGTTCCGAATTCGAGCAAGGGCAAATCCCGCCAGGGCGCAGTCAGCTTCTTCGACAATTCCGTGGACACCGCCTCCGGCACCATCCTCGTCAAGGCAAAGTTCGACAATGCCAACGGCGCGATCTGGCCCGGCAGATCGGTCAACGTCGTCGTTCATCTGACCGATAACGAGCCGGTGATCGTCGCTCCGACGGTTGCGATCAGCCCCGGTCCGGATGGCTTCTATGCCTATGTCGTCAAGGACAACAAGGTTCATTTGACGCCCGTCACCGTAGAACGGCAGAACGGCAGCTTCACCGCAGTCGCCAAGGGACTTTCGGAAGGCGATCATGTCGTCACTGAAGGACAGGTGCAGCTGATCGACGGACAGACGGTCGTCGAGCAGTTCAATGACGAAAAGCCTGAGAAGGTGGCCGCCGCCAACGATCAGTCGAGCCAGAAGAGCGAAACGATTTCCGTTGGAGCACAGCAATGATCCCGCAATTCTGTATCCAGCGACCGGTCGCGACCACACTTCTGGCGTTGGGTGTAGTCATGGCCGGCCTCGCCGGCTATCAGCTCTTGCCCGTCGCTGCCCTGCCCCAGGTGGATTTTCCCACCATCAACGTGTCCGCACAGCTGACCGGCGCTTCGCCGCAGACAATGGCGACTTCGGTTTCCACGCCGCTGATCAAGCAGTTCGAGACCATCCCCGGCATCAGTGAAATCTCAGCCACGAACTCGCTCGGCAATACGAGCATCGTGCTGCAGTTCGATCTCAACCGCAGCATCGACGCCGCTGCGGCCGACGTTCAGGCAGCGATCTCGAACGCGACACGTCAATTGCCTAACAATCTGACGACGCCGCCCGGCTACAGGAAGACGAATCCGGCCGACGCGCCGATCATGCTGCTTGCCGTGCAGAGCGATACGATGCCGCGCAGCAAACTCGACGAAGTTGCCGAAGACATCATTTCACCATCGCTGTCGACCCTGCCCGGTGTCGCGCAGGTCACCGTCTATGGCGCTCAGACCTACGCAGTGCGGGTCGAGGTCGATCCGGACAAGCTGCTGGCTCGCGGTATCGGTATCGACACCGTCAACTCTGCAATCGTCAGCGCCAACAGCCAGGTCCCGGTCGGAACCCTGCAAAACAGCAAGCAGAGCATGACGCTCAATGCCAATACGCAGAGGACCAATGCTGAACAGTTCAAGTCGCTGGTCATTGCAAATCCTAAGGGCGCACCGATCCACCTGAGCGATGTCGCCGACGTGCAGGACAGCGTGCAGAACACCAATGCGGGCTCCTGGTATGACGGCAAGCAGGCGATCATTCTTGCGATCCAGCGTCAGCCGGATGCCAACACCGTCGACGTGGTCGATGCGATCAACGCCAAGCTGCCGCAGCTCCATGCGGAAATTCCGGCTTCGGTGCAGACGCATATCATGAACGACTCGGCACAGCCGATCCGCGATGCGATCAAGGACGTGAAATTCACCTTGATGCTGACCATCGGTCTGGTCGTGCTGGTGATCTATCTGTTCACCGGTCACGTCACGGCCACGATCATCCCCGGCCTTGCCGTGCCGTTGTCGCTGGTTTCGACCTTCGGCATGATGTATGTGCTCGGCTATAGCATCGACAACATATCATTGCTCGGCTTGACGCTCGCCGTCGGCCTTGTGGTGGATGATGCAATCGTCATGCTGGAAAACATATTGCGGCATGTCGAAGACGGCATGCCGGTGCTGCAGGCGGCGATCAAAGGATCGGCCGAAGTCAGCTACACCATCATTTCCATGTCCATCTCGCTGATCGCGGTGTTCATCCCGATCCTGCTGATGGGCGGCGTAGTCGGCCGTATCTTCAACGAGTTCGGTATGGTGGTTGCCATCGCCATCGTGTCTTCAGCGGTCGTGTCGCTCACGGTCACGCCGATGCTCAGCTCGCGTCTTTCGGCGGGCCACAGCCAGCCCCCCTATCCGGTACGCCTGTTCAATCGCGGCTTCGACTGGACTCAGCGCGGCTATGACAAGGGTGTGGCCTGGTGTCTGCGGAATCGCGGTTTCGTTCTCCTGAGCTTCCTCGGCTCGGTTGCACTCTCGGCCTATCTTTTTATGGTATTGCCGGCGAGCTTCTTTCCGACCGAGGACATCGGCCGCCTGCAGATAAGCACGCAGGCGCGCCAGGACATATCCTATCCGGCGATGCGTGACCTGCAGAACCAGGCCGCGGCACTCGTCCGGCAGAACCCCGCCGTCGACCACGTCATGTCGATCGTCGGCGGCAGCGTCCGTCAGCCGTTGAACAACGGCACCATGTTTGTCCAATTGAAACCGAAGGAGCAGCGGGCACCGCTGGACCAGACGCTACGCGAACTCCGCGCCAGCATCGGCAAGATAGCCGGCATAAAGGCCTATATTACGCCGCAGCAGAGCCTGCGCTTCGGCGGCCGTCAGACGGCCAGCCAATATCAGCTGGTCATTCAAGCCCTGAGTGCCGACCAGACCAACCTCTGGGCCGATAAGATGCTGGATGCGATGCGGCGCGATCCGCGCTTTACCGACGTTGCATCGGACGAACAGAACAACGCGCTGCAGGCAAACATCGTCGTCGACACGGAGAAAGCCGCGCAATACGGTATCAACAACAATCAGCTCCGCACGACGCTGCAAGAAGCGTTCGGTGGCTATGATGCGGCGCAGATTCAGACCACTGGCGACAGCTATGACGTGATGGTCGAATTCGACACCAGCAAGCCCTGGGATGACCAGAGACTGCAGGATATCCACGTTGCTTCGTCAAACGGCTCTCTGGTGCCGTTATCGAACTTCGCTCATGTGCAACGCACGACCGGCCCGGTCACCATCAACCAGACGGGTCAGCTCGTGTCGACGACGGTTTCCTTCAACCTGCCGGCCGGCGAAGCGCTTGGCGATGCGACTGCGCGGATCGATCAGATCAAGAAGGACATCAACATGCCGGCGGACATCTTCACGTCCTACGGCGGTACAGCACAGATCTTCCAGCAGTCGCAGGGCAGCACGCCTTACCTGATCCTGGCTGCCGTGCTGACGATCTACGTGGTCCTTGGCGTTCTCTATGAAAGCTTCATCCATCCGCTGACCATTCTTTCCGGCCTGCCGGCTGCTGCTCTCGGCGCCCTTCTCGCCTTGAAGGTGTTCGGCTTCGACCTCTCGATCATCGCGCTCATCGGCTTGCTGATGCTGATCGGCATCGTGAAGAAGAATGCGATCATGATGATCGACGTCGCGCTGGAAACGCTGCGTTCGACAACAGGCATATCGCCCGCTGAGGCCATCCATGAGGCCTGCGTGCGCCGCTTCCGCCCGATCATGATGACGACCTTCTGCGCGCTGCTCGGCGCGTTGCCGATCGCGGTCGGCGGCGGTGCGAGCTCCGAACTCCGGCAGCCGCTCGGTATCGCCGTTGTCGGCGGCCTGGTGGTCTCGCAGCTTCTCACGCTCTTCATCACACCCGTCATCTTCCTGGAGATGAATCGCCTCAACGACTTCCTTGCCCGTCTCACCAAGCGCAAGGAGGCGGACCCGCATCACAAGGATCCGCCAGCGGCCATCGCCGCCGAATAAGGTCAGCGGGCGCCAAAAGGCGCCCGTTCTTTTGCCAGTCAACCGGGTGCGGAAGCGCCGCCGGCTGACGTCGCTGCGGGCAAAAATAAAAGCATCATTCCGGCTTGAACTTGAAGCTTAGCCATGTCATGACGCGCCCTCTTTGCGACAGGGCGCGTCAGCGTCTCATAGGGGCTTGGCCCCAATCCAGACAATTTGGACGGAAGGGAGTGCGGGCATGGCTCGGGCGCTTGGTTTCGACTTCGGCACGACGAATACGGTTCTGGCGATGGCCGATGGACCCGCGACACAATCGGTCGCCTTCAACAGCGCTGCCGGCACGGCGGACAGCATGCGTACGGCGCTCTCTTTCATGAAGGATCCGGGATTGGGCGCGGCCGCACTCAAGGTCGAAGCCGGACACGCGGCCATCCAACAGTTCATCGACAATCCCGGTGACTGTCGCTTCCTGCAGTCGATCAAGACCTTTGCGGCGAGCGCCCTCTTCCAGGGCACGCTGATCTTCGCCAAGCGCCACAGCTTCGAAGACCTGATGGAGATCTTCGTGCGCCGTCTGCGCGCCTATGCCGGAGAGGGATGGCCGGAGAGTGTTTCGCGCATCGTTACCGGCCGGCCGGTGCACTTTGCCGGCGCCAATCCGAACCCTGCCCTTGCGACGGAGCGCTACAACGCCGCTCTTGCGCGTTTCGGCTTTCCGGAAATCCACTACGTCTACGAACCGGTAGCGGCAGCCTTCTACTTCGCGCAACACCTGAAAAAGGATGCGACCGTGCTGGTGGCCGACTTCGGCGGCGGCACGACCGACTATTCGCTGATCCGCTTCGAAACCCACGGCGGAAAGCTGACGGCGACGCCGATCGGCCATTCCGGTGTTGGCATCGCCGGCGATCATTTCGATTTCCGGATGATCGACAACGTCGTCTCGCCGGCCATCGGCAAGGGCAGCTTCTTCAAGAGCTTCGACAAGCTTTTGGAAGTGCCGACCTCATACTACGCCAATTTCGGCCGCTGGAACCAGCTCTCGATCTTCAAGACCTCGCGCGAATATGCCGACCTGAAGACGCTGGTGCGCAGCAGCCTGGAGCCGGAGAAGCTGGAGACCTTCATCGAGCTCGTCGAGCATGACGAAGGCTATCCGCTCTATCAGGCCGTATCGGCGACGAAGATGGCGCTTTCGAGCGAGGAAGAGGCCGAATTCAACTTCCCGCCGCTCGGCAAGGCCGGCCGCAAGCACGTTCGCCGCGCCGACTTCGAAAGCTGGATCGCCGACGATCTCGCTCGCATCGAAGGGGCGCTCGATGACGTGCTGACAACGACGAACACATCACCTGATGCGATCGACAAAGTATTTCTGACAGGAGGCACCTCCTTCGTGCCGGCCGTTCGGCGCATCTTCACGGAACGCTTCGGCCAGGAGCGGATCGAGACGGGCGGCGAACTGCTGTCCATCGCCCATGGCCTAGCCCTGATCGGCGAGCGCGACGATATCGCCCAGTGGACGGCCTGACATAGCGCCCACCCTGCCCTTTCGTTCATGCGCCGCATTGGATAGAGTTCGCGCATGATTTCCGCCAGCGACCTCACACCGGCCGAGCTTACCGCCCTTCTGCATTTCCATGCGGATGCCGGAGTCGACTGGCTGCTGGAAGATCAGCCGGTCGATCGGTTTGCCGAATTCGAGGCCATGCGCGCGGCGAGACAAGGCGCGCGGGCAGCGCAGCCTCGGCCTGAAGCTACAGCACCTGCCGCGCGGCCCCAAACCGAGCGACGCCCGGCAGCCAAGCCGGCGGCATCTCCAGCAGCAGCGCCGCCGCGTGCGACGCCCGCCATTCCTGACGAGCAAGCTGTAGAGCAGGCCCGCTTCGCCGCCGAAAGCGCGCGGTCACTCAGCGAGTTGAAAACTGCACTCGAAGCCTTCAACGGCTGCAATCTCAAGAACAGCGCACGCTCGACGATCTTTGCCAGCGGCACGCCGGAGGGCCGCATCATGGTAATCGGGCCGATGCCGAGTGCCGACGACGATCGTGAGGGGGCGCCGTTTGCCGGCCGCGCGGGACAGTTGCTCGACAGAATGCTTGCCGCGATCGGCCTGAAGCGCGATGAGATCCTGCTGACCAACGTCATTCCGTGGCGGCCGCCGGGCAACCGAGCCCCTTCCCCACCCGAAATCGAGATATGCCGTCCGTTCATAGAAAGGCAGATTGCGCTGGCCGAGCCCAAGGCAGTGCTTCTGCTGGGCAATTTCACCGCTCGGCACTTTTTCGGAAGTACTGAAACCATCCATGGATTGCGTGGAGAGTGGCGGGAAATAAGCGTTCTCGGTCGAGTAATACCGGCCATCGCCAGCCTTCATCCCCAGGAATTACTGACCGCACCGGTCAATAAGCGGCTGGCCTGGAGCGATCTTCTTACCTTCAAGAATTATATCGCCGCTGAAATATTAGGCTGATTCTCCCAATTACTAACGAAACATGATCATAGTCATGCATTTTTCGCATGGCAGTCTTCTTTTGTTGTGCATTGCGGAATCAATGTTGCATTGCAATATATACTGGTGTCTTGGGAGGAATCTCGAAAGGAACCAAGGCCATGACTGCACGTTTTCGTCCCATCCACTGCGGGTTTGATACCCTGCGCCGCGCGCTGGAGCCTGTGCGCGCATCAAATGGACATCGCAACCTCGGCATCGCTGCCAATGAGCAAATGACCGCGCGAGGCACCGGGCTGTCGGCTCGTGTGAGCCGCCCGACGACGATCTTCGCCGATTTCCGCACCTGCTGACCGACAGGCGCGACTAGGCCAGTAATTCAGCAAAAAAGTTCAAGTATCAGGAACGACACCATGTCTTCGGGTTTGCGTCCATTCATCGCCCTGTTCGATTCCGTCGGCCATATCGGCGCGGCGGTTCGCGCCGCCGAAGAATTCGAGCGCGCGCGCAACGTCAGCAAAGACGGCACCTCTCACGCACGAAGTGCGGCAGCCAGCATCCCACTTTAAGGATCGGGATCAGCCTCGGAAGGTTGATTGCGCCCAGGCAAAAGCCTCATCGACCGCCGCCAATTTTATGGCCTGCCAGCCGCAATATTGATCGAGAAAATTGCGCGAGATCCACATCTGGGTCTTCTTGGATTCATACCAGCCGACATCGCCGCGATCTGCCGACTTGCGCAGGATACGTTGCAGATGCGTTCGCGATATCATGAAATGGGTCGCCAAAGCGCGCGCATCGACGTGACCGATATCGATCCGATCACCCACCTGCCCCTCGAGCTCGAGCCTCGACATGATGTAATCGACGACCAGACCTCCCGATTCCGTCCAAAGAAACAGACCGACACTTTCCGACGGCTCACGCCAAAGATCGGCTCCTAAGCATGTGCGTGCCATGCGCGGCTGCGCCAGGTCCAGAAGCATCGGTGAGGCGACCAGCGCAGCAGCACGGCTACCATCGTCAATCAGATCGAGCGCCGCCAAATTGGCGAGATACCAGCCGAACATCGCCGAATAGGCAGTTTCAGTCGGCACGTAACGCCGCGGGCGGCGAGCCGGACCAGGAGCCAATTCCAGAAAGCGATAGGTCAACAACTCCTCGATAAAACTCAAGACCGTATTGCGGCTGGCAATGCGATAATGAGTGATGAGGTCACGCAGGGCGACGACAGTCAGCCCGGAGCGGGGACGATCTGGATCATGTTCAAGATGGAGCGCATAGGCGGATTGGCTTAGCAGCCAGCGCTGATGTGAGGCGAGCATACGCGCAATCCTCGGACCGTTGTCGTAACGGTTACGCAATGTCTCGGAGAGAAAGCGCAAGGACGCTACGAACTTGGGATGGCGAGCAAGTTGCTCGATGGGAAAACTCAATCGGGCCTCCCTGGGCGCCCTTCTTAAAAAGCAGCAGAAAGTTGATGTTTCATTTTTATGAACAAACTTGCCGGAATCGATCATAATTCCGATATCTAATAGCATGCTATAGTTATGCAAGCCTGCCAATATCACAAGAGGTTAAACGATAATTTACTTTAAATTATCGTTTCCTTACCGTAACGGTCAACATTTGATGGTAATGCAACCATGATGTTTAACCTAAACATTATGTTAGCAATTCTACTGTTGACCTGCAAATGCAGCTTCAGATTTTCTGTTTTTCGTTCGAATAGCTGAAACGGGAACAGCACAGCGGGCAAATACTTACCGTGCCATAACAAAACAAATTGATGTTGCGATATGACTTTAACTTTGGTTCAGATTTCGATGTAATGATGCGGCCACTTTCGGTTCGAAGGACAGCTTCGGACCGTGCCCGCCAAAGCATAGCCTGATCAGGATAGACCATGCGCACAGACACCGGCCAGATCATCAATCTGGCAGACTATCGTCCCACCGACTTCGTTCTGGAGCGCGTGGATCTCACCTTCGATCTCCATCCGACAGAAACGAAGGTAGAGGCGCGGCTGATCTTCCATCGGCGCGAGGGTGTCGATGCGAATGCGCCGCTCGTGCTTGATGGCGACGAGTTGGTTCTCTCCGGCCTGCTGCTCGATCAGAGCGAACTTCCGGCGGAGCAATATGATGCGACGCCAGAAAGCCTGACCGTCCGCAACCTGCCGGAAAGCGCACCTTTCGAACTGACGATCACGACCGTCATCAATCCGGAAGCCAACACCCAGCTGATGGGCCTTTACCGCACCGGCGGCATCTATTGCACGCAGTGCGAAGCCGAGGGCTTTCGCCGCATCACCTATTTCCCCGACAGGCCGGATGTGCTCGCCCCTTATACGGTCAATATCATCGCCGACAAGGAAGCAAACCCGCTGCTGCTGTCGAACGGCAATTTCCTCGGTGGCGCCGGCTATGGCGAAGGCAAGCATTTTGCTGCCTGGTTCGATCCGCATCCGAAGCCGAGCTATCTCTTTGCGCTCGTTGCCGGCGATCTTGGTGTCGTCGAGGACACGTTCACGACGTTATCCGGCCGTCAGGTGGCGCTGAAGATCTATGTTGAACACGGCAAGGAACCGCGCGCGACTTATGCCATGGATGCGCTGAAGCGTTCGATGAAGTGGGACGAAGAGCGGTTCGGCCGCGAATACGATCTCGACATCTTCATGATCGTCGCCGTGTCGGACTTCAATATGGGAGCGATGGAAAACAAAGGCCTCAACGTCTTCAACGACAAATATGTTTTGGCCGATCCCGAGACGGCAACTGACGCCGACTACGCCAATATCGAAGCCATCATCGCGCATGAATACTTCCACAACTGGACCGGCAATCGCATCACCTGCCGCGACTGGTTCCAGCTCTGCCTCAAGGAAGGCCTGACCGTCTATCGCGATCACGAATTTTCCGCCGACCAGCGCTCGCGTCCCGTCAAGCGGATTGCCGAAGTCCGCCATCTGAAATCGGAACAGTTTCCGGAAGACAGTGGCCCGCTTGCCCATCCCGTGCGGCCGACGACATACCGTGAAATCAACAACTTCTATACGACGACCGTCTATGAGAAGGGCAGCGAGGTCACCCGCATGATCGCGACGCTGCTTGGCCGCGATCTGTTCAAGAAAGGCATGGATCTCTATTTCGATCGGCACGACGGACAGGCGGTGACGATCGAAGATTTCGTCAGGTGTTTCGAGGATGTCAGCGGCCGCGATCTCAAGCAGTTTTCGCTGTGGTACCATCAGGCCGGTACGCCGCTTGTCACCGCATCGGGCGCTTATGATGCCAATGCCAAGACATTCACTCTGTCGCTCGAACAGATGGTGCCGGCAACGCCGGGCCAGACCATCAAAAAGCCGATGCACATTCCGCTCCGCCTGGGCTTGCTCGCCGAAGACGGCAGTCTCATCACGCCGGTATCCGTGACCGGAGCAGAGCTGACCGACGACGTGCTGCACCTGACAAAGAAGGCGCAAACGGCGACGTTCCACGGCGTTCCCTCCCGGCCGGTCCTCTCGCTCAATCGCAGCTTCTCGACGCCGATCAATCTGCAGTTCAGCCAGACCACTGAGGATCTCGCATTGATCGCCCGCTATGAGGCCGATCATTTCGCCCGCTGGCAGGCGCTGATCGATCTTGGCCTGCCCAACCTCTTGCAGGCGGCGCGAGATGCCCGCCAGGGTGCCGACATAACATGCGGCTCGGCCTTCACCGACGCCTTGCTGGCGGCTGCAACCGACGAAAGTCTGGAGCCGGCTTTCCGCGCCCAGGCGCTCGCCTTGCCGAGTGAATCCGACATTGCCCGCGAACTCGGCGGCAACAATGATCCTGATGCCATCCATGCAGCGCGCCAGACGATCATCAAGCGCATCGCCGAGGCCGGTAAGGACGCCTTCACCGCGCTTTACGATGGGATGCAGACGCCGGAGCCGTTCAGCCCCGACGCGGCAAGCGCCGGCTGCCGCGCCTTGCGCAATGCGGCACTGGGCTATCTGTCGCAGCTGGATGAAACGCCGGCGAGGGCGAAGGCCGCCTTTGATGCGGCAAACAACATGACCGATCTCAGCGCCGCGCTGACCATTCTCGCCCAGCGCTTCCCCGACACAGCGGAGACGGCGGCAGCGCTTGCGCATTTCCGTGACCGCTTCGCCGACAATGCGCTCGTCATCGACAAATGGTTCGCCATTCAGGCGGCAATCCCGGGCGCCGGGGCGCTGGAGCGCATCCGGCTGCTTATGGAAACGCCGCTCTTCAAACGGACCAACCCCAATCGCGTCCGCTCGCTTATCGGCACTTTTGTCTTTGCGAATCCCACGGGTTTCGGCCGGGCGGACGGCGCCGGATACAATTTCCTCGCCGACGAAATCCTCGAGATCGATCAGCGCAATCCGCAGCTTGCGGCCCGCATCCTGACCTCGATGCGCTCGTGGCGGTTGCTCGAACCCGTGCGCGCCGATCATGCCCGCTCGGCGCTGATGCGGATCGAGCGCGCGGCCGGTCTTTCGACCGACGTGCGTGACATCGTCGAACGTATCCTCAAGGAGTGATTTCGATCACCCGGCGCACTGATTTCAAAGGCTGATTTGCATCGGCCTTTTCAGCTTCAACGAGTCCCAAGCGCGTGCAACTTACCGCTGCGTGTGTAAAATATGCTGAAATCGCAGATGGTTAAGAAAGTTTTACCGCACCCTCTGGACAAGCCGAATCACGAATGATTCATTAAGGCAGATTCGGGCGAGCGGCGCAGCGAATCACACGAGGGACAAGGCTAAAGCGATGGTGGACGTGCGGCGGGCAACCGCGGCCGATGGACGGCTGCGTGTTAATTTCGACGGCCTGAAATCCTGGCATAGCGGCGTTACTGATCGAACCGGAGTGCGGATGGAGACGATTTCGCGTCGTTTTCCGCAGACGGAACATATTCTCAAGCGCATCATCCCCGTCCTCATCGTTTCCTTCCTGATGGTCGTTGCCGCCTCGCATTTCTTCGGCATGATCACGGAACATAGCCGCATGGCGGCTTCGGCCCGCCGAACGACCTCGCTTTCCATCGCAGCAGCAGCAGCCGCCTTTTCGAACGATCCCAGCCTGTTTCAAGCTGGCGACCGTCGTAGCGCGGAGCGAAAACTCGCCTCCTACCTGCCGCAGGATCGGCTGGACAGCGGCGCCTTCGTCCTGCTCGTGCAGTCGAGCGGCCGTGTATTCGGCTCGTCGGCCGCCGGCTCCGGCTATATCGGCATGCTGGTCTCCGATTTCTTTCCCGAAGTAACGGCCATCCGCAGTTTCGGCGATCATGCCGGCGTGATCGAAACCATGATCGGCGGTGAGCCCTATTATGCCGCCATTTCTCTGATCGGCGACAAAGGCGATTTCATTCTGTCGGCCGCATCGATGGATGAGATCGAAAAGCTCTGGCGCGACGAGCTGACCCTGAACGTCACGCTCTTTGCCGGCATCTCCTCCATCCTGCTCGTCATTCTCTATGCCTATTACACGCAGGTAAAGCGCGCCCGGGATGCGGATGAAATCTTTCTCGAATCCAACCTGCGGGTCGAAACGGCACTGTCGCGCGGCCGCTGCGGCCTCTGGGATTTCGATTTTACCAGTCGCCAGTTCTTCTGGTCGCGGTCGATGTACGACATGCTCGGGTTGCCGGTCGCCGACAAGCCGCTGGCCTTCACGGACGCGGCCCGGCTGATGCATCCGGACGACAACAGCCTGCATATGCTCGCCCGCACCGTCACCCGCGGCAATGCCGGCCAAGTGGACCAAATCCTGCGCATCCGCCATGCCAAGGGACATTATGTCTGGATGCGCGCCCGCGCCCAGGTGATCCGGACCAATTCCGGCCGCGTCCACATGATCGGCATCGCCATGGACGTGACTGAGCAGCATCGGCTGGCGCAGCGCTATGCAGAGGCCGATCAGCGCCTGGCCGACGCCATCGAGTGCACTTCCGAAGCCTTCGTGCTGTGGGACAAAAACGATCGCCTGGTCATGTGCAACGCCCATTTCCAGCAGGCATACGGTCTGCCGGACAACGTGCTCGTGCCGGGTACCGAGCGCGCCGTCGTCAATGCCGCTGCCGCACGGCCGGTCATCGAGCGCCGTATCGTCGATCCCGGCCGCTCCAATCACTCGCAGACGACGGAAGTGCAGCTTGCCGACGAGCGCTGGCTGCAGATCAACGAGCGGCGCACCCGCGACGGCGGCCTCGTCTCGGTCGGTACCGATATTACCCAACTCAAGCGCAATCAGGAGCGGCTTCGCGAATCGGAACGCCGGCTGATGGCGACCATCAACGACCTCTCGGCATCGCGGCGGATTCTGGAAAAGCAGAAGGCGGAGCTTTCGACTGCCAACACCAATTATCTTGCGGAGAAGGAACGCGCCGAAGCCGCCAACAAGGCGAAATCGGAGTTCCTGGCCAACATGTCGCATGAGCTGCGCACGCCGCTCAACGCCATTCTCGGCTTCTCGGAAATCCTGCAGGATCAGATGTTTGGTCCGCTCGGCTCGGCCCGCTACAATGAATATGCCAAGGACATTCACGACAGCGGCAAGCATCTGCTTAACGTCATCAACGACATCCTCGATATGTCGAAGATCGAAGCGGGGCATATGAAACTCAGCTGCGAGCGGATCAATCTCGCGCCGCTCATCGAGGAATGCCTGCGTTTTACCCGCATTCCGGCAGCGCAGAAGAACATTCTCGTCGAACAGCGCATCTCTTCCGACATCAAGCTGAGCGCTGACCGTCGGGCGATGAAGCAAATTGTGCTCAACCTGCTATCCAACGCGGTGAAATTCACCAACGACGGCGGCCGCATCTCGGTTCGCACGCGCAGGATCGGGGATGCCGTCATGCTCGTCATCGCCGATACAGGCATCGGCATTCCGAAATCGGCGATGAGCAAGATCGGCCAGCCCTTCGAACAGGTGCAGAGCCAATATGCGAAGAGCAAGGGAGGCTCCGGCCTCGGACTCGCCATTTCGCGCTCACTGACCGCTTTGCATCACGGCCGCATGCGCATCCGCTCCCGCGAGGGCATCGGCACCGTGATCGCGATCCGCATCACGGATCAGAGCTGATCAGCTTCCCACCGTCGCCTGGAATACTTTCCGCACCGCTTTCGACAGGCGCTTCAGCTCGGCTTCCAGCGTGCGGAGATCCGGGCAATCGCCGGCGCGGCAGACCAGTTCGATCAGGCCGGAAGGCGTGTTTTTCGGATCGAACGTACCGTCGATGCAAAGCCGGATAAGCTGCGATACTTCCGTGTAGAGCTGCAGAGCCTCCAGACAGACGTCGAGATCGTTGCGGTCCATCAGGCTGCCGCCCAGCAATTTCAACGCCTCGGCCGTGCTAAGGCCGTTTGCATCGATGCCGACGCCACGTGCAGGCGCGATCAGGCGCAGATATTGCGCGATGAATTCGATATCGATCAGCCCGCCAGGGATAAGCTTCAGATCCCAAATGCTCTCCGGCGGCTTTTCCTGTTCGATCAGGGTGCGCATCTCGCGAACATCTCTAGCGATCTTGGCGACATCTCTCTTGATCGAGAGAACCTCGCCGATGACGCGCTCCGCATCGTTCACCAATGCCTCGTCGCCGCAGATCAACCGCGCCCGCGAAAGCGCCATATGTTCCCAGGTCCAAGCCTCCTCGCGCTGGTACTTTTCGAAAGAGTTAATGCGCGTTGCGACCGGCCCCTTGTTGCCGGAGGGACGCAAACGCATGTCCACCTCGTAGAGTACGCCCTCGGCCGTCGGCGCCGAAAGGGCTGCGATTAGGCGCTGCGTGATGCGGGTGAAATAGCGTGTGGCATCGAGCGGCTTCGGACCATCGGATTCGCCGACCGTGTCGTCGTAATCGTAAAGCAGGATGATATCGATGTCGGAACCGGCCGAGAGCTCGAAACTGCCGAGCTTGCCCATTCCGACGACAGCGACGCGGCCTCCGGGATATTCGCCATGCGCCGCCCGGATTTCCTTCATGACGGCATCCAGAGCCGCCTCGACGATCAGATCGGCGAGGTAGGTAAAGGCGCGGGCCGCCATCGTTCCGCCAATTGCGCCCGTCAGCAGGCGAATGCCGATCAGGAAGCGCTGTTCGGACGCAAAGATGCGCAGCAGATCGAGCGTCTCTTCGTAATGCCTCGCCGGGGCCAGGAAGCTTTTCAGGCGTTCGGCGAGATAATCGCGCGTCGGCAGTTCGGCCATGAGCCGTGGGTCAAGCATGCCGTCGAAGACATGCGGCTTGGCCGCGATGATTTCGGCAAGCCTAGGTGCCGACGACATGATGTTGACGATGAGCGAGAGAAGCGCCGGATTGGTTCCGAGCAACGAGAAGAGCTGGATGCCTGCCGGCAGGCCGGAAATGAAGCTGTCAAAGCGCAGCAAAGCCTTGTCGGCACGCTTGCTTTCGCCAAAGACGCGCAACAGCTCCGGCGTCAGCTCCGTCAGCCGCTCGCGCGCTTCGACCGATTGCGTGGCGCGATACCGGCCGTAGTGCCAGGTGCGGATGACATTGGCGATGTCGGACGGTCGCTCGAAGCCGAGGCGCCGCAGCGTCTCCAGCGTATCCGGATCGTCGCCCTGGCCGGTGAAAACGAGGTTGCCGGTTTCGCTCGACAGCTTCGTTTCCTGTTCGAAGAGGCGCGCATAGCGGCGCTCAACCGTCTTCAATGTCGTCACCAGTGCTTCGGAGAAAGCCGACACATCGGCATAGCCCATCATATAGGCGATGCGCCTCAGCTCGGCATCGGTTTCCGGCAGGAGATGCGTCTGCTCGTCCCGCACCATCTGGATACGATGCTCGACATCACGCAGAAACCAGTACGCCGATGTCAGCTCGTCGCGGGTTTCCGCGTCAATCCACTTTGCCTCGGTCAATTCGACAAGCGTCCGCTCCGTCGATCGGCTGCGCAAGGCCGGCATTCTCCCGCCGGCGATCAGCTGCTGGGTCTGCACGAAGAACTCGATCTCGCGAATGCCGCCGCGGCCGAGCTTGACGTTATGACCTTTGACCGCGATCGCACCATGTCCCTTATGCGCGTGGATCTGCCGCTTGATGGAGTGGATGTCTGATATCGCGGCATAATCCAGATATTTACGAAAGACGAAGGGCACGAGATCGCGGATGAAGGCCTGACCGGCGGCGATATCGCCACCGACGGGCCGCGCCTTGATGAAGGCGGCGCGTTCCCAGTTCTGCCCCCTGCCCTCATAATAGATCATGGCTGCCTCGACCGGGATCGCCAGCGGCGTCGAGCCGGGATCGGGGCGCAGACGAAGATCGGTGCGGAAGACATAGCCATCCGCCGTGCGCTCCTGCAGGATCCGCACCAGCCGCCGCATCAGCCGTGGAAAAATGTCGATGGCATCGTCGGGATCGGGAACGATGCCCGCGGTCTCATCGAAGAAGACGACCAGATCGATATCGGAGGAATAGTTAAGTTCTTCTGCTCCGAGCTTACCCATGCCGAGCACGATTAGGCCGGAATTTTCGCTCGGAGTGGCGGGATCGGGAACCGTGATCTTGCCGGCCTCATGCGACGACAGCAGCAGATGGTCGATGGCCGCTGAAATAGAGGCCTCGGCGAGCCGGCTCAGCCAACGGGTGGTCTGCTTGCCATCATAAATGCGAGCGAGATCGGCGAGTGCGATGAGAAAGGCAGCGCGGCGCTTGGCGATGCGCAGGCGGCTCATCACCTCGGATTCGGAAGGCGAAACTCCCCCGTCCTCCCCCGGCAGCCAGGCTTGCCGGGCTTCCCCAACCAATGCTTCGATCTGCGGCGACAGCGGCTTCTCGATGGCGGCGACCAGAAGAGACGGTTCGAGATTGGCGGTTTCCCGCAGATGAGGAGAGAGAGTGAGGGCAGCGACGACAAAATCCCGCAACGCGCTTTCGCCCCCAAGCAGATCGGCAATGACGGGCTCGCCTCCGGCGATCTGCTTGAGATCCGCCAGTACAGACTTCGTCTCCGTCTGGCTCAACGCCCGCAGCCGCCCGGCCGAAACCTCCCGCAGCAAATCGCTTTGCGTCGTCGTCATGCAGTTCTCCCCAACAGCAAGCGGATAGAGCATTATGCCGAAAAGTGTCAGGGGTTTTCGGACAGCATCATGCTCAACTTCTTTGACGCTGGAGCGGTTCAGATCTTACGTCGTTTCGACCTAAGATCATCCGGCTCTAGTTGAGGATTAACCTATTGTTTCTGCATGGGGAAGATCATAGTGACCGTTAATCCCTTGGCGTCTGCATTTTCGGGATCGGTATCGGAAAGCTCCAGCCGGCCGCCATGCAGCTCCATTACGGCTTCCACCAGCGCCAGGCCAAGGCCGGTTCCCGGCTTGGAGCGGCTTTCGTCCAGCCGAAAGAAACGCTTGACCACATCGGCACGCTGATGGGCGGGAATGCCTGGCCCATGATCGGCAACGGCGAGCGTCACCGCGTCACTCGTGCGCGCCAGCTTGAAAGTAATCGCCGGTTTTCCGTTGCAGCCCGACGCGTATTTAAGGGCATTGTCGATGAGATTGAACAACGCCTGGCCGATCAGCTCGCGGTTTCCTTGCACCTCGACTTCCGGCTCTATCTCGGCCGTGAGCGCCAGACCCGCCTCTTCCGCCACCGGCTCGTAAAGTTCCGCCGTATCGGCAACGATGGAGGAAAGATCGACCGCAGTCATTTCTGCGGCCACGGAACCCGCCTCGACGCGGGAAATCATCAAAAGCGCATTGAAGGTGCGGATCAGCTGATCGGATTCGCCGATGATGCCCTCAAGCGCTGTGCGGCGGCCTTCGCTATCGGCATTGTCGAGCGCATCGGCCGCCTTGTTGCGCAGGCGCGTCAACGGGGTCTTGAGGTCGTGGGCGATATTGTCGGAGACCTGCCGCAGCCCTTCGTTCAGCTTTTCGATGCGCTCGAGCATGGCATTCAGCGAGGCGGACATCCGGTCGAACTCGTCGCCGGAACCGCCGACCGGCAGGCGCTGCGAGAGATCGCCCGCCATGATCTTGCGGCCAGCATCCGTCATCCGATCAATGCGCTTCAGCGCGTTTCGGCCGATACCGAACCAGATGACCAGCGCGCCGAGCCCCATAATCGCCAGTGCCAGCATCAGTGCCTGGCGTACCAGCACGCGGAAGCGCTCCGGCTCGCCGAGGTCGCGGCCGATGAGGATGCGCAAGCCATTGTCGAGAATGAAGATATTGGCAATTGCCAGATGACGGCGCTCCGGATCGTTGGAGGCGTCAGTGTAGCGCTCGTAGGAGAAGGGCAGCTCCGTCCAGCCGGCCTGGCCGAGCACGCCTGGCTGTACGGAAGCGACGTTACCGGCCAGGATGTCGCCGGAAGGACCGGCAATGACATAGAGATTGGCGCCCGGCTGGCGCGCGCGGCGCTCCATGGTGCGCAGAAGCAGGTTCAGGCCGCCGATGTCATAGGCACGCTTGACCTGGCTGACCTCCTGCTGAACGGCATCGCGGATCTGCCCGGTCAACAGCCGTTCGGACATGGCAGTGACGTAGAAGACCAGCGTCGCGGCGCAAAGCGAAAAAAGAAGGATGTAGAGGGCGGAAAGGCGAACTGCTGTGGACTTGAAGAGGACGCGGAAGCGACTCATCCCTCGTCCTTGATCATGTATCCAGCGCCGCGAATGGTCTTCAGCAGCGGCTGGCTGAAATCCTTCTCGATCTTGGAGCGCAGGCGCGAAACGTGGACGTCGATGACGTTCGTCTGCGGGTCGAAATGATAATCCCAGACATTCTCGAGCAGCATGGTGCGGGTGACGACCTGGCCGGCATTCTTCATCAGATATTCCAGGAGACGGAATTCGCGCGGCTGCAGCAGGATTTCCTTGCCGCCACGGCGCACCTCATGCGAGAGGCGGTCCAGTTCCAGATCTCCGACGCGATAGAGAACGTCCTGCTCCGGCGTTCCCTTGCGGCGGCCGAGTACTTCGACACGGGCAAGAAGCTCGCTGAAGGCATAGGGTTTCGGCAGGTAGTCGTCGCCGCCGGCACGCAAGCCGGTGACACGATCATCGACCTGGCCGAGCGCGGAAAGGATCAGAACAGGCGTATGCACGCCCTTGCGGCGCAATTCGCTGATGACCGACAGCCCGTCCCGACGCGGAAGCATGCGATCGATGATGGCGACATCATAGGTGTTCTCGGTGGCCATGAAGAGACCGCTCTCGCCGTCGCTCGCGTGATCGGCAACGATGCCGGCCTCGCGAAACGCCTTGGTAAGGTAAGCCGCCGCTTCAAGATCGTCTTCGATGATCAGAATCTTCATGTGAGCGACATTACCTGCCGACGTTGCCTCGGCACAACCAGAATCGGGAGAACTCACGGCATGTTGGCTAGCGGTTGTCATCTTTCACCTGCCTTGGAACCAGTCATTTGGCATATTCTAAAGGGAAAGCCGCACAAGCCGTGGCCTGCGCGGCTTTCCCAATGCATTTCATCCGTCTGAAGGATCAACCGGCGTTGATCGGCAAAGCAACGAAGCGGCTGCCGTCACCGGACTGAATCTGGAAGAGGGCGCGGGTGCGACCGTCCTTCTTCGCCTGCTCGATGATCTTGGCAATATCGCTGGCGTTGGAGACCTGCTGGTTGTTGACCGACGTGATCTTCTCGCCTTCCTTCACGCCCTTATCGGCAGCATCGGAGTCGGGATCGACAGCCGTGATCGCTACGCCCTTGCCATCATCGGAAGGGCCGACGGTAAGGCCAAGGTCAGCCAGCGCCTTCTCGGAGGACGGCTGCTGCGGCTGGCTCGGCTGCGAGTCGTCATTGGAGGCCTGGTTCTGATCGGCCGGAAGCGTGCCGAGCTCGACCGTGACCGACTGCGACTTGCCAGCGCGCCAGATGGAAACCTCGACCTTGGAGCCCGGCTGTATGGCGCCGATGCGGCGAGCGAGATCGCGCGGATCCTTGACCGGGTCGCCATTCACGGCGGTGACGACGTCTCCGTTCTTGATGCCGGCCTTCTGGCCCGGCGAACCATCCTGCGGAGAAACCACGAGGGCACCGCTCGCCTCGGACAGACCGAGAGATTCGGCGATATCCTTGGTGACGGGCTGGATCTGGACGCCGAGCCAACCGCGCGAAACCGTGCCGGTCTTGATCAGGTCAGCGACGACATCCTTGGCCGTGGTTGCCGGGATCGCGAAGGCGATGCCAACGCTGCCGCCCGACTGCGAGAAAATGGCGGTATTGATGCCGACCACCTGGCCGTTGAGGTTGAAGGTCGGGCCACCGGAATTGCCCTTGTTCACCGGTGCGTCGATCTGAATGTAATCGTCATAGGGGCCGGAATGGATATCGCGGCCCCGGGCCGAAACGATACCCGCGGTCACGGTGCCGCCGAGGCCGAACGGGTTACCGACGGCAACGACCCAGTCGCCGACGCGGACCTTGGAGTCATCGGCCCAGCCCACATAGGTGAACTTCTTGCCTTTGGGGTCGACTTTCAGGACAGCGAGATCGGTACGGCTATCCTTGCCGACGAGCTTGGCGTCGAGTTCGGTGCCGTCGTTGAGGACGACGACGAAAGCTGCACCATCGGAAACGACGTGGTTGTTGGTGACGATATAGCCATCTTCCGAAACGAAGAAGCCGGACCCTTGAGCGACCGGGCGCAGGTGGCCCTTGTCGTCGGAATTCTTCTGCTGGTTCTGGCCGTGCTGCTGGCCGCGGCCCTGCTGCTGCTCGAACTGGCGGAAGAACTTCTTCAGCGGGTGATCGTCCGGAAGGTCATCGAAGCCGCGGCCGAGACCGAAAGAATCGTCCTCGTCGGCAACCGGATTGACACGGGACTCGACGCGAACCGACACGACGGCCGGCGAAACGGCATCCACCACATTGGCAAAGCTCGGAACCTGCGGCGCCTGAACATTGACGGCATCGGCATAGGCACCGGTGACAACGGCCGGAACACCCGTTGCCAGAGCAGCGACAGCGAGGCCTGCGACGACGGAAGCCTTCATAGCCGTGCTGCGAGACAAAGTGTCCTTGATATTCCTGAACATATGCGAATTACCTTCTCGTTTCTCGTCAGATTTGCGCCGGGTGGAACCGGCTACGGTGCGTCGTAATGAAGATATAGGGCACGGCACCTTACAACGAACTGTCCGCCCCATGAAAAATTCGTAATGTAAGGTATCGATGCAACGTTATGACGAAAGACGACGGCCGCGTCACTTGCCGAGGATATCTTTCAACTGCGCCTCTTCATCGGCGTTCAGAGAGCTGCCGGCGGGCTTGCCCGCGCGGCGGCGCGCGTAAACGGCAAGAGCCAATGCGCCCGCTACGAAGAGCGCGATCGGCGCACCCCAGAGAATGTATGTCTTTTCGCTCAGGCGCGGCTTGAGCAGCACGAACTCGCCATAGCGGGAGACGATGTAATCGAGCACCTGCTGATCGGTGTCGCCATCGGTCAGGCGCTTGCGCACCAGCAAGCGCAGGTCCCGCGCGAGATCGGCATTGGAATCATCGATGGATTGATTCTGGCAGACCATGCAGCGCAGTTCGGCCGAGATCGTCCGCGCCCGCGCTTCCAAAGCCGGATCGGGCAGAACTTCATCCGGGTTGACCGCAAAGGCATTCATTGGCGCCAGAAGTGCAACAAGGCAAAGAACTAGCCGTATTGCGCCGCAAAGACTGCGGATTCCGGCAAAGCGCGATGTCTGCCGACGGCCGGTCATTCGGCCGGCTCCAGGGTCGGACGAACGGGTTTTGCCTTCCGGCTCGGGGCGCCGACGCGCAGACGTCGGTCGCTGAGCGACACGAAACCGCCGATCGCCATGATGAGCGCGCCAAGCCAGATGCAGAGAATGAACGGCTTCCACCAGATGCGCACGACCATGCCGCCATCCTTGCTGGCATCGCCGACCGATACATAGAGTTGGTTGAGACCTAGCGTGAGAATGCCGGATTCGGTGGTCGCCGTGCGGCTTGCAGTGAAGACGCGCTTGGCGGACGACATTTCTGCAAAGGCAACCCCGCCACGGCTGACCGTGAAGTGGGCGCGATCCTCGGTGAAATTGGGGCCAACGCCGGGCTGCACGCCGTCAAAGCGCAGGCTGTAGCCGCCGAGCTCGGCTGTCTCGCCCGGCTTCATGCTGGTGATGTGTTCCGCCTCGAAGGTCGTCACCGCGACAATGCCAAGCACGCTGATGCCGAGACCTGCATGGGCAAGTGCCGTGCCGAAAGCCGAGCGCGGCAACCCGCTCAGGCGACGCCAGGCGACACCCGCCGCCACCTTACCGACGCCGGCGCGATACCAGAGGTCGGCCAAGGCGCCGAAGACCAGGAAGAAGCCGGCGGCGAGGCCGAGAGCGGCAAGCACCGGCCCACCATGCTCGACATAGAACAGAACAAGGCCGGCCAGGAAGGCCAGGCCCGCAATGACATAGAGCCTCTGCAGCGCGCCGAGCAGATCGCCGCGCTTCCAGGCGAGCAGCGGGCCGAACGGCACGGCAATGAGGATCGGGGTCATCAATAGCCCGAAGGTCATGTTGAAGAAGGGCGGCCCGACGGAAATCTTGTCGCCGGTCAGCGTTTCGAGCGCCAGCGGATAGAGCGTGCCGGTCAAAACCGTGCCGCAGGCGACCGTAAGGATCAGGTTGTTCAGCACCAGCGCACCCTCGCGCGAGATCGGCGCGAACAGTCCGCCGGCGGCAAGCTTCGGTGCTCGCAGCGCGAAAAGCGAAAGGGCGCCGCCGATGAAGATCAGAAGAATGCAGAGGATGAAGATGCCGCGGGTCGGATCGCTGGCGAAGGAATGGACGGATGTCAGCACGCCCGAGCGGACGAGGAAGGTACCGAGCAGCGACAGCGAAAACGTCAGGATTGCCAGCAGCACCGTCCAAATCTTGAGGGCATCGCGCTTTTCCATGACAACAGCTGAATGCAGCAGGGCCGTGCCGGCAAGCCAGGGCATGAAGGACGCGTTTTCCACCGGATCCCAGAACCACCAGCCGCCCCAACCGAGCTCGTAATAGGCCCAATAGGAACCCATGGCGATGCCGAGCGTCAGGAAGCTCCAGGCAGCCAGCGTCCAGGGGCGGACCCAACGCGCCCAGGCGGCGTCGATACGCCCTTCCAAAAGTGCGGCGACGGCGAAGGAAAAGCAGACGGAGAAGCCGACATAGCCGAGATAGAGCAGCGGCGGATGGATCGCGAGGCCAATATCCTGGAGGACGGGATTGAGATCCTTGCCCTCCGCCGGCGCCGGGTTGAGCCGAATGAAGGGATTGGAGGTGAGCAGAATGAAGACCAGGAAGGCCGAGGAGATCCACGACTGCACGGCCAGCACGTTGGCGCGCAGCACGTCGGGCAGATTGCGCCCGAACAGTGCGACGAACGCACTGAACAGCGCCAGGATCAGCAGCCAGAGCATCATCGATCCCTCGTGATTGCCCCAGACGCCGGAGATCTTGAAGACCAGCGGCATCAGCGAATGGGAGTTGGCCCAGACATTGAGGACGGAGAAATCAGAGGCGACATAGGCATAGGTCAGCACGCCGAAAGAAAAGGCGACCAGCAGGAACATGACGATCGCGCCGACCGGGGCGATATCCATCATGGACACGTCGCCGCGCCGGGCGCCGATCACGGGAAGGATGGAGACGATGAGCGCGGTGGCGAGCGCCAGCACGAGGGCATAATGTCCAAGCTCGATGATCATCGGGTGGCCTCCTCGCCCTTCCAGACGCCATCGGCCTTCAGCTTATCGGCGACCTGCTTCGGCATATAGCGCTCATCATGCTTGGCGAGCACGCTGTCGGCAACAAAAACGTCGCTGCCCGGCTCGAACCTGCCTTCGGTCACCACACCCTGCCCTTCGCGGAACAGGTCTGGCAGAATGCCGTCGTACTTGACCTTGATCGTGTCGGTGCCGTCCGTGACGGAGAACTGCACTTGCGTACCCTGACCACGCACGATCGATCCCTCGCCGACAAGGCCGCCGAGGCGGATCAGCGTCCCGGCATTGACCGGCGTCTTCGCAAGATCCGCCGGCATATAGAAGTAGGCGACCGACTGGCTGAAGGCGAACAGCACGAGCAGCACGGCGGCGGCGATGAAACCCATGCCGCCGGCGATCACAGCCAGACGTTTCTGCTTGCGGGTCATTGCTGCGTCACCTCCGTCGGCAATCCCAATTCTTTCGCCAGTGCCAGAAGCTGCTGGCCCTCCCCGCCATCGGCCGGAAAGGCCGCGAGACCTCGCTTCAACGCATCCGCTGCACGCTCCCGATCATTCAGCACCGCATAGGAGCGGATCAGCCGCATCCAGCCTTCGAAATTCTTGGGATCTTGCTTGAGCTTGGCATCGAGACTATCGACCATGCCACGGATCATCTGCTGGCGGTCGCCGCTGCTCAGCGCATTGGCCGCAGCGACGTCCTCCGCCGTCGGATTGCCAGGGGCCTTGTCGTTCGCCGATACCGTCGGCTGGCCGCCATTCTTGACGATGTGCTGATCAACGACCGCAAGCCAGGGCGCGTCAGGCGGCGATTGTTTCGCGAGTGCCTCGAAGGCCGTTTTCGCATCGGCTGCCTTGCCCTCCTGCTCCAGCGCGAGCGCCAGATAGAAAAGCGTGCGCGGATTGGCGGCATCGAGCGCTAGGGATTGCTGCAGCACGCCCCGCGCCTCCGCCGTTACTATGCCATTGGCCTTGACGACCAGCACCTCGCCCAGATCGCCAAGCCGGGCCGCATTCGGCCCCAACAGACGGATGACATTGCGATAGGCAAGCTCCGCATCGCCGACACGGTTGGTCTTGAAATAGATGGGTGCCAGGACTTCCCAGCCCTTGGCGTCATCCGGGTTCTTGGCCAGATGCTGCTCGATCTTGACGATCGAGATGGCGAGATCGTTTCCTGGCTTCTCCAGCCGCGCTTCCAGCGGCTGCGCCGGCAGGCCGGGATCGCCATTGACAAGATAAAGACAGAGACCAACGGCCGGAAGAAGGACGATGATGAAGGCCTGAGCAAGACGATAGCTGCCACGCGCCGGCGATTTCGTTGCCGTCTTCTCGTCTTTGGCAGCAGCGATGAGGCGCCGTCCTATTTCGGCGCGGGCATAGCCTGCCTCCTGCGCGGAGATGAGGCCGCCGGCGAGATCGCGCTCCAGTTCACCAAGCTGATCGCGATAGACCTCAGCCTCGCCGGAACGACCGCCCTCCGCCTCCTTCGCACCACGCAGAAGAGGATAGAGCAGCACAGCGCCGACAACCGCCGTAAGAACGGCCACGAGAATCCAGAACAGCATAGACGCCCAATACTTTAACGGGGCGCTTATTCCAACCGGGAAAGGCCATCTGACGAAGATTTGAGGCGTTTGGCCGCGCCTTTCAGTGCAGACGCCTATTCAAGCGGCGTCCAGGTGCCGTCGTCATTGCGGCAGGCCGCGCCCCTTGCCGTCGTCGGCTTGCCGTCGACCGTGACGGTATGCGTATATTGCCGGCAATTCTGCGAGCCGACCTGATAGGGCGCGGCGGGAACGACCTCGCCACTCGCATTCCTGCCCTTCCATGCCACAGGCTGGCCGAGAGGCGAGGTCTCAAGCGCCCGATATTCGGCTTCCAGCGCGCGCTGCTTGTCGCTGTCGCTGAGCTTGACGCCGGTGCGCTCGACGATACCACCATCAAGGGCATTGATGAAGGTTGCGGAGGCTGGAGGCTTCGCGGATGAAAACAGACTCTTGCTGCCTCCCAGGCCGCCCGTCGTCGAGCAACCGGAAAGCGCAAGTGCGGTAAAAAGAGAGGGAACGACCAGGAAAAAGGTACGAAGCTTCATACAACCGAACCAGTATCAAAAAGCAAAACCAATAGGTACTGCGCTGCGGCATCATCATGACCCACAACGTCTTTTGGCATCATGCCGTTCCTCACGCAACATCCTTCATCAGGCCCGGCAAAATTAGGCTCGCCCGAAGCCCGCCCCAGCTCCCCCGGGAGAGTTCGAAACGGCCTTGATATTCGTTGGTGATCTCGCTGACGATCGAAAGCCCAAGCCCCGTGCCGGGCTTGCTCTCGTCCAGTCTGCGCCCGCGCTTCAGGGCTTCGCGGATCTGATCCGGCTCCAGCCCGGGACCGTCGTCCTCAACCACCAGTTCCACCCAGTGGCGCCGCGCCGGATCGATGCCCCTGATCTCGGCCGGCGCCTCGTTTGCAACCAGACGCACCTTGTGTTCGGCAAAGCGGGCGGCATTTTCGAGGAGATTGCCGACCGTCTCCTCGAGATCCTGTTGCTCCATAGCGAGCGCCAGATTGGGCGAGACGGAGAGTTCGAATTCCTTGTCGGCGTTCAGCCGCCGCATGACGCGGACAAGACGCTCCAGCGCCGGCTCGGCCTCGGTGCGTGCCAGCACGGATTCGCGCTGGGCGGCGATGCGGGCACGATTGAGATAGGATTGCACCTGCCCCTGCATGGCTTCTGCCTGGTTCTTCACCAAATCGCCATGTGAGCGCTCCAAGACGCGGGATTCGTTGAGCAGCACCGCAATCGGCGTTTTCAGCGAGTGCGCGAGATTGCCGACCTGCATGCGGGCGCGCTCGACGATACGCCGGTTGCTCTCGATCAGCGCGTTGATCTCATTGGCAAGCGGCAGGATCTCACGCGGGAAATCGCCCTGCAGGCGTTCGCTTTCACCGGCGCGGATGCGCTCCAGCGCGGCGCGCGCTTTATCGAGCGGTTTCAGGCCGTAGAGAATGGCGAGTGCATTGACGATCAAGCTTCCGACGCCGAAGCCGACGAGTGCGAAGTAGAGGCTGTGGGAAAAATTGCGGACGTCGTCCTCGACCACGGCGACATTGCCTGTTACGCGAAAGCGTGCGGCGCGGCCGTCCGTGTCGAGCACGACTTCGGTTTCGGCTACCTGGACGCGGTTTCCGAAGGCATCGGTGACGATGTAATAGCGTTCGTAATTCTTGTCGAAGGGCGCTTCCAGCACGGAGAGAACAGGCAGGTTCGATGCGCCGAGCGACGGCGAGACCAGCGGCGTCGCCGTATAGGTGCCAAGCGGCTCGACCATCCAGTACCAGCCGGTCTTCGGCTGGGCAAAACGCAAATCACCGAGCTGCGGGCTGCCTGACAATGTGCCCTGGTCGCCGATCGTCACCGAGTTGATGACGTTATAGAGCTGCGCGCGCAACAGGTCCTGGAAACCGCGCTCGGCGCTCTTGCGATAGATATTCGAGATGACGAGGCCGATCACCACCAGCGCCACGGCCGACCAAAGCGTGGTCAGCAGCAGGACGCGAGCGGTGAGCGACTTAATTCGCATTGGTCGGAGCTTGGATTCTGTAACCAAGGCCGCGAACCGTTTCGATCAGGTCAACACCCATCTTCTTGCGCAGACGACCGACAAATACCTCGATCGTATTGGAATCCCGATCGAAATCCTGATCGTACATATGCTCGACCAGCTCGGTGCGTGAGACGACCTCTCCCTTATGATGCATGAGATAGGCAAGTAGGCGATATTCATGCGAGGTGAGCTTCAGCGGCTTGCCGTCGACAGTTGCCTTCGAGCTCTTGGTGTCGAGCCGCACCGGGCCGCAGACGATTTCCGAAGAGGCATGGCCGGCGGCGCGGCGGATGAGAGCGCGGATGCGGGCGAGCACTTCCTCGACATGGAAAGGCTTGGCGACGTAGTCGTCGGCGCCGGCGTCGATGCCTGCCACCTTGTCGCTCCAGCGATCACGTGCGGTCAAGAGGAGCACTGGTACGGTGCGCCCAGCGCCGCGCCATTTCTCAAGCACTGTGATGCCATCCATTTCAGGCAGGCCGATATCGAGGATGATCGCATCGTAAGGCTCTGTATCGCCGAGGAAATGCCCTTCCTCGCCATCAAAGGCCGTATCGACCACATAGCCTGCCTCCTTCAAGGCCTCGGCGAGCTGACGGTTCAAGTTGATATCGTCTTCGACTATGAGAATGCGCATCTCTAAATCCAATTTCCCCGGTTCGAGAAACAGTACCGCAAATCGTGGTGCAGTGGAATCACGGAAACAATAAGATTTCGTGTAAGATTCAAGGCTTTAGGTTGGCACCAAAACGCGCGGGGATCACATCGGCACCTTCATCGTCACCTTGCGCGGACGCTGGCCGTTGCCCTGCACGAGGACAGTGATGATGCAGCTATCGCCGGATGGTTGTACGGAGAGAAGCTGGCCGCCGGTCTTGGCGACGACCTCGTCAGCGGCCTCACTGCAATCGCTGTTGGCGCGCGCGACCAGGGTCGACGTCGGCGCTGGCGCCGGCAGAACAGACGAGCCAGCCAGAACGAGGGCCGCTGCTGCTATGCTTGAAAATGAGGCCATGCTTCGGACTTCCCACAGGGATATGAACTTGGCCGATTATTTACCCAAACACGTCTGAATGGCAAATGAATGGGCTGTAATTTTTCGGCCCGCCATGCGTGAGGGCCACCTGACTGATGCCATAACCATTTGAAATTATTGAATGCGAATCTGCCGTAGCGTGACAACGGCAACCGGCTGTCGTTCCGAAGCGTCGCATCCGTACAATCTATCGGCGATCTGCGTGACTCGATACGTATCCGCGTTCGCACGCACCACACGCCCTGAGCCGAAGGCTTAGCCATTTTTAATCATTCTTGCTTATCATCGGTTCATAGAGGCGGGATGAAACGTCGCCTTTCGTGGCCAATGCAACCGGCCTGCAAGCGTCTTATCGACATAAGGCGTGGCGATTTCCTTGAGTCCTTTGAATCGCTTGCCGCGATTTCTTCTCAAGTTGAATCCGGAGCTTCAAAAGTTGATTCAAGAACCTCAAGCCGACAATCCGATTGCCGACAATCCGATTCCGCTCGCGTGCTCAATCCGTTGAAAGGGCTGGCGGGAAATGGTTCTGCGGGGCCAGACGTTCAGAAAGGCTCACGGACGGCTGTCACCGTCTCATAGTCTGCCGCAATGCGCATTTCGCGCAGCGGACGAACGCGCTCGATGGAGCGCTGGTAATTCGGATGGGCCTTGTAAGCCGCCAATGCCGCCTCGTCGTCGAATTCGCCGTAGACCACCAGATCGACTTCGGTTCCGAGCTGATCGGTCTTGACGTTCGTGCCGATCTCCAAAAGCCGCGCATGCGGAATGGCCGTGAGGATCGAGAGGCCGGAACGGACATCCTCAAGCTTGGCGCGATCGGGAACGGTGAAGAAGACGATATGACGGATCACGCGGCGGCTCCTTGTGCATATGCGAGGGCATCGCGCGATACCATGCGTATGGGTGCAATTCAATAAACAGGCCCCTTCGCTTCCCGAACCGTTTCGTCGCAGGTCACGCAGGCGCCCATTTACGGCATGGCGGCGCGGCGTGTTATCATCGCGGCCATGACCGACGAGGACCTTATATCCCTTGCCCTTGGCCTGCCGGAGGCAAAAGAAAGCTCACACTTCGGAACCCGTGACTTTCGCGTGCGGGGCAAGATCTTCATGACACTTCGGGGGCCGGATTTCTGCGTCGTCAAGCTAACGCCGGATCAGCAGCAGATGGCTTCGACCATCATACCTGAGCATGTCGCCGCCGTGGCCGGCAGCTGGGGCCTGAAAGAGTGGACGCGACTTTTCCATCGCGATGCCGGAAGCGAGGACATCAGAAGGCTGGTGCGTCAGGCCTGGCGGAATACAGCGCCGAAATCTATGGCTTTGCCGGAGGATTAGGCATCATGTCGTCCTCGACGGTCAGCGGCCAGTCGACGACATAATCCTCGAAATCATCGAGAGCGACATCGTTTTCGCTGATGGTGCGCCCTTGAGCGGAGACACCCGCTATATGCACCGTTTCCGGATCGCCCGAGATCAGCGGATGCCACCAATAGAGATCGCGGCCCTCGTTGACGAGGCGGTAGGCGCAGGTGGGCGGCAGCCATTGCAGCTCCGGCACTTTCTCCGGCGTCAGTTGCACGCAATCCGGCACGAAATCCCAGCGGTTCGGATAGCTGGTGCAACGACAGCTTTCGCTATCCATCAGCTTGCAGCGGATCGAGGTGAAATAGACGTCGCCGCTATCCCACTCCTCGAGTTTGTTGAGACAACAGAGGCCACAGCCGTCGCAAAGGCTCTCCCATTCCGACGAAGTCATCTCCGCCAGGGTCTTGTTTTTCCAGAAGGGCACTTCGTCTGTCATCGTCATCGTCCTCGCCACCCGAGAGGAATTCGGGCTGCGGCATGCATGTCTCTTGTTCTTTTCTCTAAATCAACCAATTATTCAATTAGCCGTTCTATGAGATAATGGGCTTTGCGTGTGCCACAAGGAGACACGCAGCAGTAATGTGGTCGGGAAGTAGAGCGTGGAAGACCCATCCAATCCAGAAAACGGGCCGAACAGAGAGCCCGAGACGCCTAGGGATAACGGGGCCGAAAAGCCACGGCGTCGAAAGCGCTATTTCTTCTTGCGCCTCGATTCATGGATCGATTCCACTTTATGGAATGCCGGCTTCGGTCTCGCCCAGGCATGGGAAGAGATCACCATCTTCTTCCGCCGCTTCCGCGTTCGCGGCTGGAAACGTATCTTTTTCGAATTGCTCGGTGAGGGCCTGACGCTGGGGACCGCCGGCTCCGTTGTCATGCTGATGCTCGCCATGCCGGCCTTCGAGGCCACCCAGGGCGACTGGCGCAACCGCGGCAATTTCGCCGTCACCTTCCTCGACCGCTACGGCAATGTCATCGGCCATCGCGGCATCATTCACGAAAATTCCGTGCCGGTCGACCAGCTGCCGGATTATTTCATCAAGGCGGTGCTGGCGACCGAGGACCGGCGCTTCTTCGACCATTTCGGCATCGATGTGATCGGCCTGTTCCGCGCGGTGACCGTCAATGCGCAAGCCGGTGGTGTCGTCCAAGGCGGTTCGACGCTGACGCAGCAGCTTGCCAAGAACATCTTCCTCAGCAACGAGCGCTCCATCGAACGCAAGGTCAAGGAAGCCTTCCTGGCGATCTGGCTCGAGGCCAATCTCTCCAAGAAGGAGATCCTGAGCCTCTATCTCGACCGCACCTATATGGGCGGCGGCACCTTCGGCGCAGCGGCGGCGGCGCAATTCTATTTCGGCAAGAGCATCACCGACGTCAATCTGGCCGAAGCTGCAATGCTCGCCGGCCTCTTCAAGGCGCCGGCGAAATATGCGCCGCATGTTAACCTGCCGGCGGCGCGTGCCCGCGCCAACGACGTGCTGTCCAATCTCGTGCAGAGCGGGCTTATGACCGAGGGACAGGTCGTCGCCGCGCGGCGCAACCCGGCTTCGGTGGTCGACCGCGCCCAGATCGAATCCCCGGATTATTTCCTCGATTGGGCCTTCGATGAAGTGCAGCGGCTTGCCACGCGTTTCCCCGAACGCTCGCTAATCGTGCGCACCACCATCGATATGGGGCTGCAGAAGGCGGCAGAGGATTCGGTTCAATCCAGTCTGATGGAGTTCGGCGAGCGCTATAAGGCCAAACAGGGCGCTTCCGTCGTCATCGAAAACGGCGGCGCTCTGCGCGCCATGGTCGGCGGCAGCGACTACGGCGAAAGCCAGTTCAACCGCGCGACCAAGGCGCTGCGCCAGCCCGGTTCATCCTTCAAGATCTATACCTACTCAGTGGCGATGGAGAATGGCATGACGCCGGCATCCACCATCGTCGATGCGCCGATCAGCTGGGGCAATTGGAGCCCGCATAATTACGAGAACCGCTACGAAGGCAAGGTGACGCTCACCCAGGCGCTGACGCAGTCGATCAACACCATCCCCGTACGGCTCGCCAAGGAGAAATTCGGCATTCAGCCGATCCGCAACATGGCCAAGGCCATGGGCGTCGAGACGCCGATCCGCAACGACAAGACCATTCCGATCGGCACATCGGAAGTGACCGTTCTCGACCAGGCGACCGCCTATGCCGTCTTCCCGGCCAACGGCATGCAGTCGCGGCGTCACGGCATCGAGCAGATCACCGGCTATGACGGCAAGGTGCTCTACGATTTCAGTCACGACGAGTTCCCTGCAAAACGGGTTCTCAGCGAAAAAGCCACGTCCTACATGAACCAGATGCTAACGCAGGTTCCGGTGATCGGCACCGGCCGGAAGGCAGCCCTCGACAATGGCATCGTGGTCGGCGGCAAGACCGGTACCACCCAGGCCTATCGCGACGCCTGGTTCATCGGCTTTACGGGCAATTACACCTGCGCCGTCTGGTTCGGCAACGACGACTATACCTCCACCAACAACATGACGGGCGGCACTCTGCCGGCCATGACCTTCAAGAAGATCATGGATTACGCCAATCAGGGCATCGTGCTGAAGCCGATCCCCGGCATCGCCAACCCCTTCCCTGTACAGAAACCACAAACGGTTGCGGCCAAGAAGCCCGCCGACCCTGCCAATAACGGCCTGCCGCCATTGGTGCGTCCGCGCTCGCTTTCGGTCGACTCCACGAGCATCCTGCGCGATATCGGCGAGAGGCTGAAGGCCGCGACGCCGCTCGGGGCGCAGAAGGTGGCGACGGCGGAGCATCGCAACACGACGGCGCCTGAATGACCAGTTTCCCCAGAAAATGCGCCGCGGCGCGACGCAGATGACAGTGGCAAATCCGCCGTCGAACTGAAGGACGGAGGCTGATGTTTTGTATGTCCGCTGCTATTCCCGATCTTCGCCATTGCTCTCAAGACAGCCGTAAATAGTGGCTTGCCCTTCCCCCTACCGCCAGAATCAGGAATAAATCGGCACTGATTTGTCACGAGGACGATCCCAGGGTGTTCCGAGTTCCCCTTCTTGTTGCGCTTTCGCTTGTCATCGCCTTTGGCGGCGGGATCGTGTTCACGCTTCTGGCGCTGGATGCCACCTCCGGCTTCGGCGCGATCAAGCTTGGCGCCTGGCAGGCTTTCCCCGAAATGCAGACGGCGGATGCGGACCCTTATGCGAAATCCCATAGAGCGCGTGCCGGGCGGCTGCTCTATGGCACCGCCGAAGGGCTTGTGTTTACCGCCTCCGACGACGATGGCGGCGCGAGATTGACGGCGAGCTGTACCTACCGCATCAGCGGCCAGACGCCGCCGGCGAGGCTATGGACCCTTTTCATCGCCGGCAATGACGGCCGGCCGATCGAGGATGCTGCCGGCCGCCCCTCCACCATCAATTCCTGGGTGGTGCTGCGCAAGCCGGATTCGACCTTCAACATCACCGTTTCATCCTCTGCGCAGGCGGGCAACTGGCTTGCCTTGCCCACGGCCGGGAATTTCCGTCTGGTATGGACGCTTCTGGATTCGCCGGCGGCCAGCAATTCCGGCCTGATTGACCTCGGCATGCCGAAACTCGAGAAGATCGGGTGCGGCAATGTTTAGATTCGTCTTCGCGATCCTGACCGGCCTATTCGGTGCGGTACTGCTGCATATCATCATCATTCTGTCGCTGCCGCACTTCTCCGATCGTGACGCCTATACGCGTGTGTCGGACGAAGGCGACGAGAACCATTTCTATATGCTCGACAACAAGGACGATGACGCGGGACTTTCCAATACCGATCCCTACATCCGTACGGCCGTCTGCGCTTTCGACATCGAGGATACGCCCGTTCACCTGACAGCGAAGGGCAAGGTGCCGTTCTGGTCGCTTGCCATCTATGACGCGGCATCCAATGAAGTGTTCAGCATGAGCGATCGCACATCGGTCGGCGGAGCGCTCGACCTGCTGCTTGCATCCCCCGTTCAGCTGACGGGCATACGCAAGGCACTACCGCCCACCCTTGCCCAATCGATCCTGGTGGAAGTGCCGCGGTCTCAAGGCTATGCGGTCCTACGCACGATGGCGCCGCAGGCAAGCTTCGACGATGCGGCGCGGGAATTTCTCTCACAGGCCGGATGCGATGAATTCGACAATGGCTGAGATATTGCTGGGGCTGAGATATTCTTGGAACCGCAGGCCGCCAATTAAGCGGCTGGAGCTAGGTTGATCCGGGATAGCTGCCGGTATGAGCGCGGAACAGCTGATTGCGGCCGCGGCCGGCAAGTGCGCGCGAATGTACTGCGCACTTGCTCGTTTGAAGTGATTATTTCCCTTTTGCCCGCTTCGGTCCCGCGCCGGGACGATGCGTTGGCGTATCAAGATGTTCGTAACGCACGCCGGTGAACAAGAGTATTCTCGCCTCCACCGGTTCCTTCTGGGCGCGCGGCGGCAGACGCAAACGCCAATCCGAAAGAGATATGATCTTTGCCATTCTCGTCTCCATTAACGTCTCGAGACGGATGAACCTGCGACTGGATTTCACCCTGCCCGCTGCTGAAGCGGGCTAGCGCTTCCCTCCATCCAGCCTCTCTGCTAGGGGCTTCGATGGAGGCATCTACGCCTTCTCACGGCATTTCGCTTACACCGTGGCATGAGCACCAATTTTTGGCTCCCATGCTGTCTTTACACTCGATCACATTCTGCTAATGGCTGCTGTCAATCGGAATTCATACATATCGCAGTTAACAGAATGCTAATTCTCGTCGCGTGTCATTTCCGGTATCGTTCGACATGCCCTATTAACGCTTCGGCGACAGTTTTGGTTTCATTACCAGCGGAAAAATTCCAACAACCGACTTCCGTATAAAGTCTAATAATATCAAATACTTAACCGCGACGATAAGCTTCCACGCAATAGAACGAGAGGCATCGCGTTGCAAAAAAGCGTCACACAAATATTATTTGCGCCCACGAAAAATTAACGTAATGTAAGAATTGAAATTCGAGGGCAATCAATGTTTGCGACGGGCAGTTCCGTCTTTTCGCCGGAGGATGTCACGGTCCTGCGTAATGCGCTGGACGGGTGGTGCTTGGAAAAGCGGATCGATATTAAAAGTACGGAAGCCCAGTTCGCGGCCACAGCGGCAATCGGCCTTTTTCAATCCGGCTACAACACCTCGGAAAAGCTGCTCGCGGCCTTGCGCGAGCATAAGGGCATCTAAAGAATCCCATCGGTATCGATAGGCCGGATCTCCGCTTTTGCAGCGGGTGACGTCGCTTTTGACTATCTCCGCACTGGAAACACCCATAGGTTGAATTTGCCTGTGGGCGCCTATGCCGAGAAAGGTTTTCCACAGGCCCGCTTGCGCCCAAACTGCCGTCCATACGGACAAAATGCCGCTGCGCTCCTCGCGCAAGCTTAACGCGCAATTTTTATTCGGATTTTAATAAAGTTTTCACGAACCATTAACCCTGCCGGCCTTAGTCTTTCGCGAAAGCCAGATAAGGACGACCGTGTCCATACCCGTTTCGACAGTCATTGCCGAGGATGCCCTCTTTATCGAAAGAGTCGTCAGGTTCGACTGGAGTGAATTGAAGCGGAAGCCATGGTCGATCTTGGGGCTCCCTGCTTTTTTGTTCGGCGTATCAGTATGGGTGTTGGCGTGCGTGATCGGTTTCGAGACCTTGAAGAGCCTGCGACTGTCCGCAAGAAGGACGTGGTTCTGATGGCGACGATCACCAGCTTCGAGGGCATGGGCCATCCGTCTAAATCGGAGCTTCGACAGTTCGCCGAGCTTTTCACCCCCGTTTTCCAGGCATCCTCCGACGAAGCGAAGCGACAGGCCGTTGCCGCCCTTTCCCAATGCGAAACAGTGCCGCAGGCCGTTGCCCTGTTCATCGGCTGTCAGCCGATCGCGATCGCCGCGCCCTTCCTGACAAGCTCGCAAGCGATTGATGACGATACGCTCATCACCATTGCCCGCACGCAAGGGGCCGCCCATGTGCGCGCGATCGTCCGCCGCGCGTCCCTGTCCCCGAAAGTCATAGACGCGCTCGTCGGTCTGCATCAGGCCGAACCGGAACGCGGTATGACAGTGGCGGAGCAGCCAGTTGATATGGTTTCATCGCAGGCCCAGGCGTCGGAAACCGAACGGCAATCGCGTGAGGAAATCCTGCGCCAGCAGATCAAACAGGCTGCGCGCCATCTGAGCCGCGACGACAGCGACCGGCTCGGTCTGCGCAGCCTCAGCGAGACGCAGGAGGCACTCCTCGTCCGCTTTGCGCGCGAGCGCGATGCGGTGCAATTCGCAACGACGCTCGCCGATGCCCTCTCCTCGAGCTATTGGCTCGCCGAACGCATCCTGCTCGACACTTCGGGGCAGCAACTCGCCGTCACACTCGTCAGCCTCGGCATGGGTATCGCCGATGCCGTCTATTCGCTCGAGCGCTTCTATCCGCACCTGGCCGAACGGCATGGCAGCGTCAGCCGGGCATGGCTGGTGCTCGATGATATCGATGCGGAAGAAAGTCAGGCGCGCGTCGAGGCCTGGCGCCGCGCCGACAGCTACACCTACCTGCCACAGGAAAAGCCTTCCCAGCGTCCTGCAACACCGCTGTTCGGGCCGAATTCGGCGTCCACACGCGCGTTACGCGTGGCGAACCGTCGATAAGGACGGCTCAATCCAACGGATTGGCGCGGAAACCGGCCAAGGGGACGATATCGCCGATATCGTCCGTCTCAAGCTCGACGATCCACAAATCGGGATCGAACTTCAACTCGCGATCAAGGGTTTCGCGGATTTCTTGCGGCTCCCTGCGGTCGACGCGGATTTCGAAAAGCCGCGTGCCGCTCTCCTCCTCATCGAAGAGGCTCTGCGGTGCCGGCGCGTAGAGGGTCTCTAATCCGTCGCGGAAACGCTGGCGGATGAAGATCGTGCCTGCCTGCTCCTCGCCCTTGCGCTCCACGGCAGCAAAATCGCCCCTGGCGAACAAGCGGCGGACAAGAGCCGAAACAAAGATGTCGCTGCGCAATCTCATAGGGGAGCTATAACGACGGGGGGCCGCCAAGGCAATCGAAGCCGTCCCCTACCCGATTGTACCAACTCGAGGGATAAGCGTTCGGACGACACGCTCAAAGCGCGCCGATATCCTGCAGCTTCTTGAGGACCGCCATGTTCGGCTCGCCGGTCTCCGGCAAGCGATAGTGCTTTTGGAACCGCCGGATAGCTGCCTTCGTCTGCTCTCCGGCAACACCGTCGATGCTGACGTTGCTGTAGGCGATGTTGCTCAGGCCCTTCTGGATCTGCATGACTATATTGACCGTGTTGACCGCATCGCTCGGCGTCGCCTTGGTCGCGACGGCGCCGGTCTTAATGTTCTTCTCGGCATTCTGGATGGCGGCGGCAACCGGGTCGATCGCATCCGCCGTAGCGGAAATATTGACGGGGCGTGCGGCGGGAACAACAGCTGTCGTATTCGTTCTGTAGCTGGCAGCCTGGGCGTTGGCGGCATTGCTGGCCTTGAGGGCGGCGAGAAGTTCCGGCGTCGGCGTGCCGGTCTGTGAGAGGCCCGAGGCCTCCTGGAAGAAAAGGATAGCCGATGTCGTGCGCGATCCCGGCTTTCCATCAACCGCGCCGTCGTAGAGGCCGTGTCGGATAAGTTCGCCCTGGATATCGGCAATGAGTTTCGATGGCGTGCTGGGCGATTGCGCTGCGACCTGGCCGGTTGACGACGACGGGGCGAGATCGGACGCCGAATCCTGCCGCTCGATCCGAAAGGTGGTGACATTGCCTGTGTCGGCCTGCTGTGCATGCAGGAAGGATTTGCGGCCGGGGATCTGATAGGGAGACGCCGGATCACGGGTCCGCAATATGGGCGATGGATGCGCGCCCGTCTGATACCAGAGCGCATTGGCGGTAACGAAACCGAAAACCCCGAAGAAGAGCGCAACGCCGCCGGCAATGGCGGGATGACGGCCGACTGCACTGCCGATCAGAGCGGCGAGCGCGCCCGCACCGCGAAGGCCAAGGCCGCCCAGCGCGGTGCTGCCGCGCAGGCTCAGGCTGCCAAGGGCAACCGCACCACGGGAAGCGAGGCCGGGCTGCTTGCGCTTGCCCCTTCCTCTTCCCTTAGGCGATTTTCGCTTTTGCGGAGCCATTCATCAGTTCCTTGTTTCGCCCTTCATCTATCTCCACAGTATGTTTCAGGCGCGGCGGAAAATCGACAGGCCGATTGACATCCACAGGCTGCTGCATCGTCACGGCACCGGAGCCGTCGAACGGAATGAGGACGGTAATGACCGTGCCTTCGCCCGGCGCGCTGGCAATCGAGAAGTTTCCGCCGTGCAGGCCGACGAGGCCCTTGACCAGCGACAGGCCGAGGCCGGTGCCGGCGTAACGACGGGTGTAATCGTTCTGGATCTGCACGAAGGGCTGGCCGAGCGAGGCAAGGCGCTCGCTGGCAATGCCGATGCCCGTGTCTCCGATCGACAATTTCAGCATGCCATCGGCTATGGCCGCGTCAATGGTGATCGCGCCGCCGGCATCAGTAAACTTGATGGCGTTGCCGACGAGGTTGATGAGGATCTGCTGGATCGCCCGCTGGTCAGCGACGATCTCGCCGAGACCGCGCTGGATACGGCTTGTCAGCGTCAACCCCTTCTCCTTCGCCTGCAGCCCCAGCATTGCTTCGCACGTCGCAATGGTGTCCTCGATCGCGAAGGATTCGAGCAGCAGTTCGTAGCGGCCAGCCTCGATCTTGCTCATGTCGAGCATGGTGTTGACGACCGACAGAAGATGGGCGCCCGACTGGCGGATCAAGCCGACATATTCGCGCTGGCGGTCATTTTCCAATTTGCCAAAATATTCGCCACTCAGAATATCGGAGAAGCCCAGGATGGCGTTGAGCGGCGTGCGCAGCTCGTGGCTGACGGCAGCGAGGAAGCGTGACTTGGCGTCGTTGGCGGATTCCGCTTCGGCTGCCTTGCGCGCCGCGTCATCGCGAAGCTGCTGGTCCTGCGAGATATCGCGCAATTGCCCGATGATCGCCGTCAGATGCCCTTCGGCATCGCGGCGTGCACTCAATTCCATCCGCACATGAACGAACTGCTGATCGCCACCCACGACCGCGGAGCGCTCCAGCCGCAAGTCGGCGCCATGGGCATCCCTGCCCTGGCGCAGCACATCGATTGCCTGCAGGAAGACGATTCTGTCCGAGACATGAATCTGCTCGACGAAACCACGCCCTGTGGGATCGCGCATCCAGCTCAGGAATTCTGCACGGTCCCGACCGCCGACCGTGGTCACATTGCCTTGGGAATCGAACAGCAGGACGAGACCGAAGGCCGACTCTAGCATCAGGTCGCGGTGCTCGACGACAACGGCCTCCGCAGGACGAGATTCGGGCCGCTGGCGCGACAGCGCGATGCTGCCGACGGCCGAGAAGAGGAAGGCCGCGCAGACTGTGGCCACACCGGCAGGCAACGCCACGGCGGGACTGGTGATAAAGGAAAGGCCGGCCGGAACAGCAAACAGCGCAACGGAAGAGGCGAGCGCGAGCCGGCGCAGGATCGCCAGTTCCTGTCCACGGACTTCACCATTCCCGCTCGTCCGGGAGAGCCAGCTTCGGCCTACCCGGTCCACGAGAGCTTCAGCCCCGACAGAAATGTCACTCAATACGCGCACGCTACAACCCGTCAAAACGGTCACTTATCGGACTGCACAATAGGCCCCGCCGGCTTAAGGAAAGAATAAAGAAGGAACGGGCCGGGCGGCCGAAAAGCCTTCAAAATCCCGTTTTGGCGCAGAACGAGCGACCTTTGCTTTTTGTGGTTAACAGCAGGTAAGCAACGGATTTTATTCATATTTCAGCTGCGCGTTAACTTTTGTGACGAGGCCGGCCGTCGCAAAGCCCTGCATATCAAAGGCATCGGGCGAGACATGCTTAACATCAATTGCTACAATTTGAACCAAAGTGTTCTTCAAAGTCGGAAAGCTAAAATTTGAATCAAAATTGCAGAAAATGCTGCCGAGTTTTGAAAAGCGCTGTTGTCCTCTGCCGAGTAGGTTCGAACCAGATCGGGCGGGCAAGTCCGAATCGGCGATCGAGCCGACCGACAGAGAGGATGGGCTAGGCGATGTGGTTTCTGATTAGAGCAGGGTTCTGGTTTTCGCTGGTTCTCATGTTCCTGCCGATCTTTGCAAAGCCCGAGGGTGCTCCCCGGCCGGCCGGCGAAACGACGCTACAGGTTTCCGATGCGATTTCAGCCGCCTCCGGTGTCGTGCAATATGTCGGCGCCATGTGCAATGAGAAGCCGGATGTCTGTGCCAAGGGCGGCGAAACCCTGACGGCCCTCGGCTATCAGGTTAGCGACGGCGCCCGCGTCGCCTACGATATGCTCGGCCGCCACTTCAAGGATCAGCAGTCTGCCGCCGAAGCCAATGTCGCGGCGCCTCACGCTAACACCGATCAGGTCGCTGCCATGGCCCAGCCGATGCCGGCCAAGCGCATTCCCGGCACCGAAACGGCCGATGTCGTCGTGACCGGCACGGTCAAGCTGCCGTCCTCCATTCCGCTGCCGATGCCGCGCCCACATATCTGACATTTCTTCCATTGGCCCCAACTTCTGCGCCGCGGACCTTTTAGGGTCAGCGGCGTTCTTTCTTGTCCCGGGTTCAAATCACGCATGGTTTCGCCTATATCCAAGGCAACGGACAATTTGGACTGCTGCAATGATACCGCTCGACAAGATCATCGAAGACTTTTCCTTCCTGGACGAATGGGAGGACCGCTATCGCTTTGTGATCGAACTCGGCAAGGCTTTGCCTGATCTGCCGGAGGAAAAGCGGACGCTTGAAAACAAGGTCCAGGGTTGCGCAAGCCAGGTTTGGCTCGTCACGCATGCGTCGGGCGATCCGGACAATCCGATATTGACCTTTGAAGGCGATTCAGACGCGCATATCGTGCGGGGGCTGGTGGCGATCGTGCTTGCAACCTATTCCGGAAAGCCGGCTTCGGAAATCGCCGCTCTCGACGCACTCGACGTCTTCGGCAAGATCGGCCTGGTGGAGCATCTCTCCTCGCAGCGCGCCAATGGATTGCGCTCGATGATTAAGCGTATTCGCGAAGAGGCTCGGGTCAGGACCGCAGCATAGATCGGATTTCAGCAATCCTTATGGATAACCCGGCTCGAAAGCCGGGTTATCTTCAGCCTGTCATGAAGCCCTTAGCGGGCGCCGCGCTTACGGCGCTGGCCCAGGCCCATTTCCTTTGCAAGGCGTGAACGGGCTTCCGCATAAGCCGGTGCTACCATCGGGTAATCGGCGGCGAGATCCCATTTTTCACGATATTCTTCCGGCGAGAGGCCGTGATGAGTCATGAGATGGCGCTTCAGAGACTTGAAGCTGCCACCGCATTCGAGGCAGGTAATCTGGTCATCCTGTACGGATTTACGAACGGATACGGCCGGCTTCTGCTTTTCGACCACGGTTACGGCAGGTGCCGGAGCCGAGGTGCTGCTCAAGGCGGAATGTACGTCGGAAATCAAATTCGGAAGGTCGCTGACCGGTACGACATGGTTGCTGACATAGGCCGCAACAATGTCGGCAGTCAGTTCAACCAGTAACTCCTGCCCGTTGCCGAGGGCCGCATCTGTCATTGTGTTCTCCTGTTCATCGGCTTGCCTGCTGCGTCCACGCCTCCGGAGAGCACGCGGCGCAACGTTGCTATATGATTTGCGCCTGGCTAATGAAATCTGTTGATTTCTCTATGTACCAGCGCCGAGCAATCCGCGCGAACGCACTGCTCGTATTCGTAGCAGTCGACAGCAAGAAAACGGTGGATAAAGCCAAATTTCCCACGAACATGAAATCCACCCCTAGACCTCATGCGAGAGAAAACCGCCCCTTGCCGCCTGACGTTAGAATTAGTGACCCGCGATAGCGATCTTTAATCGCTTACCGGAAGAAAGTTTTGCCCAGCGTTTCATCAAAGAAAGATAAAAGCATCGAGAGCTTAAACCCGGTCGAGACTAACTTAACATCAGAACTCTACTTGAATCTGAATTAGCACTCTTTACCCAAATGTCCAGTTTTTAATCCCTACATTTCTTTGCAAAAAATTCATCTATTAAAAAGCAGGTAACTAATAACGCGAAAAGTTATTCCTAATAGAACAATTTCCGCGTTTGTTAGCCCTTTTTTCTATACCCTCGTACTGCGATTTGCTCTCTTGCGAGGAGTTCATCCCGTACCGAAGGCGGCGTTAGCCGATGGCCTGCCTTGTGTGCCGCACGCGCGAGAAGATGCGCCGCAATGGGCGCCGTCAAGATGAAAAAAACAAACCCGGCCAATGCCCGCGCCAGAATAGACATGTCCTGCGAGTGGATGCCGACGGCAAGCAGCAACAGGCCGGAGCCGACGGTGCCCGCCTTCGACGCCGCATGCATGCGACTGTAGAGATCGGGGAGGCGCACGATGCCAATCGCCGCGATAAGCGAGAACAACGCACCCGAAAGTAGAAGCGCCGTTACTATGACGGCCCAAAGCATATCCACTATCGGCCTCCCTTCTTTCGCTTATGTTTTCGTATCTTTCCGCGCTCAGCAATGACGTCGGCATTCTGCCCGGCGCCGATTCGTTCGGCCGCATTCGATGGTGCCTGCGTCAGGATAAACCGCGCGAAGGCGACGGTGGCGAGAAAGCCGACAAGACCAAGCGAAATGGCGATATCGATATACAGCGTGAACCCGGTCTTGATGGCAATGACAGCGATGAAGCCGATGACGATCGCGACCAACATGTCGAGTGCCAGGACCCTGTCCGGCAATGTCGGGCCGGCTACGACACGATAGACGGTCAACAGGAACGCCATGCTCAGAATGCCGAGCGCCACCATGGCACCGGCCGAAACAACGGATGCGGCGATCATCGGAAAGCCTCCATGATCCGGCGTTCGAAACCATCCGCGATACTGCGCCGGATGGCCTCCGGATCGGAGCAATCAAGCGCGTGCACGTAGAGTATCTTATGGTCGTCGGAAACATCGACGGATAGGGTGCCGGGCGTCAGTGTGATCAGATTGGCAAGCAGGGTAATTTCGAAATCGCGATCGACCGTCAGCGGAAATGCAAAGATCCCGGGCTTCACGTCCATCTTCGGGCTCATGACCGCCACAGCGACCGCCCAGGCCGATTTGGCAAGCTCACCTAGAAACAGCAGCAACAGCGAAATTATCTTGCGCACCCGGCCCAGATAGAGTCCGCCTCCATAGGACGCCCGGACGATCGACAGGGCAACTGCCGCAAGGGCGAAGCCGAACAGGAGGTTGAGGAAAGAGGCGCTGCCAGTGATGGCCACCCAAACAATGGCAAGCAGCAGGTTGAAGATAAACAGGATCATTGAGCGCCTCCCGCCGGAAAGACGGATTGCAGGTAGGCCGTCGGCTGATCGAGGCCGAGAGCGGCCGCATGCGTCAGATGCAGGAGCCATTCCGGAAACAAGCCGAAGCCCACGACAAGCAGGGTCAGACCAAGAAGCGGCAGTGTGGCATGCCATTTCATCCGCTCTGCCGTGGCGCTGGCTGGGGCAGGACGCCAATAGGCAAGCAGAAACACCCGCCCAAAAACGATGGTCGTCAGGAATCCAACCAGAAGGATTGCCGCGGCGAGCCACCAGACCCCTGCCGCAAACGCCGCCTTGACGAGTACGACCTTAGGCCAGAAGCCCGAAAATGGCGGCAGGCCGCTGATGGCGAGGAACAGGACCAGCGAGAGGCCGGCAAACCAGCCGTTTTGGCGATAGAGGCCGCCAAGAACTGTCAATGAAAAGCCTCCGCCGAAATGCGCCGCCTGCCCGGCAATCAGGTAAAGCGCCGTCATCAACACCATCGAATGCAAGGCGTAGAAGATCGTTCCGCTGAGACCGTCGACGCTGCCGAGAGCCACGCCCGCCAGCATCGTGCCGATGCCGGATATGACGATGTAGCCCAGCATTCGGCGGATATCATTTGCACCCAGCGCGCCCATCACCCCGACAAGCATGGTCACGATGGCGATGATCGTGACAAGCGGGCCGAGCCCCGCCCGCTCGACAGGCAGCAGCATGACCAGAATCCGGATCAGCGCATAGATGCCGACCTTGGTCAGCAAGCCGGCAAACAAAGCCGAAACGGTGATGCGCGGGGTGTGGTAGGAGGCCGGAAGCCAGAAATTGACCGGGAAGGCGGCGGCCTTCATGCCGAAAGCCAGCAGGAACAGGCCGGCGAGCGTCATCAGCGGCGCGTTGCTGTCACCCGCCCTCACCTTCACCGCGATATCGGCCATGTTGAGCGTGCCGAAAACAGCGTAGAGATAACCCACGGAAACGAGGAAGAGCGTGGTCGCGATGAGGTTCAATACGGCATATTTCAGCGCGCCGTCGATCTGCTCCGGCTCCGAGCCGAGGATCAGTAGGCCGAAGGAAGAGATCAGGAGCACCTCGAACCATACGTAGAGATTGAAGACGTCGCCTGTCAGAAAGGCGCCGCTGACGCCGGCAAGCAGCAGCATCAGGAATGGAAAGAAACCATATCGCCGACCACTTACGGTCATTTCGCCGAGCGAATAGAAACTGGCCGCAAGCGCGACGAGCGCCGCCGCCAGAGCCATGAGGGCGCCGAAAATATCGACGGTGAAGGCAATGCCGAAGGGCGGCAGCCATCGTCCCATGACCATGGTCACGGCGCCGGCGCTGACGACCCTATAGAGCAAGGCGGCATCGATCAGAACCAACAGCACAAGGCCTGGAATGGCGACCGCCGCCTGCCATTCGGTGCGATTGCGCAGCATCAGAAGAAGCGCGCCGAGCCCGATGCACAAGACGATCGGCGAAATGACGAGCCAATGTCCCATCGGTATCGGCGCGACAACCAGCGCTTGGGAGAGATCAACTGCGGTATCCGTGGGTCCGGCCATCGCGTCAGTACCCCAAGGGCGGCAGTGGCCGCTCCTCCGGTTCGGCGAGCCGCATTTCGTCCGTGTCGTCGGTTTTCAAGGCCTGATAGGCCCGATAGGTCAGGACAAGCAGAAAGGCCAGGAACGAGAAGGAAATGACGATCGCAGTCAGGATCAATGCCTGCGGCAGCGGGTTGGCGGCTGCAAGATCGAGCGTGGTTGCCCCCCTTTGGATGATGGGCGGGACTTCGCGCGTGACCCGACCTGCCGTGAATAGCAGAAGGTTGACGGCATTACCGAGGATCGCGATGCCAAGCATGATGCGGATAGAGTACCGCGACAGCATGAGATAGATGGCAGCGGTGAAGAAGATGCCGACGACGACGGCGAAGACGGCCTCCATCAATCCACCTCCCGCTCTTCGAGCGCGAGCGCGATCGAGGTGATGGCGCCGACGACGACCAGATAGACACCTGTGTCGAAGAGCATGACGGTGGAAAGCGGTACTTCGATGCCGAACAGGCGCGGATAGATCCAGAGCCCGGTCATGAACGGTACGCCGGCAAAGACGGACACCATGCCGGCGATGGTCGCCGCAGCCAGGCCGAAGCCGGCAATCGACAGCGGATGGACGACAATCGCGCGGCGGACCGCCGTCACACCGCAGGCGATTCCATAGATCGCAAGCGCCGAAGCCGCGATCAAGCCTCCGATAAAGCCGCCGCCGGGCTCGTTATGGCCGCGCAGCAGCACGAAGATAGAGAAGAGCAACATCAAGGCCGTCAGAAACGGCGCGGCGGTGCGGAAGATCAGGGTGTTCACGGGCGTCCAGCCTCCGTCCTCTGATCAAGACCGGGCTTATCCTCAAGATCAGGATCATTTGTCGCAAGCTTGCGCTCCCCGCCGGCGCGGATGCGGATCAGCGCCAGGATGGCAAGCCCGGTCATGGCGACCACGGCAATCTCGCCCAGCGTATCCGTGCCGCGGAAATCGACGATGATGACGTTGACCACGTTGTCGCCATGCGCGATCAGCTTCGAATATTGATTGAAGAAGGCGGTCAGCGTCAGGTCGAACGGCGCCTCCGTCGCCTTCAGCAACAGGAGCGCAAAGCCGGCGCCGCAGGCTGTGGCGAGGGCGGCGTGGCCGATCCTTGCAAGCGGGGGACGCCTGTCGGAAGGCGAAAGACGCAGGCGCGTCATGACCAGCGCCAGGATCACCACCGCCAGCGTCTCGACCATGAACTGCGTGAAGGAAAGATCCGGCGCACCGAACAGCAGGAAGATGACGGCGACGGCAAAGCCCTGAATGCCGAGCGAAACGATCGCCGTCAGCCGGTCGCGCGCAAAGACCACCGCCGCAACGCCGATGACCGCGATCAGGAAGATCGTCGCCTCATGCCATTGCAGGTTCGGCAAGGCTGGCATGGCGGGCAGTTCGCCATGGATCATAGGAGGAATCAGCAGCATTGCCGCCAGGCAGAGGAAGGTGACAGTGACGTAGATTTCCAGCCGGCCGGGCTGCAGGAGACGGGAGACGCCATGCGACAGCCGCACCAGGCCGGAAATGAAGCCGTCGAACCCGCGATCCGGTCCAGGCCCGAGGGCGCGCAGCATGACGGACATCAGGAAACGGGCGCGATCGAGCTGCCAGTAGACGATGACGCCGATCAGGACAGTGACCAGCGAAAGCGCCAAAGGCAAGCCGATATGCGGGATCAAGGAGACCGAAATCTCCAATCCCTTGCCGCCGACCGCGCTCGCCATTGGCGAAGAGACATATGCGTGCCAAGGAGCCGAAAACAAAGCCGACAGGAGGCCGAGAAGAGCGAGCATCACCGGTCCCAGCCAGAGCAATGGTGGCGCCTCATGCGGCTGGTGAGGCGTTTCGGTTCGCGGCCCGATGAAGGGCTTCAACGCCACGGCAAAGGCGATGGCAAACATCAGCGCATTGCCGGCCACGGCAATAATGGTGAGGATGATCGCAGCCGGCGATGACTGGGCGAGCGCGGCATAGATTTCTTCCTTGGCGAGAAAGCCGAAAGCCGGCGGCAGACCACCCATCGACACCGCCGCAACGAGCGCGGTTGCAAAAGTCAGCGGCATGGCCGAACGCAGGCCGCCAAGCCGGGTGATATCGCGCGTTCCGGTTTCATGATCGACGATGCCGGCGACCATGAACAGGGCGCCCTTGAACAGCGAATGCGCGACGAGATAGAGGACGGAGGCCTCGACGGCATAATCCGTGCCGAAACCGGTGAGCATCACGAGCAGGCCGAGCGAGGAGACTGTCGTATAGGCAAGCTTCAGCTTCAGATCGGTCTGGCGAATGGCAAGTAGAGTTCCGACGAGTAGCGTCGCCGCGCCGAAGACCGGCAGGATCGTTTGCCAGGCCATGGTCCCGCCCATGACCGGATTGAGCCGCATCAGCAGATAGACGCCTGCCTTTACCATGGTTGCGGAGTGCAGATAGGCCGAGACCGGGGTCGGCGCCTCCATGGCATTCGGCAGCCAGAAGTGAAACGGGAACTGCGCCGATTTGGTAAAGGCGCCGCCGAGCACAAGAATGAGGGCTGCAAGATAGAACGGGCTTGCGCGCATGATATCGCCGGCCTTCAGGAGATCGGACATTGCACCGATACCGGTCACCTGCCAGATCAGCAGCAGGCCAGCCAGCAGCAGAAGCCCGCCGCCGCCAGTGACGACCAGCGCCTGCAGCGCCGCCCGTCGCGACGCTTCTCGATGATGATCGAAGCCGATCAGCAGGAAGGAGGTAATCGAAGTCAGCTCCCAGAAAACGAAGAGCGTCAGGAAACTGTCGGAGACCACGAGCCCGAGCATCGAGCCCATGAAAAGAAAGATGAACGAGAAGAATCGGCCGAGATCGACATGCCCCTTCAGATATCCGCCGGCATAGAGGACGATCAGCGTGCCGATGCCGGTGATGAGCAGAGCGAAGGTCAACGACAGGCCGTCAATCAGCCAGGAAAACCTAAGATCAAGGCTCGGCACCCAATCGAAACCGCCAAGCTGGACGCGACCGGCGGCGACAGTGGGAAGGAAGCTCGCAAAATGAAGGAAGGCGAAGCCGGGAAGCAGCGCCAGGAGCCACGCCGCATTTTGGCCCAAACGCCGAACGACAACCGGCGCGATCAGCGCACCGAGAAAGGGCAGGCATAGAGCCAGGAATGTCAGGCCCGCGGCGGCGGCGGCCATGCTCCCCCCTTATCGAATGATCATGCGGAATCCGGCAAAGCCGGAGCTGGTTTGAAGGGATAGGCGAAAGGGCACATGGCCTCAAGCCCTGCCGAGGGAAAACCGGACTTAAACCACTGAAATCGATTTTTGCTGCCAGCGGCCTTAGCGGTTGCCGGACATAACGGATCGTCCCGAAGTCCACGATGCCGGTTTGGACGTCGCATCATTGACGAATTCCCGTCATTCCTGCATGGCTCGCAATGAAGTTGTAATGAATTTGCGCTAATTTACCGGTATTTTCTGAACCGCCATGGAAATTGCGCTCAAAAAAGCGCTAATCTTGACCGGTTTGCAGATCCTGCCTCCCGGAAACCGCAATGCTCACCCGCGTCATTACCTTCCTGCTCCTTTCGACCATCCCGGTCTCTGCCGCGGACTGGTGGTCGTATGACAATGCAGGTCTTGGCTATGCGATCGAGCTGCCGTCGGAATTCCATCTTACCGCCCCTTCCGAGGATACCGACCGGCTTTCGCTATCGCCAGCGGATCGCTCGGCTTCGCTGCAGGTCTTCGGCACGATGATCGCCAATGGCGATTTCATTTCGGAGGCGAATGGGCGCGTGGCGCTCGCCAGGGACCAGGGCTGGAAAATTTCCTATTCGAAATCGAACTCGCGCGGCATCAGCTTTTCCGGCACGAGGCAGGGGCGCATCGTTTATGTGCGTGGGGTCGCGCTCTGCAACGGCGGCGCCGCCTTCTTCCAGATGGATTATTCAAAGGCTGATATGCAGCGCTACGACGCCGTCGTCATGCGCCTGGTGCGCAGCCTGCGTTCGACGAAGAAATGCGCGCCCACAGCCGAGCTCGTCAAAAATTTTCCGGCGACAGGCTGAAACAGGTCAGCACCGCAGAATAGTGTACGGCGGCCGCGGTAACGACGAAGCCGTGCCAGATGGCGTTCTGGAAACGCAGCCTTTCCCAGACGTGAAAGACCACGCCGAGCGAATAGATCACGCCGCCGATGACGATGAGCAGCATCGAGGCAAACGGGATATGCATGGAAACGGGCTTAGCGACGAGGATGCCGCTCCAGCCCATCGCAAGGTAGAGCAGGATCGCCAGCCGATCGAAGCGTCCCGGAAAAAGGACCTTTAGGATGATGCCGAAGGCCGCAAAGACCCAAACGGCGATCAGCACGCCCAAAAGCAGCGGATCTTCGGACCCCCGCTCCAGAAAAGGCGTATAGGTGGCGGCGATCAGGACATAGATGAAGGAATGATCGAAGCGACGGAGAAACCATTTCGTCCTAGACACGGGCCATAAATTGTAGGTGAAGGACATCCCAAGCGTCAGCACCAGACCGACGCCATAGATCCAGGCGGCGGCGATACCGCCATAGGAGCTCCAAACCGTCGCATAGAAGATCAATACGGTGGCGCCGATCAGCGCGAAGACCACGCCGACACCATTGACGATGCCGTCCGCGATAATCTCATATCGGTCATAGGCCCAACGGATGCCTCTATACTCGGTCATTTCATCCGGTTCCGTTTCCGCAGCGCATCGATCCTTGCACCGGAGCGAAGAGGACGCAACTGCGCCAAACGCGCGCATCGATCAATCTTCGTGAATGGCGCGCTGCGGGCCTGCTCGCCCCGTCAATGGAAAGCGAACGCTCAATCCGCAATTTATGGCCTTCTGTGAACAATCGAAATCCGCCATATGAATGTACAAGTACAGCGGGCCAGGGGATCAAAGAGGCATATCAACCGGCGAAACCCTCCTGCTCGCCGCTGGTGGCCATTGCCGTCGACGCCGGTTGCCTTTTTCAAGATTATCGAGGTTGGAACTTACCCCATGACCGAAGCCGCCCCCTCCTACGCCTTGACCCGTCCTGCCTATGTCGGCGGGTCCCACCTTGTCGTTACCGATCTGCCGCTCGTGTCGCGCTTCTACCAGGATATGCTTGGCCTGAAGGTCATCGAGAAGACCGCAAGCGGCGAGGTTCTGGGCGTCGCCGGTCATCCGCTTCTGACGCTGACGACGGATCGGGCCGCGACGCGTGCGCCGACAACGGCCGCTGGCCTTTTCCACACCGCCTTCCTGATGCCGAGCCGCGTCGAGCTGGCGCGCTGGCTTCGCCATGCCGCCCAAAACAATGTCGTGCTGGAAGGCGCTTCGGACCATATCGTCAGTGAAGCCATTTACCTGTCCGATCCGGAAGGCAATGGGATCGAGATATATGCCGACCGGCCGCATGAGCAATGGACGTTTCACGATGACGGCACGGTCGAGATGGCCACGCTCCGGCTCGATCTGCAGAAGCTCTACGAAAGCGCCCCGCAGGATCGCTGGGACGGCATGGCTGAGGGCTCGGCCATCGGCCATATCCACCTACAGGTCGGCGACGTAGCCGAAGCGAACGCCTTCTATCGCGATGTGCTCGGCATGCAGGTCATGGCGGCGCGCTATCCGGGCGCGACCTTCCTTGCCACCGGCGGCTACCACCATCATCTCGGCGCCAATACCTGGAACAGCCGAGGCGCCGGCGTGCGCAGCGAGCATATGACCGGCCTTTCCGACTATACGCTGCGGTTCAACGACAAAGCTGCGCTCGACAAGGCAGCAGCGGCTCTGGAGAAGCACGAAATCAAGACCGAGAAACGTGATGGCGGCATATCGCTGCGCGACCCCTGGGGCATTGGGCTGAACCTGATCGCCTGATTTGCTTCTATTCACTATCGCTTCATGCCCGTTACGGAACCGGAACAAGCTTTTCCGCGTTTGAATAGTGAGGCGATCGTGCCTTCAGGAGCCCGCAGGGCATGGAAGTCGATAAAATCGTCACGCAGCGATCGGAAGCAACAATTATACGCGAAGGCAGGCCCGACGCGGAACGCGATGCATCCGACGATGACGGCGGCGCGGACAGTATTTTCGACTTGTCCCATGGCTCGAGGCGCGGCAGGCTCGATGTCGCCGCCTCCTGGGCGACCATAGGCATCTTCCTCATGTTCGCCTTGGCGGGCGTCTACATGATGTCGCTGATCCTCATTCCGCTGACGCTGGCGGTCGTCGTCGGCATGATTCTTGGGCTTGCGGCAGAGAAGCTTAGCAAGCTCGGCGTGCCTCGCGTTCTGAACGCTGTCCTCCTTTCATCGGGCGTCGCGCTGGTTATCTTTCTCGTTGTCAATGCGCTTGCCGGACCTGTGGCCACGCTCGCGCAAGAGCTGCCCGATTTCGTCCAACGGACCTCCGATCGGCTGATGCCCTATCTCGGCCGTTTTAAATGGCTGCATATCTCGTCCGAAACATTTCAGGGCAACCCTGTCTCGATCAGCACCGTGCTCGAGAACAGCGGCAATGTGCTGCATCTCGTATCCACGAGTCTCACGCCCGCAATCGTACAGATCCTGATCTTCTTTGCTGCCTTGCTGCTGTTCCTCGCCGGCAGGGTGAGCTTGCGCAAGACCATCATCATGACCTTTTCCACGAGAGCTTCCCGCCTCGCTGCAATCCGCATCATCAATGCCGTGGAGCGAGTGCTGGGGTTTTACTTCGCGACCGCTTCGGTGATCTATGTCGGAATAGGCGTGGCGATGACTGTGATCGCCTATGTGGGTGGCATGAGCGTGCCGATTCTCTGGGGCGTTTTCGCCTTCGTATCCAGCTTCATCCCGTTCCTTGGCGTAACCGCGATGACGCTCTCGCTCGCAATCGCGGGCATTGTCACCCATTCGGACATCATTTTCGGTCTGGCACCAGCCATAGCCTTCTTCGGGGTGCATATGGCCGTGGAAAACCTCGTCTTTCCCGCAGTCATGGGACGCCAATTAGAGCTCAATCCCTTTGTCGTCTTCCTTGCCATCATCTTCTGGACATGGATGTGGGGCGCGGTCGGCGCCATGCTCGCTCTGCCGCTGTCTCTGATTGTCATGACCGTCATCGACGAGCTTTTCATCGAGGAAAAAGCCCAGCCGCAATTGCCGGGTTAGAGCATCGTCTTTTGCCGCCCCGCACGGAAAAGTGCCGCGCACTATTCCGTCGTGTCGTCATCGCCCTTTTCGGCGATATCCTGCAGGCGAACGAAATTAACGCCCTTTGCCTTTAGCGCTAGGATGCTGGCCGCTACCCCCTCACCCGCCGCGTGAGTCGGCTGATTGATATGGGAGATGATGACATCACCATCCCTCGCGGAGGCATATTGCTTTTCCACCATCTTGGCCGGCAGCAGCGACCCACTGTCGCCATTCACGGAATAGCCGGCAATCCGATAGCCCATGCCGCGGATCTGCATGATGGCAGCGGGTGTGTATTTCGCGGTCGCGCCGCGGAACCAGCGCGGCTGCGGGATGCCTGCGGCAGTCATCGCATCGGCGCCGCCCTGAACTTCCTGGGCGACCGCCTGCGGCGAACCGGCGGCGGCAATGCCATAGACCTTGGTCGGGACATCGACAGCCGGGATATGGTTCTGCCCGTGATTTTCCAGTTCGAAGAGATCGGGATGGGCAAGGAAAACCTTCAAAGCATCCGGATTGGTCCGAAGCCAGCGCGCGGTGACGAAGATGGTTGCCGGGATGCGCTGATCGACGAGCGTGCTCAAGATGCGCGGGTCCGTCTTGCCCATGCAGGCATCGAAGGTAAGTGCAATGCGGGGTGTGCCCTTGCCGGCACGATCGACGTGCAGATGTGGCTCGACGAGCTTGACCTTCGAAACCGGGGCCTTCGGCGGCAGCTGCGGCCAACCGGCAGGCGGCTGCTCCGGCTGGGCGGCAAAAGCAAGCTTTGCGGCAAACAAGAGCATGGATGTCAGCAAAAGGCGTTTCATCAGGCGGCCACCGGATCGATCAAGCAAACGAAATCTGGCGGCAGGAACATGATGCCATTCCCAGCCGCAATGCCCGCCATCATCCGGCAACACGCCGGAAATATGGCGGACCGGCGGCATTATGCCATTTCACATCGGAAATGCATCAGGCGTGAAACGGGCTTCAACCTCATCGCGTCTATGCTACGATTGATATGAGATTGGCGTGACACTATCTGCGTATTTTTCCGTGCTCCCAAAGAGAGACATGTATGAGTCGCGATCCCTATGAAGTTTTGGGCGTAAAGCGGGACGCCCCGCAAAAGGATATTCAAAGCGCCTATCGCAAGCTTGCCAAGAAGCTGCATCCAGACCTCAACCCCGGCGACAAGCAAGCCGAGGACAAGTTCAAGGAGGTCTCCTCAGCCTACGGCATCCTCGGCGACGAGCAGAAGCGTGCGCGATTCGACCGTGGCGAAATCGACAGCAGCGGCGCCGAACAGGCGCCGCGCAACTACTACCGCGATTATGCAGCGCAGGAAGGCCAGCGAGGCCGCTATCAGAATGCGGGCGGCTTTGCCGATTTTGGCGATTCCGACGATATATTTTCCAGCTTCTTCTCGCGGCGCAGCCGGGGCCAATCGCAAATGCAGGGTCAAGACCGTCACTATACGATGGAGGTCGATTTTCTCGACGCCATCAACGGCGCCAAGAAACAGATCAGCCTGCCGGACGGCCCCGCGCTGGACGTTCAGATTCCGCCGGGAACACGCGATGGGCAAACGCTTCGGCTGAAGGGTAAAGGTGATCCGGGCTTCAACGGCGGCAAGCCCGGCGATGCGCTGATCGCGGTGCATGTGCATCCGCACCGCTTCTATACCCGCGATGGCGACGATATCCGGCTGGAAGTGCCGATCTCGCTGGCCGAAGCTGTGCTCGGCGGCAAGATTCGCGTCCCGACGCCGTCTGGAGCTGTCACCGTCACGCTGCCGCCGAACTCCAATACGGGCAAGGTGTTGCGTTTGAAGGGCAAGGGCGCGCCCGTGCGCGGCAAAGACAATGGCGATGCCTATGTCTCGCTGAAGATCGTCCTCCCAGATGCGCCGGACCCCGAGCTGACGCGCTTCGTTTCCGAATGGGAGGCAGGCAAGGCGCAAGATCCCAGAAAGACCATGGGAGGATAAGCGATGAACGAGAACGAGTTTCGACTTCACCTCCAGATCGAAACCACGGTGTTGGAAGTCTGGATATCTCAGGGCTGGGTTGTCCCCGAAGTCACCGATCAGGGCCGCAACTTCCGTGACGCCGACATTGCCCGCGGCCGGCTCATCCTCGATCTCAGCAGCGCGATGGGCGTCAATGAGCCGGGCGTCGATGTCGTCATGGATCTGGTCGATCAGCTTCACAGCCTCAGAGCGACACTGCGCGACCTGACGGATGCCGTATGTCGGCAGCCGTCCAATATACAGGACCACATCCTGGCGGAGCTGACCCGTGTGGAATCGCTGAGACGGCGATAAGGCAGCGAGCTACCTCAGGATAGAACATGGCCGCCATGAAGTGATGTCCGGAGGCCCTTGGTGCTTCATCCGGACGCTCAATCGTAAAGATAATGCTCCTGCCAGGCGTCGCGCGGCACCTTGTCACCGATCTGATAGCTCAGATCGCGGACATGAATATGCTGCGGCCCGGTCACGCACGTGTATGAGAGGTGATACCAATCACCCTTGCTGCGAAAGACGGCGCCGGGCGCCTTCATGGCATCCGGCTGCATATCCGGATCGCCGAATGTATAGGCAATCACCTTGTCCGGCTTGAAACCCGTCTTGTCCGTGCCGATCCGCTTCATGGCCTCTGCGTCGCATGCCTGCTCCATTCGTTCCGAGGGATCGAGCTTCTCCAACTGCTTCTTGATAGCCGCATCAACGGCGAAGGCGGAGGTGGCAATACTAGCCAATGGAATCAGGATGGCGAAGAGTTTCAGCATGAAGACCGGTCCCTTGCATTGTTTTGGATTTGAGTGCGTTCGCTCCATCGGAGAAGGCTGACCGCCTTCGTGTCGACGCACTGTATGCCGACTTCGAGAAAGAATGTGGTCTCATCAAGGCAGCGCCGATGCGGGCTCCCGCAAGCTGCCAATTCGAGGGAGACTAATATCGGCTGCTTGCATGGAGCTTGAGGAACAGACTTGCCGCTTGAACCTCACGTCGCTGCCCTCTATTTCTCTCTTCACTTCACATCCGACTTTCACTCCAGAGAAAGCGCCCCTCGTGTCAGTTTTCAAGAACCTTCCCACTCCGCCTGCCGCTCCGAAAAAGCCGTTTACGGATACGCGTCACGGCATTACCCGCACCGACGATTATGCCTGGCTGCGGGCCGACAACTGGCAAGCCATGTTCAAGGACCCGTCGATCCTGGCGCCGGAAATCCGGTCGCATCTGGAGGCGGAGAACGCCTACATGAACGCCGCGATGGCGGACACGAAGGAGCTGCAGAAGGTTCTCTTCGGCGAAATGAAGGGCCGTATCAAGGAAGACGACAGCTCGATACCGATGAAGGATGGCCCCTATGCCTACGGCACGCTCTTCGTTACCGGCGGTGAGCAGCCCCACTTCTTCCGCGAACCGCGCAACGGCGGCGAACGCAAGCTGCTGCTGAATGGTGACAAGGAGAATGAGGGGAAATCCTATTTCCGTCTTTCAGGCCTCGATCATTCCTCCGATCACAGCCTCGGCATCTGGGGCTATGACGACAAGGGTTCTGAATATTTCACGCTGAAGATCCGCAATTTCGAGACCGGCGCAGATCTGCCCGACGTGATCGAGAATACCGGCGGCGACGCCGTCTGGGCGCCCGACGGCAAGAGCTTCTTCTACACGCTGCAGGACGAGAACCATCGTCCCTCGAAAATCTTCCATCACATCATCGGCACGCCGCAGTCGGACGACCGGCTCATCTATGAGGAGGAGGATCCGGGCTTCTTCATGGGCGTCGGCGGCTCGCTGCTCGACGATTACATCTTCATCGATATCCACGATCACGAGACCAGCGAATACCGCATCATCCCGACCTCGGATCTGACCGCCGAGCCCAAGATCGTGGCCGAGCGCGAAACCGAGATCGAATATGAGATCAGCGAAGGCGGCGACGTCTTCTACATTCTCACCAATGACGGCGACGCCAAGGATTTCAAGATCATGGAAGCGCCGGCGAAGAACCCAGGCAAGGAAAACTGGCGTGAAGTCGTGCCGCATAAGCCGGGCACGCTGATCCTCAGCCATCTCGCCTATGCCCGCCATCTCCTCTGGCTGGAGCGCAAGGACGGCCTGCCGCGCATCATCATCCGCGACCGTCGTACCGGCGAGGAACACGCGATCGCCTTCGAAGAGGAGGCCTATGCGCTCGGCCTGCAGGGTGCGGCAGAATACGATACGGATGTCATCCGCTTCTCCTACTCCTCGATGACGACGCCGAGCCAGCTCTACGACTACAATATGGTGACGCGCGAGCGCACCCTGCTGAAAACGCAGGAAGTGCCCTCTGGCCACAATCCGGAAGACTATGTGACGCGCCGCGTCTTCGCACCCGCTTGGGATGGCGAGACCGTGCCGGTAACGCTGCTTTATCGCAAGGACACGCCCCTCGACGGCTCAGCCCCTTGTCTGCTCTATGGTTACGGCGCCTATGGCGTCACCATCCCGGCCGGTTTCAACACCAATTGCCTGTCGCTTGCCGATCGCGGCTTCGTCTATGCCATCGCCCATATCCGCGGCGGCAAGGACAAGGGTTTTGCCTGGTACGAAGATGGCAAGATGGAAAAGAAGACCAATACCTTCAAGGACTTCATCGCAGCCGCCGACTATTTGAATCAGGAGAAGTTCACTTCTTACGCGAGGATCATTGCCGAGGGCGGATCGGCGGGCGGCATGCTGATGGGGGCCATCGCCAACATGGCGCCGGAGAAATTCGCCGGCATCATCGCCGCCGTGCCCTTCGTCGACGTGCTGAACACCATGCTCGACGACACTCTGCCGTTGACCCCTCCGGAATGGCCGGAATGGGGCAATCCGATCGAGAGCAAGGAAGAGTACGAGCAGATCGCCGCCTATAGTCCCTACGACAATGTCGCCGAGAAGCCCTACCCCCCGATCCTCGCGCTCGGTGGCCTCACCGATCCGCGCGTCACCTATTGGGAACCGGCAAAGTGGGCCGCCAAGCTGCGCGACAAGACGACGAGCGACGCGCCCATCCTGTTGAAGACGAACATGGATGCCGGCCATGGCGGCGCTTCCGGCCGCTTCCAGCGCCTGGAGGAAGTGGCGTTCGAATACGCCTTCGCCGTCAAGGTCGCTGAAAAGATGTAAACGGAACGGCGGGAGGAAACCATGACCGTCTTCGTCGCCCTGCTGCGTGCCGTCAATGTCGGCGGCACCGGCATGCTGTCCATGGCTGATCTCAAGGCGCTCTGCGAAGAGATCGGCTTCAAGGATGTGCGCACCTACATCCAGAGCGGCAATGTGGTCTTCCGCGCCGACGAGGACGAGATCACGGTGCAGGCTCGGCTTGAAAAGGCACTGGTGACCAAGATGGGCAAGTCTCCGGGCGTGATCCTACGCAGTCGCGAGGCTCTGGAAAGGGCGGCTGATAATTCGCCCTTCCCGCATACCAAGCCGAACTACCTGCTGGTGACTTTCCTACGGGAGGCGGCACCGGAGGATGCGCTCACCAGGCTCGTCGCACCCGGGGGCGAGGAAGTGCATATCACCGGCCGCGAAATCTACGTGCATTACCCCGATGGCTCCGGACGCTCGAAGCTGAAGCTGCCGGCCTTGAAGGCGGGCACGTCCAGAAATCTCAATACGGTGCGCAAGCTTGCGGAGATGGCGCGGGAACTGGAGGACAGCGGACTTTGAAATTGGCAACAGCAAAGCCGATTACGATATCCGCCTTGCGCCTCCCACGCACCGGCCCTACCTTAGGAGCATGAGCTCTCCTCTTCACGATGACACCGCGCTTCGGGCGCCGCCGATCGCCTTCGACAACAGCTACGCGCGCCTGCCGCCGCAGTTCTTTGCTGACCAGGCGCCGACCCCGGTCGCCGCGCCGCAGCTAATCAAATTCAACGAGGCGCTGGCGCGGGAACTCGGGCTGGATGTGGAGGCGCTCAAACAAAATGCGGCGGCAATCTTTTCGGGCAACGAGCTGCTGCCGGGATCGCAGCCGATCGCCATGGCCTATGCCGGCCATCAGTTCGGCAATTTCGTTCCGCAGCTTGGCGATGGCCGCGCGATCCTGCTTGGCGAGGTGAAGGATCGCAACGGCAAGCGCCGGGACATTCAGCTCAAGGGTCCGGGACCGACGCCGTTTTCCCGCCGCGGCGATGGGCGCGCGGCACTCGGGCCTGTTCTGCGCGAATATATCGTCAGCGAGGCCATGCATGCGTTCGGCATTCCGACGACGCGGGCGCTCGCAGCCGTGACGTCAGGAGAGCCTGTCTATCGCGAAGAGGTGCTGCCCGGTGCGGTATTTACCCGCGTGGCGGCGAGCCATATCCGCGTCGGCACCTTCCAGTTCTTTGCGGCGCGGGGCGATACGGAGAGTGTGCGGACCCTGGCGGATTACGTCATTGCCAGGCATTACCCGGAAATCAGAGATCGCAAAAACCCTTATCTTGCACTGCTAGAAGCCGTAGCCGATCGGCAAGCTTCATTGATCGCGCGCTGGCTCCATGTCGGCTTCATCCATGGGGTGATGAACACCGACAATATGACCGTATCGGGAGAGACGATCGATTTCGGTCCCTGCGCCTTCATGGATGCCTATGATCCGGCGACCGTGTTCTCGTCCATCGACCGCAACGGCCGCTATGCCTATGCCAACCAGCCGGCGATCGGCCAATGGAATCTTGCGCGCCTCGGCGAGACGCTGATCCCGCTGATCGACCCGTCCGTCGATGCGGCGATCGATCTGGCAAACACGGTCATCAAAGCCTATGGCGAACGCTTTCAGGCGTATTGGCTTGCCGGCATGCGCGCCAAGATTGGGCTTGTGAGCGAAGAGGACGACGATCTGGACCTGATCCAGTCGCTGCTGGCGACGATGCAGCAGCAGGGCGCTGATTTTACGCTCACCTTCCGCCGACTTGCGGCTCTCGCTGCAGACGAGGACGTGGCTGATTTCGCTGCCGCGTTCAACGGCCCGCAAGCAGCGGCACCTTGGCTCGAACGCTGGCGCGAGCGGCTTGCTCGCGATCCGCAGACGCCGGCAGCGCGATCGGCGGCGATGCGCAAGGTCAATCCGGCCTTCATTCCCCGCAATCACCGAATCGAACAGGCCATCGACGCTGCGGTCGAGGATGGTGATTTTTCGCTGTTCGAAGCGCTGCTGAAGGTGCTGGCAACTCCTTACCAGGATCAGCCTGCTTTTGCGCCTTACGCCGAGCCGCCATTGCCAACGGAACGGGTGCTTCAGACCTTCTGCGGCACCTGAGGAAACTTAACCGCACAAGCCCCGGACAGGCTTGCAGAGTCATCGTCGTCTCGACCCCCAGGGAGATATGACGATGAAAGTGCACAGCAGCACCCAAAATTATTTCAGCACGCCGATCCGCAGCCAGCAAAGCAGCGACAGTGACGACAGCACACCCTTCTCGCTGCCGGACGACGGCGACGGCCAGCAGGAGGATTCGCAGGGACCGTCCATCTCGTCCAGCGGCGTCCCCTCCTCGATTTCATCCGGCTTCTGGCTCAGCCAGTTTGGCAGCGCATCGTCTTCGACCTCGGGCGACGGTGGCGAGCAGGATAGCGTGGCGGCCGCGGACGGAAGCAGCTCGGCATCGTCAAGCGGGCAATCCGATCAGGACATTCTCGACGAGTTTGCCAAATGGGCGAACATGACGCCCGCGCAGAAGATCCGCGCGCAATATCTCGAGGCACATGGCCTGACGGAAGATTCGTTCAAGTCCTTGCCGGCCGACGAGCAGAAGGCAATCAACGACCAGATTGCCGATGAGATCAAGCAGAAGCTCGGAGCCGGCAACACTGATGATAGCGATCAGGAAACGGACAGCGCAGCTGCGGCATTGGCGCTGGTCTGAGTCAATTGCCAAACCACTTGAAGACGATACGGACCTGATTCACATCTTACTCTTATCATCTTGTTTTCATTAGCGATATCTCGCTATTGCCCGACCATGTCGACAACGATCTTGCCGATCTCGGCAAACACTGCCTCGACGTCCTTTGCAGGCGCGGTCGCCTCGGCAACAAAGGTCGTGACCAAGATCGCACCCCGGTCCGGCGGCCAGATGACGGCGATATCGGCATAGGAACCATTATTGCCCGTGCCGGTCTTATCGCCGACCTTCCAGTCCTTCGGCAGGCCGGCCCGCAAGCGATTATTTCCCGTCGTATTGGCGACGAGCCAGTTGACCAGCTGCTCCCTCGATGTGTCCGAGAGCGTATTGCCGAGTGTCAGAAGGCCGATCGAATCCAGCATCGCATCCGGCGTCGTCGTATCGCGTGGGTCGTCTTTTACGGCCTGATTGACATCCGGCTCGTTGCGATCAAGGCGGGTCTCGGTATCGCCTGTGGTGCGCAGCCACGAAGTCAAAGCCGCGGGTCCGCCGAAACTTTCGAGCAGAAGATTGCCGGCCGTATTGTCGCTCAGCGTGATTGCGGCTGCGCAGAGCTCGGCAATGGTCATGCCATCGCCGTCGGCGTGCTTTTCCGTTTCCGGCGAATAGGTGACGACCTTGTCCTTGCCGTAGGTGACGCGGCGGTCGAGCTTTTCCGTGCCCTGATCGACGCGCGCCAGCACGAAGCCGGCGGCGAGCGCCTTATAGGTGCTGCACAGCGGGAAATGCTCCTCCTCGCGGTGGCCAAGGGAAATATTGGTTTCGGTGTCGAGTACGGAGACGCCGAGGCGCCCGCCGGTCTTCTTTTCCAGATCGGCAAGCTGCTTGTCGACATCGTCGGACAGCTGCGAATTATCCTGCGTTCCGCTGCTGTCTTCCATTCCCTGGCCGCTGGCATCGGGTGCTGCCGAATTATCCGTTGTGGGCGGCATCTGTGGCGAGGCGCTGCTATTCTGGGCAAAGAGCGCGTCGGGTCCGAGCGTCAGGGCGGGAAGAAGCAGCGCCGAGCCAGCCATGAGGCGTCGGCGTGTGAGCAATGTGGACATATGAGAGGCCTCCAGCAGAATCGGCAGGTCTCGGGCTATGCGAGGAATATGGCAAGCCTCTGACCTTACCGATTGCTAGCGGATTCTATGCCGCCTTGTCGACGGTAACTTCGACCGTCACGTGCGAGAGCTCGTGGATCTCGGCAAGCCGCGCTTTGTAGAAGGACGGATCGCGCGAGACGGGCGTCGCGACCGCAACGATAGCCGCATGATGCCCAGGGCCCACCCGCCATACATGCAGATCGGTAATCCGATCCTCGTCCGTTTCGATCGCCTCGCGGATCTCCTCAGGCAGATCTTCACCGTGTGGGATAAAATCCAGGAGAACTGCGCCGGAGGCGCGCAGCAGACTCCAGGCCCATTGCAGGATGACCAGGCCGCCGACGATGCCCATGACGGGATCGAGGAAGGTCCAGCCGAAACGGCTTCCAAGCAGCAGGGCAGCGATGGCGAGAACCGAGGTCATCGCATCCGCGATGACATGGACGTAGACCGAGCGCAGATTGTTATCCCTGCCACCTTTTTGGCCATGATCATGATGGTGATCATCATGATGCTCATGATGATGGTCGTGATCGTGAGTATGGGCGTGGCCATGGCTGTGCCCGTGGCCGGCGTGACCGTGGTGATGATGGCTGTGATCGTCGCGCAGAAGCCATGCGCTGACCAGATTGACGATAAGGCCGATCACCGCGATCGCAATCGCCTCGCGGAAATTGATGGCCACGGGGTCGAGCAATCTCAAAATGCTCTCCCAGCCCATGATCAGTGCGATCAGTGCCAGCACGATGGCGCTGGCAAAGCCCGCGAGGTCGCCGAACTTGCCGGTGCCGAAGGTGAAGCGTGCATTATGCGCATGCCGGCGCGCGTAAAGATAGGCGAGCGCCGAAATCAGCATGGCGCTGACATGGGTCGACATATGCCAGCCATCGGCGAGCAGCGCCATCGAGCCGTAAATCGTGCCCGCGCCGATCTCGACCACCATCATGACCGCTGTGAGTGCGATAACGAGCCAGATGCGGCGTTCGTTGCGCTGGTGGTCGGAGCCTAGAAAAATATGGCTGTGGCCCATTTCGGAGGAAATACTCATGACATCACTCTCTTTTTGAACGCCTGAGGCCCGTCACCGCAGATAGGTCTTCAGCACGTCGGCTATCTCATCGACTGCCTGCCGGCGGGCCTCATCAGTTTCGGCATGCAGCACATGTTCATGCAGATGATCTTCCAACACTTCTCCGGTCAGCCCCGTCAGCGCACCGCGAATGGAGGCGAGGAGCTGCAAGATTTCCCCGCACGGCCGCTCGGCCTCGAGCGCGCGCTCCACCGCTTCCATCTGCCCCTTGAGGCGACGGACGCGCGAGAGAAGCTTGGCTTGCTGACGAATGGTATGGGACATCGTAGCCTCGATTTATAATATAGGGGGCTATACTATTTGTGATGATGAATTGGAAGCCAAATTTCGCGGCGACGACCGGACGATGAGGTGGCCGACAGTATCCCAGCCGGCGGTCACAGCTACCTGGCCTTGCAATTTCGACGAATGGCCTCATATATTGCTCTAGAGACTAGAGGTATTTGAGGCCATGCAATGCTGACCATCGGCGATCTATCCAGGCGGACCGGCGTGAAAGTGCCGACAATCCGCTACTACGAACAGATGGGCCTGATATCGGAGCCGGAACGCAGCGAAGGAAACCAGCGGCGTTACTCCAAAGCCGATCTTGAGCGCCTCGCCTTTATCAGGCATGGCCGCGACCTGGGCCTGACGATCGATGCCATCAAGGAGTTGATCTCGCTCAGCCAGCATCCGGACCGCCCCTGCGTCGGCGCCGACCGTATCGCCAAGGAGCATCTGGAGGACGTTCGCACCAAGATCGCACGACTGAAGAAGCTGGAGCATGAGCTGGAGCGCATCGTTTCGCATTGCGACGGCCATAGCATCGAAGACTGCTATGTCATCCGCGCACTCTCCGATCACGGCCTGTGCGAACACGAGCATTGAGGCCCCATTGACAAAAGCGCTGAACCAGATCATTGATGCGCCCATGATCACGCACGCGCTCCATAATTGCTCGTATTTTTGGCTGTACCTGTAACAGGCGGCCAAGACAGATCATATTGTCAACAAGCCGCCGTCAGGCGGCTTTGTTGTATCGGCAGCGTCCTGACGGCTCATTCAAAAAACAAGGACGCAAAATGCCATGCTAGACGATAGCGACATCTCACTTCTCCGCCCTCCGGTTCTGACCATCCGCAATGCCCAGCCACGCGACCTGCCTGAGCTCAACGACATGATCCGGCTGCTCGCCGCCCATCATGGCGACCCCTCCGGCACCACGCCCGAGCAGCTTGAGCGCGATCTCTTCGGTCCTATGCCGTGGATCACGGCGCTTGTTGCCGAAGGCGAACAGGGGCTGATCGGCTACGCCATCCTCGTGCCACTCTACAAGGCACAAGAGGGACAGCGAGGCATGGATCTGCACCATCTCTTCGTGCGCGACGGCCATCGCGGCCATGGCGTCGGGCAGCATCTCGTCGACCGCGCCCGCGATATCGCCCGCAAGGCGGGCTGCAGCTATCTTTCGGTCGGCGCTGCGACGGGGAATTTCCAGGCCCACCGCTTCTACGAAAACATGGATTTCAAGCCGCGTCCGGTCACTGGCATGCGCTACCTTCAGGCTCTGGCCTGATGCCGGCCTTTAAGAGGATCGCCATCCGACATTGATTTTTAGAGTGTTTCTGGTTTCGCGCATTCCGGACAGAAAACCGCTGCGCACTTTCCTGGAAATGCTTCAGTGATCGATGGCGATCCCGCGGCCTGCAAAGAACCTCTCGAACACCTCCAGCGGCATTTCGGCATTCTCGCGCGTCGCATCGACATGACCGGACGGATTGTGGAAGCGGATATTATTGCCGTCGATGGCCGTCACCAGCACCAGATGGCCACCCTTGGCCGGCGGCTCGGTCTCTGGCCAGCGGATCGAATGATGCACCGACGCGATGAAGAACTCCGATTGATCGAGGATATCAGCGATGTCGGCGACGGAAATGCCGGTGACGACGCGAGCATTCAGATCGAAGCGATCACGAACGAAGGGGACGAACGGCGCATAGATCAATCCCTTGATCCGGCCATCCGCCTCCTCGACATAGCCGCCATATTCCCGGCAACCCATGGCCAGATCCATGATCGGAATAGTTTTGCCGGTGCGGGCGGCGAGCACCATCTTCAGGCAGGCCATGCCGCAGAGATTGCCGGCCCAGCGCGCATAATCCTTGACGCTGCTTGCGCCGGATGACGCCCAAAGCGGGTCCTTCAGCAAGGCCGATTGTGCACCCTCGGCGACGACCGCCAGCGTCATGTCAGGCGTTTCCCATTGGCTGAAATAAGGAACCTTCCGCGCCACCCTTGCGTCCACGACCACACTCTCCTGTTGCCGAATCCGATGGCTACAAGCTTGACCGGAAATGCGCTAGAAAAATGGCTGTCGACTTCGATCTGCAACTGGAGATGCGACTTGGAACAGCGGTTCACATTCGATGGCGTCGCCAGCCTCTACAATGCTTCCCGCCCGCTCTATCCCGATGCGCTTTTTGCCGATGTCATCGATTTTGCCAGGCTGAAAGCCAAGGATCAGGTCCTCGAAGTCGGCTGCGGCACCGGACAAGCGACAGAGAGCTTTGCTCGCCGTGGCCTCTCGGTTCTCGCGCTTGATCCCGGCGCGGAACTGATTGCAGTTGCCCAGGAAAGATTGGCGGAATTTCCGCGAGTGCGGTTCGAGCAAACCACCTTCGAAGCATGGCCGGGCGAGCCGGAGAGCTTCGCGCTGATATTTGCGGCCCAATCCTTCCATTGGGTTTCGCCGGAACTGCGCTTCGTCAGGACGGCCGCCCTCCTCGCGCCGGAAGGAACACTCGCCGTCTTCGGCAATGTGCCGATGAAACCGGAACCGCCGCTGTCAGAAAAGTTCGCGGGGATCTACGCCCGCTATGCCCCGCAACTCGCCGGTCCGCCCGTGGAAGCCTGGTATCTGCCCGATGGTCCCTTTGCTCGGGAGTTGCTGCAGTCCGATTATTTCGAGGAACCAGTCCATCGCTCCTATCGCTGGAGCCGATCGCACACGGCACAAAGCTATACCGATCTCTTGCGGACGCTCTCGAGCTACCGGCTTTTGGCCGAGGATCAGCGGGAAGCGCTGCTTTCTGAGCTTGCCGATGCGATCAACGCGCATGGCGGGGCATTCGAGCTGCATTATGAAACGCATCTCTATCTCGCTAAGCGCTCGCACGCGGCTTGAGCATCTTGCGGCTTACTTCGCCGGCAGCGCCTTGAGATAGGCTGCAATCGCCTGGCGGTCGGCTGCAGGCAGATGCGCGATGTTCTGCTGGACTTCGGCCATCGAGCCGCCGGCGGAATCATAATCCGGGGTGAATCCGGTTTCGAGGTAATTGGCGATATCGCCGGCGCTCCAGCTGCCAATGGCCTTCGAACCGGGCGTGATATCCGGAATCTGGCCCTTGCCCTCCGGATTGGGTGCACCCGCCAGCCATTGGCCGCTCATGAAGCCACCGAGGCTGTCACGCGGCGTATGGCATTCGCCGCAATGGCCCGGCCCTTCCACAAGATACTGACCACGCTTGACCTTGTCGTCGGCGCTGGCAAGCACGACGCGCGGCTGATCGTTGAGATAAAGGAACTTCCAGCCGCCCAGCGCCAGCCGAATATTGAAGGGAAAGGGCAGCTCGTGCGGCGGCGCGACATTGCTGCTCTTCGGCAACGTCTTCAGGAAGGCCCAGAGATCGTTGATGTCCTTGTCGCCCATGCGGGTATAGGAGCCGTAGGGAAAGGACGGATAGAGATGTTCGCCGTTTTTACCGACGCCGCGCTTCATGGCATTGCCGAAATCGGCAAGCGTCCAGCTGCCAAGCCCCGCCTTCTCATCCGGCGAGATATTCGGGACATGGAAGGTGCCGAACGGGCTGGTAAGGGCGAGACCGCCCGAAAGCACCAGCTTGGCGTCGCCTTGCGCGCCGGGAGCGGCATGACAGCTCGTACAGCCGCCAGCCCAGAAGACCATCTCGCCGTTCTTGACATCTGGATCACCGAGATTGGCCCAATGACTCGCCGGCAAGGGCGACGGCGCGGTGATAACGTAAAACGCGCCGCTGCCGAGGATGATCACGCCGAAAAGGCAAAGCAGCCATCGAATAAACCGCGCCATCATTCCACCCCTTAGCCTTAGCTCCAAAACCAAAGAGGTCCGCAGCGGTTCTGCCGGTGCGGACGCCAAGATCGATTTTTGCCTTTACGCAATTCCGGACGGAAAACCGCTGCGCACTTTTCCTGGAATTGCTCTGGACGAGGCCGACCTACCGCTTAGTCTTTCTTGATGCGGTAGGCCTGATGACAGGCGCCACAGCTGCCGCCGAGGGTCTTCAGCGTCGCACCGACACCGGCCTTGTCGGCAGGAAGCTGGGCGAGCGCCGTCTCGGCATCGGTCGAAAGCTTGGCGGCATGCGCCTTGAAGTCATCGAGATTATCCCAGATCTTCGGATTGACCTCGGGATCGGTCTTGTCGCTCTGCGGGTTGAACTGATCCGGGAAGGCCTTGGCAGTTTCGGCGATCGTTGTCAGAGATGCCTTGACGATGTCGGCGTCATAGGGCTTGTCGCCCTTGGCAATCGCGCCGAGAGCACCCGCGGCGCCTCCGATCTTCTTCATCATGCCGATGCGGGAGTCATGCGTGCCGTCGGCCGCGACGACCGAACCCAGTGCGATGCCGGCCAGAGCCGTCGCCATCACAATCGCTTTCCACTTCATTTCGTTCTCCTACCTCTCCGAATGATCAAGACCGCCCAGGCGGCCTTGGCGCATGATTACGGCGACATGTTTGCCGGTTTCCTTTCCGGCAATGAAGTCACAAAGTGGTGAGAGCTGAGTGAAATCAGTGTCATACAATAGACACACGCATTCGCCTCATCAGCCCTCACGCCAATTTCAGGCCCTCCCATACCGTGAACACCGAAACTGCGACCAGCAACAACCCAGCCGCGCGGCCCGCGAGGACCGTTGCCTGCGGGTTGGCAACCAGCAGATCTCGGCTGCGCCCGGCAGTAATGGCAAGTCCGCCGTAAACGGCAAATTGGGTGGCGATGGTCATGGCTCCCATGATGACGGCCTGGATCCACATCGGGCCGTAATCCGGCTTCAGAAACTGCGGATACACGGCAAAGATGAAGAGATAGGCCTTGGGATTGATGAGGCAAGTGACCGCCCCCTGCCGGAAGGCTTTCCAGGCAGAACGGCTGCCGGCCGGTCCCTCGCCTCCCACCGTGATGGAACTGCGCATCAGCGTATAGCCGATGAAGGCCATATAGGCTCCGCCGATAACAAGCAGCGGATTGAAGAGAACGGGCACGAAATGCATCAGCAGGCCGATGCCGATGGCGCCGTTCAGAGAATGCACCGCGCCGCCCAGCATGATGCCGCCTGTCGCGGCAAGACCGCGATTGCTGCCGCCGGCCAGCGAATTGGCGAGCACGAACAGCATGTCCATGCCCGGTACGATGATGATGCCCAGAAGAAGGATGAAGAAGAGCCAGAGATTTTCTGCGTAACCCATGTCAGTTGCCTATCGAGCTCTCCATGGAAACAGGAGAGGAAATGGTTGATTTTCAAGTCGATAGGCAGTCTTATAAAATGAGCCAACTGACGGGGTATTGTCAGTAGCCTTCATCTTTGGGACAAGAAATGCGCAAGGCATCGCGCCTGTTCGAGATCATCCAGATCCTGCGGCTGGCGAAGCGGCCGGTGACGGGGGCCGATATTGCCGCCCGGCTGGAGGTGACGGTGCGTTCGGTTTATCGCGATATCGCCGCGTTGCAGGCGATGCGCGTGCCGATCGAGGGCGAACGCGGAATTGGGTATATCCTGCGGCCCGGCTTCGACCTGCCGCCGCTGATGTTCTCGATCGAAGAAATGGAAGCGATCGTGCTTTCGCTGGCGCTATTGGAGCGCACTGGCGACGCCGAACTCAAGCAGGCAGCCAAGCGCGTCACCGCCAAGATCGCCGGCGCGGTGCCGCCGCCGCTGCGCCAGACGCTCGATGCCAATGCGCTGCATGCCTGGGGCTTTGCAGCACCTTCGGCCGCGGCGATCGACCTCTCGCTGGTGCGTCGCGCCATTCGCGATGAGGAAAAGCTGGACCTCGCCTATCGCGACGAGCTCGGCCGCGCCACGGAACGCATCATCCGCCCGATCGCGCTGATCTACTATGCCGAAACCGCCAATATCGTTGCCTGGTGCGAGCTGCGTCAGGCCATCCGCAATTTCCGCAGCGACCGGATCGAAGGCTGCGAGGCGACGGGATTATGGTTCAAGGGCGAAGGCGACGGTTTGAGGCAGATCTGGGTGAATGGCTGGCAGACAAGCACCCCAGCCGCGGCCGGCTGAGGTGATAGAAAATTCAAGGATACGTTCGGACCTTAGACGAACATCCCGCCCGAGACTTCGATGCGTTGGCCATTGACCCAGCGATTGTCGTCCGACAGCAGCGAGGCGATCATCGGGCCGATATCGTCTGGCAGGCCAGCACGACCGAGCGCCGTCATGGAGGCGACCATCCTGTTGACCTCCGGATTGTCGCGAACAATGCCGCCGCTGAAATCCGTCTGGATCGCACCCGGCGCAACGGTATTGACGGCGATGCCGCGAGCGCCGAGCTCCTTGGCAAGATAGCGCGTCAGGACCTCCACTGCACCCTTCATCGCTGCATAAGCCGACGAGCCCGGATTGCTGAAACGGGCAAGACCGGAGGAAATATTGACGATGCGGCCACCATCCACGATGTACGGCAACAGCTTCTGCGTCAGGAAGAAGACGCCCTTGAGATGGACATTGTAGAGCTTGTCGAACTCGGCTTCCGTCGTTTCGGCGATGGAGGCGTGATAGGAGGTGCCGGCATTGTTGACGAGGAAATCGAAACGATCGCGGCCCCATACCTGCTGCAGCGCGCGGCCGACCTCGACAACGAAAGCGTCGAAGGAGGCCACATTGCCGGCATCGAGCCGTAGGGCCATGGCCTTTTGACCGAGCGCTTCGATCTCGGCTACGGCGCTATCAGCTTCTGCCCTATTTGAATTATAGGTCAGGATGGCATCGACACCGCGTTGGGCGAGATGAACGGCGGTGTTGCGACCGAGACCACGGCTGCCACCGGTGATGATCGCAATCTTTGTCTTTGATTTATCGATATTTTCAGTCGTCATTGCAGCGTCTCCAAGGAATGCTTGATGACGTAAAATTATGCCCGCAATGCCATTTCCTTGAATGCCGGAACTCTCGAATTTCTTGCCTATTCCTCCAACTGACTTGTCGAGCGGCAGCGCACTGCTATGATGACGCAATGGCACCCTGGCCCGGAGACCGCCGATGTCGTCAGCCCTTAAAGATGCGATCACGCAATTCATCGACGCCAGCGACGGCGGCGAGAACGGGCTGTTTTCGACCGGCATCGATGGCCTGCACATCATGCGTTCGACGGAACTGAAGATGCCGCATGCGATGGTCTACCGGCCGGCGCTCTGCGTCATCGTGCAGGGCGCAAAGCAATTGATGCTGAACGAAAGGGTGATCGACTATGCCGAGATGCAGGCGCTCATCATCAGCATAGAATTGCCCGCAGCCGGCAAGGTGGTTGAGGCCAGCGAGGAGAAGCCTTACATGGCAATCTCCCTCGAATTCGACGTCGGCATGATGCGCGAGGTGATGGAACAGCTCGACGCGCCGCCGAAGCCGACGGGCAGTGCCCGGCTCGGCATCTTTGTCGAGGATCTCAGTCAGCCGCTCGCCGATTGCCTTGTGCGATTGACCCGCCTGCTTGCAACGCCGAGCGCCATTCCGGTGCTCTATCCGGCGATCATGCGGGAAATCTGCTTTTGGCTGCTGACCGGCCCGAATGGCGGCGAGGTCTGCAAGCTGGTGCTGCCTGATGGACAGACCCGACGCATCGCCGACGCCATCCGCCTGTTGCGCGACAATTTCGCGGAGCCCGTGCGCATCGAGCAGCTGGCGGCGGCGGCACGGATGAGCCCCTCCTCCTTCCATCAGCATTTCAAGACGCTGACCTCGATGACCCCGCTGCAATATCAGAAGCAGATGCGGTTGCTCGAAGCTCGCCGCCTGATGGTCGCCGGCCAGGCCAATGTGGAGAGTGCTGCCTATCGCGTCGGCTATGAAAGTGCCTCGCAGTTCAGCCGCGAATATGCCCGCATGTTCGGCACGCCGCCGAAACGGGATGTGACCGAGATGCGGATGGCGGCGGAATAAGATTCAGCGCAGTGCCAGGGTTCTGCTTGTCTCGCGGCCAAAACCGCTGATCTCCAGCCGGTCCTCACAGACCGAGACAATCGCGTAGGCGCTCGTGTCTTCGGTGTCCACCATGCCCTTGAAGTTGACGAAGTAAGTGCCATCCGACACGCCGAAATTGCCGGCATGATTGTGACCGTTAAGATAAGCGACGACATGGTCATGCTCCGCCAAAAGAGCCAGCAAGCGGTCGCTGTTCAGGGCATTATGTCCATTCTCTGGGAAGACGGGATAGTGGTTCATGACGATGACCTTTTCGCCTGCCGCCTTTGCTTCCTTGAGTTTCGCGGCAAGCCAGTCATATTGTGTGTCGCCGATCGCCCCGTTCCAGCGCTGGCCGTTGAGCGCGCCGGCGATCTCTAGCGCCTTCATCAGATCCTTCGCCTCCTGCCGCCGCGGATCACCTTCCGGCGGGGCAAAGACGCTGATTTCATTGCCGTCGAGCGCGATGAAGCGATAACCGAAAAGGCTGAAATCGTAATAGGCCGACGACATGCCGACCCGCGCCGGCACCGTGCCGAGATGAGTGGGTGCCACGGCGAAATCATGGTTCCCGAGCAGAAAATACTTGCGATGACGCGAGGCTTCGTAGACCGGCAAAACGGCGTCGAAGCTCTTCCATTCGCGATCGATGATGTCACCAAGCGTGACGACGAAGGCGAGATCGTGCCGATTGAACTCCTCGATCGCCGCTCGAAGTTTGTCGAGACTGTTCGCGGGATAGCGATCGAGAGTGAGATTGGGCGCGAGATCGGCATATTGCGGATCGGCGATGACACCGAAGCGGAAAAGCGGCGCTGATGGCATTCAGCCTCCTGTGGCGATCTCCTGGGCCGCCAAGCGGCACGCGATACATCAATAAGGCCGGCAGACAAGAAAACACCCGACGCCAGGAAGACGCCGGGTGCGAAAGCCAGCCTGTGTGGCGAACTTACTTCGTAGCGGCTTCGTAGCGCTCCAGGACGTAGTCCCAGTTGATCAGGCTGTCGATGAAGGCTTCGAGGTACTTCGGGCGCAGGTTGCGGTAGTCGATGTAGTAGGAGTGTTCCCATACGTCGACGCCGAGGATCGGGTCGGCACCATGAACGAGCGGGTTTTCGCCGTTCGGGGTCTTGGAGATTTCGAGCTTGCCGTTCTTGACGGAAACCCATGCCCAGCCGGAGCCGAACTGCGTTGCGCCGGCAGCGGCGAAATCGGCCTTGAACTTGTCGTAGCCGCCGAGATCGGAAGCAAACGCAGCTTCGAGCTTGCCCGGCAGCTTGTTGCCGCCGCCGCCCTTCTTCATCCACTTCCAGAAATGGATGTGGTTGTAGTGCTGGGCAGCATTGTTGAAGAGGCCGGCATTGGTGCCGAAGGACTTCTTCACGATTTCGTCGAGCGAAAGATCGGCAAGACCTGCTTCCGCAGCGAGCTTGTTGCCGTTGTCGACATAGGCCTTGTGGTGCTTGTCGTGGTGATATTCGAGCGTCTCACGCGACATGAAGGGCGAAAGGGCGTCGTAATCGTAAGGAAGTTCAGGCAATTCGAAAGCCATGGTCATATCTCCTCTTGGCAAAAAATTGCGTCGGCAGGTGAAGCGGAACATAGGAGCCGTCGCCTGGAAGAGCAACCGGCGACATGCCAAAAAAGTTGCGTGCGGGAGCAAAAATTGCCCTATTTTTCAATCAGGTATAGCATAGACTTAGAAATTAACCTCGCCGCATATGATGATGCCCGAATACAGGGCGAACGACTGCAGCGAAATGTCGACAAGGCATGCTCCCCAGGTTAGTTTTGCGGTTCTCCCGTCGTAACGAGAAATATCTGTGACGATCGCCTGCCTGCACACCGCCGAAAGCAATATCGCCGTCTATGAAGCGGCGGCAAACGCGCTCGGGTTGCCTGATGGCATGCTGCGTCATCATGTCCGCGCCGATCTTCTTCTCGCCGCCGAAAAAGTAGGGCGTCTGACGGATGAGATTTCGGCCGAAACGGCGGCCCTCCTCTGGCATCTGGCGGAGGATGCCGATGCCGTCGTGCTGAACTGCTCGACGCTCGGCCCGGCGGCGTCGAAGATCGCGGCCGGTGCCGGAGCCCCGATCATCCAGGCGGATGCTGTGTTGGCAGAGCAGGCGGTCAAGGCGGGCGGCAAGGTTATCGTGCTGTGCACCGTCGAAACGACCATCGCCCCGACGACTGCACTTTTCGAAGCAGCGGCTAAGGCGAAGGGTGCCGAAATCGAGGTTCGGCTGGTGCCGGGTGCATGGGCGCACTTCCGGGCGGGCGATCTATCGGCCTATCTTGCGTCTATTGCCGATGCGGTAAAAGCGGCCAGCGGCGAAAGTGCTGTCGCGATCGCTTTCGCTCAAGCATCAATGACCGATGCAGCTCATCTTCTTCCGGAAAACCGCCCGCAACCTATGACCGGTCCGGCGGCCGCACTTGCCGCCGCAATGGCGAAGATTATGGGTAGCTGAAGCGCTACAAATTCCGCCCGAAATAGACGTTCACCTCAGCGATGCGGTCGCCGGCAAAGCGGATCAGCTCGACATTGCGAAAGCTGGCGCCATCCATCTTCTCGGCGCGATAGCCGACGATCACATCGTCGCCATCGGGTACAAGATGTTCGATATGAATGTCGCGGAACACCTTCTCCTTCGGCCAGCAGTGCTCGAAATACCGCTTCCGGTCGATATGATCGTCGCGCGGGCTGGAAAAGGTGAAATCCCGGGTCAGCATCGGATCGACGATATCGGGATGCTGCGCGACATAGGCGGCGAAGAGACGTTTAACCGCATCGCAACGGGCACTTTCGAGAGAATTCATGATCTGCCTCCTCCTTCGGACAAGGGTGATTTTTGCCGTTCACCACAGACCGATTGCAAAACGCAATCGGTTAATAACATAAGGCAGCCGAACCAACAAGCCGCTTTGCGGGCTTGGCAGCGTTGCCCGCGTGGTCCAAACTTCCCGGCAATCCTCATGATCAGGAAGCAACCGCAGTGTCCGAGGCTCATAACCACATGTTGGAAAAGCTGCGCCGCCTGGCGGCAAAGGATAACCGCCCGACCGTCGCGCCGAGCGGCATCGGCAGCTATTCCACGCTTTTTACCTTCGTCACGCGCGAACGCGAGCGCATTGCCGGCTCGGCCTTTTCACAGGTTTCAATCGTTGCCATCCTGGAAGGTTCCAAGGAAATCGTCAGCATGGGACGGCAGCGGCATTTTTCGGCCGGTACGGTGCTCGTGTTGCCGGCCGGTTGGAGTGGCGATGTCGTCAACGATCCCGATCCGCAGACCGGGGTCTATCGCGCGATCTTCATCACCTTTCCCGAGGAATTGACACGGCGGGCGGCAAAAGCCTTTCCGCCTGCGCAGACCGCATCGCAGATCGACCTGCCGCTCGATCCATTGCTGGCCGCTGCCATCGGCCATGCCGGCGAAGGCATTGCCGGTGGAAGCCTGCCGATCCCACTGATCGAGCACAGACTCGTGGAAATACTCATGGTGCTCGGCATGCGCGGTGCCCTGCCCGGTTCGCCGGAGACAACCGCCGAGGCGGTACGGGCGCTGGTGCGCTGGCAGCCGGACCGTGCCTGGACAGCCGATCTCATCGCCGCAGAACTCGGCACCAGCAACGCCACACTACGCCGGCGCTTGACACGCGAGGGCGCTTCCTTGCGAGAGGTACTGGCAAGCGAGCGCGTGGCGCTGGCAACGATCCTTCTCGCGGAGGACGGACTGTCACTGCGGGAAGCCGCCCTTGCAACAGGCTATCGCTCGCCGCGCCGCTTTGCCGATCGACTTCGCAGCGCGTGAGCGTTTTCGGACGCATTTTGAGCGCTTGTGTGCACCGAGGCTCAAGACGGATTTGTTAGACCCTGCCCTCAAGAGCCAAACGCGAAAGGGCAAATCATGAAATCCATGCTCAACCTTCTAAACGCCACCGTCATCGCAGCAGTTGTCGCCAGTCCAGCACTATCGGCCGATCTCAAGGTGACATTTGCAAAGAGCGATGGCCGGATGCTGCTGCCCGAAAATGCCTCCTGCATTTCGACATCATCCGACAAGTCGGCACCCGGTCCCAACAAGAGCCTTGCCGTCTCCTGGTCGAAAGGGCCGAAGGGCACGCGATCCTATGCGCTGACGATGGTCGATCCCGACGTGCCCGCCGATTTCTCGCTGTTCAATAAGGCCGACAAAACCATCCCGAAGGATTTCAAGCGGATGGAATTCGTTCACTGGGTGCTGGCCGATATTCCCCCATCGCGCACCGGCCTTGCCGAAGGCACGGACGGAAGCGGTCCCTCAGCCAATGGCCTGCCGCTCGAGCGCACGGCCTATGGGCGACGCGGCCAGAATGGCGCCGGTGGCGGCAACTTGAAGGATGGTCCGCATGGCGGTTATATGGGCGCCTGCCCGCCCTGGAATGACGCGCGTGTCCACAGCTATCACGTCACCGTCTATGCGCTCGATGTCGACCGACTGAACCTGCCCGATCTCTTCACCCGCACCGATCTCATCGCCGCCGCGAAAGGTCATATCCTCGCATCAGGCAGCCGCGAACTGTTTTACACATTGAATGCAAAGGCCGAGAAATGACCGAGACGAGATGGGATGCAGCAGCACCGGCCGAGCCGGAAACCGCGCATTGGATGCGGAACCTGATCATCTGCCTCGTCGGTTCGTTCACGACGATCGTGGCGATGACGCTGCTACTCCCCTTCCTGCCACTCTATGTCGAGGAACTCGGCGTCAGCGATAAAGCCGCGATCGTGCAATGGTCCGGCATCGCCTATGGCGCCACTTTCTTCGCCGCCGCTTTCGTCGCGCCGCTCTGGGGGCGGCTCGGCGATATCTATGGCCGCAAGCTGATGCTGATCCGCGCCAGCCTCGGCATGACGGTCGCCATCTCGCTGATGGGCATGGCCGGCAATGTGTGGCAGCTGGTGGCGCTGCGCCTCTTCACCGGCCTTGCCGGTGGCTATGCCTCGGGATCGATGGTGTTGGTGGCAGCCCAGACGCCGAAGCATCGCTCCGCCTGGGCGCTGGGTACGCTTTCGGCTGGTATCATGGCCGGCAATCTCGTCGGACCGCTGATCGGCGGCGCTCTGCCGCCTATTATCGGCATTCGCGGCACATTCCTGCTGGCAGGCGGCGTGATCTTCTTCACCTTCCTGGCGACGACCTTCCTGATCAAGGAGGAGAAGTCCACGGCACGGAAGAAGGCTGCGAAGGCCAGCGGCAGCTGGGCCTCCATTCCGGACAAGCGCCCCGTTATCGCCATGCTGTCGCTCGGCCTGCTGCTGATGCTCGCCAATATGTCGATCGAGCCGATCATCACGGTCTATGTCGCGCAATTCGTCACGGACGCCAATGTGACGATGGTCTCGGGCGTCGTCATGGCTGCCGCAGCGCTCGGGAGCATCCTGTCGTCCTCATGGCTCGGCAAGCTTGCCGACCGCATCGGCTATTGGAGCGTCATCATGGCGGCGCTTGCCGTGGCGGCGCTCCTGCTGATACCGCAGGCTTTCGTGACCTCTGCCTGGCAATTGATCGGCTTGCGCCTCCTGATGGGTGTGGCGCTCGGCGGACTTCTGCCCTGCATCACCGCCGTCATCCGGCATAATGTGCCCGATGCGGCGACGGGCAGCATCCTCGGGCTCTCCATCTCCTCGCAATATGTCGGTCAGGTGGCAGGTCCCGTGATGGGTGGCTTCGTCGGCGGCCATATCGGCATGCGTGCCGTGTTCCTCGGAACCTGCGTGCTGCTGGCGATCGGCGCGATCTATTGCTGGTGGGTCAGCCCGAAGAAGGAAGCGGGATAACTCCGCTGTCATCGCCTTCACTAGGATCAGAATCGCGGCCTGATTGCCGCGATTTTACCCAAGCCATGTTGAGCTGAAACAGGCTTTTGATATTCTTCCACCATTGGTAGTTGTGGGGATATCTCTATGCCGCTTCCAAGCTTCGAAACCGAGCGACTGATCCTTCTGCCTCGCACGATCGCCGACCTTGACGATTGCATCGCCATGGATCGCGACCCGGACGTGACGCGCTTCATTCCCGGCCCATGGCAGGACGCAGTCGCACATCGAACCTTCGTGAAAGGTCGGATCGAGGCGGATTTCGGCGATGGCCTGGGATATTGGTCGATCCGCGCCAAAGAGAATCCCAAGCAATTCCTCGGCTGGATACTATTGATACCCGCCGATGCCATCGGGCCTGATATTGAGATCGGATGGCGGCTGAACAGGCTTGCCTGGGGCAAGGGTTATGCGACGGAGGCGGCAAAGCCCGTTCTCGCCCATGCCTTCCAGACACTCGAACTTGATCGCGTGATTGCCGATATCGCCCCTGGGAACGCGGCATCCATCCGCGTCGCACAAAAGCTCGGCCTCTCACAACCGCGCAAGGCCGCGTATCACGATGAGCCCTTCGCCTCCTACAGCATGACGAGGGTCACCTTCGAGGCTGAGCTAACGAGGCAATGAACTCATTGCCCCGGCTGATGACGCGACGCGCGTGATGCCGGCCGGATAGCGGGTCCCGTCATCGGCGGCCATATCGGCATGCGCGTCGTGTTCCTCGGAACCTACGTGCTGCTGGCGATCGGCGCCGCCTATTGCTGGTGGGTCAGCCCGAAGAAGGAAGCTTCGATGTAAGGATCGATGACTTTGCTCTAGCTTGACGTCTGGAGATCGATCCGGGCAGCATTGCGCCGACCGTTATAGCCGACCACAGATAAAATCGACCCCAGAACGCGCGATCGCCTCCAGCGTTTCGCGCGTATCGCCTGCGCGCGCTCGAACGGCAAGCGAATGCATGACGGCGGATGCGAGCTTTGCGAGAGTTGCAGCATCCGTGTTATCAGGGAGTTCGCCCCGCTCAATCGCAAGCTCCACGCGTTCCTTGATCGCATCATCGAATTCATTCAGGCTGCGGCGCAACACCTCCCGCACTCGATCATGCTGAATAGCCTCTGCTGTGGCAGTGCCGATCAGGAAGCAGCCACGCGCCGCAGTCTCGCCATGCAGGTATATTTTCAGAGCCTCGGCATAGATGCGCGCCAGATTTTCTCGCAGCGGCAGAGCCGGGTTGAGTGCCTCAAACAATATATCGAGGCTGTCCTCACGGTAGCCTTCCAAGGTGTCAAGATAGAGGTCCTCCTTGTCGCCGAATGCGCCGTAGAGGCTCGGCCGGTTCAGTTTCGTCGCGACGCTCAAATTATCCAATGAGGCTGCGGAGAACCCCCTATCCCAAAAAACCTCCCGCGCCCGCCCGATGACTGCTTTGGCGTCAAAAGCGCGCGGACGACCCTGTTTTTTCTCACTCTTCATATTTTATACTACTTCGCACAAAAATCTTGACCGAATGAATTTTATGCGAAATGGTACAAATATTCAATAGATGCCGACGCCATATCTCGCGCCTGTATCGAAAAGGAGAGAAACCCATGAAACTCTATATGCACGCCGCCGCTTGCTCCCTGTCGCCGCACATCGTTTGTCGGGAATTAGGACTGGATGTTGAACTGGTCGAAGTTGATCGGAAGACTCATCGGACGAGTTCGGGCGAGGACTACCTTGCCATCAACGGCAACGGCTACGTGCCGGCATTGATGCTGGATGATGGGAGGGTGCTGACCGAAGGTCCTGCCATCGTGCAATTCCTCGCGGAATGTTCACCGGAAGGCTCGCGCCTCCTGCCGGAAGCCGGAACCTATGCCAGAAGCCAGGTTCAATCTTATCTGAATTTCATTACCGCCGAACTGCATAAGCCAATGGCGATGCTGTTCAATGCCGCTTATGAAGGCGCTCATGCCGGCATCCATGAGTTGGTGTCCAAACGACTGGATTGGCTGAACAGCCGGCTCATCGGCCCCTATCTGACCGGTGACGACTTCACAGTCGCCGACGCCTATCTCTTCGTCTGCTTGAACTGGTCGCCGTGGATCAAGATCGATGTTGCACGGAGGCCGGCGTTACAGGAGTTCATGGCTCGCGTCAGCGCAAGACCGAGCGTCCGCCACGCGCTCCAGGCCGAAGGCCTTGAGGCCTTCGAGACCAATGGTGTTTTCTTCGCGCCGCGATCCTACATTGCTTCGGCAGGTCGTGTAGCAACACCCGTGCGGCCATAAACGGCCGCACTCTTCTGCATGCCCTCTCCTTGTGAGAAGGGTTTATTCCTCGCTGGCACCGCGGCCGTGCGCCCAATCCATGTAAAGTTCCAGCGCCTTGCGGGCGACCGGCCCTTCCTGGAATTCGCGGCCATCGAGACGATTGACGCTGACGACTTTGGAATAGTTGCCGGTCGTGAAGATCTCGTCGGCGCCCATGAACTGCTCGACTGACAGGGTTTCCTCGCGCACGTCGAAGCCTTCCTGGCGCAGCAGGCCGATGACGCGGGCACGGGTGATGCCGGCAAGGAAGGTGCGGTTGGCGACCGGCGTATAGACGATGCCGTCCTTGACCATGAAGACGTTGGATGACGCCGTCTCGACGACATTGCCGTTCATGTCGCGGACGAGCGCATTGTTGAAACCGCGGCCTCTCGCCTCCAGGATCATGCGGCCGCTGTTCGGATAGAGCGAGCCGGCCTTGGCGTCGGTCATTGCCGTTTCCGGCGACGGACGGCGGAAGGGCGAGACCGTGAGCGTGATGCCGCCATTGCCACCAAGCGGCGCCTCGAACAGGCAGAGCGCGAAACGTGTCGATTCCGCATCGACGGCAACGACGCTGCCCGGCGAACCATGCTCGCCCCAATACATCGGCTTGATGTAGATCGGCGTCTTGCCGTCGAATTTCCTGATGCCCTCCCAGGCGAGCGCCTCGATCTCCCCAGCAGTCTTGATTGGCTTCAGCCCCATGGCGATGGCCGAACGATTGATGCGCTGGCAATGGAGGTCGAGATCAGGTGCGATGCCATCGAACCAGCGGGCACCATCGAACACGGTCGAGCCAAGCCACATGGCATGCGAAGTCGGCCCGATCAGCGGCGGATTGCCGGAGAGCCATTCTCCCTCGACATAGGTCCAGGTGGTGGTGCGGGGCGACGTATCGACGGACATGGTATTTCCTCCCTTTGAGCGGTTCAGCTTTCGCGGGATCGCGGAACCGCTCCATCTTTTTGTTTTCTCGCAATTCCGGACGGAAAGCCGTGACCGCGCTTTGGCGGAATTGCTTTAGATGGCGAAGAGCAAATAACCCAGCAACCCAAGGGTCAAGCAGAAACTGCGCGGCAAAATTCATTTGCAACAAAGCGCCCGATACCGCATTCATAACGCAATTTTCATGCGTCGAAACAACAGCTTGACGAATGGGTCCATCAGCAAAAGTGATGAACCATGGGGATTGTCAGGAGAGAGGGAGAACTGCCATGAAAGCGATGTACTACGAGGCCTTCGAGGCACCGCCCGAAATCCGCACCGTGCCAGATCCGACGCCGGGCGAAGATGGCGTTGTTATCGCCGTCGGCGCGACCGGCCTTTGCCGTAGCGACTGGCACGGCTGGATGGGTCATGATCCCGATATCAGGCTGCCGCATGTGCCGGGCCATGAGCTTGCCGGCAAGGTGGTGGCGGCCGGGCGCGGCGTCGTACGCTTCAAGGTCGGTGATCGCGTCACCGTTCCCTTCGTCTCCGGCTGTGGCCACTGCGCCGAGTGCCATTCCGGCAACCAGCAGGTCTGCCCCAGCCAGTTCCAGCCGGGCTTCACCCATTGGGGTTCGTTTGCCGAATATGTCGCCATCGACTATGCCGACACCAATCTCGTCCACCTGCCCGAGACGGTCGATGACGCAACGGCGGCAAGCCTCGGCTGCCGCTTCGCCACCTCCTTCCGCGCCGTTGCCGATCAGGCGAAGACGCGGCCAGGCGAATGGATCGCCGTGCATGGCTGCGGCGGCGTCGGGCTGTCGGCGATCATGATTGCCAGCGCCCTTGGCGCCAATGCCATCGCCATCGACATTTCCGACGAGAAGCTCGCCTTCGCCCGCGAATGTGGGGCAGTCGCAGCGATCAATGCGGCTGAGGTCGCCGATGTGGCCGAGGCGGTGCGCGAGATCACCAAGGGCGGCGCGCATGTCTCGATCGACGCGCTCGGCCATCCCACGACCTGCTTCAATTCCATCAAGAACTTGCGTCGCCGCGGCCGGCATGTGCAAGTTGGCCTCATGCTCGGCGATTATGCTACACCGCAGATCCCGATGGCGCAGGTCATCGGCCACGAACTGGAAATCTACGGCAGCCACGGCATGCAGGCCTGGCGCTACGATGCCATGCTCGACATGCTCGCCGCCGGCAAGATAGTGCCCCAGAAACTCATCGGCCGCAGGATCAGCCTGGAAGAAGCCGTTCCGGCGCTGATGTCTCTTGATAAAGCCGAGGGCAAGGGCATCAGCGTCATTACACGGTTCTGATATATCCCGGTGCTATGCGCATCGAGAGAAACGGCAATCCAGAAAGAGGAAACGCTCATGGCATGGTCTGCCGGCCAATATCTGAAATTCGAAGATGAACGCACGCGCCCCTCGCGCGACCTGCTGGCTCAGCTACCGCTGGATCGGATCGAACGCGCGATCGACCTCGGTTGCGGCCCCGGCAATTCGACCGAGCTGATCATCGAGCGCTATGGTGTTGCCGGCGTCTCCGGCCTCGACAGCGACGACAACATGCTGGAGGCGGCGCGCAAGCGCTTGCCCGGCACAAGCTTCGTCAAGGCGGATCTCGCCGCATGGCGGCCGGAAGAACCGGTGGATCTGCTCTTTGCGAATGCGGTCTTCCAATGGCTCCCAAATCATCTCGATATTCTCGATGGGCTGATGGACGGGCTGAAACCCGGCGGCGTGCTTGCCGTGCAGATGCCCGACAATCTGACGGAACAGAGCCATCTGATGATGGAAGAAACCGCAAAGAACGGTCCCTGGAGCGATGCCTTCGCTAGGAAGGGCATCCGGCGCGATCCGCTGCCTGCACCTTCGGTCTATTACAACAGGCTGATCGGCAAGTCACAGCGCGTCGATATCTGGCACACCAACTACAATCACGTATTGGCGAATGCAGCCGCGATCGTCGAATGGGTGAAAGCCACTGCCCTGCGCCCCTATCTCGACCATGCCGGCGACGAGCATCGCGATGCGTTCACCGCCGAGTATCTGAAGCATATCGAGAAAGCCTATCCGCCGCTTGTCGATGGCAAGGTGCTGTTGCGCTTCCCGCGGCTCTTCCTGGTCGCGGTGAAGAAATAGGTTATCTATCAGCCCCGATATGCCTATTGGCGGCGGTGCGTCGATCCCATCGACAACCGGCGCCGGCCCGCGCTACAGCGCCGCGCGCCATATGTGGCGCGCAAAGGTCGCTGTAACACTTTAAATCTGCTGCATAATTTTATCCTTAAATCGATTCCGATTTAAGGAATTATGCAGTAGAACATGACAAGCCAAAGCTGAAACAGCAATAGCTCCGAGGAGATAGTCGATGTCGTTCAGAAGCCCCGAATATGGCCTCCAGAAGGAGATCCGCGCATGACCACCCCCGACGTCGCACCGGCCCCGCCGCTGACATTCGTGATCTTCGGCGCCGCCGGCGATCTCACCCGGCGCCTGCTGATCCCGACACTGATCAACATGACCCGCAGCGGGCTTATCGGCGAGGACTTGCATATTCTCGGCATCGGCATCGAGACAGGCGGCGCCGACATGCTACTGGATCGCCTGGAATCGTTCCTGAAGACATCAGGCGATATGGACGATCCGGAGCGGCAGGCCGCATGGCAGAGCCTGCGCAAGCGCATCAGCTACATCTCCGGCGATTTCACCCAGAACGACGTCTACAAGGAAATCTCGGATTATCTCTCGCATGCGCCGAGCGCCAACGCAGCCTTTTATTTCGCCGTGCCACCTCGCTTCTTCGGCGATATCGCCGAGAAACTCTCTGAAAACGGGCTGATGAACGAGACGACTGGTGCCTTCCGCCGCATCGCGATCGAAAAACCCTTTGGCCATGATCTTGCCTCGGCACAGGCTTTGAATGCGCGGCTGCTGAACCATGTATCCGAAAGCCAAATCTACCGCATCGACCATTTCCTCGGCAAGGAAACCGTGCAGAACATCATGACGACGCGCTTCGCCAACATGATGATCGAGGCACTGTGGAACAACAACTATATCGACCACGTGCAGATCACGGCGGCCGAGCTTGTGGACGTCGGCACGCGCGGCAAATTCTACGATGGGACCGGCGCGCTACGTGACATGGTGCCGAACCACCTCTTCCAGTTGCTAGCAATGGTGGCGATGGAGCCGCCGAGCAGCTTCGATGCCGAATCCATCCGCAATGAAAAGGGCAAGGTGCTGAAGGCGCTGCGCGTCTATTCGCGGGAGGAAGCAATCAAGAACGGCGTGCGCGGCGCCTATACGGCCGGCCCGATTGCCGGCAGGGACCTGCCGGCCTTCACGCAGACACCCGATGTCGCGCCCGACAGCAACACCGAAACCTTCGTGGCGCTGAAACTCCTAGTCGATACCTGGCGCTGGGCCGGCGTGCCCTTCTATCTGCGCACGGGCAAGGCGATGAAGGCGCGCGATACGGAAGTGGTCATCACCTTCCGACCGGTACCCTTCGCCCAATTCCCCCGCCACGAATCCCGTCCCGAGCTGCCGCCGAACAGGCTCATCATCCAGGTGCAGCCCGACGAAGGCCTGGACATGGAAATCTCGATCAAATCGCCGGGGCTGGTGTTGAAAACCGCGCCGGTTTCGCTCGACTTCCGCTATGCCGACAGTTTCGATATCGGCAAGCAGACCGGTTACGAAAGCCTGTTCTACGAACTCTTCGTCGGCGATCAGACGCTCTTCCAGCGCGCCGACGGCATCGAAGCCGGCTGGGCGGCCGTACAGCCCTTCCTCGACCTCTGGGCAGAAGGCGGCAAACCCGACCCTTACGCCCCCGGCAGCACCGGCCCCGCCTGCGCCGACGAACTCATCGAGCGCGACGGCCGCAAATGGCATGAGATCGATGGGACGCCGAAGGGCAGGAAGATCTGATGCTGAAGAAGATCAGCCATAGGGGCCGACTGCCTGCCTTTCACGGGGCGCAACGTAGTGAGGTCGGTCCTGCCTTCTGAACAACGAAAAGCCGCCAGGAATTAACCGGCGGCTTTCTTTTCAAGGCAATAGCTGCCTCAAATGAACTGGTGCAGGCCCGGAACGGAATTGACGACCTGGTCGACTACCTCGTCGCCGGCATGCTGGCGGGCAGTTGCAATTGTCTCCTTGGCGAGCGAACCGATTTCGCTCATGCTGAGGCCGCTGCTCATCAACTGCTGGCCGAGGGCCATCAAGCCGCCACCGCCGCCGACTGCGCTGAGCAGGCCGCCGAGCAGGCCACCGCCACCCGTTTCCTCGCCGTTATATTGCGCAACGAGATCGGAGGCGCCGGGAATGGATTGGATCATCTTGGTGACGGGACCATCCGGAGCTTCGCGCTGCAGGAAACCGAGAATCATGCCGACGGCCTTTTCCGCAAGGTCGGGAGCGATGCCGGCTTTGGTCGCGATCTGATCAATAACTTCGTTCACTGTGGCCTCCTGCCTTTATAACGTTAACGTCAACGTAACTGAATGTGGCAATCGGCACAAGACGCGCCGGCGGCATCATTCTACCAGAAGCGGAACTGCGACGCGAATGGTTGTCCCTCTTCATAGGAGTTCTTATAACAGTGTCAGAACAAATCGATGAACGGCCCTGGCAGCTTTTGAAAGGCTGTTGTGCCGCCGCCCTAGTACCGGAAGATTTTGGATCGAATCGATCCAAAATCTCCCGGTACTAGAATCAAATAGGTAGAGCATGATGCCGAAAACCGGTGACCCTTTTCGGCATCATGCTCGAGCATTTCCGCTTTTCTTCGAATCGCGAAAACGCTCTATCTTTTGTTTTTTCGCAGTTCCGGACGCAAAACCGCTTCGCACTTTTGCTGGAAGTGCTCTAAGGGAGACGACACCATGCAGCAGCAGGATGGACAGATTTTCGTCGGCGCGAGCCGCAATCCGGATGAAAGCATCAACAAGGACGAGTTCCTGACGCTGAAATTCGGCAACCGCCACGGCCTCGTCACTGGCGCGACGGGCACCGGCAAGACGGTAACGCTGCAGGTGCTGGCGGAAGGATTCTCCAAGGCCGGCGTGCCCGTTTTCTGTGCCGACATCAAGGGCGATCTTTCGGGTATCGCCGTCAAGGGCGAGCCAAAGGATTTCCTGCTGAAGCGCGCCGAGGAAATCGGTCTCTCACCCTATGAATTCGATCAGTTCCCGGTCATCTTCTGGGATCTTTATGGCGAAAAGGGCCATCGCGTGCGCACAACCATCGCCGAGATGGGACCGCTGCTGCTGGCGCGCCTGATGGATGCGTCCGAGGCGCAGGAAGGCGTGCTCAACATCGCCTTCAAGATCGCCGATGAGAACGGCCTGGCGCTGCTCGATCTCAAGGATCTGCAGGCGCTGCTGAACTATATGGGCGACAATGCCAGCGAGCTTTCCAGCAAATACGGCCTGATCTCGAAATCGTCCGTCGGCTCAATCCAGCGGGCAATGCTCGTGCTCGAGCAGCAGGGCGCGGAAAACTTCTTCGGCGAACCGGCGCTGAAAATCTCCGACATCATGCGGGTCAGCAACGATGGCTACGGGCAGGTTTCGGTGCTTGCAGCCGACAAGCTGATGATGAACCCGCGCCTCTACGCCACCTTCCTGCTGTGGCTGCTCTCAGAACTGTTCGAGGAATTGCCCGAAGTCGGTGATCCGGAAAAGCCGAAGCTGGTCTTCTTCTTCGATGAAGCGCATCTGCTCTTCAACGACGCACCGAAGGTGCTGATCGAGCGCGTCGAACAGGTGGTGCGCCTGATCCGTTCCAAGGGCGTCGGTGTCTATTTCGTCACCCAGAACCCGCTCGACGTACCGGAAACGGTGCTGGCGCAGCTCGGTAATCGCGTGCAGCATGCGCTTCGCGCCTATACGCCGCGCGAGCAGAAGGCCGTGCAGACAGCAGCCTCGACATTCCGGCCCAATCCAGCTTTCGATTGCGCCAGCGTCATCACGACGCTCGGCACTGGCGAGGCGCTGGTGTCGATGCTTGAGGGCAAGGGTGCGCCTTCCGTCGTCGAACGCACGCTGATCCGCCCGCCATCGGGCCGTATCGGCCCCGTCACCGATGCCGAGCGCCAGGCCATCATCAACGGCAGTCCGGTTGCCGGCGTCTATGACGAGACGATCGACCGCGAATCCGCCTATGAGATCCTGACCGAACGGGCACGCAAGGCGGCTGCGCCGCAGAGCGAGAGCGCCGGCGATGGCTGGACCTTGCCCGGCTTCGGGGGCGACAGCAGCAAGCCGGCAAGCAGCGGCCGTTCGGGCTATCAGCGCGAGACGATCCTGGAAGCGACGATGAAGAGCATGGCCCGCACGGTGGCGACGCAAGTGGGGCGGGCGCTGGTGCGGGGTATTCTCGGCAGCCTGAAGCGGTAGAAGATTACCCTCCCCTTGAGGGGGAGGGTCGGAGCGAAGCTCCGGGGTGGGGTGATCCGCGACAATCTCTGCAGGTCCGAATGTCACCCCCACCCGCCGCTTTGCGGCGACCTCCCCCCTCAAGGGGGAGGTGTTAATTCCCTCAAGGGGAGGGTGAAGATCAGCGCACCGGCGCAACCAACGAGAAGAACGCGCCCTGAGGATCGGTCGCCTGGACGATCCAGCTGCCGCCGGGGACCTCCATCGGGCCGTTGACGATCCTGCCGCCGCCTTCCGTGATGCGGGTGATTGCAGCGTCGATCGCCGGGACGTTGATATAGAAATTCCAGGCAGCCATCGGCATTTCCGCCGGCTTGGTCATGATACCGCCGAAGTCGCGATCGCCGATCTTGAAGATCTTATACTTACCCATCGGCCCCATGTCGAAATCGGAGCTCAGCTCCCAACCGAACATCTCGCTATAGAAATCGAAGGCCCTCGGGCCGTCGTTAGAATAGAGCTCGTGCCAGCCGAAATAGCCGGGTGTTCCAGGAGCGGGCGGCTCCCAATCCTGACCCGGCAGCGGCGTGAACAGGCAGAAGGCTGCACCGTAGGGATCGGAGACGACGGAGAACCGGCCGACGCCTGGAATATCCGTAGGCTCGCGATAGGTCTTGCCGCCCTTGGCGACAACGGCCTTGGTGGCATCATCGACATTGGGAACGCCGATATAGCCCGTCCAGCAGGGCGGCGTGCCCATGGACTTCGCCTCGTCAGGCAGGATCATCAAACCGGCAACAGGGCCTGCACCGGCGCTGAAAAGCGTATAATCCATGCCAACATCAGGCATGCCGGCATCCGCCGCATCCCAGCCGACGACCTTGGTATAGAAGGCTTCCGCCGCCTTCATGTCCGTCGTCATCAGCTCGTACCAGACAAAATATCCCTTCTCTGCCATGATCTCTCTCCCTATTGTGATTGTGACGGTCATCCGTCTCATCCTGAGCCTGATGTCGGCGCAAGCACATCACGGCCGACGAACGTGACGGCCGAATGATGGTCAATCAGTTGATCCGTCGCTCCTTGGCGAGCAGGCTCCAGGTCTTAACTAGGCGCAGGGTGTAATAATTCGACCCCTTGCGCCGCATGGCATGAATTTGGCAGTCTCGTCATGCTTCAATGGCAGCAGGAGCCCGCCTTCGCCGCCTCCTGATATTCGTCGTGGCGTCGCACGAAATCCATGGTGTGGCCTTCATTCCGGCCCTTCGGCGCATTGTCGAGGATCATCAGCGTGCCGATCATTTCCTCGCCGCCGCGGGCATAGCTGGAATAGGTGTGGAAGATATTCCCGGCTTCATCCTTGTAGAAGGCGCTGAGACCAGGCAACTCGTCGTTGCCGTCGGCGGCGTTCATATCGTTGAAATTATAAAACACCTTTTCACCGGCGAGCTGCTCTTTGGTGAAAGAGACGTGATAATCGAAATTGAAATCGTTGGAGAATGACGACACCCATGGGAACTTCCAGCCCATGCGTTTCTTGTAGGCCTCTATCTTTTCGATTGGCGCGCGGGCAACGGCAACCAGCGTGACATCGTGATGGTTGAGATGCGGAAGCGTTCCATCGAAATGATCGGCAAGGAAGGAGCAGCCGGTACATCCGGCATCCCAATCCGGGCCGAGCATGAAATGATAGACAATCAGCTGACTGCGGCCATCGAAGAGATCTGCAAGTGTCTTCTTGCCGGCCGGCGTGTCAAAAACATAGTTCTTCTCGACCTTTACCCAGGGCAAAGCCAAACGCTCCGCATTGACGCGATCACGAAGATGCGTGGCCTCCTTTTCCCTGGCGAGCAGTTGACGGCGGGCCTCCAGCCACACTTCCCTGGAAACGACCTGGTTCATTATCCGCGCCCTCCTCCGGCGTTTTCATTTCCAAATCTTGACAAATATATTGATATCAATATTAATGAATCATGTCAAACGCAGTCGAAATCCCCTTTGAAACCACGCTGTTAGTGCGCGACACCTGCCTATGCCTGCATGTTCAGCGAGCAGCGCGCGCTCTTGCCCGTCGCTTTGACGAGGCGCTGCGGCCGTTCGGCCTTACCAACGGCCAGTTCTCCCTGATGATGTCCCTGAACCGGCCCGTGCCGGCATCCATGGGATCGGTCACAGCACTCCTTGCAATAGACCAGACGACGCTGACGGCGGCCTTAAAGCCGCTGGAACGGCGGGGGTGGGTCAATATTATGCCGAATCCAAAAGATCGACGCGCCCGCCTGCTCAGCCTCACCCCATCCGGCAAGGCAGCACTCGCCGCCGCCGTGCCAATCTGGAAGACGACGCACGCCGCGCTCGAAGAGCGACTGCCCGACGGCAGCGGTGACCGCCTGCGCAGCGATCTTGCTATTCTGCTTTGAATTGCGCCTCAGATAGCCGTGGATCGCCCTCGAAATCCTGTCTTTCGAAGCCGATGCGGCGTCGTGGGAATTCGCACAGCGCCTGTACCCCGACGCGCGACAGCCGGATGCGCCAGGTCTGGCGTTCAACGGGTTCGCGGGCGGAGAAGGCTCTGGCCGTGAGCAGCGCTATGTTCATACCTCCGCGAGGATCGCGGACGGAACGATAGAGGATTGCCTCGATGCCGCCGGTTCGCGCTGCCTCTGCAAGCGACTGGCACGCCTCGTAGTCGATCGGATCGGTCCACAGCTTCCGATCGCGATCCAAGGGAGACGCAGTCAGATCGATCGCCGCCTTCGTCGTAATCGCAGCAGCAAAGGCGGTATATTCGGCGGCATTGGCGGGCAACGGCGTATCGGGGGAATCACGGAAAAAGAGCAGCCGATAGAAGCTCATTTCAGCCAGCGCCGTCTCTACCTGCTCCGAGGCATAGAAGACCCCGAGCGTGCGGCCGGCGCGTCGAAAACGGGAACCGTGGGGATAGATCGCCCCATAGCGAAATGGGGTGGCAAGGAGATAGTCGAGCCCGGCGCATTCAGGCGGTAGAACCGGCTTGCTTTCCTCGAGGATGCTTTCGAGAAGCGCCTGCTCCTCCAACGTGTCCACGAGCTTCAGCGTCGAGACCTGATGCTGCGATTCCACCAGCCGCCAATATTGGCCGGAAATAGCCCTTGCCTCAGACGAGAGCGCGGCGGGCGTCCAGATAGGCAAGGACATCGGTCAAACCAGAAATCGAAATGATCTTGTCGATTGGCGCTGCGCCAAAGGCGATATTGCCGTTACGCAGCCATTGCCGCGCCACAGCCTCGTCGCCACCGACGATAGCGTCGAGCGAACGGAAGAGACGCACAAGAAGCACGGCAAGTTCGAAAGGCTTGCTATCGCGCTCCAATAGATGATCCTGCCGCTTCATGCGCGACACCGTCGCCTCAGACACACCGATGATGGCCGCCAGGATACGGGCGTTCAATCCCAGCCTTTCGGCAGCGTTGACGACGGCCTTGGTCATGACGAGTGCTTCGCCGGGCATCGTCTGGCCTATTGCCGGGGCTTTTATCATGACTACTTCCTTTCCTAAGAAAAGATATAGCATTTTTCTTGCAAAAGAAAAAGAGCGACAGATCAAACTGTCGCTCCTTTTCAATATATTCCGTATTTCCGGCCTTCAATCGGCCGGCGGCGTGTTTCGCGTCAGACAACAGCAACCGGCACTTCGGTCGAGGTGCGCAGGGCGTGGCTATAGGGGCATACGATATGGGCGGCGGCGGCGAGCTTTTCAGCTTCGGCCTTGTCCAGGCCGGGAATATGGACGGCCAGCGAAACTTCGATACCGAAGCCGGTGCCATCCGCGCGGGGACCGACGCCGACAGTCGCCGTGACCTTTGCATCTTCCGGAATCTTGACCTTCTGCTGGCCTGCGACAAATTTCAAAGCGCCGAGGAAGCAGGCGGAATAGCCGGCTGCAAAGAGCTGCTCAGGATTGGTGCCGGTGGCGCCATCACCACCAAGCTCCTTAGGAACAGTAAGAGTAACGTCAAGGACGCCATTTTCGGAAACTGCATGGCCGGCGCGGCCACCGGTGGCGGAAGCTTTGGTCGTATAGAGAATAGGCATGTCATGTCTCCTTCGGTTGGATGAGCTTTATATATAACACGATTTAATCGTGCGCAATATATTTTTTGCAAATGTTTCAAGAAAGTGAATGCGACAATGCCGTCAATACGAGGATAGCGATGGGGTGATATGACGGGGAGCCGGACTACGCGACCAGCGCCGGCAGCCGAGGGTCAAGTTGGCAGTGGTTTGAGATCGCTTTCGAGGCGCCGCGTAATTCCGGTCAGGACGGCAAACAAAAAGGGCGCCAGTGGCGCCCTTTTTTCAATGATGCGGTATCAGGCCGTGACCAGGATCGGCGCCCGCTCTGGAACGCGATCATAAAGATCGATGACATCCTGGTTCAGCAGACGGACGCAGCCAGAGGAAACGGCCTTGCCGATGGAGCGCCAGTCCGGGTTGCCATGCAGGCGGTAAAGCGAATCCTGCTTGTCCTCGAAAATATAGAGAGCACGCGCTCCTAGCGGGTTCTTCAGGCCCGGGTCCATGCCGCCGTTGGCGATGGAATATTTCACAAGCTCCGGCTGGCGGGCGACCATTTCATCCGGCGGATTCCAGCGCGGCCATTTCTTGCGCCACTGGATGACGCCCCGGCCCTGCCAGGCAAAGCCTTCGCGGCCAACGCCGATACCGTAGCGCATCGCCGTGCCCCCTTGCTCTGTGACATAGAGCATGCGCTGGGTAGTGTTGACGATCACGCTGCCGGGTGCCTCGCCGGTAGGGTCGACCACCCGCTGACGATAGAAGCGCGGATCGATCTGCTGGTAGGGAACCGCCGGAATGATGAAGCCGCCATCCTCGACGGAAGCGTAGATTACGGCCGGATCGGGTTGCTCACCGTCATAGCTGGAGAACCAGGTGCGGAACGGCCTCGGCGAGCCGGTATATTGAACCGGGCTGACGACGGGGCCGCTGTTGATGGTGGAGGCACAGCTGGCAAGCGTCGAAACAGCGCCGAGACCAGCAAGAGCGAGGAAATTACGTCGGGATAAGGATGAAGGAAGGCTCATGTCGACAGCATAGTTCCTTTGGTGGAGGAAGCGAAACCCGCATCAACAGGCTGATTCGGTTCCCCGAGAGGTTCGCAGAGACAGAGGCAAAACTAAAGAGCGCTAATCATCCCGACTATCGCACTTATGCAACATCACGAAAATTTGTGGTAAAATACCGCTACAGAACGACAATTTCCGCCTTTTCAGGCACTCGATTGTAGAGATCTATCACGTCCTGGTTGAGCATACGAACGCATCCAGAGGATGCGGCCTTGCCGATAGACTGCCAATCCGGCGTACCGTGAACCCGATAAAGCGTATCCCGGCCGCCCTGATAGATGTAGAGCGCACGCGCGCCAAGCGGGTTGGTCGGCCCCGGATTCATGCCGCCGCGCTCGGCCGATAGCGGCCTGATCTGCGGGTCGCGCGCGACCATTTCGGCCGGCGGAGTCCAGCGCGGCCATTTCTGCTTCCACTGGATCACGCCCCTGCCATGCCAGGCATATCCGGCAGCTCCGAGGCCGACACCATAGCGCATTGCCTTGCCGCCCGGTTCGACGAAATACAGGAAATGGTCGCGCGTATCGACAACGATGGTGCCGGGGCGCTCCTTGGTCTGGTAGTCCACTTCCTGCCGCAGGAAGCGCGTGTCGATGCGCTTATACGGGATGGCCGGCAGCGTGAAATCATCCTCGCTGCGTTGTGCATACATGGCCTGATGCACCGGATTGAAGGTCGGCAGACCATAGGTCTGATGGAATTGCGTCTGGAAGAGATCACGCGCCTGCGGCACGGGCTGCACCGGCAGGCGTTTTACCCTGTTCGGCTCGATACCCTCGGGACGATAGAAGACCGGCGTGGTTTCCTGCACGAAACGATCCGGGTCGGTGGCGCCCGTATCAGGAATGATGCTGCAGGCGGACAATGCTGCCAGAGAGGCAAGAGCGAGCAGGCGATAGGAAACGGGCAGCAGATCGACCATTCTCGGAAACCAGTTGGGACACATCGGATCGGCCGCATAATGACCGCCGCGGCTGGAGCGAGGCTGGCGTCGAGCACCAGATAGTGCGAGCGAAGATATTCCGCGGATCCGCCAAACTTCTGTTTTCCCGTGCGGCATCATGGGCTAGACCATTATCGGACGGAGGATCGCATGAATATCGACAGTCTCGACCCGGGCATTTTCGGCCAGACCGACCACAAGGTGTGGCTGAAGCTGGTGGAAAGGGCGCTGAAAGGCAAGGATTTCGAGGAAGCGCTGGGATCGCGAACGGATGATGGTATAGCCATCCAGCCGCTTTACGAGCGGCGGCGCGATTATGCCCCGCTCTCGCGCCGGCGGGCCGACCTTCCCTGGACGGTGACGCAGCGCATGGACGATCCGGACCCCGAGCGAGCAATGGCGCAGCTCAGCGACGATCTTGCCAACGGCGCAAGTGGTATCAGCCTCATCTCCAAAACCTCTGCTTCGGCCTTCGGCATCGGCATGGATGCTCAGTTGCCAATCTTTTCCGAGGTGCTGGCAGCAGCATCCGCCAAGACTACAACTTTGCGCCTTGATGGCTTTACTTCCGGCATCGCGAAAATGATGGCAGCCTCGATTGTTGATGGGGGTGCCCAAAGTCTGCATCTTGGACTCGACGCTTTCTTGTCAGCCGGAAATTTTGCCAATTTTTTGAGCGACATCAAATACTTCAAAGAATTGAAGCCGGCTGGGACGATCGTCAATGCAGACGGTCGCATAGTGCATAATGCCGGCGGGACCGAGGTGCAGGAGCTGGCGGTCATAGCCGCAAGCCTCGTCGGTCACCTGAGATTGCTCGAAGAGGCCGGCCTTTCGCCGGAAGCAGCGCTTGCGGCAACCAGCCTTTGCCTTTCGGCCGATCAGAACCAGTTCACGACGATCGCGAAGATGCGGGCGGCGCGGCTGATCTTCACCCGGATCGCCGCGGCCTGCGGCGTCGCCAATCCACAGCCGGCGCATCTCTTTGCGGAGACGAGCTATCGCATGCTGACCCGCCTCGATCCGGAGACGAATATTCTGCGCAATACGATCGCGGTCTTCTCAGCCGGCGTCGGCGGCGCCGACGAGATCTCCGTCCTGCCGCACAGCCTGACACATGGCATTCCCGATCCGCTGGCGCGGCGTCTGGCGCGCAATACGCAGACGATCCTCGTGGCAGAGAGCCACCTCGACCATGTCGTCGATCCCGCCGCTGGAGCCGGCGGCATCGAGGCGCTGACCAATGCACTGGCCGCGCGGGCATGGGACATCTTTATTGAAATCGAAGGCCAGGGTGGATTGGCGAAGGTCATTTCCAGCGGTCGCCTGGCGGCGATGGTTGCGGAGGCGCGCGAGAGCCGCATCGCCAAGCCTATCGTGGGGACGACGCTGTTTGCGATGAGGACCGAGCGGCCGGTGACGGTTTTGGGGCCTTTGGGTCCGATTGCCGGCGGGATGGGGTTGATGCCGATACGGCTGGATGAGGGGGTGGAGGGATGAGGATGAATATTGCGCTCGCGGCAAGTGCGATACCCCGCTCTGTCGCTTTCGCGGAGGCATCCGCTGCATGACCAAGATCCCCAACTTCGCCACCATCCCCTGGGCCAAGCTGAAAGCAACGGCGCCAACAATCGACGCCTCCGCCTGGGAAACTCCCGAAGGCATCGGCGTCAAGCGCGCTTACGACGAAAGCGACCTCGCCGGCCTGAAGTTTTTGGACACCTATCCCGGTGCTGCGCCATTTGTGCGCGGCCCCTATCCCACAATGTATGTCCAGCAGCCCTGGACCATCCGCCAATATGCCGGCTTCTCCACCGCCGAGGAGTCCAATGCCTTCTACCGCCGCAATCTCGCCGCCGGCCAAAAAGGGCTCTCGGTCGCTTTCGATCTTGCCACCCATCGCGGTTATGACAGTGATCACCCGCGGGTGGCGGGCGATGTCGGCATGGCGGGTGTGGCGATCGATTCCATCCTCGATATGCGCCAGCTCTTCGATGGCATTCCGCTCGACGAGATGAGCGTCTCGATGACCATGAACGGCGCGGTGCTGCCGATCATGGCGCTTTATATCGTCGCGGCGGAGGAACAGGGCGTTTCCGAGGACAAGCTGTCGGGCACGATTCAGAACGACATCCTGAAGGAGTTCATGGTCCGCAACACCTATATCTATCCGCCGCAGCCCTCGATGCGGATCGTCTCGGACATCTTCAGCTATACCAGCCGGCGCATGCCGAAGTTCAACTCGATCTCGATCTCCGGCTACCACATGCAGGAGGCCGGCGCGACCGCGGATCTGGAGCTCGCCTACACGATCGCCGACGGCATCGAATATGCGCGCGCAGGCGTTGCCGCCGGTCTCGATATAGACAGCTTCGCCCCCCGCCTCTCCTTCTTCTGGGCCGTCGGCATGAACTTCTTCATGGAGGTCGCCAAGATGCGCGCAGGACGGCTGATCTGGGCGGCGCTGATGCAGAAGAATTTCGCGCCGAAGGACCAGAAATCCCTTGCGCTCAGGACCCACAGCCAGACCTCCGGCTGGTCACTGACGGCGCAGGATCCGATGAACAACATCATTCGCACCATGGTCGAGGCGATGGCGGCCACACAGGGGCACACGCAATCGCTCCATACCAATTCCTTCGACGAGGCGCTGGCGTTGCCGACGGATCATTCCGCCCGCATCGCCCGCAACACGCAGATCCTGCTGCAGAAGGAATCGGGTACGACAGGGATCATCGATCCCTGGGGCGGTTCGGCCTATGTAGAGCGGCTGACCCATGACCTTGCGGCCCGCGCCCTTGCCCATATCGAGGAGGTCGAGGCGCTCGGCGGTATGGCGAAGGCGATCGAGAAAGGCATTCCGAAGCTTCGCATCGAGGAAGCCGCAGCCCGCACGCAGGCACGCATCGACAGCGGCCATCAGACCGTCGTCGGCGTGAATTTTTCCAAACCGGAGCAGGATATCGAAGTCGATGTCCTGAAGGTCGAGAATTCCGAGGTGCGGGCACGCCAGCTTTCCAAGCTGCAGCAACTGAAGGGCACCCGCGAGACGGCCGCCGTCGAGACTGCCCTTGACGCTCTGACGGAAGCCGCACGCAATGGCACCGGCAACCTGCTCGACTTCGCCGTGAAGGCAGCGAGAGCAAGAGCCACCGTCGGCGAAATCTCGCTGGCGCTCGAAAAAGCCTATGGACGTCATGTCGCCGAGATCAGGACCATCTCCGGCGTCTACCGCAAGGAAGTCGGCTCCGAAGATCCGGTCTTCAATACGGCAGTGACCAAAATCGAGGCGTTCCGCAGGGCGCGGGGCGAGAAACCCCGCATCCTCATCGCCAAGATGGGCCAGGATGGGCATGATCGCGGCCAGAAGGTCATCGCCACGGCCTTTGCCGATCTCGGCTTCGATGTCGTCGTCGGCGCGATGTTCCAGACGCCTGAGGAAGTCGCCGACGTCGCCGTGCGCGAGGGCGTCGACATCGTCGGCGCATCGTCGCTCGCCGCCGGTCATCTGACGCTGGTTCCGGAATTGAAGGAGGCGCTCATCCGGCGTCATGCCCGCAACATTCTGATTGCGGTCGGCGGCGTCATTCCGCAGCAGGATTTCGCGGCGCTGGAGGCAGCCGGCGCCGACGCAATCTTTCCGCCGGGAACCGTGATTGCGGAGGCGGCGACAGCACTGATCGAGAAGCTTATGGCGTAAACAGCGACGTGCGGAGAGGCTCCGGCTAATTTCCCGCACCGCTCTTAGGGGTTGGTTTAGACGGCCACGCTCTTGAAGAATTCGATACTCTGAGCGATTTCGCCCGGCAGAGCCGAATTGTGGCTGCCTGGCACCGTCGCCATGTCCATCTTCACGCCTGCGGCTGTCGCCCGCTTCGAAAGCAATGCCAAGCGCGAATCAAAATGCGCCTCTTCGGTCCCGTGGAACAGCTTTACAGGGCTTTTGAAACTGTGCGCATAGCAGAGCGGCGAGCGCATCTGGTATTCACGCGGGTTCCCGGTGTTGAAGCGGATATCCTGCGGATAGCGGCCGAAGAAGGCGTAGGCATCCGGATTGCCTGATATGGGCGCGACCGCCCTGAAGCGGTGGGTCGACATCGCAGCCAGCATGGCGAGCGTGCCGCCGATGCTGTGCCCGGCCAGGAACATGCGGTGCGGATCGACACCCGGCAGATGCCGCAGCCGGTTGGAAGCAGCCAGCACATCGGCAACCTCGTCGTAAAAACCCGAGAAATTGCCCTTCTGGCCGTTTTCTCCACGCATGGAGGGGATCATGACGACGTAGCCGGCCTCGACATAGGGCTTCATCAGCTGCCAATGCCCCTGCCCGATGGCGTTGCCGCCGTGCAGGAACAATACGGCCGGCTTCGGCTTCTCCGAGCGCGTATAGCGGGAAACCCAGGCAACGAGTTCCAATTCCTCGCCAACGCCGCTGCGATAGAAAAGCCGTTCGGCCGTCGATGGCGTAACGAGCCTCTCGTAGATATCGGGGGCCGGCCCCTTGCTCAGGAGATCGGTTCGAAACAGGTGGCGCTCCTTGGCATAGTCGCCCGAAAGCAGCGGCGGGGCATCCTCGGCCTTTTCATCGCTCCGAGCGATCGCCTTTGTCTCGGCGGGCTTGCTGCCTGTGGTGCTGTCATCAGCCGCCCTGACGATTGCGGGCGCAAAAAGCGTGGCGGCGATGCCGGCAAGAACGCTGCGGCGATTGGGACGAAATGCGTTGTCGTCAGACATGGTCATGAGCTCTGTCTAAATGTCCCGGCGCAGCGCAAATCTGCACGGGTTGAAAGGCAAGGCCAACTCACTTTGTGGTGAGGAATCGCCCCGCGCTATTCATCGACAACCGGAGCCTTGGCGTCAATCATCGCAATCAAAGTTTCCAGCCTGTCGGCCTCGTAGGGCGGCTTGTCTGGCCGTAGCCTTGCAATGCGGGGAAAGCGCATGGCAACGCCGGATTTATGGCGGGTGGAGCGATTGATGCCTTCGAAGGCGACCTCGAGCACGAAACCGAAATCGCGATCGGCACGCACGGCACGCACCGGGCCGAAACGATCGACCGTATTGTTGCGCACGAACTTGTCGAGCACTTCCAGCTCGGCATCGGTAAAGCCGAAATAGGCCTTGCCGACCGGAACAAGCTGCTCGCCCTCGGGCGTCATCGCCCAGACGCCGAAGGTGAAATCGGAATAGTAGCTGGAGCGCTTGCCATGGCCCCGCTGCGCATACATCAGCACGGCATCGACATTATAAGGATCGCGCTTCCACTTGAACCATGGGCCTTTGGCGCGGCCCGCGAGATAGGCGCTGTCCTTGCGCTTGATCATCACACCTTCGATGACCGGGTCGGGCGGCGAGGAGCGTAGCCGGTCGAGCTCCTCCCAAGAAATGAAATCGACGAGCGGCGATAGATCGAAACGGTCGTGCGGTGCCGAGTCGATGATCTCGGTCAGCCGCTCGCGCCGATCGAGGAAGCCGCGGGCGCGCACGTCCTCCGCGCCGTCAAAGAGGAGATCATAGGCGCGGATGAAAGCCGGAAACTCGTCGAGCATCTTCGAAGTCACGGTCTTGCGATTAAGGCGCTGCTGCAGATCGGAAAAGCTGCGTGTCGGGTTGCTGGAACGCACGGTGCCGCCGACCAGCAGCTCGCCATCCATAACACCCTCGAAGTTCATGGCGTCCACAACGTCGGGAAAGGCTCCGGATATGTCATCGCCGGAGCGAGAATAGAGCTTGCTCGTGGCGCCCGAGCGCGAAAGCTGGACGCGGATGCCGTCCCATTTCCATTCGGCGGCGAAATCGCGGGGGTCGAGCCCATGGAGATCGCCCGGTTCGACCGGGTTGGCAAGCATGACGGAATGGAAGATCGCCGGCGTCGCCAGAATCGGCTTCTCGCCCTTGCCCTCAAGCCAGTGGAACAGGCTTTCATAGGGCGGCTGCAGGCCATGCCACAACGTCTCGATTTCCGTTACATCCTTGCCGCTCATCTCAGCCAGCGCCTGCTTGGCAAGCCGAGCCGAGACGCCGATGCGCATCGCACCCGTCGCGAGCTTTAAGAATGCGAAACGGCCCGAAGTATCCAGCCGATCAAGCAGATCGCGGACGAAGCTGCGCACCTCCGTCCGCCCAAGCGCATTCATGCGTCTGATAACCTCGCCGAGTTTCGGCTGCGCGCCGGCAGGGCGCTCGATGTCGCTCTCCTTGTCCCAGACCAGCGAGATCGTTTCGGCGAGATCGCCGACATAATCGTAGGAGTAGCGGAACAGCACCTCGTCCATACGTTCGAGAACAAGCTCGCGCAGCATGGCGGGCTTGACGTTGCGCACCTCGAGCGTGCCGGCGATGGCCGCTAGACCATAGCCACGGTCGGGATCGGGTGTATCGCGGAAATAATCGGTCAGCAGCTTCAGCTTTCCGTTGCGGCTCGGCGTCAGCACCAGGCGGTCGAGAAGGTCGGCAAAGGCTTTCATCAATCGCCCTCGTCTTCATAGCCGATGAGATGCAGCGGCTTGGCGGCGATACCCTGCAGCTCGCACCAGCGCACCAGCGATTCCTCGCGGCCGTGGGTGACCCAGACCTCGCTCGGCTTCAGATCGGAGATCGTCTCCGTCAGTTCGGGCCAGTCGCAATGATCCGATATGACCAGCGGCAGCTCGACGCCGAGCTGTTTGGCGCGCTGGCGCACCATCATCCAGCCGGAGGCGAAAGCCGGCAGAGGATCGTGAAAGCGCCGCGCCCAGCGATCCTGAAACGCAGAAGGCGGGCCGACGACGACGGCGCCGTGGAAGATCGACTGATCGCGGCTTTCGATGGTGGCCGGCTTGAGTTCGCCGAGCGCGATGCCCTGGCTTACATAATAATCGCAGAGTGTTTCCAATGCGCCGTGAATATAGATCGGCTTATCATAGCCGGCATCGCGCAGCAGGCGGATGACGCGCTGCGCCTTGCCGAGCGCATAGGCGCCGACCAGATGTGTTCGTTCCGGAAACTGGCGAAGCGAAGCCAGGAGCTTGCGCGTCTCGGACATCGGATCCGGGTGATGGAAAACCGGCAGGCCGAAGGTCGCCTCGGTGATGAAGACGTCGCAGGGAACCGGGACATAGGCTTCACAGGTCGGGTCCGGCCGGCGTTTGTAGTCACCCGAGACCACGATGCGCAGCCCATCCTTCTCCACGGCGATCTGCGCCGAGCCGAGCACATGGCCGGCCGGATAGAACTGCACCTTTACGCCATTGATCGTCACTTCCTCGCCGAAGACAACCGCCTGCTCCGAGCCGGCAAAATCATCGCCGTAGCGGATGCGCATGATATCGAGCGTCTGGCGAGTGGCGAGCACATGGGCATGGCCAGAGCGGGCATGATCCGAATGACCATGCGTAACAAGAGCCCGCTCGACCGGTTGCACGGGGTCGATATGGAAGCCGCCGATCGGGCAAAACAAGCCCTCGGGCGCCGGATAAAGCAGTTGATCGGGTCTCATGATTAAAGAGGATAGCGCGATTTGCACGATTAGGTAGCGATGGCGGCAGCTTTTTGATCGAATCGTCGTTCGCGTTGCCGATCGGGCAGATCGAAGACGAGCACGGAGCCCTCTCTAAGCCAGTAAATGCAATGGAACCGTTCTGCTCTTTGGCCGCTCAGTGCAGGGATCAGCGCCATCTGTATCAAAACGGCACAGGCAGGCTTGGCACGATTTCTGCTTCGTAAACGCCGTTCCAGGAGCTCGCAATGATCCAACGCCGCACCTTCGTCGCTTCCCTCGCCGCCTCGGCAGCGACCGGCCTGCTTACGCCGCGCGTTTTCGCCGCGCCGCTGGCGAAGATGGCCGGTGCCGAGCTACGCGGACCGATCGATGCCGTTGCGCTGAAGACGACGCCGGGCGCGAGCGATTTCAAGAGCGGCAAGCTGCAAGCGATGATCGACAATGCGGCACGGACCGACATGCCGCTCTTCCTCCCGCCGGGCACATACAATATCTCCAACCTGACATTGCCCAATAATACGCGGATCACAGGCGTTCCCGGTGCTTCACGGCTGGTCTATAGCGGCGACGGCCATCTGATGAATGCCGACAAGGCCAAGCGCATCGAGCTTTCCGGCCTCGTGCTCGATGGCGGCAATCGCTGGCTCGCCGATTATGCCGGTGGCCTCCTGCAATTTACCGGCGTCGACGAGGTGCTGATCGACAATTGCGAAGTTACCGGCAGCCGCAAGCATGCTCTGCAGCTTGAGCGCTGCGGCGGCCGGATCGAGCGCAGCCGCATCTCCGGCGCGGCGGAAGCCGGCATCTATTCCGTCCAGTCAACCGGATTGACGGTGACAGGCAATCGCGTCGAGGATTGCGGCAATGGCGGTATTCTGATCCATCGTTGGAACAAGGCCGAGGATGGCAGCAGTGTCATCAACAATCGCATTGCCCGCATTCGCGCCAATGGCGGCGGCACCGGCCAGAACGGCAATGGCATCAACGTCTTCCGCGCCGATGGCGTCACGGTTTCAGGCAATCAGATCACCGATTGCGCCTTCACCGCCATCCGCGCCAATTCGGCCTCGAATGTACAGATCTCGAACAATCAGTGTCTGCGTTCGGGCGAAACGGCCATCTACTGCGAATTCGAATTCGTCGGCGCCACGATCAACAACAACCTTGTCGATGGCGCCGCCAACGGCATCTCGGTCACCAATTTCGACAAGGGCGGAAGGCTCGCCTCGGTAACAGGCAATGTCATCCGCAACCTGTCGCTGACGGCGCCCTATGCGCAGGATGGCGGCTTTGGCATCGGTATATCGGCTGAGGCCGATACGCTTGTTGCCGATAATGTCATCGAGAATGCGCCGCTCTGGGGCATGCGCCTCGGCTGGGGGCAATATCTCCGCAACGTCGTCGCGACAGGCAATATCGTCAGACATGCCGGCATCGGCTGCGTCGTCTCGGTTGCGGATGGTGCCGGCTCGGCGGTGATTGCGGGCAATCTCTTCCAGGAGATGCAGCAAGCTGCGATCATGGGCTTTCGCTGGGACAAGCCTACATCGGGCGACCTCACCAAGGGAAGCGCGCAGTTCCCGCAATTGACCATCGAAAACAACAGACTGGCTTAACGCACGCCGCGCAATGGTACGCAGCGGTTTTGCGATAACGGCATGCGCCTTAACCCGTTCGCCAGTTCGGCTGCCGCTTTTCGAAGAAGGCAGTAATGCCTTCCTTCGCCTCGTCGGTCTCCCAGGCGTCCGCCAGTTGCTCGACGACGTGATCGATCATGCTATCGGTGATCGGTCTGCCGACGGAACGCGCCAGGGCCTTGGCACGAGCGGCAGCCTGCGGTGACGCCGCTAGAAAATGGCGGACCTCCGACTCCGCGGCCTCGTCCAACGCCTCCTCCGCCACGACTCGTGACAGAAGACCTGTTGCATGTGCCTGCCAGGCATCGATGATCTTGCCGGAGAGGAAGAGCGGGCGGGCATTCGTCTCGCCGATCCGGGCGACGACATAGGGGCTGATGGTGGCGGGAATGATGCCGAGGCGTACTTCCGTTAGACCGAAGCGGGCTGTCGACGCCGCGATCACCATGTCGCAGACGCTGAGGATGCCGATGCCGCCGCCGAAGGCATTGCCGTGAACGCGGGCGATCAGCGGCTTGGGGAGCTCGTTCAACGCCTTGAACAACATGGCAAGCCGCCGCGCTTCCACCATGCGTCCGTCCCGCGTGGCGTCGAACTGGGCGCGCATCCAGCCGAGATCGCCGCCAGCGCAGAAACTGGCACCCTCACCGGTGAGCACGACGACACGCACCGCTTTGTCGTGGGCAAGCTCATTCGTTGCAGCCGTGAGATCATCGATCATCTCGGCCGACAGGGCATTGTGCTTTCCGGCGCGCGTCAGGGTCAGATAGGCGACACCGCGCTCGTCTGTGGTGATGCGGATCGTTTGCGATATCATGCGGTACTCCTGAGGCTGCGGGCGAAGGCGGCGGCGGCCGCAAGCTTGTCCTTGTCCAGGCCGGTTTCGTATCCCTGCGCCTCCAGATAGTCGCAGACCGCCAGCGTATCGACGTTACCCTTGGCACCAGGAGCGAAGGGGCAACCACCGAGGCCGCCGGCTGAAGCATCGAAGACGCGCAGGCCGCGCTCCAGGGCGACGGCGATATTCTCAAGCGCGCGTCCCGACGTATCGTGAAAATGCCCTGCCAGAACCATGGAGGGCAATTCGCCCAGCACTGCGGCAAGCATCCGGTCGACAGCCTCAGGCGTACCTTTGCCGATCGTGTCGCCGAGGCTGATTTCATAGCAGCCAAGGGCACGAAGCTGCCAGGCAACGCTGACGACATTCTGCGGCGGTATGGCGCCCTCATAGGGGCATTCGACGACGCAACTGACATAGCCGCGCAATGGGACACCACGATCCCGGCTGGCAGCGGCCACCGGCCGGAAGCGTTCAATGCTCTCGGCGATCGAGCAGTTGATGTTGCGCATGGAGAAGGTTTCGGAAGCCGACGCGAAGATCGCGACCTCATCGGCGCCGGCAGCGAGGGCGGCTTCGAAGCCCTGCATGTTGGGCGCCAGCGCTGCATAGCGGATGCCGGAACGCCGCTCTATGCCAGCCATGACATCGGCGGCATCGGCCAGTTGCGGCACCCATTTCGGACTGACGAAGCTCGTAACTTCGATGCGCTCGAAACCGCAATCGGAGAGCTGGTTTACCAGCTCGATCTTCCGCGCGGTATCAACCGGCTGCTTTTCATTCTGCAGGCCGTCGCGCGGCGCCATCTCGACGATGGTGACGTGGTTGGAGGGTTTGTCGATCATGCCGCATCCTCCGGTCGAAGCGACAGAAGCACGGCGCTTTCGCTGGTCTGGTCACCTTCGCCGACATTCAGGCTTTCGACGATGCCGTCGCGAGCCGCCGTCAGCGTCAGTTCCATCTTCATGGCCTCCATGACGATCAGCGCCTGTCCCTTGATCACCGGGTCTCCCTCGCGCACGCGGACGATCTTGACGAGGCCCGGCATCGGCGCGATCACGCGATCGCCGCCGCTAGCCGCCTCCTCTTCTCCGTCGAGAAGATCGAGGCGATGGAAATGATGCGTGTGCCCATCAAGGAACAAAGTCACACCTGACGATGTCTCGAAGACATCCAGTTGAGATTGCCGGCCGTCGATCTCGACGTGGCGGGCAAGGCCCTCACCTGCGAGCAAGCGAACGAGAATGATGCGATCGTCAAAGGCGACACTGAACAGCGACCGACTCTTTGCAGCCACGCGGCATTTCTGATGACCGCCAGCAAAATGCACCGTGACAGGACGGCTCGCCTCTCCCCAGAGCTGCCAAGCGCCGAGCGACAGCCAAGGATCATTGCCAGCGGCTTCTGCGAACCCACCCGCCTCGACAATAGCGGCAATGGTAAGAGCCGCATCGTCGGGCTGCCGCGCCGAAGTCAGCGCCTCCACGCCACGATCGATCAATCCCGTGTCCGGATGGCCGGCGGCGAACTCCGGCTGACGGCTGAGGCGAATGAGGAAATCGAGGTTGGTCGTGGTCCCGGCGACCTGCGTCTGCTCCAGGCCTCGCGTGAGCTTCGCCAGGGCGGCTGCCCGATCCGGCGCATGCACCGTCAGCTTGGCGATCAGCGGATCGTAATGTGGGGTGATGGTATCGCCCTCGCGCACGCCCGCATCGATGCGGACATCGCCTTCGGGAAAGCGTAAGCGAGAGAGCGTGCCGGTTGCCGGCAGGAAGCCGCGCGCCGGATCCTCCGCATAGATGCGCGCTTCGAAGGCCCAGCCGTTTATGGTGAGTTCATCCTGCGTTTTTGGCAAAGGCTCGCCGTTAGCGACCCGCAACTGCCACTCCACCAGATCGACGCCGGCGATCGCCTCGGTGACAGGGTGTTCGACCTGCAGGCGTGTATTCATTTCCATGAAGAAGAAGCGATCCGGCGACAGCCCGTCGGAGACATCGGCGATGAATTCGACCGTGCCGGCGCCGCGATAATCGATGGCGCGGGCGGCGCGAACAGCCGCTTCGCCCATGGCGTTGCGCATCTCCTCTGTCATACCGGGGGCCGGTGCCTCCTCGATCACCTTCTGGTGCCGGCGCTGCAGCGAGCAATCGCGCTCGAAGAGATGCACGGCATTGCCGTAGCTATCTCCGAAGACCTGGATCTCGATGTGACGCGGCTTGATCAGATATTTTTCGATGAGCACGGCATCGTCGCCGAAGGCGGATTTCGCCTCGCGCTTTGCCGCCTCCAGAAACGCGCCGAAATCTTCCGGACGGTCGACGCGGCGCATGCCCTTGCCGCCACCGCCCGCCCGCGCCTTGATAAGCACGGGAAAGCCGATTGCGGCCGCCTGATCGGTAAGAAAGCCGGCTTCCTGCCCATCGCCGTGATAGCCGGGGACGACAGGCACGCCCGCCCGCTCCATCAGCGCCTTAGCCGCATCCTTGAGGCCCATGGCACGGATGGAGGCCGGCGATGGGCCGATGAAGACGAGACCGGCAGCCTCGACCGCCTCGGCGAAATCGGCATTTTCCGAGAGGAAGCCATAGCCGGGGTGGATGGCCTCCGCTTGGGTGCGTTGAGCCGCCGCAATGATCTTCTCTTTCGAAAGATAACTTTCGCTCGCCGCCGCCGGGCCGATATGGACAGCCTCGTCGGCTAGCGCCACGTGCAGCGCATCCCGATCGGCGTCGGAATAGACGGCGACCGTGCGGATGCCGAGGCGCCTCGCCGTGCGGATGACGCGGCAGGCGATTTCGCCGCGATTGGCGATCAGTATCTTCGAAAACATCGGCAGACCCTATTGCGCGGCAATGACTTCGACTTCGAGCAGCCAGGCCGTATCGAAAATACCAGCGATCACCACAGTCATGGCCGGCGCGAGCGAGCCTAGATATTCGCTGCGAATCTCGCGGTTCTCGATCGTATGATGTCGATCGGCGAGAAAGGTGGTGACCTTGACGATATCTTCTTTCGTCATGCCGGCTGCTTTCAGCTGGGCGTCGATGTTGTGCCAGACTTGACGGGCCTGCGCCTTAAATCCCTCCGGCAAGGCATCATCGACATCGGTCGGTATCTGTCCGCTGATAAAAAGCAGTCGCTCGAAATTCTCGAGCTTCACGGCTTGGGCATAGCCGCCGCGGGGTTGCGGCGCATTCTTGGCATTGATGGCATCGCGTTTCATCTCCGTCTCCTCACATCCTGAACAGACCGAAGCGTGTGTCTTCGATCGGTGCGTTGAGTGCTGCTGAAAGCGACAGAGCCAGCACGTCGCGGCTCTTACGCGGATCGATGATGCCATCGTCCCAGAGGCGGGCAGAGGCATAGAGCGGGTGGCTCTGGGTTTCGAACATCTTGAGCGTCGGCGCCTTGAAGGCGGCCTCTTCTTCCAGCGTCCAAGGCTTGCCTGCACGCACCAGCGCCTCGCCGCGCACGGTGGCGAGCACACCCGCCGCCTGCTCCCCGCCCATGACGGAGATGCGGCTGTTGGGCCAGGTCCAAAGGAAGCGCGGCGAGTAGGCGCGACCGGCCATGCCGTAATTGCCGGCGCCGAAGGAGCCGCCGATCAGCATGGTGATCTTCGGAACCCTGGTTGTGGCCACAGCCGTCACCAGCTTGGCGCCATTCTTGGCGATGCCCTCGGTCTCATATTTGCGGCCGACCATGAAGCCGGTGATATTCTGCAGGAAGACGAGCGGGATCTTGCGCTGCGAGCAGAGCTCGACGAAATGGGCGCCCTTCAACGCCGATTCCGAGAAGAGGACGCCGTTGTTGGCGATAATCCCGACGGGAATGCCGTGGATATGAGCAAAGCCGCAGACCAGCGTCGTGCCATAGCGCGCCTTGAATTCATCGAGGCGGGAGCCGTCCACCATGCGGGCGATGATCTCGCGCACGTCATAGGGGGTGCGCAGATCCGAGGGGACGATGCCGAGAATATCCTCGGGATCGTAGAGCGGTGCCTCGGGCGTACGAAGCTCGACGCTTTCGGGTTTGCGGCGATTGAGATTGGCGACCGCCTGGCGGGCGAGCGCAAGTGCATGAGCATCGTCGTGCGCCAGATGATCGGCAACACCGGAGAGGCGCGTATGCACATCGCCGCCGCCGAGATCTTCGGCCGAGACCACCTCCCCTGTAGCCGCCTTGACGAGCGGCGGCCCGGCAAGAAAAATCGTTCCCTGCTTCTCGACGATGATGGTTTCATCCGACATGGCCGGCACATAGGCGCCGCCCGCCGTGCAGGAGCCCATGACGACGGCGATCTGCGGAATGCCGGCGGCCGACATATTGGCTTGATTGTAGAAGATGCGGCCGAAGTGATCGCGGTCCGGAAACACCTCGTCCTGGTTCGGCAGGTTGGCGCCGCCGGAATCGACGAGATAGATGCAGGGGAGATCGTTTTCGGCGGCGATTTCCTGCGCCCGCAGATGCTTCTTCACCGTGATCGGATAGTAAGTGCCGCCTTTGACCGTGGCATCGTTGCAGACAATCATGCAATCGCGGCCGGAAACGCGGCCGATGCCAGCGATCAGGCCGGCGCCCGGCGCGTCGCCGCTGTAGAGACCTTGCGCGGCAGTCATGCCGATTTCCAGAAACGGCGTGGCGGGATCGATCAAGTCGGCAACGCGATCGCGCGGCAGCATCTTGCCGCGGCTGACATGGCGCTCACGCGCCTGCACGCCGCCGCCTTCCGCCGCCTGTAATGCAGCGGCTTCTGCTACAGCGATCGCCTCGAGCATGGCGGCGCGATTATCGCGAAAGCGATCCGAATGCGTCGATATCTCTGACTTCAAAACGGTCATGCGGCCTCGCCGATCAGTGAAATGGAATTCGAAATCAGGCCGTTTCGCCGAACAGCTCGCGGCCGATCAGCATGCGCCGGATTTCGGACGTGCCGGCACCGATCTCGTAGAGCTTGGCGTCGCGCAGCAGCCGTCCGGCGGGATAGTCATTGGTATAGCCATTGCCGCCGAGCGCCTGGATGCATTCGAGCGCCAGCGCCGTCGCCTTCTCGGCGGAATAGAGGATGCAGCCGGCTGCATCCTTGCGGGTCGTCTCGCCGCGATCGCAGGCGGCCGCCACCGCATAGACATAGGCACGCGCGGCATTCATGGTTACATACATGTCGGCCAGCTTGCCCTGCATTAGCTGAAATTCACCGATCGACTGGCCGAACTGCTTGCGCTCATGCATGTAGGGCAGCACCACGTCCATGCAGGCCGCCATGATGCCGACGGGGCCGCCGGAGAGGACGACGCGCTCGTAATCGAGACCCGACATCAGCACCCGCACGCCGCCATCCACCTGACCGAGAACATTCTCCTCCGGCACCTCGCAATCGAGGAAGATCAGCTCCGAAGTGTTCGAGCCGCGCATGCCGAGCTTGTCGAGCTTTTGGCCGACGGAGAAGCCGGGGAAGCCTTTTTCGACGAGGAAGGCGGTGATCCCCCGCGGGCCGGCATCCGGCGAAGTCTTGGCGTAGACGACAAGAACATCGGCATCCGGGCCGTTGGTGATCCACATCTTGCTGCCGTTCAGCACATAGCGGTGGCTGCGTTTCTCCGCTTGCAGCTTCATGGAGACGACATCGGAGCCCGCGCCCGGTTCCGACATGGCGAGAGCCCCCACATGCTCGCCCGAAATCAGCTTCGGCAGATAGCGCTCCTTCTGCGCGGTCGTGCCGTTGCGGTAGATCTGGTTGACGCAGAGATTGGAATGGGCACCATAGCTTAGGCCGACGGAGGCGGAAGCCCGGCTGATTTCCTCCATCGCCACCGTATGGGCGAGATAGCCGAGGCCAGCCCCGCCATAGGCCTCATCGACGGTAATCCCCAGCAGCCCGAGATCGCCCATTTCCCGCCACAGATGCATCGGAAAATTGTTGTTGCGATCGATTTCGTCGGCAAACGGTGCGATACGGTTGGCAGCGAAACGGCGCACCTGCTCGCGCAATGCGTCGATGTCCTCTCCCAGCGCGAAGTTCAATCCCCCTGCAAACATCCGGCTTCTCCTCCCGATATTCCCGAACGCGCGATCCTTACGAACCTATACCTCTTTATGCCCGCTTCAAGTTTCGGCCGTCGCCATCATGCGGCGTCGGCAGGCATGGGCTGTTTGCCCTGCGTCTCCACAGGCGCCTCATAGGCCTTCAGCTTGTCAGCAATTCTCAGCATGATCTTGCGGGCGGCCTCCTCCTTGACCGGCCCGAACCCTCTTATCTCATCAAACAGCGAGAGGATGGCAAGGGCCTCGGCCTCGTTGTCATGTCGCAGACCGGCAAGTACCCGCTCGACAACCCCTTCATAGTCAGCAATCAGGCGACGCTCCAGCCGGCGTTCCGCCATATAGCCGAAGGGATCGAAGGGTGTGCCACGCAGGCGCTTCATCGGCGCAAGGACGCGGAGCAACGGCAGGATCCACGCGCCGAACTCGCGCTTCTTCGGCCGGCCGTTCGGATCCTTACCGCCAAGGATGGGCGGCGCGAGATTGAGGGCCAGCTTGAAATCCCCTTCCATCTCCTCGCGCAGATGCGTTTCGAAGGCCGGATCGGTCAGAAGACGCGCGACTTCGTATTCATCCTTGTAGGCGAGAACGCGTGCATAGGTGACGGCAACGGCAAAAGGCACCTTATCCGAAAGCCGCTCTTTTGCAGCCAGAGCGTTGGCATGGGCCACAAAGGCGGCATAGCGTTCGGCAAGCGCCGCATTCTGATAGGCGGTCAGATGCGCCTTGCGGTGTTTGATGAGTTCATCGAGGCTCATCTCCGCCAACGTCTTGCCGGCATCGGGTTCGGCCATTATGGCATGCACGGCCTGCGGATCATGCGCGAGAAGCCTGCCCCAATGGAACGCGGAAAGGCTTGCCTTGACGGCGACGCCGTTGAGCTCGATCGCCTTTTCGATCGCTTCCAAAGAGAGAGGCAGAAGGCCGCGCTGCCAGGCAAAGCCGGTCAGCAGGATATTGGTCGACATGGCATCGCCAGTCACCTCGGTCGCGACATGGCCGAAGTCGAGGAAGACAGACTTGTCGCTGACGGTCTTGGCGATCGCGTGCTGGATCGATCCGGTCTTGAAATCGAAATCGCGGTTTCGGACGAAATCGGCGACCGGCATCAGCCCGGTGTTGACGATGGCCGTGGTGCGCGTCGGCGAGCAGAGCGTGATCGCATCCTTGGAGGCACCCACCACCTCGTCCGCTGATAACAGCAGATCCGCGCCGCCATTGACGATGCGCGAGGAGGTGACATCGGCCTGATTGTGGCCGATGCGCAGGTGGCTCATGACCGCGCCGCCCTTCTGGGCGAGGCCGGCCATGTCGAGGATCATCGGCACCTTGCCGTCGAGATGCGCGGCCATACCGAGGATGGCGCCGATCGTCAGGATGCCCGTGCCGCCGACGCCGGCAATCGCGATATTCCACGGACGATCGCCGATGACGGGGATTTCGGGCATTGGGACATCGACATCGGCGTGATCAAGCGCCTTTCGCTTACGGCGCTTGCCGCCATGAACGGTGACGAAGGACGGGCAAAAGCCTTTGACGCAGGAGAAATCCTTGTTGCAGCTCGACTGGTTGATCCGGCGCTTGCGGCCGAATTCGGTTTCCAGCGGCTCGACCGAGATGCAGTTGGACTGCACCGAGCAATCGCCGCAGCCCTCGCAGACGGCCGGATTGATGAAGACGCGTTTGGCCGGGTCTTCCATCAGCCCGCGGCTGCGGCGACGGCGCTTCTCCGCGGCGCACGTCTGAACGTAGACGATCGCCGAGCAGCCTTCAGTCTCGCGCAGCGTCAGCATAACCTGATCGATATGGTCGCGATGCAGCACCTTGACACCAGGCGCAAGCTCTGAGGCGCGATAGGCATCGGGATTGTCCGATAGCAGGTAGATCGGCTTGACGCCTTCGTCATGCAGCTGCTTCGTCACCAGCTGCGGCGTCAGGTAGCCGTCGATCGGCTGGCCGCCGGTCATGGCGACGGCATCGTTGTAAAGCAGCTTGTAGGTGACGTTGACCTTGGAGGCGACGGACTGGCGGATGGCGAGAATGCCGGAGTGGAAATAGGTGCCGTCGCCGAGGTTGACGAACATATGCTTTTCGTCGGTATAGCGGGCGATCGCCGTCCATGGCACGCCTTCGCCGCCCATCTGGGTGAAAGTCTCGGTGTTGCGGTCCATCCAGGTGACCATGTAGTGGCAGCCGATGCCGGCAATAGCGCGGCTTCCTTCGGGAACCCTGGTGGACGTGTTGTGCGGACAGCCGGAGCAGAAGAAGGGTGTGCGGTTCAGCGGCGCCACATGGCTGCGGCTGATCTGGCCGCGCTCGGCGAGATAGGCGAGCTTGGCGGCGATGCGGTCATGCAGGCCCTGATCGAGATCGAGCTTGACGATACGCCCAGCAATCGCTCTGGCGACGGCGCCGACAGTCAACGCCGCCGAGAGGCTGAGATAGGGCTTATCGTGTTCGTCGAACTTGCCGACGATTCGCGGACGGACATCGGCCCGCCAGTTGAAGAGCTGCTGCTTGATCTGGTTCTCGATGATCTCGCGTCGCTCCTCGACGACGAGAACCTCGTCCAGCCCTTCGGAGAAATGCCTGACAGCCTCGGGCTCCAGCGGCCAGGGCATGCGCACTTTCAAGATACGCAGGCCGATCGCTGCCATTTCCTGTGGGCCGATCTCCAGCTCGCGCAGTGCCTGCAGCACATCCTCATAGGCCTTGCCGGACGAGATGATACCCAGACGGGCGTTCGGCACATCGTGGGTGATTTCGTCGACGCGATTGGCACGGGCAAAGGCGATGGCCGCATAGGCCTTGTAGGTCTGCAGACGATCGTCCTGGACCAAGGGTGGATCGGGCCAGCGTAGATTGAGGCCACCGGGCGGCATTTCGAAATCGGTCGGCAGGACGAATTGCCGCCTCTCGCCAGAGAGATCGACGGCCGCCGTCGTCTCGATGGTGTCGGCGATGAACTTCATGCCGACCCAGCAGCCGGAATAGCGCGACATGGCGATGCCGAGCAGGCCGTATTCGAGAAATTCGTGGATGGACGAGGGATATATGACCGGGATGACGGCAGACATGAAATCATGGTCGGTCTGATGCGGCATAGTCGAGGATTTGGCGGAATGGTCGTCGCCGGCAATACAGAGGACGCCGCCATATCTGGAGGTTCCAGCCGCATTAGCGTGCTTCAGCACATCGCCGGAACGGTCGACACCGGGACCCTTGCCGTACCAGATACCAAGTACGCCATCCTTGCGGGCGCCGGGGGAAAGACCGACCTGCTGCGAACCCCATACGGCCGTCGCAGCAAGATCCTCGTTGATCCCGGGCTGGAAGGTGACATCGTATGCGTCTAGGTAAGTCTTGGCTTTCAAGAGCTGCTGGTCGTAGCCGCCGAGCGGCGAGCCGCGATAACCTGAAATGAAAGCCGCCGTATTGAGGCCGGCAGCGCGGTCGCGGCGCATCTGCGTCATGGGCAGCCGCACCAGCGTCTGCAAGCCGGTCATGAAGACGCGACCTTCCTCTGCGGTATATTTGTCGTCTAGCGATACACTGGTCGCAAGCATCTGCTCTCCTCCCGAGATCGCAGTCACCACATTCGCTTTATCTCCGCTGGAAACCTCCTACCGCTTCCAACGAAAACCATGATGCAATTCTAACATGCAGCGGCGCTAATTTCCGAACGAAGGCTGGGCATCGGCCGCATGATTTGTAAAGAATTTGGGCTGCTGACAGATATTTTCGTGCTTCGACCCGTCGCATACGAGCATCCATCACGAGCTTTCATCGGAGATATCAGCCGCAAGGGGTTTTATGCATGCGATTCGCCCCCTAAGGTCCCGCTCACTCGAATCTGGGAGACGCATATGCTGACGATCTACGGTGTCTATCGCTCGCGCGCTTCGCGCAACTATTGGATGGCTGGGGAGCTCGGCGTCGAGTTCAAATCCGTGCCCGTCATCCAGGCCAGCCGGCTTGCCAATCCGCTGGCTGCTGATGCGCCGATCAACACGATGTCGCCAGAGTTTCTGGCAGTCAATCCGATGGGCATGATCCCCTGCATCAAGGATGGCGACCTCGTCCTGCATGAATCGCTCGCCATCAATCTTTACCTCGCGCGCAAATATGGCGGTCCTCTGGCCGGCAAGACGGTGGAGGAAGAAGGGCAGATGTCGATGTGGACCATGTGGGCGGCAACCGAAGTGGAGCCCTACAGCGTCGCGCTCGTGCGCATCTATGACAACGCCCAGGAAAACAGCGAGGCCGGCAAGGCCGGGATCGCGGTTGCCTGCCGCTCGCTGAAGAAGCCGCTCGATGTGCTGGAAAAGCATCTGCAAAGTCAGGATTATCTCGTCGGCAATCGCTTCACAGCCGCTGACTTGAACCTCGCGGAAGTGATGCGCTATGCCCAGACAGAACAGGAGTTGTTCGACGCGCGTCCGAAGATGAAGGCCTGGATCGAGCGCTGCCAGGCACGCGATGCCTACAAGGCCATGCAGGCGACCCGCGGTCACGAGCCGGTCTGATAGATCCTATCGGAAGAGACGCATGCTCTCTTCCATCTCCTCGCGAATCCAGGCCTTGAAGGCGGTCACCTTCTTCGGCTCCCGCACGCCGGGGGCGGTGACGAAATAATGGCCGAAGCCCGTCTTTACGCGGATGCCGAAGGGATCGACGAGGCATTTCTGCTGCAGAGCATAGCCAGCCAACGTCTGCCAGGCGAGCATCACCCCCTGCCCTGCTATGGCCGCATCCAGACAGAGCGACGCGTCGTTGAAGATGTGCCGCTCTTCCATGCAATGGCCCGATAGTCCCGCCTTGCGCAGCCACACCTCCCAGCCGAACATGGCGTGTGCATCGATGACGGCGGGGACTTTCAGAAGATCGGCAGGCTCCTGCAGCCCTGCGGCGATCTGCGGCGTGACGACCGGGAACACTTCCTGCGCCAAAAGCAGCTCAGACTTGACGCCGGGCCATTGCCCGCTGCCGACCCGGATGCCGATATCGACATCCGATGTCGCCGGATTGATCAGGCGCGTGGTGGCATCGATGCGTAGACGGATATCCGGGTGGCGGTTGGCGAAGCGATCCAGCCGATAGACCAGCCAGCGAGCCGCAAAGACCGGCGCGACCGAAATCGTAAGGATATTCTCATCCTCGTGCTGCGCAAGCGCGACTGCGGCCGTAAGCGCTTGGAAGCCCTCGTTAAGCCTCGTCAATATCGCCAGCCCCGATGCCATGGCCATCATGCCTTTTGGAGTTCGCTCGAACAGCGGCCGACCGAGCTGCGCCTCCGCCTTGATGACCTGCTGGCTGACTGCACCGACCGTTACACCGAGTTCGTCGGCGGCCGCCTGCAGCGAGCCCAGCCGGCCAACAGCTTCAACGGCGCGCAAGCCATTCAGATGAACATTGTTTAGGTTTCTCATTATAGAATATCTATATCAGTATCTCCGCATTCTCAATTGCATCGAGCGCATATTCGCGCGATTGTCGCACCATGAAATTGAAGACCGTCGCCACTTGCTCAGCTGATGCCCTCATGGTTGCATCGATGTGAGCATCCAAGGAGGCATACCATGTCGATCTTGAAGCTTTTCTTCAGTCATCTTCTCGAAGAGGATCGCAAACCGGACAGCGATCCGCTGCAGCATCCCATGCTTGCGGCCATGTCGCTGGAAGAACTGGCCGATCTGCCGCTGATGCCGGAAAATCTCGGGCGTCCGCTGGACAAGCGGTGCACTCAGCCGGAAGAATGCGCCTGAGAGAGACCTACTCCACGCGTGCAACCATGACATCGGCCATCGATATGGACGTTATCGCCGAACGATTGCAGCGGCTTATCGCGCAAGCCCGGCTGCCCGAGGTCGAATCTGGCCTGCACTATGGCCTGCCGGCCTTCAAGGTCGGAGGCAAGGCGTTCGTGACCGTCAAGAACAATGAGACCATCGTGCTGTCGCTGCCGATCGACCGGAAGGAGCAGCTGATGGAAATGGCGCCGGAGATCTATTTCCAGACGGATCACTATATCGGCTGGCCATCCCTGCCCCTGCACATCGGGGCGATCGGTGACGAGGAGTTGCAATTGCGCCTGATCGAGGCGTGGCGATACCGCGCCCCGAAAAAACTTCTGGCAGCATTCGGCTGATCGATCAGCCCTGTTCGACGGCAAGCGCCTTCTGAACGGCCGGACGCTCAAGCATGCGCTCATAATGCGCGTTGACCTTGGGGAACTGTTTGATATCGACATTGTCTCCCGGCAGCCACTTCTCCATGGTAAAGAGATAGCCGTCGGCGACGGTATATTGCTCGCCCATTACCCAGGGACCCTTCAGCATCTTGGCTTCGATCAGCGCGAAGCTTTCGGTCATGGTCTGCGGCACCTTGGCCTTCATCGTCTCGATGGCTGCCGCATCGTCGGTCCAGCGGTAACCGCGCCCCTTGTGCGAATGGTTCACATGAACGGTGGAGACGATGTAGCTGTTGAAGGATTGCATCTGCGCGAATTCGAAGGGGTCGTCGAGCGGTGCCAGCTTCGCGGCCGGCACGATCTGGGCGATGTAGGCCATGATCGCGATATTCTCGGTAATGACGCCGCGATCGGTCACCAGGGCCGGAACGCGACCCTTGGGATTGATGGCCAGATAGTCCGGCTGGCGCTGATCGCCATTGGCGAGGTTGAGGCGACGGTGCTCGTAGGCGAGACCGGATTCTTCCAGGGCGATGAGACTGGCGAGCGCGCAGCTTCCGGGCGCGAAATAGAATGTCAGCATGTTCCGTTCCTCGATTGAACTCCGTGAGGAAGCTAAAGCGAACCCGGCCGATACGGAAGTGGCTGACGCTGATGGGCGCCACAAAAGGTTTTGATCGGTCGGGCCGGCATGCCCATCCCCATGGGCTGGCGCGATGGGGATGGGCTGCTCGCGTTTAGGCGCAGCCGGGCACGTCTTCCAGTCTGTACCAGACGGGGATACCGCGCTCGCGGGCAATGCGGACATCATTGTCCGCGCCCTTGGAATCACCGGGCAACCTTAGAACACCCTCGCAAAGCTGCAGCAGTCGGCCGGCCGTTGGGTGGAAAATCTCCTCATAGAGATCGTCGCCGATGCTCTTGCCGCCGGCGGCGTGCCAGACCGGCAGGGCAACCCATTCGCCGATCATCGGCAGATGCCCGGCCTTGAACAGCGCATAGGACGGCTCCTCAAGGCGGTTGAGGTTTTCAGCCATCTTTTTCGGATCATCACCAGTGCCGGAGCGATAAGGCCCCGCGATCAGGATCAACATGTCTTGTCTCCGTTTTTAGCTCCTGCTTGCTGCAGGAATTTGCACGAATATGCGCATATTTTCTTGAATGTCGAATCGATTCTGATAAATTCGCGATTATTCGTGATATATCGTGCAGAGATCGGCATGCTGACCAGCCAACGGAAAACCCTCATCCTCGACAGATTGCGCCGGGACGGCCAGGTAATCGCCAAGGCATTGGCCGATGATCTCGGGCTATCCGAAGATACGATCCGTAGGGATCTGCGGGAAATGGCGACGGAAAAATTGCTGAAGCGGGTGCATGGCGGCGCACTGCCGCTGTCCCCGGAGCTGCCCGATTTTACCGCGCGGCAGACGGTCTCATCCGATGCGAAGCGACGGCTCGGTACCTATGCGGTCAGCATGATCCAGCCGGGCCAGACCGTGTTTCTCGATGGCGGCACCACCAATGCCGAGATCGCTCGTCAGCTCCCGAAGGATCTTGCCGTCACCATCGTCACCCACAGCCCGACGATCGCAGGCGAGCTGGAGCATCATCCGCTGGCCGAAGTGATCCTGATCGGCGGCAAGCTCTACAAGCATTCGATGGTCACGACGGGTGCCGTCGCCATGGCGGCCATCGCATCGATAAGGGCCGACATTTTCTTTCTGGGCGTCACCGCCATCCATCCCGCCCGCGGCTTTTCGACCGGCGATTTCGAGGAAGCGGCCATCAAGCGGTATATCGCGCAATGCGCGGCGGAAACCTATGTGCTGGCGACGATCGAGAAGCTCGACGCTGCCTCGCCATGCCAGATCCTGCCGATGAAGGATGTGTCCGGCCTGATCGTATCATCGGATGTTCCGGAGGAAAGCCTGGCGCCCTACCGGCATGCCGAGATGCCGATCTTCCTGGCCTGAGGCCAGCACTACATCTGTCCACCTTGCCGCCATCGCTGATCGGGCCTACTTCCATATGCGCCAGAGGTTACGATCGCCCATGAACGAACGACGCATTCATCAGCTCTTCGAAATCAGCATCCTTTTGAAGGGCGCGCATGCCCTGATCGAATGCCTGGGTGGTCTGGTGCTAGCGCTCGTCAGCACCGACTCGATCCTTCGGCTGGCGAACCGGATCACGCAGCCCGAGCTGCTCAACGACTCGCATGATTTCATCGCGACGCACCTGCTTACGTGGGCGCAGGATTTCTCGGTCAGTACGAAGAACTTCTATGCCTATTACCTGCTGAGCCACGGGCTGGTGAAGGTGCTGCTGGTCATCGGCCTGCTCCGGGGCAAGATGTGGGCCTATCCGGCCTCGCTGGTGGCCTTGGGCCTTTTCATCGCCTACCAGCTTTATCGCTTCACCGACACGCATGGCATCGGGCTCATCATCCTCACCATCTTCGACCTGGTGGTCATGGTTCTCATCTGGCAGGAATATAAGGTCGTCCGGCACCATGTACCGACTCAGAAAACGAGCGGCTGAGACGAAGAGTAAGCTATGCCCTCAACGCAGCTGCCGGCCTGATATCGCCGACCTGGATGCCGTTCCAGTTCTTAAAGGATCGGTCGGCCATTGCCATCAGTCCGGCATGAACGGGGCCGTCCTTCTCGAAGAAGCGGGCCAATGTTGCGGCCACCATGACCTCCGCCGCGCGAGTGGTGCCGTCATCGCATTTGAGCGCGATGGCAATACCCTGTTCGGGGATCGCCCCGCAAAATACGCCTTCCGCGCCGGTCTTCGCGAAGATGCGGCCGGGAGCGATCTGCATCAGCTTGGTGCAGGCGCGATCGGTGCCGGCAACGTAAAAGGGCTCGGCCATGCAGGCCTCGAACAGCCGGCGCGATGCCTTGGCGCGCAGGGGCTCCAGCCCGACACCGGTCGCCATTTTGGCAAAGCCATGCGCCAGTCCCTTCAGCGGCACCGCATAGGTCGGGATCGAGCAGCCGTCCGTGCCGCAATTGTCGTGCGCCAGAATAGCGCCGGTCAGGCTCTGCATCGTGTCGCGGATCTGCTGCTGCAGCGGATGGTCATAACCGACATAGCCCTGGGGATCGATGTCCTGATGGCAGCAGGCGCAGACGAAGCCGGCATGCTTGCCGGAGCAATTGTTATGCAGCGCCGTCGGCTTGTCGAGCATGCGGGCCTGATGAATCAATGTCTTCTGATCGAAAGACCAATGTGCGCCGCATTCGAGCGTGCCGACATCGCGGCCGGCGCGCGCCAGCATGGAGGCGGCGAGCGCCACATGCTCATCCTCGCCATTGTGAGATGAGCAGGCGAGCGCCAATTCCTTGTTGCCGAAGCCATAGGCGTCCGCGGCAGCGCTTTCGACCAACGGCAGGGCCTGCATCGCCTTGCAGGCCGAGCGTGGAAAGACGCCGCTTTCGATACCGCCGAGCGAGAAAACCAGCTTCCCATCGCCATCGACGACAACGACGGAGCCGCGATGATAGCTTTCCACCTGATTGCCACGGGTGACTTCGACGCAGATGGGATTGGACATGACGGAATGCAGCCTCTGATTTGCTAGACGGCCAGTGATAGCCGCTGCCCCCGGGATTGCCAATCGCCGATGCCGGCGGGCAACATCAAAAAGCGATCTCTCAGGCTGCGTCTCGGATCCTGTAGGCGCAACGCCGAGCACCGAGCAGAATATGCTCCTCCCGTTCGACATCAGCACCAAGCACCATGCGGAAAGTCTCCAGCTCCGATCGGCAGAAGCCGGCACAGGCAGATGCGGCAGCACAGATGGGGCAATGGTTCTCCACCAGCACCAGCGAGCCATCCTTGTCCTGCCAGTGATCGGCCATATAGCCTTCCCGCGTGCGGATGGCGGCGAGGTTTGCGACGCGCGACGGCAGATCGGCCGAAAGGTCGATCTCGCTGCGGTAACGTCGAAGCGTCTCCGTTTCGCGCGCCGAGATGACCGCATCGACGGCACCCTGCCCCAACTGGCTGACCATGGTCGCAAGCAGAGTGGCAGTCAGATCGGCATGGCCATCGGGAAATTGCCTGTTGCCGGCCGCCGTCAGATGCCAGAACTGGCGCGGCCTGCCGCGGCCGGATGAAGCCTCCGCCACCGGCTCGACCAACCCCTCCTCAGCCATCTTCATCAGCTGCTGGCGTGCCGCCTCTGACGATATGCCGAGCGCATCGCCAACGGCGGCCGCCAGTTGCGGCCCGTCGGTTTTCAACAGGATCAGAATTCGATTAGCGGATGACTGACGCATTTTTCCAAGTTTTCCCTTGTTTTAATCTGACAAGGATGTAATTTTCCAAATTATAACTTGGAAAATAATCAACCGCTAGGGAAAATACCGAGGATAGCCCGATGTCCAGCATCGAAAACACTACCCCTGCCTCATCCTCCTCCGTCTTCACATTGTTTTCGCCGAAACGTCTGCCCGCGACGCTGATGCTTGGTGGAGGTGTCACGCTTTATGCCGTTGAGTCCTACATCACGGCTACGATCGCGCCCTCGATCGTGCGGGACATCGGTGGCCTTGAACTATTCTCATGGATGACGACGCTCTTCGTCGCCGCCGGCGTGCTTGGCTCGATTACCGTTGCCATGCGGCCGAAGGGCATGGGCCTGCGCACGGTGTATGTCGGGGCGGCGCTTACTTTCGGCATCGGCAGCCTGGCCTGCGCCATCGCGCCGATAATGCCCGTATTGCTCGCGGGCCGTGCCATCCAGGGTTATGGGGCCGGCATGCTCTCCGGCCTCGCCTATGCCTTCATCCGTTTCGTCTATCCGGAGATATTGTGGCGCAAGGCCTCTACCCTCTATGCCGCCATCTGGGGTGTGGCGACCGTGCTCGGGCCAACCCTTGGCGGCCTCTTCGCAGCCGGAGGCGCATGGCGCGAGGCATTCATCATCCTCGTGCCGCTGACCATCATCATGGCGCTTTCCGCGCGCCGGCTGCTGCCCGATGTTGCGGATGACCGGATCGATACGAGGACGCCGCTCGCCCAGATCGGGCTTCTGCTGGCCGCCGTCCTATTCGTCAGCATCGCCGGCACCGTCGATCACGGAACCTACAAGGTAGTGTTAATTGCGGTTTCCATCATTTTGGTCGCGACGATGGTCGTGATCGAGCGCAAGAGCGAAGTGCGCCTCCTGCCCTATGGCGCCGTCATGCTCGGCAATCCGATTTCGCGACTCTATCTCACGATATTCACGATGATGCTTGTGCTGACGAGCGACATTTACATTCCCTATTTCCTACAGACCCTGCACGGTGTCACGCCGCTCGTCTCTGGTTATCTCGTTGCGCTCGTCGCATTGGGCTGGACCATAGCAGCCTTCTTCAGCGCCTCTTTTTCCGGCAGGCAGGCCGCCATTGCCATCATCAGCGGCTGCATTCTGGAAACGGCCGCGACCGCATCCTTGATCCCCTTCCTGGCAACGAACACACCTTTTGATACCGTCGCCAGGTTTGCGCCCGCCGTTATCACGATGTTCCTGATGGGATTCGGCGTCGGTCTCGGCTGGGCGCATCTTGTGACCAGGATCATCGGCATAGCCCGCAGGACCGAACAGGACAAGGCTTCGGCGGCGATCTCTATGACGCAGTCGCTGGGCGGCGCATTCGGTGCAGCGCTCGCAGGCGTCATCGTCAATGGAGCGGGCCTGACATATCCTGGCGGTATCAGCGGCGGCCTCTCTGCAGCAATGTGGCTCTATGCGCTGATGGCGATACCCGGCCTGATCGCGGTCATCCTGTCCTTCACGATCAAGCCAGCTTCAGCATGATCTTGCCGATGTGGTCGCTCGTTTCCATCAAACGATGCGCCTCGGCCACATCGTCGAAAGAGAAGGTCCGATAAATGACCGGGGCGACGGTGCCCTGGTCGAGCAGCGGCCAGACCTGGGCGAGAAGGTCGTCGCGAATGGCTCGCTTTTCCTCAGCCGTGCGTGGACGCATGGTCGATCCCGTCACCGTCAGGCGCTTGACCATGATCGGCGCAAGGTTGGCCTTCTCCGCCACCGCGCCGCCAAGGAAGGCAATGATGGAAAGGCAGCCGTCACGGGCAAGCGAGGCGAGGTTCTTCTCCAAATAGGCGGCGCCGATCATGTCGAGAATGATATCGACGCCATGTTCCGTCTCGGCCTTGATGACCTCGGCGAAATCTTCCTCCTTATAATTGATCGCCCGCTTGGCGCCGAGCTTCTCGCAGGCCTCGCATTTTTCCTTCGACCCGGCGGTCGCATAGACCGTCGCACCGAACGCGTGGGCAAGCTGGATCGCCGTCGTGCCGATGCCGCTGGAGCCGCCATGGATCAGCACGCTTTCGCCTTCAGTCAGCCCCGCCATCTGGAAGAGATTGGCCCATACGGTGAAGAAGGTCTCGGGGAGGGCGGCCGCGCGGACGGCGTCATAACCGTTCGGGAAGCGCAGCGCCTGGCCGACGGGAAGCACGCAATATTCGGCATAGCCGCCGCCATTGGCTAGGCCGCAGACCTTGTTGCCAATGGCAAATTCGGTCACGCCAGGCGCGACATCGACGACCTCGCCTGATATTTCGAGACCGAGGATCGGGCTTGCTTCCTTCGGCGGCGGATAGGTCCCCTGCCGTTGCGCCACATCCGGCCGGTTGACGCCGGCGGCCTCGACGCGGACCAGGATCTCGCCTGGCTTCAACACCGGAAGAGGCTTTCGGGCGATGGTCATGACTTCAGGTCCGCCAAAGGATGGCAAATCCACGAAACGCATTTCAGACGGCAAGGGCATGGCGCAATCTCCTCTCCCAGCAAAGCAGTGGAGATAGTTTAGCGCAGCGCGCTTGAAAAGATGGCACGGCGGAAAGGCGTCAATTCGTCTCGGCTAGACCGAGGAATGCGACGCCGGCAGCGCTTTCCTTCGCCTTGGTCTTGATGCCAGCGATGGAGGTGCTGACGCGATTGATATTGTCGATCACCAGTCCCTCCGGCAGCTGCAGGATACCGATCGAGCAGCGCATCAGCGGGAACTCGGCCTCGGCGCCGCTGCGGTCGTGGCCGCGAATGCGGCCTGCGGCACGATCCTCGGCCGAGTAAAGATCGAGAACATCGTCATGGAAATCGGCAAGCAGCCGGTCCAGAACTTCGCGCAGCTCCTGCATGCTCCAGCCGGTGACACCGATGAAGAAATCGTCGCCGCCGACATGACCGAGGAAATGGCGCTCAGCAAAGAAATAGCGGCGCATCAATGCGGCGAACAGCGAAATGGCATGGTCGCCGAGATGGAAACCATAGGCATCGTTGAACGGCTTGAAATTATCGAAGTCGCAATAGCAGAAATGCCTGACTTCATCACCATCGCGGCCGGTGCTCTGCATGAAATCATGGATCGCCCTGTTGCCGGGAAGGCCGGTCAGGGGGTTCTGGTCTTGGGCAATCTTCAGCTGCTTTTCGTTGATGACCTTGATGAGAGAAGCAGCAGAGACGATGCCCGCATAATGCGTGCCTTCGGTGACGATCAGGCAATCGCTGCTTTCCATGTTGGCGAAGATCGTCATCAGCGTATCGGCATCGGAATCGAGGCCGACGATCGGCGCCATTTCGACGAAATGCGAGATCGATCGCTTATAGACCTTGTTCTTCAAAAGGTCGCGGCCGAAGGGCTGATAGATATATTCCTTCAGCTGGTATTCGTGGATGATCCCACGCGGCTCGTCATTGGCATTCACGACCGGGAAATAAGCTCGGCGCGGATTGCGGCGGAAGAGCTCGAAGACGCTGTCGATGCTGTCGCTCTCGCGGATGGTCGGGAGCACTTCAATCTGCTTGCGGATAAGGATTTCATCGAGCGACTGGCTGTTGCGCGCCGTTTTGCCGAGATCCTGCAAATGCGGAAAGCTCGGCTTCAACTCGTTGACCAGTACGGTCGGGCGGGCAATGAACCAGCCCTGGACGAGATCGACGCCGAATTCGCGGCAGGTCAGGAATTCCGCCTCGGTCTCTATGCCTTCGGCGATGACGCGAGTACCGAGAACATGGGCGATGTTGACGAGATTTCGAAGGATATGGCGCTTGCGGGCGCTGCGATCGATATCGACGATGAAATGCCGGTCGATCTTGAGATAGTCGACCGGATAATCGGACAGCAGTTTCATTTCACCGTGACCGACGCCGAAGTCGTCGATGGCGAGCTTGAAACCGGCATCGCGCATCTTGGCAACCAGCGCCGAAAACTCCGGCACGACGGTATTGTCGAAACGTTCGGAGAATTCGAAGCAAACGGAGGAAGGGGCGATGCCAGCCTTTCTCATATGCTGCAGCAGGCCATCGACCAAGGCGGCGCCCTGCGGGATCAACCGGACATCTAAGTTGAGGAAAAGCGTAGCGGCAACCATATTGGGGAGAGTGGCAAACTTCGCAAGCGCGCGGCTGCTGACCATCTGCTCGAGCCCAAGAAGCTGGCCGCTGCGCTCGGCCTCGTCGAGGATATCGACCGGGCTGTCGAAACCGATACGCTCCTGGCCGCGTATGAGGGATTCATAGCCGAAAACCGCGCCCGTGCCGGCCTCCACGATCGGCTGAAATGCGTTTTCGATGACGAGTTTGGCGAGAGTAACGATCTGATCGCTGGCGTATCGGCGCAAGACGCCCGGTTCGGCTGCGGCAGTCAGGGACATGCCCATCTCCACTTGCGGATTCTAATCTAATTTATTTGAGTAAAACTTTGGGTTTACCGCGTTTTCAACGGAGGATGCGTCATAAAGCGTCAACGAAACCTTTCCCCTATGTGAAAGTTTCATGAATGGTAAAGCAATGTTAACCATTCGTCGGAGCACAGACCCGGCATACGGCAGCCGAGAGGCTGCCATGATGAGTGGGGTTCAGTGCTGATTGCTCGAGTGCCGCTCCGCCTCGTAGTCGGCAAACATATCGGCGACGCAGCGACCGCCCTTTGCCGTCTCCCCGCCATCGTTGGCGGCATGAGGCACATCGCAAATGTCGCCGCGCCTGCGGGCTGCATCCCACATGCGCAAGGCTTCCCGCACGACTTCGCTGCTCGAGGCATAAGTGCCGGTATCGACCGCTGCCCGGATGCCCGCGGCCTGAAGCGGAGAGATGGAAACCGTTACCATCGGCATGATATTCCTCCCTTGACGTTATCTAGCGGAAATTTGTCTGGAAGCATGTTCCGCGGCTTTGACCAGTTTCTTCACGCATGTCTGTCGACACACGCACTTTCGGATGAAGATACTGTCGTTACATCAACGCAACGCCGTTCTGCCCGACATGGCAGAGGCGCTAAGAGTAACGCCGCTCACGCTCCTTGTCAAAAAGTAGCAGTCCGTTACCCCTTTCGGGGGGTGCGCTACCGCCTAAGCACAAGGCCGAAGGCCACCAGCGTCCATCCTTGGAAAATCAGGTCAAAGGCCAGGAAAAGGCCGAGAATCCAGAGGCTGTTGACCGGCCAGCCAACTGCAATGGCAATGCCGGCCGCGGCGGTTGCAAGGCCGCTGATGACAATCCAGACCCAACCACGCTCCGGCTTCAGCTTGCGACCGACCCAGACGCGAAACGTGCCGGCGATGAGCAGTGCGATGGCGAGGAACAGGGTCAATGCCTCGGAGGCCAACAGCGGATTGACGAAGGCGAGGATACCGGCAACCGTATAGAGCAGGCCGCTCAACACCCAGAACAAAATGTGCTCCCAGCCCCTTACCTGAAAGGCATGGGCCAGATGCACGATGCCGCCGATCAGCATCAGCATGCCGACATAATAGACCGATGCCACCGTGGCGATGAACAGATTGCCAAGGGCGATGCCGCCGCAGATCAGCAGCAATATGCCAAGTCCGACAAACCAACCCCATTTGTCGCGCATCGCGGATGGGGGAACTTCATCAAGAATATCGACCATGACTGCACCTCCTCCTCTTCGGAATTATGGCACAGAAATGCTTTGCGGAAAGAGGTTGCGGATTTTTCCTAAAGGAGGGCTGGCCACGTGATTTTTTTATTGATTGATCAGTCAATCAAAAATACACTCGGCTCCAGCCTTGGGGATTGATGTATGCCGAAAGTCGGAATGGAACCGGTGCGCCGAAAGGCGCTGGTGGATGCTGCAATGCGCGTGATCGGCGATCACGGTTCGCTGACCGTCACCATGTCCGAGATCGCCAAGCAGGCCGGCGTTTCCCCTGCCCTTGCGCATCATTATTTCGGCAGCAAGGAACAGCTGCTGATCGAAACCGTCCGCGTGCATCTACAGCGGCTGCGCGACAGCGTCGTGACGGCGCTTCGGGCCGCCACGACACCTCGCGAAAAGCTTTCCGCCGTCATCCGCGTCAGTTTCCAGGCCGATCAGTTCGCGCCGGAGACGATCGCTGCCTGGCTCGCCTTCTATGCCGAGGCGCAGCGCTCAGAGGAGACGCGGCGCTTTCTCGTCATCTATGCGAGACGGCTGCGCTCCAACCTACTTGCCAATCTCAAGGCTCTATGTCCGGAGGAAGACGCAGAACGCATCGCCGAAGGCGCTGCCGCGATGATCGACGGCCTTTATATCCGTCAAAGTCTGAGATCAGCGCCGATCAGCATCAAGGCTTCGATCGCGCTTACGGAAGATTACATCAATTCACTGCTTGCGCCGCTTTCCAGAGAGGCCGCCGTTCAAAGGACTGAAACATGACCCTCAAAGCCCAGCCCACCGCCTCGCATTTCATCGACGGGGAATATGTCGAGGACACCGACGGCACTCTTATCGAAAGCATCTATCCGGCGACCGGCGAAGTCGTCGCCCGCCTGCACGCGGCAACGCCTGCCATCGTCGAAAAGGCGATCGCGGCCGCCAAGCGGGCGCAGCCCGAATGGGCCGCCATGAGCCCGACGGCGCGCGGCCGCATCCTGAAGCGAGCGGCCGAGATCATGCGCGAACGCAACCGCGAGCTTTCCGAACTGGAGACGCTGGATACGGGCAAGCCAATCCAGGAAACCATTGTCGCCGACCCCACTTCAGGCGCCGACAGCTTCGAATTCTTCGGCGGCATCGCGGCGGCAGGTCTCAACGGCTCCTATATCCCGCTCGGCGGCGATTTCGCCTATACCAAGCGCGTGCCGCTCGGCGTCTGCGTCGGCATCGGCGCATGGAACTACCCGCAGCAGATTGCCTGCTGGAAAGGCGCGCCGGCACTGGTCGCCGGCAACTCCATGGTGTTCAAGCCTTCGGAAAATACGCCGCTCGGCGCGCTGAAGATTGCCGAGATCCTCATCGAGGCCGGTCTGCCGAAGGGCCTCTACAATGTCATCCAGGGCGACCGCGAAACCGGGCCTCTGCTCATCAACCATCCCGACGTAGCGAAGGTATCGCTGACGGGCTCGGTGCCGACCGGCCGCAAGGTCGCGGCTTCGGCCGCCGGCAATCTCAAGCATGTCACCATGGAGCTCGGCGGCAAGTCGCCGCTGATCGTTTTCGAGGATGCCGATATCGACAGCGCCATCGGCGGCGCGATGCTCGGCAACTTCTATTCGACCGGCCAGGTCTGCTCCAACGGCACCCGCGTTTTCGTCAACCGCAAGATCAAGTCTGAATTCCTGAAGCGCCTGAAGGCCCGCACAGACGCCATGCTGATCGGCGACCCGATGGACGAGGCAACGCAGATCGGCCCGATGGTTTCCTGGGCGCAGCGCGAAAAGGTCCTTTCTTACATCGAAAAGGGCAAGGCCGAGGGCGCGACGCTTTTGACCGGTGGCGGCATCCCGAACAATGTCTCCGGCGAAGGTTATTACATCCAGCCGACCGTTTTTGCCGACGTCACTGACGACATGACGATCGCCCGCGAGGAGATTTTCGGACCGGTTATGTGCGTTCTCGATTTCGATGACGAGGCCGAGGTGATCGCCCGCGCCAATGCCACCGAATTCGGCCTCTCCGGCGGCGTCTTCACAGCCGATCTCACCCGCGCCCACCGCGTGGTCGACCAGCTCGAGGCCGGCACGCTCTGGATCAACACCTACAATCTCTGCCCGGTCGAAATTCCCTTCGGCGGCTCCAAGCAATCCGGCTTCGGCCGCGAGAATTCGCTGGCGGCGCTTGAGCACTATTCGGAATTGAAGACCGTCTATGTCGGCATGGGGCCGGTACAGGCACCTTATTGATCCACCTCCCCTTGAGGGGGAGGTCGCCGCTCAGCGGCGGGTGGGGTGACCAGCCGCCGCGCGTGTATCAGCAATCACCCCACCCCGGCCTGCGGCCGACCCTCCCCCTCAAGGGGAGGGTGTTGACTGCCTCGGTTTACGCCTGTTGCCATCTGGAGCACATCGTCATGCAAGCAGATTTCGTCATCGTCGGCTCGGGTTCGGCCGGTTCCGCCATGGCTTACCGCCTGTCGGAAGACGGCAAGCATTCCGTTATCGTTCTGGAGTTTGGTGGCAGCGACTTCGGCCCCTTTATCCAGATGCCGGCCGCCCTTGCCTGGCCAATGAGCATGGATCGCTACAATTGGGGCTATCTCTCCGAGCCGGAACCGCGGCTCAACAACCGCCGCATCACCGCCCCGCGCGGCAAGGTGATCGGCGGGTCCTCCTCGATCAACGGCATGGTCTATGTGCGCGGTCATGCGGAGGATTTCAACCGCTGGGAAGAACTCGGCGCCCAAGGCTGGGCCTATGCCGACGTGCTGCCCTACTTCAAGCGGATGGAGCATTCGCATGGCGGCGAAGAGGGTTGGCGCGGTACGGACGGCCCGCTGCACGTGCGCCGGGGCGATGCGCGTAATCCGCTCTTTCACGCTTTCATCGAGGCGGGCAAGCAGGCGGGCTTCGAGGCGACGGAGGATTATAATGGCAGCAAGCAGGAAGGCTTCGGCCTGATGGAGCAGACGACCTGGATGGGCCGGCGCTGGTCTGCGGCGACAGCCTATCTTAAGCCTGCCCTGAAGCGGCCGAATGTGACTCTCGTCCGCTGCTTTGCCCGCAAGGTCGTCATCGAAAACGGCCGCGCGACCGGCGTCGAAATCGAGCGCAATGGCAAGATCGAGGTGATCCGTGCGAACCGCGAGGTGATCGTCTCCGCCTCCTCGTTCAACTCTCCGAAGCTGCTGATGCTGTCAGGCATCGGACCTGGGCAACATCTGCGCGACATGGGGATCGAGGTGAAGGCCGATCGGCCGGGCGTCGGCGCCAACCTGCAGGACCATATGGAATTCTATTTCCAGCAGACGAGCCTGAAGCCGGTGTCGCTCTATTCCTGGCTGCCCTGGTACATGCAGGGGATCGCCGGCGCGCAATGGCTATTCTTCAAGAAGGGGCTCGGCACCTCGAACCAGTTCGAAGCCTGCGCCTTCCTGCGCTCGGCACCTGGCGTCAAGCAACCGGATATCCAGTATCACTTCCTGCCCGTCGCCATCAGCTATGACGGCAAGGCGGCGGCCAAGAGCCACGGCTTCCAGGTGCATGTCGGCTACAACCTATCGAAATCACGCGGCAACGTGACGCTGCGCTCGTCCGACCCGAAGGCCGATCCGGTGATCCGCTTCAACTATATGAGCCATCCGGAAGACTGGGAGAAATTCCGCCACTGCGTTCGCCTCACCCGCGAGATCTTCGGGCAGAAGGCCTTCGACGAGTACCGGGGCACGGAAATTCAGCCAGGGGCGAATATTCAGACCGACGACCAGATCGATGCCTTCCTGCGCGAGCACCTGGAAAGCGCCTATCACCCCTGCGGCACCTGCAAGATGGGCTCGAAGGACGATCCGATGGCGGTGGTCGATCCCGATACCCGCGTCATCGGCCTCGACGGCCTGCGCGTCGCCGACAGCTCGATCTTTCCGCATGTGACCTACGGCAATCTGAACGGACCTTCGATCATGACCGGCGAAAAGGCGGCCGACCATATCCTCGGCAAGCCGAAGCTGGCGCGTTCGAACCAGGAGCCTTGGATCAATCCGCGGTGGGAGACGAGCGATCGGTAGGTGTCGCGTGGGGCTATTTGCGGGATATACGGAAATACGTCTTTTCCAGCCCTTAGAGCACAGAACCAGTCAGTGCGAGACTGAGCCCGACAATCCGAGAGCCAATGTCATATCGTTGATGATCCCTAGGCGGGCCTCCAACACTGCAATTTCCTCGGGGGTAGTGGAACCAGACGTCTCGATGTCGATGAACAGTTGCTCGCAGCCACCCGGTATGACAGTGCCAAACATCTGGCCCGGTTCGTCGCTGATATTTCGCCAACTGTGTTGCACAAGCGGTGGCAGAACGACAACGGTACCCGGAGGCGCATCGAACTCGTCGTCACCACATTGGATTCGATAGAGACCACGGATTACGCGAAAGATTTCAGTCTCGCGGGTGTGCGTGTGAGGGGCCGGACCATGACCCGGCGGGGTGAAGGTTTCCCACATCCCGAATGCGCCCCCGGTCTCGGCGGCCGTGGCATGGATAACAATCTTGGCGCCAAAAGGCGTCCTTGCTATGCGCTCACTGCCGGGCAAAGAGACAATTGCATTCCGGAAAGTCGACATGGTCACCTCCTCATCGGCTGCAATCCCTACATATCACATCGCCGAAAGGCGGTTAATCTCGGTGATGCGAGGTGCGTTTCTTTCGTGATGAGGGCCCCTTTGCATTGCAATTGCGATACATTCCGTTCGATCGCTCGAAACGGTCAACACGTGGATTAAGCCTTGGCCGCACAAGGAAATTCTGCAAGAAAGATCGATATCGCAATTCTCCCCACGAGGTGAGCGGCCCGGAAAAATGCCTCCAAAGGGCAGCGGGCCAGCATAACGGTCACACGTCCCATGCCCCCCATCTACCGCAAGTCCAAGCTGCTCCGCCGTTCCCGCGTTTTCTGGGGATCTTTCAATCTCTGGCGGCCACGTCTGGTGTTCTGGACGGGCGCTCTGGCGATCGGCGTCATCAGCGTCGGCTTCGCCAAGCTCGCCGATCTGGCGCAGCGGGCTTTTACCGGCGTGACGCAATCGGGCGAGTGGATGTGGCTGCTGCCGCTCCTGCTGACGCCGCTCGGTTTCGTGTTGTCGGCTTATCTTGCAGCGACGCTGTTTCCCAATTCGCAAGGAAGCGGCATTCCGCAGGCGATCGCCGCACGGCATCTGCATCATGAAGAGGATCGAACGAAGCTGCTCTCGCTCAGGCTCGCCTTCGGCAAGATCGTGCTGACCATATTGGGGCTCTTAAGCGGTGCCTCGATCGGCCGCGAGGGGCCGACAGTGCAGGTCGGCGCGTCCTTCATGCTGGCGGTTGCCCGCTTCGGCGGGATGGCGCAGGCGAAGGGGCTGATCCTCGCGGGCTCTGCTGCCGGCATCGCGGCCGCCTTCAATACGCCGCTTGCGGGTATCGTTTTCGCTATCGAGGAAATGAGCCGCACCTATGAATCACGCGCCAATGGCCTTGTGCTGACCGCGGTCATTCTTTCCGGCCTCGCCGCACTCGGCCTTTCCGGCAGCTACAATTATTTCGGCACGGCCGATGCGGCGCCGACGATGTTTCGAGACTGGATCGTCATGCTGATCTGCGGTGTCGGCGGCGGTGCGCTCGGCGCCACCTTCAGCGGATTGGCGCTCTATGCCGGCATCCGCATCCGCCGCTGGGCGCAACCGCAGCCGTTGAAACGCATGCTGATCCTGGCCGGCCTCTGCGGTCTTGTCGTTGCCGCTGTCGGCGTGCTCTCCGGCGGCCAAACCTTCGGCACCGGTTACGAGCAAGCCCGCGGCGCGGTGGAAGGACATGCCCTGCCCCCGCTCTTCTTTGTCGAGAAGCTACTGGCAAGCTTCCTGTCGATGATATCGGCCATTCCCGGCGGCATTTTCGCGCCTTCGCTTGCCGTCGGCGCCGGCTTCGGCAGCACGGTCGGCACGCTGATCGGCGGCAGCATTGCTCTTGCGGCGATCCTCGGGATGGCCGGCTATTTCGCTGGTGTGGTTCAGGCACCTATGACCGCCTTCGTCATCATCCTCGAAATGACCGGCGACCATCAGGCCGTCATCCCGATCATGGCTGTATCGATGATCGGCTATGTTACCTCGCGGTTGCTGTCGCGCGAGCCCTTATATCATGGCCTATCCCGCGTCTTCATCGCAGCGGCGATCCGCGCCCGGCGCGCCATGGACAAGGAAGGCGGCGAGGAACACGCCGCCCATTGATTGTCGAAGCGCTGCGAGCCCGCAGGGAAGACCCGTGAGTTCCCTTGGACTCTGATCAGTCAGGCCATCAGCCTGGCAACTTCCGCATCCTCCGGCTGAGCGATGGCATCGGCGATGGTCGTCGAGAACAATACCTTGCGGGTCGCGTCCGCCACTCGGGCGAAGACGTGGCGGATTTCGCAGGTCTGCTCGCCGTCGCAATCGTCGCAGCGACGATAGGCTGTCAGTGACAGACAGGGCAGCGGCGCCAGCGGTCCGTCGATGACCCGCAGGATTTCGCCAAAGGTGATTTCATCCGCCGGCTTGCGCAGGAGATAGCCGCCCTGCTTGCCGCGGCGGCTGATGACGATGCCCTGATGCTTCAGGTCGAGAAGGATCTGTTCGAGGAATTTCTTCGGGATCTTCTGTTGGGCAGCGATGTCGGAAATCATCATCGGCTCACCCGCCTCGGATTGGGCCAAGGCAGATAGCGCCCGCAGCGCATATTTTGCTTTCTGAGTAATCATTTCGAACCGCTTCACACACACATGCGATACGTCCGGTCGAGCGATTCGGCCGGTACGTTGTAGAACTCCTCAGCCCTCGTCCCCGGGGCAATTTCGAAGCACTCACACCCTTGGCGCACGGCCAGGAAACGTTAGCAACCCAGACTTGTTATCATTCTTCGTCGCTATGCCCATGGTTTAGCACGAAATCCGCCGCAGCGCATCATTTCGGGCATCACTTCGGATTTCCATTTGACAAGCTATGTGTAACTCTACTATTTCTATAGACATTAAAGCAAGCACTTAAACATGGCCAGCCATATCAAGTGCTTTCGAAGGCCCGCTTCCGGGGGCAAATCGCCTTGGTTAACAGCCGAGGCGGTCGCTTTTTCTTATGGGCACTGCTTCATGGAGATATTTACCCTCCATCTGCATCCTTTCGAAATCTATTTTTCTGTCCGCTGCCGTTACGAACTGCGATACTCCCGGCAACATCAGGACAGGATCCCCATGACTGCCATTACCCTTATTGAAGATGCCGCGACGCTCAACAGCCAGCTTGCATCGCTCGACCTTGCCGGCCGTCTGTCTCTCGTGGCCGGTCTCGGTGGCCGCGCCGTATTCACGACGTCGCTCGGGATCGAAGATCAGGTGATCACGGCGGAGATAGGCAATCATCGCCTGCCGATCGAGGTGGCGACCCTACAGACCGGCCGCCTCTTCCCGGAAACGCTCGCTCTGATCGACGAGACGGAAAGCCAATACGATATCCACATCGTTCGTTACGAGCCGGAGCAGACCGATATCGACGCCTATGCTGCAAAATACGGTCTGAACGGTTTCTATGAGAGCGTCGAAGCCAGGCATGCCTGTTGTGGCGTGCGCAAGCTGAAGCCTCTTGCGCGCGCACTCTCCGGTGCCACCATCTGGATCACCGGCCTGCGCCGCGGCCAGTCCGCCAACCGCGCCGATACGCCCTTTGCCGAATTCGATCCCGAGCGCAACCTGATCAAGATCAACCCGCTTGCCGATTGGGATATCGATGTGATCCGCGCTTACGTCGCCGACAACGGCGTGCCGGTAAACCCGCTGCATGCACGAGGCTATCCCTCGATCGGCTGTGAGCCCTGCACCCGCGCCATCAAGCCCGGCGAGCCCGAGCGCGCCGGCCGCTGGTGGTGGGAGAACGACGAAAAGCGCGAATGCGGTCTGCATGTCCACGAAGAAGGTGCTGCCTCAGCAGCACAATAAAGCACCCGCTGGCTCCCGGCATCGATTCGAAGCGCGTTTCCTACGCCGCTGTTCAACCGGGAACCAACGCATCCATTCTTTCCGGCCAAGTTTCGGTCGGGACATTTGAAAGTTCTGGAGTGATAAATGCCTGATAGCCGTCCGGATACGGAAATCTCCCATCCGCAAAGCGCCAAGCCACCGCTCGATCCACATCTGAAGGCGCTGGAAAACGAGGCGATCCATATCTTCCGCGAGGTTGCGGCCGAGTTCGAGCGTCCTGTCATGCTCTATTCGATCGGCAAGGATTCGTCGGTGCTGCTGCATCTGGCGCGCAAGGCCTTCTATCCCGGCCGCGTGCCTTTCCCGCTCCTGCACGTGAATACCGGCTGGAAATTCGCGGAGATGATCACCTTCCGCGACGAGATCGTGAAGAAGTATGATCTCGACCTAATCGAGCACATCAATCCGCGTGGCAAGGCGGAGAACATCACGCCCTTCACCTATGGATCGGCGCGCTACACCGATATCATGAAGACGGAAGCGCTGCGTCATGCGCTCGATGCCGGCCAGTTCGACGCGGCTTTCGGCGGTGCGCGCCGCGACGAGGAAGCCTCGCGCGCCAAGGAACGCATCTATTCCTTCCGCACACCGGATCATCGCTGGGATCCGCGTAACCAGCGCCCGGAACTCTGGAACATCTATAACGGCCAGATCCGCAAGGGCGAAAGCGTTCGCGTCTTCCCGCTTTCCAACTGGACCGAAGTGGATATCTGGCGCTACATCCAGGCCGAGGAAATTCCGATCGTGCCGCTCTATTTCGCGGCGAAGCGCCCAATCGTCGAGCGCGACGGCATGATGATCATGGCCGCCGATCCGCGGCTCGAGCTGCTGCCGGGCGAGACCAAGCGCGAGGAACTCATCCGTTTCCGCACGCTCGGCTGCTTCCCGCTGACGGGAGCCATCCGCTCCACCGCCACGACCCTTGAAGAGATCATTGCAGAGCTGGAAATCGCCACGGTTTCCGAACGTCAGGGCCGCGCCATCGATCGCGACCAGTCCGGCTCCATGGAAAAGAAGAAGCGCGAAGGATATTTCTGAGATGACCGTCAACGCAAACGTCGTCACAATTCCCGCTGTCGGGCCTGCTGCCGAAACGGCCAAGGCTCTCCGCGATTCGCGCCCGCTTCGCCTGATTACCTGCGGCAGCGTCGATGACGGCAAGTCGACGCTGATCGGCCGTCTCCTATGGGATACCAAGGCGGTCAAGGAAGACCAGGCTGCCACGCTTCAGCGCGATTCCACCGGCAAGCAGAACGATCTCGGCCTGCCCGACTTTGCACTGCTGCTCGACGGTCTGCAGGCAGAGCGCGAACAGGGCATCACCATCGATGTCGCCTATCGCTATTTCTCGACCGACAAGCGCTCCTTTATCGTCGCCGACACGCCCGGCCATGAGCAGTACACCCGCAACATGGCAACCGGTGCCTCCACCGCCGATCTTGCCGTGCTGTTGGTCGATGCGCGCATGGGCATCCTCGAGCAGACCCGCCGTCATGCAACGATCGCGTCGCTGCTCGGCATCAAGCAGTTCGTGCTCGCCGTCAACAAGATTGACCTGACGAACTACGACCGCGCCGGCTTCGAGAAGATCTCCAACGACTTCCGCGAATTCGCCCTGTCGCTCGGCGTCAAGCAGATCACCGCCATTCCGATGTCGGCGCTGAAGGGTGAAAACGTCGTCTATTCCGGCCAGGCTGCCATGCCGTGGTACACCGGCCCGACGCTGGTCGAAACGCTGGAACTGGCGACCGTTCGCTCCGCCCAGACGGTCGGCTTCCGTCTTTCGGTACAGCGCGTCTCCCGCCCGGGTGAGAGCTTCCGCGGCTATCAGGGCACCGTTGCCGGCGGTTCGGTGAAGCCTGGTGACAGCGTCATGATTCTGCCGTCGGGCATGGTCGCCAATGTCTCGAAGATCGTCACCTTCGATCTCGTGCGCAACGCGGCGGTCGCCGGCGATGCGATCACGCTCGTTCTCGACCGCCAGGTCGACGTATCGCGTGGTGACATGATCGTCGCCATCGACAGCCAGCCGCAGACCGGCCTCTCCTTCGACGCGCAGATCGTCGCGCTGCAGCCTGAGGGCATCGAGCCTGGCAAGCGCTACTGGCTGAAGAGCGGCAGCCGCCGCCAGCGCGTGCAGGTGCAGCCGATCGCCCAGCTTGAGCTGAAGACCGGCGCATGGGCTCCGGCGCAAGCGCTATGGATGAACGCGATCGGCAAGGTCCGCCTGACCTTTGATGAGAGCGCCATCTTCGATCCCTATGAGCAGAACCGCTCGACCGGCTCCTTCATCCTGATCGATCCGGAAAGCAACAACACGGTTGCGGGCGGCATGATCACCGGCAAGCGTTCCGATGTCGGCGGCATTCACAAGGATGGCCAGCGCGTTCTCCTGTCCCTGCCCGCCGATCTCGCCGAGCAGATCATGGCAAGCGAGCTCTTCGCCAGCCGCCGCGATGAAACGGATGTGCGCCGCGTCACCGCCGCACAGGCCGCGGAAATCTGGGCGAACGCGGCAAGCGACATCTGATCGCTATCATATGTAATGACAGAAGGCGGCGGGCTCGGCTCCGCCGCCTTGTCATTTGTAGGGCTGCTCACCCAATCACCCCAATCAGCCGTGGAGCAATCGCTCAAAGCGTGAGATCACTGCAATATCTCGCCGAAAGCCGCCACCAGGCGGTCACACTCCTCATCCGTTCCAATCGTGATGCGCAGAAAGTCGTCGATACGCTCGGCGGAAAACCGTCTTACCAGAATGTTCCTGCTCCGAAGCTCTGCCGCCAGTTCCACACCCGGCCTGCTCGGATGCCGCGCGAAGAGAAAATTGGCGGATGACGGCAGAACGTGAAAGCCCAGCTCCCCGAGTTTGGCAGCCAGCCGTTCCCGGCTGGCGATGATCATGGCGCGATGGCGTTCGAACCAGTCCCGATCCTTCCAGGCCGCGACGGCACCTGCCTGCGCGAGCCGATCGAGAGGATAGGAATTGAAACTATCCTTGACCCTTTCCAGTGCCTCGATCAGCGGTCTCTGCCCAACAGCGAAACCGACACGCAGGCCGGCGAGCCCGCGCGACTTCGACAGGGTCTGGATTACCAAGAGGTTCGGATATGTCCGGACAAGTGGAACCGCGCTTTCGCCGCCGAAATCGACATAGGCTTCGTCGATGACGACGACCTGATCGGGATGATCCCTAAGAAGAGTTTCAATATCAGCCAGAGGCAGGCCGATGCCTGTCGGCGCATTGGGATTGGGCAGAATGATTGCACCGCAGGGCTGGCGATAATCCTCGAGGCGGACCCGCATTTCGGCATCAACCGGAACTTGCCGGTACGCCACGCCGAAGAGGCGGCAATAGGTCGGATAGAAGCTGTAGCTGATGTCGGGGAAAAGCAAGGGCTCATCATGGTTCAACAGCGCCTGGAACGTGTGGGCCAAAACCTCGTCCGATCCATTGCCGACGAAGACCTCGTCCTTGTCGAGCCCGAAACTCTCGGCGATTGTAACACGCAACTCGCGCGCCGTCGGATCCGGATAGAGCCGCAGTGTATCGGATGCAGCCTTCGAGATCGCCTCTAGGGCAAGCGGCGAAGGACCGTAAGGGCTCTCATTGGTGTTGAGCTTGATTATTCCGCCCGTGGCCGGCTGCTCGCCGGCGACATAGGGGATCAAGGAATGAACAATAGGGCTCCAGAAGCGGCTCATCGTGATTTCCAAAGTTAGCGATTGCAGACCGATCGTGCGGCAAGTCTGCATATGAGCAAACACCGTCGCAAACTCGAGCTCCCGCGACAACTGCCTCCCGAGCGATTCTGAAATTATCTCGCTCGGCAGGCAAGCGGACCTCAAGCCGATACGATGATCTGTCTCTCAGGCAGCGGTCGTCGCCGGCAAAACATCACAGCTCTTTGCAAACAACCGCTCGCTCAGAAAATCGACGAAAACCCGAACCTTGGGCGACATATGGCGATTGGACGGCCAGAGCAGATGGAAATGGCCGGGTTCGTCAATGAAATCGTCTAGAACGGTTCTGAGCGTTCCTTCGGCAAGCGTACTGCGCACGAGGAAATCCGGCATGCAGCCGATGCCGAGGCCGGCAACGGTCGCGCCGCGCACCGCCTCCATATTGTTGCAGGAGAAGGCCGTTCGCATCCTTAGATCCGGCTCGCCTTCCGGCGTGGTCAGCGGCCAATCCTGCAGCTTGCCGCTGTTGGGAAAGCGAAATCTGACGGCCAGATGCTCGTTGAGATCGCGCGGGCAACCGGGAGTACCGAAGCGTTCGAGATAGCCGGGCGCGCCGCAGAGCAACATTTGAAACGGCCGCAAGGTGCGCGATATCAGCCGCGAATCCGGCAGGTCGCCGCTTCGGATCGCAACATCGACGCCCTCCTCGATCATATCGACGATACGGTCGTTGAAATCGATGTCGAGTTCGACCTCGGGATAGCGGGCCACGAATTCCGGCACGACAGGCAAGAGGAAGTGGTAGCTGACGATCGGCACACTAACGCGCAACCGCCCGCGTGGCACGGCAACCGCCTGCGCAAGCGAGGCCTGCGCATCCTCGAGATCGTCGAGCACCCGCCGGCAGCGTTCATGAAAGAGACGCCCCTCCTCGGTCAACCGGATGCTGCGCGTGGAACGCTGCAGCAGCCGGACGCCAAGCTGATGCTCCAGATTGCTGACCGCCTTGCCGACGGCGGATGCCGAAAGGCCGAGCACGCGTCCAGCAGCGGCAAAGCTGCCGAGATCCGCGGTGCGAACAAAGGCCGTCAGGCCGCTCAAACGATCCATGGGCGCATTCCATTCGAGAGTTTTATTCCGGTATATATGGAAAACTAGCGCAATTATCATCCAATTACAGCAAATATATCCTGCTTGAGTCATTTGAAGCGCGCGAGCACCGGCCTTTGGCCAGCACCACTCCCAGGATTGCCCGCCACTTCCCCTTTGCTCAAACCTCATGGTAATCTGATGACTTCTCCCCAGACAAAGGTCGCAAGTCCGACCGAGAAATTCTTCGTCCTCGTCGCCGTCTGCTGCGCCGCAGCGGCGATGCCGCTGACATTCACCGGCCCCGCTGTTGCCTTGCCGGCCATCAGCCGCACGCTCGGCGGCAGCCCAATCGCGCTCAACTGGGTCACCAATGCCTTCATGCTGACCTTCGGCAGCTGCCTGATGGCATCCGGCGCGCTGGCAGACAGCTTTGGCCGGCGGCGTATCTTCCTGGCTGGCGTCGGCTGCTTCGCGCTCTTCTCAGCCGGCTTAGCGCTAGCCGGCAACATCGTCTGGTTTGATATATTGAGGGCACTGCAGGGCCTTGGCGCAGCCGCCGCTTTTTCCGGAGGCATGGCCTCGCTGGCGCAGGAGTTCGACGGCACGGCGCGGATGCGTGCTTTCAGCATCGTCGGCTCCAGCTTCGGCGTCGGTCTCGCCTTCGGGCCGATCGCATCCGGCCTGATGATCGATGCCTTTGGCTGGCCGTCCATCTTCATTCTCGTGGTCGCCCTGGCGTTGCTCGCACTTGGCCTCGGCGCCTGCTTCCTGCGCGAATCCAAAGATCCCGACGCGGCGGGGCTGGATTGGCCGGGCGCACTGAGCTTCACGCTTGCCTTGACGCTCTTCACCTATGGCGTGCTGCGTGCGCCGGAAACTGGCTGGAGCGATCCGCTCGTCCTCGCCCTGCTGACCGGCGCAGCACTGTTCTTCCTTGCCTTCGGCATCATTGAGCGCGTTGCGAAACGGCCCATGCTGGATCTCAGCCTCTTTCGCTATCCGCGTTTCGTCGGCGTGCAGCTTCTGGCGGCAGCACCCGCCTATGCCTTCGTCGTTTTGCTGATCCTGCTGCCCGTGCGCTTCGTCGGCATCGAGGGCATGAGCGAGATCGGTGCCGGGCGGATGATGGTTGCGCTTTCGGCGCCGCTGCTCGTCCTGCCGATCGTTGCAGGACTTCTCACCCGCTGGTTCAGCCCCGCAACGATCTGCGGCACCGGCCTCGTCATCTCGGCGGCAGGCCTTTTCTGGCTCAGCCATTTTGCAGCAGGCTCGGCTCCATTTGGCCTCATCGGCCCGCTGTTGACGATCGGCGTCGGCATCAGCCTGCCCTGGGGCTTGATGGATGGGCTCGCCGTCAGCGTTGTTCCCAAGGAGCGAGCCGGCATGGCAACCGGCATTTTCAGCACTACCCGCGTCGCCGGCGAAGGGGTCGCGCTTGCCATCGTCAGCGCCGTTCTCTCCGCCTTTATCCAGTCGAATCTCGGTGAACATGCCGCTATGGCTGCACAGCAGCTCGTAACCGGCAACCTGGCCGCAGCAGCATCGAATGTGCCCGCGATCGGGCACGACGCTCTTATCCAGAGCTATGGCGACGCCTTCAGCACGCTGCTCTGGCTACTAACCGGCATCACTGTCCTGACAGCCGTCGTCGTCTTTTCTTTCCTCGGCCGATCGTCAGCAAGTGCTGTAGCAGAAGATGCCGAGCAACCGGGAGAGGAAGAGGATACTATACGCGTATCGAACGCTTAAGTAATGTTGGCAGCTGACCGGAAAATTACTCGGTCAGCCCGCCCCGACCCGGCATAACAAGAAGGCCGATCGAAGGCCGAAAAACCTGCCACGCTGCAACAGAATGTTTCGAGGCCACATAAAATGTGCGCGCCAGATCCATCTACGAACGCTCCCCTGGGCAGCGCCCGGCTAGCGTTTATATCCACCGCTGCTATATCATATCCGCATGATATCAGACCGGTTTTTGAAGATTATTGCCTGGACCTATATAGCGGCGCTCGTTGGCGTGACGCTCGCACATTTCAATTGGCAGGGCACATTCGGCAATCCGTTCGACATTTTTCGCGCCGTCGCACTCTGTATCGCAGGCATGCTTGCACGCCTCGCTTATCCGCAATCCCCATCCTTCACCTGCCTTTTGATGATCGGTAGCGTATTGGCGCTTTCCGTTTCGCATCTCCTGGCGAACGGGAATTTTGGTTCGACGCTAGACATTATCGTTGGCATGACCAGCGGGCTTTGGGGAATTATGATCGGCTCGATGCTGAGCAAGCTCCTCATCCCGGCTTCGAAGCGACCCGCCTGATATCAACCCGCACAGGAAGAGCAACATCGATCGCACGGACATGCCTTCTTGGCCGTGGCCTCATTTGCGTTGGTGGGCAATTGTGCTCGATATCCGGACGGCGACAATATTTCCAAACAATAATAAACGAGCAAACGGGTTATTGTACATCAAAGTGACTATTGCGCAGCAAATATTATGCTTCGCTTAGCATCTTTATTTGCCAATGTTGCTTTCCTGCAACTGAAACTTAAATTTCACGAAAAAGTCATTCCGAGAAAAATATATCATATAACTTTCTAGGAATTGGTCTCTAATAAGGACCAGAAGCGGGTGGGGCCCGTTTCTCCCGAGTCGGGGTTTTAAACAGGGATAGGGTAAGGGCACGTCGATTTTCGGCGCGATAGCCTATGCCCAATCTATATTGGATTGGAGTTTTTATGAACATCAAGAGCCTTCTTCTCGGCTCCGCTGCTGCTCTGGCAGCAGTTTCTGGCGCTCACGCAGCCGACGCTATCGTTGCTGCCGAGCCGGAACCGCTCGAATACGTCCGCATCTGCGACGCATATGGCGCTGGCTACTTCTTCATCCCGGGCTCGGAAACCTGCCTCAAGATCGGCGGTTATGTCCGTACCGAAGGCAAGTGGTACGATGCCTACAACCCAGACAGCCACAATGGCACTCTCTGGCATACCCGTGCTCATCTGAGCCTCGACACTGCGACCGACACTGAATACGGTCCGCTGAAGACCAACACGGTCATCCGCTTCGACTGGCAGGATGGCGGCGCGACCACCACGAAGCTGCTGTTCGCAAACATCAGCCTCGGCGGTTTCCTGGTCGGTAAGGCTGACTCCCAGTACAACTCGTACATCGGTTATGCCGGCGGCGTCATCAACGACGACGTGGTCAATGACGGCCCGTACGAACTCAACCAGTTGACCTACAACTACGACGCCGGCAACGGCTTCACGGCTGTGGTCTCGGTTGAAGACAGCAACTCCGGTTCGGGCGCCAAGGGCGCTAACGGCGAAGACAGCACCAACCACTACCTGCCTGACGTCGTTGCCGGCGCTGGCTACAAGGCTGGCAACTTCGGCTTCAAGATCGTCGGTGGTTATGACTCCATCGTCGAAGAAGGCGCCATCAAGGCTCGCGTCGATGCCGACTTCGGCGTCTTCAAGGCCTTCTTGATGGGCGGCTGGAACACCGATGGCGACAAGCTGAACAAGTACGCAAACTCCAACGGCGCCGGCCCTGCCAAGGGTATCGGTTGGGGCGACTGGGCCGTTTGGGGCGGCGTCACCGTTCCGATCAACGAAAAGCTGCAGGCTAACGCTCAGGTTGCCTACACCGACTCGAAGATCTTCGCAGCGACGGCAAACGTCAAGTGGAACCCGGTCAAGAACCTCCAGATCACGCCGGAAGTTTCCTACACCAACTGGGACTCCATCAATCAGGACCAGTGGGCTGGCGTTCTTCGCTTCCAGCGCAGCTTCTAATAGCTCGTTTACGAGATCTGATCTGACTTGACCCCTGATCGGATGGGGATCGGCCTGACTTCCAGCGAAGTCGGGCCGATCCTTCCGAGCCAGGGGTTCGTTATTTCTCTCGGGCAGGCCTAGGGATTAACTTACCGAGGGCCTCGGCAAGAAGGGTGCGGGAGCGGGCAGGCAGGCATTTCGTTCCCAAATGAAGGCGTCATGACGCTGCGCTCTCAATTCTCATTCTCCCTCATCGACATCAGGCATTTTTTATCGTAGAGACGACCCATGTCTTTGACCTTCGCATATGCCTCGCGATTTTATTCGTACCGCTGCTCTCAGCGGAGGCGGGCCTGTGCGTAGTTAGAAGAGACACGACAGCAAAGACCCGAACCAGCCGCTAGTCTACCTGGCGGCTTTTTTGTCGCCACGGTATGACCCCAAAAGGAACCGATACCGTGTTGAATTCCACCGACGACTTGCGCATTGTCGAGATCACGGCGCTGACGCCGCCCTCTCGGATCATTGACGAAATCCCTCGCGACGAAGCCGTGACGGCGACCGTTACCGGCGCGCGCAACGCCGTTCACAACATTCTGCGTGACGAAGACGACCGGCTGATCGTCGTCATCGGCCCCTGCTCCATCCACGATCCGGCCGCAGCACTCGATTACGCCGCGCGACTGAAAGAACAGCGGGATCGCTTCGCCGACGATCTCGAAATCATCATGCGCGTCTATTTTGAGAAACCGCGCACGACGGTGGGCTGGAAGGGCCTGATCAACGACCCGCATCTCGACGGCAGCTACCGCATCGAGGAAGGTCTGCGCATTGCCCGCAAGCTGCTGTTTGATGTCAACGAGATCGGCTTGCCGGCAGGCTGCGAATATCTCGATACGATCACGCCGCAATATATTTCCGATCTGGTAAGCTGGGGGGCGATCGGCGCGAGGACGACGGAGAGCCAGGTGCATCGTCAGCTGGCATCCGGCCTCTCCTGCCCCGTTGGTTTCAAGAATGGCACGAATGGCGACGTGCGCATCGCGCTCGACGCGATCGTCGCCGCATCACAGCCGCATCACTTCCCCGCCGTGACCAAGGAAGGTCTTGCTGCGATCGCCTCGACCCGTGGCAATGAAGATTGTCACATCATCCTGCGCGGCGGCAAAGAGCCCAACTATGATGCAGCCAGCGTGCAGTCGACGGCGGAACAGTCTCTCAAAGTGGGTCTTGAGCCACGCATCATCATCGATGCCAGCCATGCCAACAGCAGCAAGAACCCCGAAAATCAGCCGCTCGTCGTCACCTCAGTCGCCGAGCAGGTTGCAGCCGGCGACCGACGGATCAAGGGCATGATGATGGAGAGCAATCTCGTTGCGGGTCGCCAGGATCTCGTGCCGGGCAAGCCGCTGGTCTATGGCCAGAGCATCACCGATGGCTGCATCGACTGGCCGACCTCGGTCCGCACGCTGAAAGATCTGGCAAAGGCCGTTCAGGCGCGGCGCCAGGCACGCTAACGCCGTCTCTCATTCGGGAGACAGGTTCAGGCTAAATGCGTCGGTAGTGCGCGAGGCTGAGATAGTTTTTTCTAGGCCCGCGCACACGCCACATCTCCGCCCAAGCATCCGGCGAGCGAAAGAACAGACGGCCCCGATAGAGATCGGGACCGCAATGATGGGTGACGCGCTGCGAGGCACTGTCTCCGATGCGAATGAATTCCGAAAGATTGGGGAAACGCACGACGAGATGCTTGTACGCGTCATCGAGCCGATAGGTGCGGCTACTTCTGAGCGTTGCGTGATCGCTTCGCGTATCACCGTGCTCCTCGAACTGGACAGGCGTGACGAACGCCTGCCCTTCGAATGTGAGCAGGGAGCCGTTGAAGCGATCGAGGATTCGCCGCCTCACCTCCCATGTGCCGAGATAGAGGTTCAGCCGGTCGGTACCGGCCGATCCTTTCATCATGAGGCCGCGCGCTGTGCTGCGTCGGCCTGCCGGCGGGGCAGTTTCCAGCCGGGCCGGACAAAATGGCAGGTATAGCCGTTCGGATAGCGCTCCAGATAATCCTGGTGCTCCGGCTCTGCCTGCCAGAAATCGCCGACGGGGGCAACCTCGGTGACGACCTTGCCGGGCCACAGGCCGGAGGCGTCGACATCGGCGATGGTATCCAGCGCGACCTGCTTCTGCTCTTCGCTGGTGTAGAAGATCGCCGAGCGATAGCTCAAGCCGACATCGTTGCCCTGGCGGTTGCGCGTGGAGGGATCATGGATCTGGAAGAAGAACTCCAGCAGATCGCGATAGCTGATCTTCTGCGGATCGAAAATGATTTCGATCGCCTCGGCATGGGTGCCATGGTTGCGATAGGTGGCGTTGCGGACATCGCCGCCGCTGTAGCCGACGCGCGTCGAGATGACGCCGTTGTAACGGCGGATGAGATCCTGCATACCCCAGAAGCAACCGCCGGCGAGAACTGCACGTTCCGTTGTCATCTTACATCCTCCACTTGATCGATGTAGTCACCATAGCCTTCTGCCTCCATGCGGTCACGCGGCACGAAGCGGAGCGAGGCGGAATTGATGCAATAGCGCAGGCCGCCGCGATCGATCGGCCCATCCGGGAAGACATGGCCCAGATGGCTATCGCCATTGGCCGAGCGTACTTCGACGCGGATCATGCCATGCGACTTGTCGGTCAATTCGCTGACATTGGCGGGTTCGATCGGTTTGGTAAAGCTCGGCCAGCCGCAGCCGGAATCGAACTTGTCGGCCGAGGCAAAAAGGGGCTCGCCGGAGACAATATCGACATAGATACCGGACTGCTTGTTGTAGAGATATTCACCGGAGCCAGGACGTTCCGTGCCGCTCTGCTGCGTCACGCGATACTGCTCAGGAGTGAGCTTGGCGATGGCTTCCGCCGTCTTGCTGTATTTGCCCATCGTTGTTCTCCTTGCCCTTGGCACGTCTTCCGAGCTTGGCCTGACGCCCTCAATGAGGACTGGAGAAGGCCGGAATAAGCTCGATCAGCGCTGAGGGAGTGGTTGCAGAGCCAATATAGGCATCGCATGATCGATTTGCCATATCGATCACGACGGCGTGACGCCCCGCCCTTCCCGCGCTTTACCTCTTCGCTTCGCTTGAGGCAGCATAAATCGCGGCAAGCGCCTCGATGCCGGCCTGATCGTCACCATCGAAGCGGCCGGGAAGCGGGCTGTCGAGATCGATGACGCCGAAGACCTTTCCATTGCGAAGGAGCGGCACGACCAGTTCCGAGCGCGAAGCCGCATCACAGGCAATGTGACCGGGAAAGGCATGCACATCCTCGACGAGGATCGACTGCGCCCTTTCGACCGCCGTCCCGCAGACGCCGCGCCCGACGGCAATGCGGACGCAGGCTGGCTTTCCCTGGAACGGCCCCAGCACAAGCTCGTCTTTCCGCTGAAGGAAATAGAAGCCCGCCCAATTGAGGTCCGGCAGCATCTGGTAGATCAATGCAGAGGTATTGGCCGCGTTGGCAATCCAATCGTGCTCACCATCAAGCAAGGCCTTCAGCTGATCCGCAAGTGCTCGATAGAATTCGGGCTTGCTGTCGTGCTGGACCGCTTTTTCTGCAAACATCGGCTTGGTCTTTCGAAGTTTCCGTGCTGGAGAGACTATCAGTCCTTATCGTCGGGAGGGCAAGGCCAGCTGGACGGCGCCTTCAGCCAAGACGGCAATATGGTCGTATTGTCCCCGCAAGCCAGATTGATCTGTGCCTGCTGCAGACCGCTTGCGTTCGACAGATCGAGACCCTCGATGCGCGTCAGATACATGAAGGCGCCGCTGAAGGAGGTCGACCCGTCCATCACCGCACCGTTCAAGGTCGCGCGCGAGAGATTAGCGAAGGAGAAATTCGCCCCCGTCAGTACGGCCTTGTCGAAATCGGCGCGGCCGAGCTCCGCTTTCTGAAAATCAGCGTTCTTCAGCTGCGCGCTGGCAAATTCGGCCCGCTGCAATTCGGCATTGGCAAAGGACGCGCCGTTGGCGGTAGCGTTGCTGAAATCGGAGCGGTATGCCTCGATCTTGGCGAAGTTAGCGCCATCGGCCTTGGCATTCTTCAGCCAGGCACGCACGAGGGTAGCCTTTTCGAGATTGGCCGAGGTCAGGTTGGTGTCGCTGAGATCGGTGCTGTCGAAATGCGCGCCTGCCAGATTGGCGCCCTTCAGATCGCTGCTCTGCAGCATGATATTGGCCTTACTGCAGCCACTCCAATCCAGTCCCGGCCCGGCGACATTGCCGCAATCGGCGGCGCGCAGGGCATTGCTGCTGGAACCCAGAAGAAATGCGGCGCTCAACGCCAGCACCCCAAAGAAGGTTGCGATTCTCAATCTCTTCCCGACAGCATCGTTACGCTGGCGCCACCCCATGATCGTCTCCCCAACCAATCTGGCCACCCCGTCCACAAGATCCATTCCGTTACTCCGCTCCAGCACCTGCCAGCCGAACTCTCGCCCTGAGTCGGATGCACGTCCCTCTTCCTTGTACATGGTGCCTCGGGCGACAAAAAGAGCCGGTTTTGCAAAAGCATATCTAAGACGTGGTTTGAATGTGAGCCGATGGAGTGGGGAAACGGCCGACGGGCATTAGAAGAATTGTAGCAAAACTCCATACGGCCCGCGGCGGGGAGCGGGACGGCGTGATAGAAATGCCCCGACGATATTGGTGGAACCACTCCGGCCTTTGCGCAAGCCAGCCAGACAGTCTTCTTAAACGGGAGATTTTTCGGGAACAGGATCAGTATTTTAAGCTGGTCGGAGTGGAGTGATTCGAACACTCGACCCCCACGTCCCGAACGTGGTGCGCTACCAGACTGCGCTACACTCCGTGACCAGCGGCGCTTCTATAGACCAGCCATTTTTGATGCACAAGCACCAATCTCAAAAAACCTTTTGATTTTTGACGAAAAAATTACACCCACATCTGCCTAGAAAATCGGCAGGAAACAGCGGCCGAAAATGCCGGCGTGCAAAAGACGCAACAGATCAAGTAAAATCCCGTTTGTACACAATGATAGGAATTTTCTTTTGCCGGCTTTGGCGCTAAAGCCCTAAGCGGGACAGGTGGAAATGTCGTGGGACAGCGCGGCTTTCCGCGACCTTTGCGTGACAGAAGCTCAAGGACGACACGATGAATATCCGCATGATCACCGCGGCTGGACTGTTGCTGGCGCTGGCCGGTTGCAGCACCACGACGACAACAACGACAGCGGCCCTGCCGCTGCTTGCGAAGAACCCCGTTCAGGATCGCTGGCAGGGCCAGTCTGCAGGCCGCTTCTTCGCGGCTTACGGACCGCCGCTCTCCGACCGCGACGAAGGCGGCAACCGCGTCTACACCTGGCGTGGCGGCTACAAGAACGTCACCGTCGTCAACAAGGAAGGCAAGAAAGCCGGCAAGCGCTCCCTCAGCTGCAAGGCCGACATCGTCACCAACCAGAGCTACGAAATCCGCTCGGTCAAGATTCTCGGCGACCAGCCGGGTGTCAGCGGTTCGTCCTATTGCGCCGAGCTTCTGGCGCCGCCGGAAAAGACTGCAAAAGCTGACCAAGCGGACTGAGGCCAAAAGCTTCATCCCGAGACAATATCAACGGGCGGCCTGCGAGGGCTGCCTGTTTTTGTTTGCAAGTCACCCGCCTAGCACCGCCCTAAGACTAAAGAGAGTGCTGCAAACCATCTAACAAAGGTCAGCCGAGGCCGAACAACGATATCGCGGCATGTTGTCTCAATGCAAAGAGGAGAGGATATGGCTGGGGCGCCAGGATTCGAACCTGGGAATGCCGGTACCAAAAACCGGTGCCTTACCGCTTGGCGACGCCCCAACATGGGAAATGGCTGTCATCCCAGCCAAACCGGCGTCTGATTAGCAAAGGTCGCATCGCGCTACAATGACTAAGTGATGCACGGACGCATATTTCTGTGTGCTTTCCAGGCGTCTATGATAGGTCTTGCTGCACCGCATTCGAAATAAGGAGGCTTGATGAGCCAGTTTCGCGCCCGCCCGCCGGCCCTGCCCACGGTGCTTCTCGACGATGCCGTCTGCCGCATCACCCGCTGGGATTTCGAGCCGGGCGCCGATACCGGGCATCATGTCCATGGCCTCGGCTATGTCGTGGTGCCGATGACCGATTGCCAGTTTCTGCTGGAGGAGCCGGGCGGCAACAGGCGGGTCGATATTGCCAAGGGCGCCGCCTATCGGCGTGAGGCAGGCGCCGAGCACAATGTCGTCAATGCCGGCACCGAGCCAATGTCATTCATCGAAATCGAATACAAGTAATCATGAGCACACCAGACTTCGACCTCGCCTTCGAACCCGCCTATGGCCGGGCCGTTCCCATTGCGCCCGGCATCGAGCGGATGACGGTCAACAATCCCAGCGCCTTCACGTTCCACGGCACCAACAGCTACATCGTCGGCACCTCCTCCGTCGCCGTCATCGATCCCGGTCCGGAGAGTGATGAGCATTTCGCTGCCCTGATGGCGGCGCTGAAGGGGCGCGAGGTCACGCATATCTTCGTCAGCCACACCCATCGCGATCACTCGCCGCTGGCCAAGCGATTGAAGGAGGCAACGGGGGCACTGACCGTCGGCGAAGGGCCGCACCGTGCTGCGCGCCCGCTCCATCAGGGCGAGGTTAATCCTTTTGCCGAAAGCTCCGACATGGAGTTTCAGCCTGACATCGTGCTTGCCGATGGCCAAAGCGTCGCCGGAGACGGCTGGCAGCTGACGGCGCTGCTGGCGCCGGGCCATACGGCGAACCACGCCTGTTTCGCGCTCGATGGCACAGGCATCGTCTTCTCGGCCGATCATGTCATGGCCTGGGCGACCTCGATCGTCGCGCCGCCGGATGGTTCGATGGCGGATTATATGACCTCGCTGGAACGTCTTCTTGCCCGCGACGACCGGCTGTTTCTGCCCGGCCACGGCGGTCCGGTAAAGGAGCCGGCCTCCTTCATGCGCGGCCTCAGAACCCACCGCCGCATGCGCGAGCGCGCCGTGCTGGAGCGCATCAAGGCCGGCGACCGGCTGATCCCGGACATGGTGAAAGCCATCTATCGCGATACCGACCCGCGCCTGCATGGCGCAGCCGCCCTTTCGGTGCTGGCACATCTGGAAGACCTGGTCGAGAAGGGTCAGGTGGAAACCGATGGACCGCCGGCGCTCCTGGGCGCCTATCGTCCGGCTTGAATCATCTCAGCTTCCGGCGATGCCGAGCAGTTCCGCATCCAGTGCCTTTAAATAGTCATCGGCCAGATCGGCGCTGACGCCGAGATCATCCTGGCCATAGCGGGAGGCGACCCGAATATCGACGAGCGTCGTTTCCGCCTCCTCGCGAATGCGGATCAATATATCGCATGGCAGGCCGAAGATGCGGGTTCGTGTTTCACCCTGCAGGATCACGTCGGTATTCTGGCGGATGAGTTCCGCCACTCCATCACGGAAAGGACGCGGGGTCGGCACGGGAACGATGGCAGGCACATCGCCGGCTACACTGTCACCCTGCGCCGGATTGACAGTCTGCGGGCGTGTACGGCGTTTCGGCTTCACGTTGCCGTTCGGGTCCGCGACATCGGCGCCTTCAGCCTTGACGATGGTGATGTGGCGATCATGCGCGACCTTGCGCACCGCTTCCAACACGCGGTCGGACGCACCTTCATAACGCCGACTAATCAACGCGGGATAGGCTTCGAACTGCGCCTCGCGTTCCTGCTGCGTGACCAGATGGCGCGGCGGCAGCCACAGTTGCCGCGCATCCGGGGTCGCCAGCCAGTCCGGCGGATCGTTGAGGTCGGTCGAAATCTCATAGATATGCGGGCGCGTCCAGTAGCGCTCAACACCGAGGCCGAGAATTGCGAGCGGCAGAGCGGCATAGACAAGCGCCTTGACGGCGGAGACGCCGCCAATGGCAGCGCTCTGCCAGAGCTGCGCCAGGCCGACCAGCGCCAGCAGCACCGCCAGGATCGCGCAGCCGGCAGAAATCAGTAGCAGCAGGACGAAATAAGGCGTTTCCAGCGGCGCAAAACGGTGGCCGATCAGCGTCACGCCACAGAGCACCAATGCAAATGAAGCGATCAAACGCGCGGCACGGGCGGCATGTGAAACAGGACGGTCGAAACGAATGGTCATCAAAGGCTCTTCGGCGCGTCGGATCGGAAGCCGGATGCACCGAATCCCGGAAAGCGACTTATGTTTAGATCAAGAAATGCCGAAAATAAATCGAATGTCACGGCATCGTCGTCCAATGTTTTGTCGAAGCTCAAACCAGTAACGCCTAGACCAAAAACGTGAGCACTTGCTTAAATTCCTAAAAAAGGCCATTCTTTAGCGTTTTATCGAGGCTGTGAAAGGACTTGATGAGATGGAACCGATGCTTTCTCAAGACGTCGCGGCCCAGTCGCTGCCGGGAGTAACGATTACCGGAGCCGAAGCGAGCGACCCGTTTCTGCCGCTGGAACTGCTTGAACTGGAGCTTTCGCTCGAGGGTTTTTCCGGTGGCGAGCCCGGCTTCTGCGAAGCCGTGCGCAAGGCCGCTTCGGCCGTACAGGGCGATTTCCTGTTCGATCTGCCGGCTGAAGGGCTGATACCGGATTGCCGCAGATTGGCGGTGCTGCGAATTCCGGAAGGAGACGCGACGATGCGCACCCTCTTCGCCGCGCTGGACGAAGATGGCGCGGAAATCCGCCTCCTGCAACCCGACGGGGAGACCGAGCACCTGCTGCGCTTCGCCGATGCCTTCGTCGATCTCTTGCAGCGGATGCCGGCAAAGCCGAGGGAAGCAGCGTAAGCAACCCTGCCTGCGGCGGAATACGCCTTTCGCGCCACCACGCGCGGCGCTATAGTTTTTGCCTGTAAATCCGCATTCAGGATAACATGTCATGCGTATCGCAGCTTCCGTACTATCTCTCCTCGCCATCATGCTTGTGCTCTCCTCCTGCCAGACGGCTGAGCAAATTCGAGCAGCCGACGAGTCCAGATGCAGCGGTTATGGCTTCAAGCCAGGCAGCCAGAATTTTGCCAATTGCCTGATGAATCAGGATCTTAGCCGGCGCGCGGATCAGCGGGCTTTCATGGAAAGCAATGACGACTTCTTCTGGGGTCCGACCGTCGTCGTTGGCGGCCCGGGATATTACTATCATCGCGGCTACTGGCGCCACTGATCCACGAACATCCAGATTTGGAAAATCACGCCCGCCCTTTGATCGCCGCCTGGGCTGCGGCTAACCGCGCAATCGGCACGCGGAAGGGGGAACAGGAGACGTAGTCCAGCCCGATATCCTCGCAGAAATGGATCGAGGCGGGGTCGCCGCCATGCTCGCCGCAGATGCCGAGCTTCATGTCGTTGCGCGTGCGGCGGCCGCGCTCGGACGCGATACGGATGAGCTCGCCAACCCCATCGAAATCGAGGGATATGAAGGGGTCGTGCTCGATGATGCCCTTGCGCTGATAGGTCGGAATGAAGGCAGCGGCGTCATCGCGTGACATGCCGAATGTCGTCTGGGTCAGGTCGTTCGTGCCGAAGGAGAAAAACTCGGCAGCCTCAGCGATGATGTGGGCGCGCAAGGCTGCGCGCGGCAGCTCGATCATCGTGCCGACGAGATAGTCGATCTTCATCTTCGCTTCGGTCATCACGGCGCGCGCCACCTCGTCGATGCAGGCCTTGACGTAATCCAGCTCAGAGCGCAGACCGACCAGCGGCACCATGATTTCCGGGACGACCGCCGCGCCTGTTTCGCGCGCAGCCAGAACCGCTGCCTCGAAAATCGCGCGTGCCTGCATTTCGACGATCTCCGGATAGGAAATTGCCAGGCGGCAGCCGCGATGGCCGAGCATGGGATTGAACTCGTGCAGCGCATCGACCCGCTGGCGCAGCGCAGTAGGCTCCATGCTCATGATCCCGGCCACTTCGGCGATCTCCTCATCCGTCTTCGGCAGGAATTCGTGCAGCGGCGGATCGAGCAGGCGGATCGTTACCGGCAGGCCATGCATGATGGTGAACAGGCCGGTGAAATCGAGCCGCTGCATCGGCATGAGCTTGGCAAGGGCGGCACGGCGCCCCGCTTCGTCCTCCGCAAGGATCATCTCACGCATCACATGGATACGGTCGCCTTCGAAGAACATGTGCTCGGTGCGGCAAAGGCCGATGCCCTCGGCGCCGAAAGAGCGAGCAGCCCGCGCATCGGCAGGCGTGTCGGCGTTGGTGCGCACCGTCATGCGGCGCGAGCGGTCTGCCCAGGCCATGATGCGCCCGAAGTCGCCCGAAAGCTCTGGCTGAATCATGGGCACTTCGCCCTTCAGCACCTGGCCGGTAGATCCGTCTATCGTGACGATGTCGCCCTTCTTCAAGGTGACGCCGATGCCTATCAGCTTTTCATTGCGAATGTCGATGCGCATGGTTCCGGCGCCGACGACGCAGGGAATGCCCATGCCGCGGGCAACGACGGCCGCGTGGCTCGTCATGCCGCCGCGGGTGGTCAGGATCGCCTCGGCGGCATGCATGCCATGAATATCTTCAGGGCTCGTCTCGATCCGCACGAGGATCGCCTTGCGGCCTTCTTCTTCGGCAACGATCGCCTCTTCTGCGGTGAAGACGATTTCGCCCGTCGCCGCACCCGGCGATGCTGGGAGACCGGAGCCGATGACCTCGCGAGGGACGCGCGGGTCGATCGTCGGATGCAGAAGCTGATCCAGCGACGTCGGATCGATGCGGGAAACCGCCTCGTCTTCGGTAATCAGCCCCTCGTCGACCATGTCGACGGCGATCTTCATCGCCGCCTTGGTGGTTCGCTTGGCATTGCGGGTCTGCAGCATCCAGAGCTTGCCGCGCTCGATGGTGAACTCCAGATCCTGCACGTCGCGGTAATGCGCTTCCAGCTGCGCGCAGATGCTGCGGAACTCGACAAAGGCTTCCGGCATCAGCTTTTCCATCGAGGGCTTTTCATAGCCGGAGGCAATACGGGCGACTTCCGTAATGCTTTGCGGTGTACGGATGCCGGCAACGACATCTTCGCCCTGCGCATTGACGAGGAATTCGCCGTAAAGCTCCTTCTCCCCCGTCGATGGATTGCGCGTGAAGGCGACGCCTGTCGCGGACGAATTGCCGAGATTGCCGAACACCATCGCCTGAATGTTGACGGCGGTTCCCCATGCCTCGGGAATATTGTGCAATTGGCGATAGGTGACGGCGCGCGCATTCATCCAGCTGGCAAAAACGGCACCGACAGCGCCCCAGAGCTGAACCTCCGGCTCCTGCGGAAAGGCTTCGCCCAACTCTTCCTCGATGACGCTCTTGTAGATCGAGACGACATGCTGCCATTCGACGGCGGTGAGATCTGTATCGAACTCATGGCCGAACCGCGCCTTTTCATCCTCCAGAATCTCTTCGAAGACCTCGTTGTCGAGGCCCATGACGACATCGGCATACATCTGGATGAAGCGGCGGTAGCTGTCCCAGGCAAAACGAGCATCGCCGGCATCGTGGCCCAGGGCCTGCACCGTCGCGTCGTTGAGGCCGAGATTGAGGACGGTATCCATCATGCCCGGCATCGAAGCACGGCCGCCGGAACGCACGGAAACCAGCAGCGGCCGCGCGGTATCGCCGAACCTGCGTCCGGTAATGGCCTCCATCCGCTGCAAACCCCGCATGACCTGCGGCTTCAGCTCTTCGGGAATCTTGCGGCCGTTCTTGTAATAGAAGGTGCAGACGTCGCTTACGATCGTCAGGCCCGGCGGAACCGGCAGGCCGAGATTGCACATTTCCGCAAGATTTGCGCCCTTGCCGCCGAGTCGCTCAAAATCGCCGGCGCCCCCCTCGGCCTTGCCGTCGCCGAATGTATAGACCCAATTCGTCATTGTCTCCGTCCAACTCCTCCGGTTGAACTTAATTCACTGCAGTACAAATGAAAATCGACAAATACGGCAAAATGTTGCACTGCACAATAAATATGCCCTGAATGCTCCCGATTTCAATCGATTGATCGAAATTGAGAGCCTCCGGGTCCATCCAGAGCGACTTGATGGCTAAGCCTGCGGTTCGCGCCGGGCCAGAATCTTGTCGATGCGCATGCCGTCGAGATCGACGATCTCGAAATGCCAGTCGCCGAAGGAGAAGCTTTCACCCACCTCGGGCAGATGACCGAGTTGATAGAGGGCAAAGCCCGCGAGCGTATGGAAATTGACCTCCTCCTCGCTGAAGCGAAGCCCCAGCCGCGCAAAGGCGTCATAGACGGGCATCATGCCTTCCATCAGCAGCGATCCGTCGGCCCGCTCGACGACATCGGGCGTGTCGTTGTCCATATCGGGCAGGTCGCCGGCGATCGCTTCCAGCAGATCCGTCTGGGTGACGATGCCTTCGAGGCTGCCATATTCGTCGATCACCATGGCGAGGCGGACCGGCGCGCGCTTGAAGTTTTCCAGCACCTTGAAGACGGCCGTTGACTCATGAACGACCAGCGGCTGGCGGATGACGGCCATCGGGTTCAGCGGTTCGCCGTTCAGAAGCTGGTCGAGCAGATCCTTCTTCAGGATCATACCGATCGGCTCGTCGATCGAGCCGCGGCCCACAAGAAGCTGCTCGAAGCGGCTTTCGCGGATGGTCTTCTGCATTTCCTCCGGCGGATCTTCGGCATCGATCCATTCGACCTCCAGCCGCGGCGTCATGATGTCGGAGACGTCGCGATCGCCGATGTTGAAGACGCGCTCGACCAGATCCTGCTGTGCCTGTTCCAACAGGCCCGCCTCCTGGCTTTCAGCGATCAGGAGCTTGATCTCGGCGGGCGAATGCAGCGAGCCCTCGCCTGCGCCCGGGCGCAGGCCGAAGAGACGAAGAACGAGATTGCCAAGGCCGTTCAGGACGGTGATTGCCGGACGCAGCAAGAAGAGGAACAGGCCGAGCGGCCGCACGACACCAAGAGCCGTGCCTTCGCTGCGCTGCAATGCCAGGCTCTTCGGCGCGAGTTCACCAAGCACGATATGAAGCGCGGTGATGATGATGAAGGAAATGGCAACGGCGATCGCATGCGATCCGGCCGCAGCCCACGTTCCGGGGAGAAAATCGAGCAGGGGTTCGAGCAGATGAGCAAGAGCGGGTTCACCGACCCAGCCAAGCGCCAGCGACGAAATGGTGATGCCGAGCTGCGTGGCCGCCAGATTGGCATCGAGATTATCGACCGCCTTCTGCAGCGCCTTGGAATTCATCCGCCCTTCGGCGACGAGTTCCGTCACGCGACTGCGGCGAACGGACACCAGAGAGAACTCCGCCGCAACGAAAAAGCCGTTGGCAGCGACGAGCAGCAATACGGCAAGTATTCCGAGGATATCGAAAATACCGCCAGTCGAGTCAGACATACTTCCCTTCCGGGCGGATCAGCGCCCATGTTGTTGATCGAAATACGAAACTAGCATGCTTTCATGATGCGCGGCAGCCAACGCAGCAATTTCTTGTCGAAACGGGAACAGTTTTCTCAATCCAGACGTGGAACAGCGCTCAAGCGATTTCGCGCAGCCGTTCGGCGGTCTGCAGATCGACGGACACGAGCTGCGAGACGCCCTGCTCCGCCATGGTGACACCGAAGAGTCGGTTCATGCGCGCCATGGTGATCGGATTATGGGTGATAACCACGAAACGGGTCTCGGTGGAGGCCGCCATTTCGTCCATGAGGTTACAGTAGCGCTCGACATTGTGGTCATCGAGCGGCGCGTCCACTTCGTCCAAAACGCAGATCGGCGCGGGATTGGTGAGGAACACCGCAAAGATCAGCGCCATGGCCGTCAGCGCCTGCTCGCCGCCCGAAAGCAGCGTCATGGTCTGCGGCTTCTTGCCCGGCGGGCGGGCGAGAATTTCGAGGCCGGCCTCCAGCGGATCGTCCGACTCAATCAGCTGCAGCTCCGCGGTGCCGCCGCCGAAAAGATGGGTGAACAGGCGCTGGAACTGCGCATTGACGACGTCGAAGGCAGCGATCAGGCGTTCGCGGCCCTCGCGATTGAGGCTCTGAATCGCGCCGCGCAGCTTCCGGATGGCGTCGATGACGTCGTCACGCTCCTTGATCAGCGCCTGCAGCCGCTCTGTCAGTTCCTTGCTCTCCTCCTCGGCACGCAGGTTGACGGCACCGAGACGCTCGCGCTCGATCTTCAGCCGCTCTAGTTCGCGTTCGACTTCACGGAGATCAGGTACATTCTGCGATGGCGAAAGGCCGGTCAGGCGCATGGCCTCATGCGGCTCGACATTCAGGGACTGGCGGATGCGCAATTCGCTTTCCTGCCGGCGCTCGCGCGCCGAGACCAGCCGCTCCTCGACACGACCGCGCTTCTCACGGCTTTCCGCCAGTTCAGAGAGGGCCGTGGTCGCATGACGATCGGCCTCGCGCTGAACGACCTCCGCTTCGGCAAGACGATCGGCAGCATGGCGGCGAGCCTCCTCAGCCTTCTGAAGCTCATTCATCAAGGCGCGGCGCTTGTCATCGAATTCATCGGGTGCCAAATCGAGTTCGGCCGCTTCCTCGCGCGCTTCCTCCTCACGGTCGCGCAGCGTCTGAATGTGCTCCTCGGCGCTGGCAGCGCGCTGGCGCCAGGTATCGCGCTCCTGCCGGATCGCCAGAAGACGGCGCTGCCGCGCCTCGTTTTCGCGGTTCAGGCCTTCGTGTCGCGCCCGAGCTTCGGCCAGGACGCCGCGATCTGTTGCGACTTCAGCCTGCTGATCGCGCAGCTTCAGATCGATAGCGTCGAGATTCGGCGCATCTTCCAGTTCGATGCGGGCATTCTCATCCTGCACGGCCACATCTTCCAGCTGCTCCTGCAGCCGGCTGACGGCCTCGACAATCACATCGCGGCGGCGGATGAGATCGCCGGACGCACGCTCCGCTGCAGCGAGCGCTTCGCGCGCCTCGGCCAGATGCCGGGCGGCAAGGCGGCTGGCGTCGCGGGCGGTGGCCAAACGACCCTCTTCGGCCCGGATCGCATCGGCGGCTGCCGCAAGGCGCTCCTCGGCCTCGGCTAGCACATCACGCGCAAGCTCGGCTTCGGCCTCCAACTCGGAAAGACGATTCTTCTGGGCGAGCCGCAGGGCAGCCGCGCTCGGCGCATCCGCTCCGGTCACATGGCCATCCCAGCGGAACACGGCGCCGTCCTTGGTCACCAGCCGCTGCCCCGGCTTCAGCTCGGGCATCAGTCGCAGCGCATCTTCCACCGAAACAATGCCGATCTGCCGCAGGCGCCGCGTCAGTGCCGCCGGCGCGCCGACATGGGTGATCAAGGGGGCGGCACCTTCCGGCAGAGCCGGGTCGCCGGCACCACTGCCATTGTCGGACCAATAGACCGGCGCCTTGGAATCGAGCGAGGACTCCAGATCGTCCCCGAGCGCTGCGCCAAGTGCCGTCTCGAAACCACGGTCGACGCGCAACTCCTCGGCCACAGACGAAAAGGCGCCGGAGGTATCGCCCGCCGCCAGCATCTTGGAAATGGTGCGCGCTTCAGTTTCGAGCGCGTTCAGGCGCGCCCTCGCCTGCTCGACCGGACCGCGGGACAGCGCCTCGGTTTCGCGCGCCCTAGCGAGAACCGCTTCGACACGCTGGATTTCGCCCTCCACATCGGCGACGACATTCTCAGCCGCCTCGACCATGTCGCGCTTTTCGCTTGGGTCGGGCAGATCCGCCATCTTTTCGTCGATGGCGGCAAGCTCGTTGTTTGCTTCGCCGGCCTGCCGCTCGAGCCGCATCTTACGATCGGCGAGATCGCGGATGGCGCGCTCCAGCTGATTGCGGGCGGCGGCAGCTTCGGCGCGTTCTGCGGTCAGAACAGTAAAAACCCGCTCGCTGTCGGCGAGCTTGGCAGCGGCTTCCTCGAAGGCGATACGCGTCTCTTCCGCGAGCCGGCCAGAATCGGCGAGGATGTCAGCAAGATCAGCCTCTTCGGCGTCCAGCTTGGCAAGGATGGACGCGTTATCGGCGACCAGGCGCTGTTCGCGGCTGATGTCCTCCGCCAACTGTGCCAGCCGACGGATCAATTCATCCCGCCGGCGCAGGATACGGTTGACATCCTCCTCCAGCTGAGAGCGAGCGATCTGCAGACGCTGCAGGGCGGCGGCGGCCTTTGCCTCATCCTCGCGCAGTTCCGGCAGCTTGAAGCTGGCGATGCCCTGCGCCTTTGCCGCTTCCATCTGGATCTGCGCCTTTTCGGCGACCAGCACAGTCGCCTGGTTGAGCGCGCTATCGGCCTCGGCCTCGGCTTCCTTGGCCTGCACCCAGCGGATATGCAGCAACATGGCCTCGCGGGCCCGAATCTCGGCCGAGAGCGTCTTGAAACGGTTGGCCTGCCGCGCCTGGCGCTTCAGGCTTTCGATCTGGCTTTCGAGCTGCGATGTCACATCATCCAGCCGCTCGAGATTGCTTTCGGCAGCGCGCAGGCGCAGCTCGGCTTCATGCCGGCGCGAATGCAGGCCGGAAATGCCTGCTGCCTCTTCCAGAAGCTGGCGTCTCGCCTGGGGCTTTGCCTGGATCAGCTCGCCGATACGCCCCTGCCCGACCATGGAAGGTGAACGCGCGCCGGTGGAGGCATCGGCGAACAGCAGCTGCACATCCTTGGCGCGCGCTTCCTTGCCGTTGATACGATAGATCGAGCCCTGCTCGCGTTCGATGCGGCGCGTGACCTGAATTTCGTCGCTGTCGTTGAAGGCGGCAGGTGCGGTGCGGTCGCTATTGTCGAGGTAGAGGCCGACTTCGGCGGTGTTACGGGCCGGGCGGTTGCCGGATCCGGAGAAGATCACGTCGTCCATGCCGGAGGCGCGCATGTTCTTGTAGGAATTCTCGCCCATCACCCAGCGCAGTGCTTCGACAAGATTGGACTTGCCGCAGCCGTTCGGGCCGACGACGCCGGTCAGGCCACGCTCGATGACGAATTCCGCCGGTTCGACGAAGGATTTGAAGCCGACGAGTCTCAGCCTGTTGAATTTCATAGGCTGGTCTCCACCCTTCCCTTGAGAGGGCGGATCGGACTGGAGGCGAGAGGTGGAACGATCAAGCGTTCACCCCGGAAATCATCCTCATTCGCGCGGTCCACGCAACCTCCTCCCTGGAGGGGGAGGTCATAAAAAACAGGCGTGCGGCCCCAGCCGCCCGCCTGTGATGTAAAAAGGCGCGGATCAGAGCAGGCTGTCGATAAGCTTCGACATGGCAGCAATAGACATGTCCCCTGCATAGCGCTTGCCATTGATCAGGAAGGTCGGCGTGGCATTCACGCCGAAATCCTTGGCTGCGCGTTCCCGTACAGAGTTGACATCATCCAGAAGCTTCTGGTTCGTCAAGCATTTCGTGAAGCTATCCTCAGTAAAACCAGCGAGTTTCGACATCTGGAGCAATGCGGCGCGGCCATCGACGTCAGGCGAGGCCCAGGCAATCTGCTGCTTGAACAGCATCTCGACCATCGGCATGTACTGTTCCTGTGGGGCGCAACGCGCCAGCATGAAGGCTGCGGCAGCGCGCGGATCGAACGGGAACTCGCGGATGATGAAGCGAACCTTGCCGGTATCGATGTATTTCTGCTTGATCGTGTCGAAAGTCGTGACGGCAAAATGCGCGCAGTGCGGGCAGGTCAGCGACATGTATTCGACGATCTTGACGGGCGCATCTTCCTTGCCGAGCGCAATCTCCGGCAGCGGGCCGGGCTTCAGCACTTCGTTCATGTCGACATTGCCGTCGGATGGCGGCACTTCATCTTCGGCAGTTGCGGCGGATGCGGTGCCGGCAACGGCAGAGAACGCCACGGAGAGGGCGGCAACGGCAGAGCCGCCCAGCAGGTGGCGTTTGGTCAAGAGCATGTCGGACATCGGCATAGAGTCACCCGTCGTTGAAAGAGGTCTTCGAATGTTTCATGCGATATAACGGCAGCTTGCCGCTAACAAGGCACGGTTGGCCAACTTTCTTCAAAGAATTGTGACCTGGGAAAGACAAACAACTTAAATTTCTTCCACAATTGGCGAAACCGGCCGTTCAGCCTGACCTTATCGCCGCTTCCAGGCCATGGCCGTGCCGAGCCGCTGAACGGCGGCCCTGATCTTTTCATCCTCGATGCCATCAATCATATCTGCCAACTTGCGCGCCGCCTCGCCCTTCAACGGCGGCGGCGTGCGGGAGCGTTTGGAGGCGACCGAGACCGGCTTCTGCACGATGCGGATCTGATTGACGGCATAGAAACCGAAGAAGCTGTTGATGCGCTGAATGAGTTCGCCTTGTGCATGGGTCAGGAAGAGTGCACGGGCGCCCTCGCAGGCGATCGTCAGCACGCCGGGTTGATAGCGGTCGTCCATGCCAGGGCCGGTTCGCCTGGCCCAGGCGATCTTTTCCGGCCGCGTGCAATCGGCAAAGTCCTCGCCGGCAATCTCATCCCAGCAGCCGAGCAGCGTCGTATTGATCCCGGCACGCTTTGCCAGCACCGGATCGACGATACCATTGGTCAGCTCGGATATCTGCTTTTCGCCTTTTCGGGGATAACTCATCTCAATCGGCTTCCGGTGCATGCTTTGTGCATCGCGGACCTTGATCGCCCGACGCAGCTTGGCCAAGTATAGAGCACTTCCCCTCGACGCGGCAAATCATGACCACGACTTTAGAATCCCCCACGGCCGCGCGCCTGCTTGCCTGGTACGACCGACACCACCGCGACTTGCCCTGGCGGGTCTCGCCGCCGATGGCCGCGCGCGGCGTCAAGCCCGATCCCTATCGCGTGTGGCTGTCAGAAGTGATGTTGCAACAGACGACGGTGCCGGCGGTTAAATCCTATTTCGCCAAATTCCTGGAGCGCTGGCCGACGGTCGATGATCTCGCTGCGGCTGCGAATGAAGATGTCATGGCGGCCTGGGCGGGGCTCGGCTACTACGCTCGCGCCCGCAACCTGAAGAAATGCGCCGAGGCAGTCGCAGCCGATCATGGCGGCCACTTTCCAGATACTGAAGAAGGCCTGCGCGCGCTGCCCGGCATCGGCGATTATACATCCGCCGCCGTCGCCGCCATCGCCTTCAATCGCCAGGCAGCCGTGATGGACGGCAATGTTGAGCGCGTCATTTCCCGCCTCTATGCGATTTCGGCGCCTTTGCCCCGCGCCAAGCCGCTGATGAAACAGAAGGTCGCCCTTCTGACGCCGGCGGACCGGCCGGGCGATTTCGCCCAGGCGATGATGGATCTCGGCGCGACAATCTGTACGCCAAAGCGTCCGGTCTGTTCGCTCTGTCCCTTCAACGGCGCCTGTCAGGCGCTGGCTGGGCATGATCCCGAGCAATTCCCGGTCAAGGCGGCAAAGAAGGAAAAGCCGGTGCGCCAGGGTGCGGCTTTCGTCGCCGTCAATGACGACGGGGAAATATTCCTGCGGCGGCGTGTCGAAAGCGGCTTGCTGGGCGGCATGACGGAAGTGCCGACGACGGGATGGACGGCGCGCATCGACGGCGAGACCGGCATCGAGGCGGCCCCCTTCCCGGCCGATTGGCAGCCGGCGGGCACGGTGACGCATGTCTTCACGCATTTCGAACTGCGGCTGTCGATCTGGCGTGCCAAGTCGGTCTCGCAGAATGACAACCATGACGGATGGTGGGCGCCGGTTACAAATCTTGAAGACCAGGCACTGCCTACAGTCATGAAAAAAGCGATCGCGCAGGCTATTCCCAATGCGTTCGCAAAAATGCCTTTAGAGCAAAAATCAGGAATTCATTCATGACGACGGAAATACGGCATATCGTTTTCGATATCGGCAAGGTTCTGCTGCATTACGATCCCAGCCTCCCCTATGGCCGCATCATTCCGGACCATGCCGAGCGCGAATGGTTTTTCGCCAATGTCTGCACTCATGAATGGAACCTTGAGCAGGATCGCGGCCGCACCTGGAGCGATGCCGAGGCGCTGCTGATCGCCGATCATCCCGAACGGGAAGAACAAATCCGCAGCTTCCGCAAATATTGGCATGAGATGGTTCCGCATGCCTATGACGACAGCGTCGCCATTCTGGAACAGCTTATCGCGGAAGGCCGCGACGTCACCATGCTGACCAATTTCGCCTCGGACACCTTCCGCGAGGCGCAGGAGCGCTATCCCTTCCTCAAGAAGCCACGCGGCGTGACGGTTTCCGGTGATATCGGGCTGATCAAGCCGGATGTCGCGATTTATGACACCCACGCCAAGAGCTTCGACCTCGATCCGGCCTCGACGATTTTCATCGACGATTCCTATCCGAACGTCGAAGGGGCGCGGGCTGCCGGCTGGCACGCAGTTCACTTCACCGGCGCCGAGAAGCTGCGCAGCGATCTCGCCGCCCATGGCATAAAGGTTTGAGCCGATGACCTTCGATCCCGCACAACGCATCGATCTGTTCCATGACGCAATCAATCGCCTCGACTATGAGGCGATCGAGAACTTCTTCGCCGAGGATGCCACCTATGTCTCCAACGGCGTCGGCAGCCTTGCCGGTCGTGCGGCGATCATGGAAGCCTTCCGCGGCTATTTCGACACCTATCCGGACCAGACGGCATCGAATTCCCTCGTAGAAACGCTGACGCCGCTGTCCGGCCGCGCCGTCTGGTCTGTCCGGGCCACCAACAGCAAGACGGGCAAGCCGCTGATCCGCGAAGGCGAGGAAACGATCACGTTTAACGAAGACGGCCGTGTCGTGCGCGTCGACGTCACGGATTATAAAGACTTCTGAGATCCGAAGCTAAAAACCCAGGGCCTTACCGTACAATATATCCGATAAGGCCCTGGGTGTTTCGTCTTCTTCCCAACTGGAGGTACACGACGGAAGAAGACGGATATGTCGATCTGAAAGGCGTCCGGCAGCCGTGGGGCGGCTTTGAAACCGGAACCGTCTAGCGGTTGAGACTATTCAACCTTGGCCAGATCGCTGCGGATGATGGCTCTGAGTTCGTCGATCGGACGCAGGGAACGGCCGTCGTCGAAATGCCAGAACATCCACCCATTGCATGCATCAAGACCCTGGACTTTCGCGCCAAGGCGATGAATGGAGCCGGCCTCGCCACCAGAGGCGACCGTGCCGTCGGCGCGGACGATAGCGCTATAGCGGCGCTTGGCATCCGTCAGCACCTGGCCGGGCTTGATGAGGCCGCTTTCGATGAGCACATTGAACGCCACGCGGACTTCGGCCTTCTTGCCGGTCATCACGGTCAGTTCCGCCTTGCCGAGCGGTTCTACGGCGGCGATGCGGGCGCTGGCCGCGTCGATATAATCCTGCTCGCGCTCGATGCCGACGAAGTGGCGGCCGAGACGCTTGGCGACCGCACCGGTCGTGCCCGATCCGAAAAAGGGATCGAGAATGATGTCGCCGGGCTTGGACGAAGCCATGATGACACGGGCCAGCAGCGCTTCCGGCTTCTGCGTCGGATGCACCTTCTTGCCGTCGTCGCCCTTCAGCCTCTCATTGCCGTTGCAGATCGGGAACAGCCAGTCCGAGCGCATCTGCACGTCGTCGTTGGCGGCCTTCATGGCATCGTAGTTGAAGGTATAGCCCTTGGCCTTGGCGTTCGGGCTCGCCCAGATCATCGTCTCATGCGCGTTCTGGAAGCGGCGGCCCTTGAAATTCGGCATCGGGTTGGTCTTGCGCCAAACGATGTCGTTGAGGATCCAGAAGTTCAGATCCTGCAGGGTCGCGCCGACGCGGAAGATATTGTGATAGGAGCCGATGACCCAGATCGTGCCCGTCGGCTTCAGAACGCGGCGGCAGGCGAGCAGCCAGGCGCGGGTGAAGGCATCATACGCTTCGAAGGAAGCAAACTGGTCCCACTCGTCATCGACGGCATCGACCAGCGATTGGTCCGGACGGTGCAGCGTGCCGCCGAGCTGGAGATTGTACGGCGGGTCGGCGAAGATGACGTCGACGGATTGATTGGGCAGTGCCTCAAGAGCGGCCACGCAATCGCCCTTGATGATCGTGTCGATCCAGGACCCCGGAACGGCTGAAGTCCTGAGGTCGGCAAGCGGGAAAACTGACGCCATTTGATACTCGCTGTTACACTTACTCGGTACTCTTAATTGAGTGTTATGGTTACCTAACTTGGTTACCAAAGACTAAAGCGGCGTCATATTTTCTGCATTTCCGATGAAGCCGCCGAGAATGCAGGCCTCGTCAAAAGGCGCTATCGCTTTGAAAACCCTAGATATCGTGCACTGCGTGGCTGTCGTCTGGCGCTTCTGCGCGTTCCGTCATCCCGTAATCGCGAAGCACCTGCGCGACACGCAAACGATAGTCGGCAAAGACCGTCTTGCGCCCCGCTTTCTGGGCGGCGCGATGCGCCTCACGGTTTCGCCATTCGCGAACGGTTCCCTCGTCGCGCCAGAAGGACAGCGACAGGATCTTACCCGGCTGAGTGAGGCTCTCGAAGCGTTCGATGGAGACGAAACCGTCGATGGCCTCCAGTTCCGAACGCAGCCTTGCGGCAATGTCGAGATAGCGCTGACGTTCGTCGGGTTGGGGAATGACTTCGAAAATGACTGCGATCATGGCGATATCCTTGGAGCGTGCGGCAGGGAGATATTTTTCAGGAAGATGCGATCCTCCTGCAAGATGAAACGCTCGCGTCGGGCTAGATCAAGATTGGCCCGCGCCAGCGGATCGGCGGCGAGGCTCTTGCGATAGGCCTCGTAGGCGGCGAGATTCTCGATGTTGTAGATGCCATAGGCCGTTGTCAGCGAGCCCTCGTGCGGTGCGAAATAGCCAATCAGGTCGGCGCCGTTGCGCGGAATGACCTGGCCCCAGGCCTTGCCATATTCCGCGAAGGCTTCCTGCTTGAACGGATCGATCTGATAGCGGATGAAACAGGTGATCATTGGCTTTCTCCTTTGCTGATGCAGAGGTTTTCGCACATTGCAGGACGGAGATGGTTCGGTTACGATCGAAGTATGAAAGAAGGTCCAGACATAGCACAGATCGGCTCGCTGATCGGCGACCCCGCGCGAGCGAACATTTTAACGGCGCTGATGGGCGGCCGGGCGTTGACGGCGACGGAACTGGCGGCCGCTGCCGGCGTGACGCTGCAGACTGCGAGCGCGCATCTTTCCAAGCTTGAAGCAGGCGGTCTGCTGGCACAGCGCAAGCAGGGCCGGCATCGCTATTTCACACTGGCCGACGATCGGGTCGGTAAGCTGCTCGAGGGCATCATGGGCTTTGCCGCAAGCCGCGGCCATCTGCGCCATCGTCCCGGCCCGAAGGAACCGGCGCTGCGAAAGGCGCGCATCTGCTACGATCATCTGGCCGGCGACTATGGTGTGCGCATGCTCGATAGCTTGATCGAGGCCGGGTCGATCTCCGCCGTGGGCGAAGGTCTGAGCCTGACGGCGAAAGGCGAAAGGCATCTGGGATCGATCGGCATCGATGTTTCCGGGTTGCGCTCGAGCCGCCGCCCGCTTTGCCGATCCTGCTTGGACTGGAGCGAGCGGCGTGCGCATCTTGCCGGCAGCCTCGGCAAGGCGTTGCTTTCGAATTTCCTCGACAAGGGTTGGGCACGACGAACGGAAAACAGCCGCTCGATCTTCTTCACGCCCGAGGGCGATCGCCGGTTTCTGGCGCTCTTTCCTGTCGAATCCGGTGCTATAAACGAAGAGTAGACCGGCATCGACACCTGAGCTTTAGGTCACTCTTCATGTTGCCAGAGATATAACAGCCCTAACTCGAACCGATCAACATTGCCCTGGAATTGCTTAAAGCGGTACGGCTGCAGAGCTCTTTCCGTTCGCGACCGCGCTGAGCACGGCGAATATTGCCGCTTGCAAAATTCTGTCGCGCCCGGCGCGGAGACCTGCAAGCCCCGCGGCTCGATTCGTTTCGGCAGATGACGCAATTTCACATAATAGAATAAAATAGGAACATCTTATCCCTATTGCTCTCCCTGCGCTTAACAGCACGCAAATATAACAAATATAGAACAAATAGTGAATATATTCTCTTTTCTTTCGCGAAATGCGAATCCTCTTGCAACGAAGCGGCTATTCCGCCAAATATGATGTCGCTTTACAAACCATTGGTGATGGGAAATGCCGGACAAACTCGATCTTATCTTGGCTAAGCGAGCGGAGGTAGAGAAGGAAATCTCTTTACTCCGTGAGCAGATCGCTGAGAGGGAAAGTCAGATTGAACGCCTCGATATTGCCGGGAAGGTGATCGCTGAACTAATCGATACCGAGTATTCTCCCACGCTCCCAACCGATTTGACTGCCAAGCCAAAAATTCGACTCCGAAAACGTGGACTCTTAAAAGTACCACGCCCAAACAAACCCAAGACCATGCCTGAGATGATTCTTTCCGCGCTGGAAGAAGCTCAACGCGAATTCAAGGTAGGTTTGAGGCCAAAAGAAATTCACCGAGCAATCATTAAAGCAGATGATCCCGACGCTGATGTTGGAAGGGTTAATGCTGTTGCTTGGCGAATGGAGCGACGCGGCCAGATAGTGAAGGACGATCAATCCCGATACTCTCTGCCCAAAATGGATAATGCCGTTGACACTGTGTCCCGCGAAGGCGCGTCAACGGCATTAGATTCCCAAGCGAAAGGCCGTGAAGCCGGTCCGGGAGGTGGCACATGAGAAGAGCGTAAAACTTTCACCATGGCGGCGGTCTGCATTCCTGTAGACCGCCGTTGCTTTTTAGCGTTTTTGCGAGAGTCGGTCAACAAACCCTGTTAGACAGTTCTTCGGAGAGTCGGGCAGAACCCTCTATCACCATTAGCGCCTTACTCTGTGGAGAGCTTTTGGCGCGACGCAACGGCATGTGTGCTATCGCTTTCGTCGGTTTCTGGCGCTATTCCTATCGACATGAATGCCACGAGGAAGGGAGAGCAGTGTCGACGCCTAGGTTTCATCGGCCTTGCTCCGCATCGCAGCTTTAGCTTGAAACGATCAATGCCTCTTTGAAATTGCCGCTGCCGATACGGCTGCAGAGCTCACCCCATTCGCAGCCGCGGCAGGCGTGACGGATTTCACCGCTGGCGAAATTGCGACGGAGTTTTGCAAGCAAGCTGGCATCAGGCACCAGCACCGCACCTATGCTCATCTCCTCGCCCAGCAATGTCGAGATATCGGCGAGAGCTACCGCATCCCGCTCGACGACCGAAGCCTTGAGGCAGTGCGGTTCTTCCTCGCCTAGTAGCGGCGCGCAGATGTCATCGGGGCCGGAGACCAGCTTGATCTCCTCCCCCTCCGACAGCCGCTCGGCGATCCGGCGATAATTGTCGGTGAAGGCTGAAGTATAGCCTTCACCGACAAAGGTCAGCATGCAGAGCAGATGATGGGCGCGAAGCCTGACGGTCAATTCAGACGCGCCTTGCCGCTATAGACCTGGATGGTCTTCAGCACGGCAGCTGCAAGCGCCGACTTGAGCACGGCGCCGAGAATGAAGGGCGCTATGCCAAGCAGCCAGCCCTTTTCTGCGCCGATCAGCGCTGCAAGCCATGCGCCGCCGATGGCAAGGCAAAGAATGTTAGCCGAGAGATGGGCGATGAAGCTGCGCACGATGCGGTTGCCACTCCAGCCGCGCTCCGCAAGCCAGCCGACAAGGGCTGCGATAATCGGGAAGGAGACCAGATAACCCGCCGTTGGCCCCATGAAGGGCGCAACGCCGCCTGCCCCGCCGGCAAGGACCGGAAAGCCGATCGCGGCTTCGCCCAACCAGGCGAGTACCGTAACCGCACCAAGACGCCAGCCATAGAGAACACCGATCATGGTGATCGCGAATGTCTGCATGGTGATCGGCACCGGCACCATCGGCACAGAGATTCGCGATGCAAGCGCCAGGATCAGCGTTCCGGCGAGAACGAACACGGTCTTGGCAACAAGCGAACGCTGCCCGAGGCGGAGCGGATCGAAAGCGACTTCATCATGATGCTGCAACAGTGACATGGGCTCTCCTTTTAAATTATAGATAATTTTTGAGTCTGATCTATTTTATGAGAGAGATCGCAAAATCAGGCAAGTAGTTGCAGCACCAAATTCCGATAAAGCTCGGGATTACGTTGAAAAATAAGGCTAATAAAATTCGGGAAAGGCAGTGGACGACAGCCGGGCATCGAACAAAATGCCGTGACACTGACGTAGTAGACATTCCCCCGGAGCACCGCTTCCAGAGGGCTTCCGGCCATTCACCTTAAAATTATCTATAATTTTTAGCCGACGATTGCGAAGGCGTCGCGTGTCGATCCGGAAGGCGTGCGCACTGGCGCGCGGCCGATCCATTGCACATGCTTCTGCAGGATCGCGGCAGCCTCGTCCGGTCGCCCCTGGCGGAGAGCTGCCAGAATAGCGCGGTGGTCATGATCCGTGCGCTTTTCCCAGCCGGATTGCCAGGCGGAGAAGAGAAAGCGGGCGCTCACGGCATGCAGATCGTCGATCGCCGCGAGCAGACGTGCCATGCCGCATGGCGCCAGGATCAGGCGATGGAAGCGCCGATTGGCCTCTTCCCAGGCGTGGACGTCACCGGCGGCATCGCCATCGCGCGTCGCCTGTTCCGCCTCATCCAGAATAGCTGAAGTCAGATGCGGGGCTGCGTGCTTGAGTGCAAGACCTTCGAGGGCTGCGCGCATTTCCGCAACCTCGCGGACTTCTTTCAGATCGAAAGAGGCGACACGGACGCCACGGCGCGGCAGGCTGATTGCCAGCCCCTGCGCCTCCAGCCGGCGGAATGCCTCGCGCACGGGCACATGGCTCGTGCCGAACTCTTCGGCGATGTGATCCTGCCGTAGGCGGGCATCGGGCGCGATCTCGCCGCGGATGATGCGGTCGGCAAGCACCCGGCTGATGCGGCTGGCAATGGTGTCGTCGCGCTCCTTGGCCATGGCCGATCCTTAAAGGCGGGCCCATCCGATGTCGAGGGCCGACGTCGAGCGACAAGAAACCCTCGTCGCCTCTTTTGCGCATTTCGACCCTTTCGCTCACTGCAGCGCAGCCATGCCCGCCGATTGGTTGAGCTTTGGCGACATATCGTGTAAAGCCCGGCGGTCGTTTTTCAGAGCGCCTCCCGAAACACCGATGGTTTCCCGGAGCGTGCCGATCCCAGCCACATCAAAGGCAGTAATTTCATGAGCAATGGTTTCGACCTCATCATTTTCGACTGCGACGGCGTTCTGGTCGATTCGGAAATCATCGCGGCCGAGGTCGAATCGAAGCTGCTGACCGATGCGGGCTATCCGATCAGCACCGAGGAAATGGGCGAGCGCTTCGCCGGCATGACCTGGCGCAACATCCTGTTCGAAGTCGAGCGCGAAGCCAGCATTCCGCTCTCTGCATCGCTGCTCGACAAATCCGAGAAGCTGCTCGACCTGAAGCTTGCCAGTGATGTCCAGGCTATACCGGGCGTGCCGCAGGCACTGTCGCGGCTGCCAATGCCGCGCTGCATCTGCTCGAATTCCAGCTCCGCCCGCCTCGAGATGATGCTGACGAAGGTCGGCTACATCAAGCTGTTTGCTCCGAACATCTTTTCCGCCAAGGACCTCGGTGCTGACCGCGTGAAGCCGAAACCGGACATCTTCCTGCATGGCGCCAAGCAGATGAATGTCAGCCCGGCCAATACGATCGTCGTCGAAGATTCAGTCCACGGCGTTCAGGCCGCGCGCGCCGCCGGCATGCGCGTCATCGGCTTCACCGGCGCATCGCACACCTATCCTTCGCATGCCGATCGTCTGACCGACGCCGGTGCCGAAACCGTCGTCAGCCGTATGGCCGACTTGCCGGGCGTCGTCATGGCGCTCGCCGAATGGGACGGCGTCCTCTAAGACGGATTGAAATACAGACCAAAAGAAAAGGCCCTGCCGATCGGCAGGGCCTTTTCTTTTCAATCCGTTGTCACCCTCGCATCGCTGCGCAAGGGCCGCAATCAAAAGCTTAGTGACGCTTCTTGCGCACCGGCTTCGCGCCCTTCACGGGCTTCTGCGGGCCTTGATCGAAGCCGATCTGGACGATGGTGAAGCCGCCGGAGCCCCCGGCAACCTGGATATCATTATCGGTGAAAAGGAACTGCGCCGTCGTCTCGCCCGGCGGGATTTCCGCCGTATACATGACGGTCTTGCTATAGAGCGCGTTGTCGTTATCCATGACGGCAACATGGATCGGCAGGGTTATCTTGCCGGAGCTGCCCATGGGGCCAGCAACCAGGCGTCCCTGCGCCACGACGTGAATGCCGAGGTTGGTGCCGTCCGTGGTGCACTGGCGGGTCGCCTCAGCCAGCGAAGCTTGGTAGATCAGCTGGTTCGGGTCGTCCTTGGCGCCTTTGGCGTAGGTGCGATAGACGGAATCCTCGTCGCGGATAACGGCCTGCGGGCACTTGCCCGCGACGTAAGACTGGCCGCCAGTCGGAGCAGCGGTTGCGGCTCCCGTTTGCGGCGCCACCGTTACATCAGTTGCCGGCTGTTTTTCACTGTTGCCGCCGATGCCGAGAGTGCTGCAGCCCGTCAGCAATGCCAGAAGCGAAGCGGAGAAAAGACGACGCGAAACCTTGCCAAACACTATTATTCCACCCTCTCCATATATTTCACATTATCGGCCCGCAGCCTGTCAAACGGGCCTTTTATGACACTTGGCGATGGTCTATACCAGCGACGCAGCGAAAAATCGATTGGGTAGACACCGTTTTGGCTCACTTTTCGAGATCGACAGATTGCCACAAACGGCCTCCGCCCGGCGCTGATCCCACGCGCCTTGCGCAAACGCGAAAACCACGCGGCTGATCCGACGCAAAAAGACCGGCCGCCGTCGCTTCGTTCCTCTACCCTCTCAATCGATCACTCAGGCAATTTTGCGACCAAAGGAATTCTAGACCGTGGACTACATTTCAACGCGGGGAGAAGCCCCTGCCCTTGGCTTCTGCGACGCCCTCCTGGCCGGCCTTGCTCGTGATAGCGGGCTTTATGTTCCCCGTGAATGGCCTGTCCTGACGAAGAAGGAAATCCGCGCGTTCCGCGGCAAGAGCTATCAGGATGTCGCCTTCGCCGTCCTTTCGCCCTTCACCAACGGCGAAATCCCGGCCGATGTCTTCCGCGGCATGATCGATGATGCCTATGCCACCTTCCGGCATCCGGCCGTGGCGCCGCTCGTCCAGACCGGGCCGAACAGCTTCGTCATGGAGCTCTTCCACGGCACGACGCTCGCCTTCAAGGATGTCGCCATGCAGCTGCTTGCGCGGCTAATGGACTATGCGCTGGAGAAGCGCGGCCAGCGAGCCACCATCGTCGGCGCAACCTCGGGCGACACCGGCGGCGCTGCAATCGACGCCTTTGCCGGACGCGAGCGCACCGATATCTTCATTCTCTTCCCGCATGAGAAAGTCTCGCCGGTGCAGCAGCGGCAGATGACCACCTCGACGGCGGCAAATGTGCATGCACTGGCGATCAAGGGCAATTTCGACGATTGCCAGAACCTCGTCAAAGCCATGTTCAACGACGCCGCCTTCCGCGACAGGGTCAAGCTTTCCGGCGTCAATTCCATCAACTGGGCGCGAATCATGGCGCAGGTGGTCTACTACTTCACGACAGCTGTCGCCCTTGGCGGTCCGGACCGGAAAATCTCGTTCACTGTGCCAACAGGCAATTTCGGTGATATTTTCGCCGGTTACGTCGCCAAGCGCATGGGCCTGCCGATCGAAAAGCTGGTCATCGCCACCAACGAGAACGACATCCTGGCACGCATGCTGAAGACCGGCCGCTATGAGATGCGCTCCGTCAAGGCCACGACCTCGCCGTCGATGGATATCCAGATCTCCTCCAACTTCGAGCGGCTTCTGTTCGAAGCGAACGGCCGGGACGCCTCCAAGGTGCGCGCCGCCATGGAAAGCCTGAAGCAGTCGAACGGATTTTCGGTCAGCGAAGAGGCACTGAAGCTCATCAAAAAGGACTTCCGCGCCGGCCGCGCCAGCGAGAAACAGGTGGCCGAAACGATCCGCAAAACCCTTGCCGATACGGGCTATCTTCTCGATCCGCATACGGCGATCGGCGTCTTCATTGCGGGCAAGAACGAGCGTCCCAGCAGCCCGATGGTGACACTGGCGACCGCGCACCCGGCAAAATTCCCTGCCGCAGTAAAATCCGCATCCGGTATTGACCCGGCGCTTCCGACGTGGCTTGCTGGTCTGATGACCAGGGAGGAGCGTTTCGACATTCTCGATCCGGAACTTAAAGCCGTCGAAAGCTTTATCGGCAAGCATATCCGGACCGGCGAATAGCAGACGCGGAAAGACAGGCGATGACAGTGGAGTGCACCCGGCTAGCGTCCGGGCTGACAGTAGCGACCCAATCGATGCCACACCTCGAAAGCGTGGCCCTCGGCGTTTGGATCAAGTCGGGTTCGCGTAACGAGACCGAAGCAGAACACGGTATCGCGCATCTGCTCGAGCATATGGCTTTTAAGGGTACGGCGCGGCGCTCCGCCCGGCAGATCGCCGAGGAAATCGAGAATGTCGGCGGCGAAGTCAACGCTGCCACCTCGACCGAAACCACGTCCTATTATGCCCGCGTGCTGAAGGACCATGTGCCGCTCGCCGTCGATATCCTTGCCGATATCCTGACGGAGTCGGCCTTCGACGAGGAAGAGCTGGCGCGCGAGAAACAGGTCATCCTGCAGGAAATCAATGCCGCCAACGACACGCCCGACGATGTCGTCTTCGACAAGTTTTCCGAAGTCGCCTATCGTGATCAGACGCTTGGGCGCGCCATTCTCGGCACGCCGGAAACCGTCGTCTCCTTCTCGCCGGAACAGATCCGCCATTATCTCGGCCGCAACTATACGACCGACCGCATGTTCGTCGTGGCGGCTGGCGCTGTCGACCATGAAAGCTTCGTGCGTCAGGTCGAGGAGCGCTTCTCCAGCCTGCCGACCAAACCGTCCGCTCCGCCCGTTATCGAGCCAGCGCGCTATATCGGCGGCAATATTCGCGAAACGCGCGACCTGATGGATGCGCAGATCCTGCTCGGCTTTGAAGGCCGCGCCTATCACACCCGCGATTTCTACTGTTCGCAGATTCTCGCCAACATCCTCGGCGGCGGCATGTCCTCGCGCCTTTTCCAGGAAGTGCGCGAATTCCGCGGCCTCTGTTATTCGGTCTATGCCTTCCATTGGGGCTTCTCCGACACGGGCATCTTCGGCATCCATGCCGCGACTGGCGGCGAGAACCTACCGGAACTGCTGCCCGTCATCGTCGACGAGCTGCATAAATCCTCCCATGACATTCAGCAGCAGGAAATCGAGCGCGCCCGCGCTCAGATCCGCGCACAGCTACTGATGGGTCAGGAAAGCCCGGCCGCTCGCGCTGGCCAGGTCGCCCGGCAGATGATGCTTTATGGTCGCCCCATCCCGAACCAGGAGATGCTGGAGCGCCTGGAAGGTATTACGATCGAGCGCCTGACGGATCTTGCCGGCCGCCTGTTCTTCGATACAGTACCGACGCTTTCTGCGATCGGGCCGCTGGAGCAGCTCGCGCCGATGGAGGACATCGTCACTTCGCTGTCGTCGCCGGCCCCTGCTTCCAGAAGCGCAAGCGGCTAAGGGCACGCCGCAGGCCTATGGGTGCAATTCTCGGGGGAGTGCTTGGCGGCATGCAAAAATCTGTCTTTCGGTTTCTCTCACGTCATTCGGACGCGGTTGAACTCGAAAACGACAATTATTTGCTGCGGCTGCCGCGCTACTCCGATTTCAACCAATGGCACAGGCTTCGGGCTGAAAGCCGCCGTTTTCTCGAACCTTGGGAGCCTACCTGGCGACATGACGAGCTGACCGAAGCCGCCTATCGGGCGCGCATCATTCGGGGCAAGCAGGAATACAGCTCCGGCCAGGCCATACCGCTCTTCATTTTTCTCAGGGAAAACACAACGCTGGTTGGCGGCATCACGATCGGCTATATTCGCCGAGGTGCTGCGCAGAGCTGCATGATCGGGTATTGGATGGGCGAGCGCTACTCCGGTCAGGGCCATATGTTCGCCGCACTTCAGTTGGTTATACCCTATATCTTTTCCGGACTTGAGTTGCACCGAATTGAAGCAGCCTGTATTCCGGATAACGAGCGTAGCATGCGGCTTTTGCAAAAAGCCGGTTTCCAGCGGGAAGGTCATTTGCGCGGTTATCTTAAAATCAACGGTCAGTGGCGCGACCATGTGATGTTTTCAAGGTTGGCATCCGACACCAACCCGAACCGAAACTTCGACCAGCGATGATCGCCGGAATGATGCAGACGTGGCCGATGGCCCGACGGCTATGCGCGCTGATCGCTACGCTTGCGGCCGCCATGCTGCTGTTTATCGCCGGAATGGCTGATGCAGCCGAGCCCGTGAAGATCTCGCGCGACGATACCGCTCTCGACCTGACGGCGACGACCGAGATCTATACCAATCAGGGTGAAGCCTTTCAGGTCTCTACAGCCGCAGGCGCCGACGGCATCCGACGCCGCATTGAGGTACGATCCTCCTCGCCGAACCATCAGGGTGACTGGGCCGTCTTTGCACTGGCTAATGTGTCCGAAGAGCAGCTGGAGCGCGTCATCGTCGCCCCGCATTTCCGCCTGGTGAATTCGAAAGTCTTCTGGCCGGATCTCGGCTCGCAGCGCATCGTCGCGATCACGCCGAGCGAAGGTTTCGCGCTCGACCGTCAGCCGAGCGACGAAGCGGACGTTTTCCGCATTACGCTGAACCCTGGCGCGGTCGTCACCTTCGTTGCCGAACTTTCGTCACCAAACCTGCCGCAGCTCTATCTGTGGGAACCGAACGCCTACAAGGATACGGTCAACGCCTTCACGCTCTATCGCGGCATCGTGCTCGGCATTGCCGGCCTGCTGGCGGTATTCCTGACCATTCTTTTCGTGGTCAAGGGAACCTCGATGCTGCCGGCAACGGCGGCGCTTGCCTGGGCGGTGCTCGGCTATATCTGCGTCGATTTCGGCTTCCTCGGCAAGCTCATCAGCATCACGTCCAGCGACCAGCGAGTATGGCGCGCCTGCGCGGAGGTGGCGCTCGCCTCCAGCCTGGTGATCTTCCTCTTCACCTATCTCAATCTCAATCGCTGGCACGCTCACCTCGGCTATGTGACGCTTGCCTGGGTGCTCGGCCTTGCCCTGCTCTTCGGTGTGGCGATCTACGATCCGTCGATTGCGGCCGGCATTGCGCGGCTGTCGCTGGCACTGACCGCGACGGCAGGTCTGCTGCTCATCATCTATCTCGGCTTCAGCCGTTATGATCGGGCCATTCTGCTCGTGCCCGCCTGGGCGCTGATCCTCGTCTGGCTGTTCGGGGCCTGGATGACGGTCATGGGCAAGCTCGACAACGACATCATCCAGCCGGCACTCGGCGGCGGACTCGTGCTGATCGTGCTCTTGATCGGCTTCACCGTCATGCAGCACGCCTTTGCCGGCGGCGCATTCCAGCAGGGCCTGTTCTCGGATCTGGAACGGCAATCCCTGGCGCTCACCGGCTCCGGCGATACCGTTTGGGATTGGGACGTGGCGCGCGACCGCGTGGTGACGACGCCCGATATCTCGATGAAGCTCGGCCTTTCGCCCGGCACCATGCACGGTGCGGCGCGCAACTGGCTGCCGCGGCTGCATCCCGACGATCGCGACCGCTTCCGCGCGACGCTCGACGTGCTTCTGGAACATCGACGCGGCCGGCTGAACCATGAATTCCGCATTCGCGCCGAAGACGGGCATTTCCACTGGCTGTCGATCCGCGCGCGGCCGGTCCTTGGCTCCAACGGCGAGATCATTCGCTGCGTCGGTACGATTGTCGACATTACCGAGCAGAAGAATTCGATCGAGCGGCTGTTGCACGACGCCGTGCACGACAATCTCACGGGACTGCCGAACCGCCAGGTCTTCCTCGATCGCCTGCAGGCGGTTCTAACACTTGCCTCGGATGGCAATCAGCTCAGGCCGACGGTCATCGTTATCGATATCGACCGGTACAAGCTCGTCAACGATACGCTTGGCTTTGCCGCTGGTGACAATATCCTGATCGCGCTGACGCGACGTCTTCGCCGGCTGATGAAGCCGCAGGATACGCTCGCTCGCCTTTCGGGCGACCAGTTCGGCCTCATCCTCGTTTCCGAACGCGATCCAGCCAAGGTCGCCGACTTCGCCGATGCGATCAGCAAGGCGATCATGGTGCCGATCAATTTCGCCAACCGCGAGATCATCCTGACGGCTTCGGTCGGACTGACGTCCTGGGTCGATCAGCAGGAGAATGCAACTGGTATGCTGAGCGATGCTGAGCTCGCCATGTACCGCGCCAAGCGCGCCGGCGGCAATCGTGTCGAACCCTTCCAGCCGGCCTTCCGCAGCTTCGGCACGGACCGGCTGCAGCTCGAAACCGATTTGCGCCGCGCCGTCGAACGCAAGGAGCTCTCGCTCGTCTATCAGCCGATCGTTCGGCTCGAAGATGCGGAGGTTGCCGGCTTCGAGGCGCTGATGCGCTGGGAGCATCCAAAGCGCGGCAATATCCCGCCATCGGAATTCATCCCGATCGCCGAGGCTTCCGATATCATTGGCCCGCTTGGCATGTTTGCGCTCGAGCAGGCAACGAATGACCTGATGGCATGGCAGCGACAGACCGGCGACCTGCCGCTGTTCGTCTCCATCAACCTTTCCAGCGTCCAGCTGCTCAACAACGAGCTTTACGACGATATCCGCGCCCTGCTCGCCAAAACCCATTGCGATCCGCACCGGATCAAGCTGGAGCTGACGGAATCGCAGGTGATGGAAAATCCGGAACAGGCACGGCTCGTGCTCGACAAGCTGCGAGATGCCGGTATCGGCCTGGCGCTCGACGACTTCGGCACCGGCTATTCCTCGCTCGCCTACCTCACCCGTTTCCCCTTCGATACAATCAAGCTCGACAAGGCGATGGTCCGCGACAATAGCGACAAGAAGGCGGTTCTATTGCGTTCGGTCATCTCCATGGCGCGTGAACTCAACATGCGCGTGGTCGCCGAAGGCATCGAATCGGAAGAGGATGCGCTGGAGCTCGCCAAGATCGGCTGCAGCTACGGCCAGAGCTTCATCTTCGGTCCGCCGATGGGTTCGGATTCGGTGATACGCCTGCTGAAGGAACGCTTTCCGCTGACGAAGCGCGCCTGAGTGGTCGATCACGCGCTGTCGATCAATTCCCTGATATAGTCGAGCTTAGCGACCACGGGCGGCGAGAGAATGAAGGGATAGGAATCCGGCTGCCCCATGCTGCGCTGGATGGAATTGATTGCCACGCTCAAAGGGATCCAGGCGCTGACGAGCTGCTCGGCGCTTTCCGCCGTGTAAGGATTGAAATCTACCTCGGCCGCCATGTCATGATAGCGATGGGGATCGATCACCACGCCGAAGGAGCGCGCCGTTTCCAGCGTATCGACGATGTGCAGATAATGCGCGAAGCATTCGGCAAAATCCTCCCAGGGATGGGAGCTGGCATAGGCGCTGATAAAGCTTTCCTGCCAATTCGCCGGTGGCCCGTTCTCGTAGTGAGTCTGAAGTGCTGCGCCATAATCGGCACGCTCGTCGCCGAAGACGGCGCGAAAGGCATCGAATTGCCCGCGGTCGCGGACAAGCTTATTCCAGATGAAATGGCCGGTCTCGTGGCGGAAGTGGCCGAGCAAAGTGCGATAAGGCTCGTTCATAGAGGTGCGCGCCTGTTCGCGCGTGACATCGTCCGCCTCGGCGGCACGGATGGCGATCAGTCCCTCCTCATGACCCGTCATCGCCGGAACCACAGTATTGCCCTGCACCTCATCCTCAAGGAAGTCGAAGACGAGCCCACCTTCGGGGTCTTGCTGACGGTCGGGATGCGGCAGGTTCCAGCGCAATAGCGAATAAAACAAATGCCGCTGCGCCTGGCTGATGCGCCGCCAGCGGTCTATGCCCTGTTCCGTGCCGGTGTTCGGCACGAGACGATTGTGCCGGCACGCCACGCAATAGGGTTGCGCGTCGTCCGCATCGATCAGCCAATTGCAGATATCGAGTTCGGCATTCGCGCAGAACCGAACGTGTTGTGCCGGCTCGGACACCGGATGCCAGCTGACAGTATTTTCAGCTTCCAAGGCGTATATCGCCAAGCGGTCGGGGATAAAACCAAGCTGATGGCCGCAACGCACGCACTGCCTGTTATCGAAGTGGACGGGCTGGCCGCAATGGTCACAAGTGAAAAGCCGCATGTCTCCCCTCGAAAAATCATTGGCCGATAGTAAAGAGCCTGCCACGTTTCCGTAACAGGCCCTTCCTCCCAATATCGCCGCTACAACATCAATTCCGATGGAGCGACGACCATGGATTTGAAAAATTCAGCAGTCACATCCGGTCGACTGCGCCCTTGACCTTATCCTTGGCCTTGCCAACGGCGGTCTGCACCTTGCCCTTAGCTTCCTGGGCGGCGCCCTTCGCGCGCATTTCCCTGTCATTGGTCGCCTTGCCGGCTGCCTGCTTTGCCTTGCCAGCGATTTCATTCACCTTACCGGATACCTTGTCGGTCGTGCTGCTCATATCTGGCGCCTCCTGGTCTGGCCCGGCGGAATTGCCGATGCTCTGTCAGGAAAACGTCACCACAGCTATTTCGTTCCAAAGTAACGCAATCGGCTCAGCTATGGCCCGCCTGCAGCGACAGCATCGCGGGATTGATGCCCATTAGAGCCAGCGCGCGATCATATTTGTTGTCGAGGCTGCGATCGAAGATCATTTCTTCGTTTGCCGGGCAGTTCAGCCAGCCATTATTGCCGATCTCGGCTTCGAGCTGGCCGGCCCCCCAGCCGGCATAGCCGAGCAACATGGTGGCGCGTTTCGGGCCGCTCCCTTTGGAAATCGCCCGCACGATGTCGAGCGTCGCCGTCAGGCTGATGTCATCGCTAACCGGGATGCTGCTGTCGCTGATGTAATCGTCCGAATGCAGAACGAAGCCGCGGCCGCTTTCGACAGGGCCGCCGGTCTGGATGGGGAAATCGCGCGCCCTCTGCGGCAGCACGATGGCATCGTCGTCCTTGATCATTTCGAGATGCAGCAGAACATCGGTGAATGTCAGCTTCTGAGCCCGATTGATGACGAAGCCCATGGCACCGGCATCGGAATGGGCGCAGATATAAATCACCGTTCGATGGAAGTTCCGATCCTCCATGCCCGGCATGGCGATCAGGAACTGACCGTCGAGAAAACCTCTTTCGCGTCTATTCTTCAGCGTCGATAGGGACATCGTGCCTCCTGACCGCAGTCCGCAACTGCACCGCCTGTAATCAAGATGGGGCAATGTCATAAATCAATCAACTGAAAATGATCATTTGCTTCTTCAGCCGTGCTGGCTCCAGGCCGCTCAATCGGCTAAATCCTTGTTGCATGATCGAATTCAATACCGTTGGCCGGCTGTCGGCCCTTCTCGCTACTTTGTTTTTCAGCGCCGTGGCAGTCCATGCCGCGACGAGCGACTGGGTAGACAATGAGGGCGGCAGGATGCGTCTGATCGCGCTGGCGCCGGACGCCGAAGGGCATATCCGCGCCGCCTTGCAGGTCGAACCGGAGCCGGGCTGGATCACCTACTGGCGCGAGCCAGGTCAGGGTGGAATTCCGCCGCAAATAACGCCGGCATCCGGCAGCGGCGTGACATTGGAAAGGGCGGCCTACCCGGCACCAAAACCGATCAGCGTCGGCCCTATCCAGGAAATCGGCTACGACGCGCCGGTGACGTTTCCGCTCGATCTTCGCGTCGCCGGCAAGGCGCCGGAAAAGCTTGAGCTGACAGCTTTCATCGGCCTCTGCAAAGATATCTGCATTCCTTTCCAGGCGGAATACTCCCTGCCCTTGCCGGCCAATGCACAGCCGACCTCGCGTGAGCTGGCCTTACTCGATGCGGCGAAAGCGGTGCTGCCCCAAGCTCCTTCCGCGGATTTCGCCATTCGGAGCCATCAGATCTCAGCCGACGCCAAGAGCCTTTCGCTGCAGCTGACGCTGCCGGAAGCGAGTGGAAAGGCACCTGAAATTTACGTCACCGGGCCGTCAGGCTATGTGTTCTTTCAGCAGGCGAATGCAAAGCGGGAGGGAACCGCCTTCTCGGCCGATATCGAGATCGGCAAGCTGCCGAAGGATTATGATCCGAAGGGCAAGAGCTGGGGCATCCTCGTCGTCGATGGCGATCGGGCAATGGAAACCACCCTTGCACTTGAATAGGCCCGGCCTATAGTTCCCTGAACCGTCTTCAAGCCATCGGCGGCCATTCGAGCGCCCCGACACACGACCCAAGGAGAGAGCCATGACCATCGCCATCGGCGACACACTGCCTGCCGCCACCTTCAAGGAAAAGACCGCCGACGGCCCGGTCGAGATCAGCACCGAGCAGCTCTTTGCCGGCAAGCGCGTGGTGCTGTTCGCCGTTCCCGGCGCGTTTACGCCCACCTGCTCGCTCAATCACCTGCCGGGCTTTCTCGAAAACCGCGACGCCATTCTTGCCAAGGGCATCGATGACATCGCCGTCGTTTCCATCAACGACTGGCACGTGATGGGCGCCTGGGCGCAATCGTCCGGTGGCCTCGGCAAGATCCATTTCCTCGCCGACTGGGATGGCTCCTTCACCAAGGCGCTCGGTCTTGAAGCCGACCTTTCCGCCGGCGGCCTTGGCATTCGTTCCAAGCGTTATTCCATGCTGGTGGAAGACGGCGTGGTGAAGACGCTGAATATCGAGGAAAGTCCCGGCCAGGCAACGGTTTCGGGCGCCGCTGCGATGATCGAGCAGCTTTAGGATTTTGATGGATTTGGAAAGGCTGGGAGCCCTGAACCCGGCCTTTCCCAACTAAAGGTAAGGTGTAAGCCCCTCCTCATTTCTTCTACCTGCTCGTTACCCGGATATAATAACCATCCGGATCCACGATACGGAAATCGCGCAACCCCCATGGCTGTAGGGCAAGCTCCGATACTGTATGGCCGCAGGTTCTGGCGGCGTCATAAAAGCTTTCCACATCCCCAACGCTCAACACGATTTCGACACCGAGACCTGGTCGTTCGCCATTGACAGCCCGAAGTGGATGATCAAGCCCAAGAGCCTCGCGCTTGTTGACGGAAATGATGGCCTCGCCATTCGAGAGCATCGTGTATTGCTCGCTTGTCTCGCCAACCACCTGGAAGTTCAGTGCCCGTCGATAGAATTCTATCGACGCCGCCACATCGGCGACAAACAGCTCAAGCCTTAGCTTCATGACATTCTCTCCTACCCGTCTCGTAAACTTTGTTGCTCGATACCGCGTGAAAATACAACTGACGATAAGCGTCGCGGTGATAACGCGCGGACATTATTACCGGCAAATATTCCAGCCTTGTTCACCGCAAATTCCCAGCGATTCGCCGCCCGCCTCTTTTTCGCCCAACTTCATCGGCTACAACATGTTATGTTATTACATAATTGAAAGCCCCGAAATGCCTTTTGATCGTGATCCCTTCGCGTCGTCCCTTATGGGGCGCTCGGCTTTGATGCGCCTAGCCTATGTAGCGGTTGGCATTGCTGTGCTTTGGGCGGCTATCGGCTGGGCGGTGGCGCTGGCATGAACGATCTGATCCGCCTCAACAATCTCACCGTTACCTATGAACGCCATCCGGCCGTTCACCACATCTCGGGCGCCTTTGCCGCCGGCAGTCTGACGGCAATTGCCGGGCCGAACGGTGCCGGCAAGTCGACATTGCTCAAGGCGATCGTCGGCGAACTGCGGCCGGCGGAAGGCTCGATCGATCGCGGGGCGCTAACGCGCAACGATTTCGGCTATCTGCCGCAAGCGGCCGATATCGTCAGACGCTTTCCGATTTCGGTGGCCGATACTGTCATGCTCGGCGCCTGGAAGAATGCTGGCGCCTTTGGCCGGTTCTCGCGCAAGGATGCCGAGCGGGCGCAAGAGGCGCTCGGCATCGTCGGGCTCTCGGGCTTCGAACGGCGGCATATCGGCTCGCTTTCGGCCGGACAGTTCCAGCGCGTGCTGTTCGCGCGGCTACTGCTGCAGGATGCCCGTGTCATCTTACTGGACGAACCCTTCACCGCGATCGACCAGCGGACAACGCGCGATCTTCTCGAACTCGTGCTGCGATGGAACCGGGAGGGACGCACGGTCATCGCCGTCCTGCACGATTTCGAGCAGGTGCGAAGCCATTTCCCGGAGACACTGCTGATCGCCCGCGAACTCGTCGGATGGGGCAGGACGGAGGAGGTCATGAGCCCAAAGAACCTCATCAAGGCACGTGCGATGGCCGAGCGCTGGGATGAGGAGGCCGCGACATGCCTTCCCGAAGAAGAGCATGACGAAGGCGGCCTCGTGAAGCGGGAGCCGGCCGAATGACCGTATACGACATCTTCCTCGCACCCTTTGCGGACTACGGTTTCATGCGGCGCGCCCTGATTGCCTGCGTCTGCCTCGGCCTCGGCTCCGGCCCGATCGGCGTCTTTCTGATGCTCCGGCGCATGAGCCTGATGGGCGATGCCATGAGCCATGCCGTCCTGCCTGGTGCCGCCATCGGCTATCTCATTGCCGGCTCGCTGTCGCTGACCGCGATGGGGCTTGGCGGTCTTATCGCCGGCCTTTCGGTGGCGCTGCTGTCCGGCCTCGTCAGTCGGGTGACCGTGCTGCAGGAGGATGCGAGCTTTGCCAGCTTCTACCTGACCTCGCTGGCGCTCGGCGTCCTGATCGTGTCGCTGCGCGGCTCCAATATCGATCTGCTGCATGTGCTCTTCGGCACAATCCTCGCAATCGACGCGCCGGCTCTCTACCAGATCGGTGCGATCACGACGGTGACGCTGCTGGCGCTCGCCGTCATCTACCGACCGCTGGTCATGGAATGCTTCGACCCCGGTTTCCTGCGCGCCGTCGGCGGGCGCGGGCCGCTCTATCATTTCCTGTTCCTGCTGCTGGTCGTGCTCAATCTCGTCGCCAGCTTCCAGGCGCTCGGCACGCTGATGGCCGTCGGGCTGATGATGCTGCCGGCGGCTGTGGCGCAGCTCTGGTCGCGCAGCCTGCCCGCCATGATGATGATCGCAACAGGAACGGCGATGGCTTCAGGTTATGTCGGCCTCATCGCCTCCTACCATCTCGAATTCGCCTCCGGCCCGACCATCATCATCACCGCCAGCCTGATCTACGGCTACTCCATTCTCTTCGCACCCTCGGGCCTTGCCCGGCGGTTCTTCCCCCGTCCCCATCTCCGGGGCTAATCCGAACAAGGAGACTCGCATGAACAAACAGAGACTGCTTCTCTCGGCGGCATCAGCAGCCTTCGTCGCCTTCGGCGTCGCCGCACCTGCTTCCGCCGAAACCCTCAATGTGGTCGCGTCCTTCACCGTGCTTGCCGATGTCGTCAAGCATGTCGGCGGCGACCATGTAAAGGTGTCGAGCCTCGTCGGCCCGAACGGCGATCCCCATGAATTCGAGCCCTCGCCGGCCGATGCCAAGACGCTGAACGCCGCCAAGGTCGTCTTCGTCAGCGGCGAAGGGCTTGAAGGATGGATGGACCGGCTGATCAGTGCATCCGGCTACAAGGGAACGCCTGTTGTCGCTTCGGACGGCATCAATACCCGCACGATGGTCGACGACGGCAAGACGGTCACTGATCCGCATGTCTGGAACAGCCCGGTCAATGTGAAGGTATGGGTCGCCAATATCGAGAAGGCGCTTTCTGCGGCGGATCCGGCCGATGCGGCTGACTTCAAGGCCAATGCCGAGCGCTATACCAAGGTGCTGACCGAGCTTGATGCCTATGCCCACAGCAAGTTCGACAAGATCGCCGACGATCGCCGCAAGGTGCTGACGAGCCATGACGCCTTCGGCTATTTCGGCCGCGAATATAAAGTAAACTTCCTTGCTCCGGTTGGCTTTTCGACAGAGACGGAAGCCTCGGCTGCCAAGGTCGCCCAGCTGATCGAGCAGATCAAGACCGAGCATGTGAAGACCTATTTCTTCGAAAACTCGAACGATCCGCGCCTCGTCAAGCAGGTCGCCAAGGCAACCGGCGCCGAGCCTGGCGGCGAGCTCTATGTCGAATCGCTGTCAAAGGCCAACGGACCGGCTTCGACTTACGAAAAAATGTTCCGTTATAACGTTGATCAACTCGCCGCAGCCATGGCTAAGTCGAGCTGATCACTCGATGATCGAGGTCGCAGGCGTACACCGCCTGCGACCATTCACTTAAATGTTGAAATCGAAGACCATCAGGCCGGCCAGACCGCCGTCCGTGGACGAAACGATCCGCTCGCCGACGGCGACATGATCGGGATGCACCAGATAGGCATCGCGCGCTTCGACACTCTCGAAGGTGACGACAAATCCATCGGCGAAGCCACCATGCAGGCCCTCGGGCGAGACGTTCGGCCCATATTTCACGTCAACAATGCCCGGGATGACCTTCTGCAGGGCGACGACGGAGTCGAAGAGCGACGCCTTCTCGTCCTGTGTCAGGGCGGACTTGAGTCTAAGAAAAACGCAATGCAGGATCATAAGGCAATCTCCCTGGAAGTCGGCGGCAGCATAGAGGGAAAGGGCAACCGGGCAAGGCATCAATTCGCGAACATTGCATTCCGGAAGCGCGGCGAATGGCGACGCGTTTAGAGCAATTCCAGGAAAAGTGCGCAGCGGTTTTCCGTCCGGGATTGCGTGAAAACAAAGAGATAGAGCGGCTCAGAGATTCCGTGAAAAACTGAACCGCTAGCGAAGCACAGCTCACGCTGACAAATGGGCTCTGGCTGTGGCAGTGATTTCGCGTGTCAATTCCGCAAGCCGGTCGGCTGCGAGACGGTTCACTTGCCAATATAATGGAATGTCCAGCGGCGTGTCGGGAATCAGCTCGATCAAGCGCCCGGTCTCCAGATGCTCCTGCACAAGCTGGATGGGATTCATGCCCCATCCCATGCCTGCGAGGCTGGCGTCGACGAAGCCTTGTGTCGAAGGCAGCCAGTGGCTCGGATAGGCAAAATCCTCTCCGAATGTCTGGCGTATCCAGCGGCTTTGAAGCCTGTCCTTCTGGTTGAAGGTCAGGGCTGGCGCGTTCTGGATCGCTTCCGGGGTAACACCTTTTGAAAAATGCCGGGCAATGAAAGCGGGGCTTGCCGTCGCATGGTAGCGAAGCGCGCCGAGGGACATACGCCGGCAGCCCTGAATCGGCTTTTCCAGGCCGGTGACGGCCGCAATCACCCGCCCCCGCTGCAGCCATTCGGCCGTATGATCCTGGTCGTCGATGGCGATATTCAGCAGATAGGAAGAGCGTTTGGCAAAACCGGATATGGCTTCCACGAACCACGTTCCGAGACTATCGGCATTCGTGGCAATGTGAAGTGTGACCCTTTGTTTGGGCTCGTGGGGATCGACGAGCGCCGGCAAACGTCCGAACAGTTCGTCTTCCAGCATGCCGACATTCTCCATATGGCGGCAGAGCCATTCGCCCTTTTCCGTCGCGATGCAGGGATTGCCCCTGACGATCAGGACGATGCCCAGGCGTTCTTCAAGCTGCTTCACCCGCTGCGAGACGGCCGAAGGCGTGACGTTGAGAATGCCGGCCGCCTTTTCGAAGCTGCCGGTTTGGGCGACCATGGAAACGGCACGGAGAGCGGAATAGTCGAGCATAGCTTAGTTTTTCTTAATCTGGATTATCAACATTAAGTAGCGTAAATCTTCATATGCCGATACCGGAAATGCTCACCGATTTTGGAGCATTTCGACAAGGATGAATTTTTCGATCTATATGACGGGCCTCACGATGGGGCTCAGCCTGATTGTCGCGATCGGCGCGCAAAACGCCTTCGTCCTGCGTCAGGGCCTTCGCAACGAGCATGTATTCGCCGTGTGCCTTGCATGCGCGCTCTCCGATGCGGCGCTCATCGTACTCGGGGTGACGAGCTTCCGCCAAATCTCCACGCTGCTGCCCTGGCTCGATCCAGTCATGCGCTATGCAGGAGCGGCCTTCCTGATCTGGTACGGAGCCAGGAGCCTCTATTCCGCCTTTCGTTCGTCCGCGGTGCTGGCCGCCGGAGAGGCGAAGTCATCGAGCTTCCGGCAGACGCTTGCCATGTGCCTGGCGCTCACCTGGCTCAACCCGCATGTCTATCTCGACACGGTCGCGCTACTTGGCACGATCTCGACCCGGTTTCCGGGGAATGAGGCTTCATTTGCGGTGGGTGCCATGACGGGCTCCTTCCTGTTCTTCTTTTCGCTCGGCTTTGGCGCGAGGTGGCTGAGGCCGATCTTCGCGAACCCCGCGTCCTGGCGCATTCTGGAAACGCTCATTGCTCTTACGATGTGGATGATCGCCACCAAGCTGCTGCGCGGAGTATGATTTCTGCGGCATATTCATGGACAGTCACACGGCGCCAAGCGTAGGACGATTTCAGCTTCTGCTTTTCGAGCGCTATCGCTGGTCGGAGCCTGACAGAGAAGGAAAACAATCGTGACGCTCTTTACCGGCCTTTCGGCCTTTCCGATTACCCCGACCGATGCTTCCGGACACGTTGATATTGTAGTGCTCGCCCGCCTGCTCGAACGCATCCAACTGGCGGGCGCTGATTCCATCGGGTTGCTCGGCAGTACGGGCGGTTACGCCTTCCTGTCACGCGACGAGCGCCGGCGGGCCGTACAGACGGCAATGACAAGTGTCGGCGGCAAGATCCCCGTCATCGTTGGGGTTGGAGCACTGCGAACGGACGAAGCGCAGGCTTTGGCGCGTGACGCCAAGGCGGCGGGTGCGGATGGGCTGCTGCTGGCCCCCATGTCCTATACGCCACTCACGGAGGAAGAGGTCTACCAGCACTTTGCAGCAGTCGCGGAGGCCGGCGAACTGCCGCTTTGCATCTACAACAATCCCGGAACGACAGAATTTACATTCAGCGATGGTCTGATTGCCCGCCTGGCGAAGGTGACAAATATCGTGGCGGTGAAGATGCCTCTACCGCAAGGAGGCGATTTCGAGGGAGAGATAGGGCGTCTGCACCAGGAAACGCCAAAGGGTTTCGCCATCGGCTATAGCGGTGATTGGGGAGCGGCAGCCGGGCTGTTGGCCGGTGCCGATGCCTGGTACAGCGTGGTTGCCGGCCTCCTGCCCGCCGAGGCGCTGGCGCTCACACGGGCTGCGCAAGCCGGCGACATTGCGGAAGCTCAGCGGCTCGATCAAAAGTTCCAGCCGCTATGGAGCCTGTTCAAGGAGTTCGGCAGCTTCCGGGTGATGTATGCGATTGCCGAAGCCCTCGATCTTTGCAGGATCGATCCGCCGCGCCCGATCCTACCTTTGCCCGCCGCCGAAAAGCCGAGAGTGCGAAGCGCGCTCGATCACATTCTGATGTGATCGAGTCCTGTGCGACGCGGCAATCTCTGCCTTATATCCGTGCCTCTAGGGGTATCCACTCGATGACTCTCGCCAGGATTGCGGCCGAATCGTCATCTGCTTTGTTGCAGGCCTTCCAGATGCCATCTTTCGGCGCGAAGGGTTCTTTCACGAAGGCAAATTGATCAAAAACTTTCAATCAGTTCCGGGGTTGGCATGAAGAAACTGATAGCCGCGGCGATCCTGTGCGCCTGTCTTGTTGCAGGAACACTCTATGCCACTGCTGGTGGCGATTATCCGCCGCTTAGGGATGGTGATCTGATTTTTCAGACATCGACCAGCAATCAATCAAGCGCCATCATATTCGCGACCCGTTCGACCTTTTCGCATATGGGCATCATAAAGAATGACCACGGTACCATCACAGTCATTGAGGCCGCAGAGAAGGTCAAAGAAACGCCGCTGAAGGCATGGGTCAGTCGCGGCTTGCTGAAGCGGGCAGCGATCTATCGCGATCAGCGCCTCACGCCAGAGATGGCGCAGCGGCTCATATCCTACTCTCGCACGCTTTACGGCAAACCCTACGACCTTTTCTTCTCCTTCAACAACGACGCGATCTATTGCAGCGAATTGCCCTATCTCGCTTACAAGGCCGTAGGTATGGAGATCGGCAAGGTGCAGAAAATATCGGAGCTGAACATCGACAATATGCTTGTCAGAAAGCTGGTCCAGTCGCGATGGAAGCGCGACAGCGAATGCACGGAGCGCGGTTTTGATTTCGATCAGTGCTACCGATATATTCTCAACCAGAGCCTGGTCACTCCGGTCAGCATCGCCAATGATCCAAGTCTCAAGATGATCTATTCGAACTATCCGCTTTGATGGCTATGAGCGTGGGAAAGTCGTCCCGTCCGCTCCGATCGCAGCCAGCATCAGGTCGCGCTGAAGCCCTCATGATAGTCGACGCGTCCCGAGAGCACGGCGCCCCCATTCAGGACCAGCCTCATGAAATATTCGGCAGGTACTCCATCGAGTACCAGGCCGGGATCATTGTCAAAACCGAAACGCTTGTAGTAATCCGGATTACCAAGAACAACGCAGCCTCTGGCATCTATCTTCGTCAGACGCGAAAGACCTTCGCGAACAAGCGCACCGCCAATGCCGTGTTTCTGGCGACTAGGCGTCACCGAGAGCGGGCCAAGCCCGTACCAGCCGCAATCTTTTCCATCGATCGTAACCGGCGAGAAAGCGATATGTCCGACGACGTCTCCATCCTCGATCGCCACGAGAGAAATCGTCAGCGCCTCAGCATTGCGAAGAGCATCGACGATTTGCGCTTCGGTTTGACTGCTGTGCTCCATCGAGGCGAAGGCCATCTTCGTTATACGGCGGATCGCTTCGGCGTCTCCCGGCTGCTCTGGGCGGATTTCCATTATGCATCCTTGTCGGTTGGCGGTCCAATGCTTGCGGGCCTAAAAGCGGCTGCGTATCGCGCGAGCGGACGATAGAAAATTCTACTTCCGCTTAAACGGCTCCATGCCCTTGCGCGCCAGCTCGTCGGCCCGCTCGTTCTCCGGGTGTCCCGCATGGCCCTTGACCCAATGAAGCGTCACTTTGTGCCTGTTATAGGCCTCGTCCAGCGCCTGCCAGAGCTCGGCATTCTTCACCGGTTTCTTGTCCGCGGTCTTCCAGCCGTTCTTCTTCCAACCGAAGATCCACTTGGTGATGCCGTCCTTGACGTAGACGCTATCGGTATAGAGATCGACCTCGCATGGGCTCTTCAGAGCGCCAAGCGCCGAGATTGCCGCCATCAGCTCCATGCGGTTGTTGGTCGTCTCCGCCTCGCCGCCGGAAAGTTCCTTCTCCACCTCGCCATAGCGAAGCACCGCACCCCAGCCGCCAGGACCGGGATTGCCGGAGCAGGCGCCGTCGGTAAAAATATCGACGTGCTTCATGCCTTCAGCCCGTATTCGGCTGCCGAAGCGATCTGGCGATGGAAGCGCAGCTTGCGCAGATATTCGATCGGGTCTTTCTTGGTGACCATCGCGCCGGCCGGGGTCGTCAGCCAGTCGTAGAGACGCGTCAGGAAGAAGCGCAGGGCCGAGCCGCGGGCAAGCGTCGGCAATGCGGCGATTTCGGCAGTGCTCAGCTGCCGCACACTCTGATAGCCCTCGAGCAGCGCCATGCCCTTGGTGATGTTGTAGGCGTGATCCTTCTCGAAGCACCAGGCGTTCAGGCAGATCGAGACGTCATAGGCGAGCTGATCGTTGCAGGCGAAATAGAAGTCGATCAGGCCGGATAGCGTGTCGCCGAGGAAGAAGACATTGTCCGGAAAAAGATCGGCATGGATGACGCCTTCGGGCAGATCCTTCGGCCAATGCTTTCCAAGGAAATCGAGTTCGCTGCGGATTTCGCTCTGCAGACCGGCTTCGACTTCGTCGGCGCGTGCCTCGGATTTTTCCCAGAGCGTCTGCCAGCCCTCGAGCGATAGCGCATTTGGGCGACGGATCTCGAAACCCTCGCCGGCAATATGCATGGCGGCCAGTGCCTTGCCGACTTCGCGGCAATGATGCGCCTCGGGCTTGCGCAGCCACATGCCCTCAAGAAAGGAAATCAGGGCGGCAGGACGGCCGGAGAGATGGCCGAGCAATTCGCCGTCGCGACGCGGCAGAGGCAGCGGGCACGACAGGCCACGGCTTGCGAGATGCTGCATCAGCCCCAGGAAGAACGGCAGGTCGCCCTTGTCGACGCGCTTCTCGTAAAGCGTCAGGATCAACGGATCGCGGCTCGTGTGCAGCAGGAAGTTCGAATTCTCGACGCCTTCGGCAATGCCCTTGTAGGAGAGCAACTCGCCGACATCATATTCGGTCAGGAACCACTTCAAATCGTCTTCGGTAATATCGGTATAAACGGCCACGAAACAGTCCTGAACTTGAGCGCCTTGGGTCGGCTATTCGCCGTTGACGAAAGCCATGTCTGCTGTCGTCAGCTCTATACTGCGAAGCTCGCGATTGACGAGGAAATTCTCCGTTTCCTTCACAGTTTCAGCGAGTTCCACCACGGCATTATAGCGGGCGCGGAAAGCTTCGATGATCTCGTTGACGATGACTTCTGGCGCAGATGCACCAGCCGAGAGGCCGACCGTCTTGATATCGCCGATATTGTCCCAGTCGATCTCCGAGGCGCGTTGCACAAGCACCGATTTCTTCGCCCCCGCCCGGAGCGCCACTTCGACGAGGCGCTTGGAATTGGAGGAATTCGGCGCCCCGACGACGATGAAGAGATCGCAGCCCGGTGCCGCCTCCTTTACCACTTCCTGACGGTTCGTCGTGGCATAGCAGATCGAATCGGCAGCCGGTGCCGTGAGATTGGGAAAACGCTCCTGCAGCCGCGCGATGACGCCGGCGGTATCGTCAACCGAGAGCGTCGTCTGCGTGACGAAGCCGAGATTGTCGGGATCGGCGGGCTCGTAGACGTCGGCATCCTCCACCGTCTCGATCAGCGACACAGCGCCTTCGGGCAGCTGGCCCATGGTGCCGATCACTTCCGGATGGCCGGCATGACCGATCAGCACGACGTGGCGGCCGAGACGATTGTGGCGCATGGCCTGCTTGTGCACCTTCGAAACCAGCGGACAGGTGGCATCAAGATAGAAGAGATTGCGCGCATCGGCATCGGCCGGCACGGACTTCGGCACACCATGCGCCGAGAAGACGACGGGCTGGGCGCGATGCTCGGCCGGGATCTCGTCCAGCTCCTCGACGAAGATGGCGCCCTTGGCTTCCAACCCCTCGACGACATAGCGGTTATGGACGATCTCGTGGCGGACATAAACCGGCGCGCCATAGGCCTTCAGCGCCAGAACGACGATCTGAATGGCGCGGTCGACGCCGGCGCAGAAGCCGCGCGGCCCGCAAAGCCGGATGGTCAGGTCAGGTTTGGAAACAGCTATGTTCATATCTCTTCCGAAATGCGCGACGATGGCTGAGCCATAGATAGGGCTGCCCTGCCGCCTGCTCCATTCAGTCCGCATGGTCTTATCCAAAAACCGCTGGCGCACTTTTGGGATCATGCTCTAGCCGAATATTTCATCGAAATGAAGCTATTCTATTGCATGCCTCTATTGTCGGGGCGCGTCCGGATGATGTTTGCGCCACCAGGATATGGCGACGATCGCTGCCAGCGCCGCTGCCAGCCCATACCAGGTCACCGCATATTGCAGGTGATTGTTCGGCAGATCGACGATGGTGACGCCGCCGATCGGCAGGCCCGCCGAATTGGGCGTCTTGTCGGCGTCGATGAAGAAGGGCAGTACCTTGTCCCTCGGCAGGCCGACGCTGGAGGCCATGGCGTCCAGATCCTTCCAGAAGAAGATGTTCTTGCCGAGATCATTGTCCGGCATGCCGTCGGGCCGGTCGACGAGCTTTGCCCGAGCAAGGCCGATAACGGTCTGTTCACCCATCAATTCGCCCTGCTTGCGCTTTTCGGGGTCCTTCGCCTCGGTGGGAACGAAGCCTCGATTGACGAAAATAAAGCGGCCATCGTCCAGCTGCAACGGCGTATAGATGTGATAGCCGGGATCGCCATCGTGGGTGGCGAGGAAATGTCGCTCCTTGTCGTTGAGGTAATGGCCAGTTGCCGTGACGACACGATATTCGATATCGCCACCAGATGCCGCCATGGCCTCGATCGCCGACAAGGGTACAGCAGGTGCATCCTTGCGGGCAGCGATGTCGGCGAGCAGGCCTTCCTTCCACTGCAGTCGCTCGACCTGCCAGGTGCCGAGCCCGATCAGGATGACGAAGGCAACGAGCAGAAGCAGTGCCTTGGCGATCTGCCACAAGGGATTGGCGCGGCGCACAGGCACTGCCGACTCAGTCACGGTGGACACGCCCTTCGGCGGCGTTGTTGCGATATTGCAGGGCGATCAGGATGCCCTTGCACCAGCGCAGGGACAATAGCGAAAGAATGATCGTCAGCGGGGCGAACAGCACTATATAGACCCAGATCGGCGGCGCATAATTGATCTGCATCCACAAGACCGAACCGATGATGATGAAGCCGACGATCAGGATGACGAAGACGGCTGGCCCATCGCCGGCATCGGCGAAGGCGTAATCGAGATCACAGGCGGCACAGCGTGGCTTCAGCGACAATAACCCATCGAAGAGCTTGCCCTGGCCGCAACGCGGGCAACATCCCTGTATGCCGACCTTGAACGGATCGACGGGCGCAAAGAGAGCGCTGTCGCTATGGGATGCCTCGTCCGGCGTATTGTCTTGCTCTGAGGTCAAAGTTCTGTCTCGATCGGTCTGCCATTTGCGAGCGAACCTATCGATCTCGCCCCTGTCACTATCAGTAAACGCGATGTGCGCGTCCGTCCAATCGAAAAGCGTGGATACGCCGCACCAGCAGCCTGGGAAAAGCATGCAGAAAGGATTGGATTCATGACAACCAGTGAAGGATCGCCTCTTGGTCAGATCATCATTCTCAATGGCGCGCCGCGATCCGGAAAAAGCAGCATCGTCGAGGTGATACAGGCTGATTTCGAAGGCGTGTGGGTCAATCTCGGCGTCGATGCCTATGTGCGGCATATCATGCCTCCACGCTATCGCCCGGGCATCGGCTTGCGCCCTGGCGGCGAGCGGCCTGATCTCGAGCCGCTGGTTCAGCGCCTTTATGCCGCACTCTATGCCTCGATCGCCGCACATAGCCGCATGGGATTGAATGTGGTCGCGGAATTCGGTCATCACAACAGTTATTCGCAACCGCTCGGCATTCTCGCCGATTGCGCCCGGTTGCTTGCAGAACTGCCCGTTTTGCTCGTCGGCGTGCGTTGTCCCCTCGATGTTGTGATGCAGCGGCGATTGGCGGAAGGGCCGGAAAGACAGGGCACTTACGTGAAGGTCGAGGTTGGCGTGCCTGCCCCTGCGCCGGTCATCGCATGGCAGGAAGAGGTCCACCGCCCGGGGATCTACGATCTGGAAGTCGATACTTCGGTGAATAGCCCCGAGGCCTGTGCCGAAGAAATCCGCCAATTGCTTGCCAAGGACCCGCCCCATCCCACTGCATTCGAGAGAATTGTCTCAAGGGATTGAGGACACAAAACAAAAGGCGGACGCTGAGCGCCCGCCTTTTATTTTCGAAAGATCGATAGCGATCAGCCGGCCGCGAGCGGTGCGCCCCAGCTGCCCCAGATGTAGATGCAGAAGAACAGGAACAGCCAGACGACGTCGACGAAGTGCCAGTACCAGGCGGCCGCCTCGAAGCCGAAATGCTGTTTCGGCGTGAAATCGCCGCGGATGGCACGAACCAGGCAAACCAGCAGGAAGATCGTCCCGATCAGAACGTGGAAACCGTGGAAGCCGGTCGCCATGAAGAAGGTCGCACCATAGATCGAGTTTTTGAACGCGAATGGAGCGTGGGCATATTCATAGGCCTGGACGCAGGAAAACAGCGCGCCAAGCAGCACGGTCAGCGTCAGGCCCTGGATCAGTCCCTTGCGGTCGCCGTGCAGAAGCGCATGGTGAGCCCAGGTAACCGTGGTGCCCGACAGCAGCAGGATGATGGTGTTGTAGATCGGCAGGTGCCAGGGATCGAGCACCTCAAGACCCTTCGGCGGGAATTGACCGCCGAGGAAGGCCGTGCGCGATGCCTGGATCGCCTCGTTCGGGAACAGGCTGACGTCGAAATAGGCCCAGAACCAGGCGACAAAGAACATCACCTCGGAGGCGATGAACATGATCATGCCGTAGCGCAGATGCAGCGAGACGACGCGGGTATGCGCGCCCTCATGTGCTTCCTTGATCGTATCGGCCCACCAGCCGTACATGACGTAGAGGATCACGGCGAGGCCGATGAAGAAAAGCCAGGGCTGCGCGAAATTGATCCCGAACAAATGCATTGCGCCACCATTCAGGTAACGCATGAAGCAGACACCGCCGAAGGTGATCACGAAGGCCCCGAGGGCCGCGGTAATCGGCCACGCGCTGGGCTCGATGATGTGATAATCGTGTTTTCTCTGATGCACTTCGGCCATATCAGCAATCCCCGAATAACTTTTTCCCATATTGCTTCCGGTCAGACCGAAAAGCACTCTCCATCAAAGCTTTTTTTCCACCGGCTTCGTACCGCCGTCATTGGATGCCACGGGCTTTGCGCCTTCCCGCGGGTAATAGGTGTAGGATAGTGTCAGCGCGTTGATCGTCTTGGTTTCCGGAGCCTTGGCGATCTCGGGATCGACATAGAAAACCACTGACATCTCGCGCTTTTCGCCGGGCGCGAGATCCGTCTCGTTGAAGCAGAAGCACTGGACCTTGTTGAAATAGACCCCGGCTTCGAGCGGCGTGACGTTGAAGATCGCCTGGCCGCGCTCCATCTTGTCCGACTTGTTCTCGATCTGGAACTTGACCTCGACCGTCTCGCCGATCTTCGGGCTCACAGACTTCTGCAGCGGCTTGAAATCCCACGGCAGGCCGGGCGCAACGTTGGCATCGAAGGAAACCTGGATCTGCTTGTCGAGGATGAGGTTCGACACCTGCTCGACGCGCTGCGTCGTGCCGTTATAGCCCGTCACCTGACAGAACATGCGATAGAGCGGCACGGCGGCGGCGCACATGGCGCTCATGCCGACGACGAAGCTCAGGCACATGGCAACGATCATCCCGTTGTTACGGGCGCCGTTCCTCGTGCTTTTTGTGACCTCCCCCTCCATCACGCCTCCTCAAACGTGTCCGGAACCGACCTTGATGATGGTGATTGCGTAGAACAGCACCACCAGACCGGCAAGCACCAGCCCGAGCGCGATATTGCGCCCTCGCCGCGATTTCTTCTGCGCTTCGGTCAGCTTGACGAGTTCGATCATAGCCAGCCTCCACCGCCGCCCGATATCAGCACGGCAACGAGCCGGTCGATCAGCAGCGCGGAAAAGATCGCGAAGAGATAGAAAATGGAGAAACCGAAGAGCTTCTTTGCTGGCACCATCTTCACGTCGCCATCGGCCATGCGCCAGACGGCGATGGAACAGTGCACGAAGATCGCGCCAAGCACCGCGGCAACGACGCCATAGCCGAAGCTAGCAAAGCCCATGAAAGCCGGCGCGACGCCGAAGATGGCGGTCAGCACCGCATAGACGACGATCTGATTCTTCGTCGTCTGGATGCCGGAGACATTCGGCAGCATCGGTACGCCGACGGCCTCGTAATCCCCCATTTTGAAGAGTGCCAGTGCCCAGAAATGGGCTGGCGTCCAGAGAAAGATGATGAGGAAGAGCACAATGCTTTCGACCGGCACGCTGCCGGTGACGCATGCCCAGCCGATGACAGGCGGGAAAGCGCCGGCTGCACCGCCGATGACGATGTTCTGTGGCGTCGAGCGCTTCAGCCACATCGTGTAGACGACGGCATAGAAGAAAATCGTGAAGGCGAGAATGCCGGCGGAAAGCCAATTGATCGCAAGACCGAGGATAACAACCGAAAAGCCCGACAGCACCAGGCCGAAGGCCAGCGCTTCCGATGGATTGATACGGCCTGAAGGTATCGGCCGGCTCTTGGTGCGGGTCATGACAGCGTCGATATCGGCATCATACCACATGTTCAGGGCGCCGGATGCACCCGCGCCGACCGCAATGCAGAGGATGGCGATGAAACCGAGAACGGGGTTGATATGGCCGGGAGCCAATACGAGGCCGGTAAAGGCGGTGAAGACGACCAGCGACATCACGCGCGGCTTCAGAAGCTCGAAATAATCGCGCGCACCCGCTTCCGACAGGCCGGTATCGCCTTGCTTTGCGAGTGCTTCGTGATTGTCGATGACCGTCATTCTTTCTTCCAATTATCCGTTGAAACGGACGCCGCTTATCACGGCGTCCGGAAATGAGCTACTTGATGCGCGGCAGCTCTTCCCACTGATGGTGCGGCGGCGGCGACGACAGCTGCCACTCGAGAGTGGTTGCGCCCTCACCCCAGGGATTATCGCCTGCGACGCGCTTCTTTGCGAAGGCATCTATAACGCCCCAGAAGAAGAAGCAAAGGCCAACGGCTGCGACATAGGAGCCGATGGAGGAGACGAAGTTCCAGCCGGCATAGGCATCCGGATAGTCGATGTAGCGGCGCGGCATGCCCGCACGACCCAGGAAGTGCTGCGGGAAGAACACCATGTTCACGCCGACGAAGGTGATCCAGAAGTGCCAGTTGCCGATCCGCTCATTGTACATGTAGCCGGTCATCTTCGGGAACCAGTAGTACCAGGCAGCGAAGATGGCGAAGACGGCGCCAAGCGACAGAACATAGTGGAAGTGTGCCACAACGAAGTAAGTCGCATGCAGTTCGCGGTCGAGGCCGGCATTGGCGAGCTGGACGCCGGTGACGCCGCCAAGCGTGAACAGGAAGATGAAGCCAAGCGCCCAGATCATCGGCGTGCGAAACTGGATCGAACCGCCCCACATCGTCGCAATCCACGAGAAGACCTTGACGCCCGTTGGAACCGCGATGACCATCGTTGCGAAGACGAAGTAGCGCTGCGTGTCGAGCGAGAGGCCGGTCACATACATGTGGTGGGCCCAGACGACGAAGCCGACGGCGCCGATCGCGACCATGGCGTAGGCCATGCCAAGATAACCGAAGATCGGCTTGCGCGAGAAGGTCGAGATGATGTGGCTGATCATGCCGAAACCGGGCAGGATCAGGATGTAGACTTCCGGATGGCCGAAGAACCAGAAGAGGTGCTGGTAGAGCAGCGGGTCACCGCCGCCTTCCGGCGCAAAGAAGGTCGTGCCGAAATTGCGGTCGGTCAACAGCATGGTGATGGCGCCGGCGAGAACCGGCAGCGACAGAAGCAGCAGGAAGGCGGTGATCAGAACCGACCAGGCAAACAGCGGCATCTTGTGTAGCGTCATGCCGGGAGCGCGCATGTTCAGGATCGTGGTGATGAAGTTGATCGCACCGAGGATCGACGAAGCGCCCGCAATATGCAGCGCGAAGATAACCAGATCGATCGCCGGGCCGGGATGGCCGACCGTGCCCGACAGGGGCGCATACATCGTCCAGCCGCCGCCCGCGCCGTAAGCGCCTGCCGGGCCTTCGACGAACATCGAGAGGATGAGCAACAGGAATGCCGGGACGAGCAGCCAGAAGGAGATGTTGTTGAGGCGCGGGAAAGCCATATCCGGCGCACCGATCATGATCGGCACCATCCAGTTGGCAAAGCCGCCGATCATCGCCGGCATGACCATGAAGAAGATCATGATCAGCGCGTGGGCGGTGACGAAGACGTTGTACATCTGCTTGCCGCCGTCGATGGCGGCATCGCCCGAAAAGCCATAGACCATCGATGCCAGACCGCTGAAGATCTGGATGCCGGGCTCCTGCAATTCCATGCGGATAGCAACGGAAAGGAGGAAGCCGATCACGCCCGCAAAGATCGCGAAGATCAGATAGAGCGTGCCGATGTCTTTGTGATTCGTCGAAAATAGCCAACGATCAGCGAAAGTTTGCTTGTGTGCGTGATGATCGTCGTGCGCGTGGGCGTCGTGAAGATCATGCGAGTGATCGTCGTGTGCCTTGGATCCAGCCATTGTTCCTACCCTCTTACTTCGCCGTGTTTTCCGCGACCTTGACGGTCGTCGGTTGGTCGACGGCGGCCATCAGAGCCTTGTTCGCCTTGCCGACATCGGTTGCAGCAGCGGCAAGCCACTGCTTGTACTGATCGTCGGAGACGACACGGATGGCGATCGGCATGAAAGAGTGATCCTTGCCGCAGAGCTCGGAACACTGTCCATAGTACAGGCCTTCGCGGTCGGCATTGAACCAGGTTTCGTTCAGACGGCCCGGAATGGCGTCAATCCTGACACCAAATGCAGGCAAGGCGAAGGAATGGATGACGTCGGTCGGTGCGGCGGTGATGAGAAGGCGCACATTCTTGCCGACGGGAACGACCATTTCGTTATCGACGGCGAGCAGCCGCGGATATTTCGACTTGTCGTCCTTGCCTGCGGCGGCGCGGTCCTGTTCCTTCAGCATGAAGGAGTCGAAGGCAACCGGCGTCGCGCCGCTGCCCTCATATTCATAATTCCACTGCCACTGCGTCGCCGTCGCCTTGACGGTGACATCCGTCTTTTCCGGGAAGGTCAGCTGATCGGTCAGAAGATTGAAGGAGGGAATAGCCAGGAAGAGAAGAATGAGGACCGGTCCGATGGTCCAGACGACTTCGATCAGCGTGTTGTGGCTCGTCTTGGACGGAACCGGGTTCTTGGACGCCCGGAACTTGACCATGACCACCACCAGCAGGACCAGAACAAGCAGCGTGATCGGAATGATAAACCAAAGCGTGTATGCCTCAAACCAGCGGATTTGATGCATGTTGCCGGTTGCAGCCTGCTGCATACCGGTTTCCCAAGGTCTCGGCTGATCGGCGTAGCTACCTGTCGCAAAAAGCAGACAGATCATAGCCGCCAGAGCCGCGTAAGCTCTTTTCATCACGATGTCTCTCCCTCCAGCGTTTGATCCCAGATCTTCCTCAAACGCAGTATCCCTACAATCCATTGCGCTTCAAACCACAGTTTGGGGTGCTCCGCAACAACTCACGACATTTGTTAGTGCGGCATTTTTGCGCGAATATCCCCCCAAGCTTGTCGCGGACATGGCAAGCATTTCATCATCATACGAAAAATTGCATCGCGGTCCATGGCGCCGCCGGGACAAAATGGAGTAGAGGTCGTATTTCCGCCGTAGTCGGTTGGAATCCAGCAGCCGGGGCTTTTCATTTGCCGGCCTGGGCTTCAACAATAGCGGCACTGATTCGAATCTAGAGGTTTCCATGGGTTTTCGTTCCCTCGCCCGGCTTTTGCTCGTTACCGGCGGTGTCGCTGCCGCAGTTGCCGCACCCGCATGGGCGCAGCAGGGCCAGCAGACTCAGCCGCCGGCGCAGCAGACCCAACAGTTGCAGCCGGACCAGCCGGGCCAGCAGCCGCCGCATACGCAGCAAGTTCCGACCAGCCAGGTTCCGCAACCGCCGGGTACGGTCCGCTCCAGCCACGGTGCATGGTCCGTCGTGTGCGACAAGCCGGCAGGTGCGGCGACCGAGCAGTGCGCGCTGATGCAGAACGTGATCGCCGAGGATCGTCCGGAAATCGGTCTGTCCGTCGTCGTGCTGAAGACGGCTGACCGCAAGTCCAAGATCCTGCGCGTACTGGCGCCGCTCGGCGTTCTGCTGCCAAACGGTCTCGGCCTCAATATCGACGGCAAGGATATCGGCCGCGCCTATTTCGTGCGCTGCTTCTCCGATGGCTGCTACGCCGAAGTCGTGCTGGAAGACCAGTTGCTGAAGACGCTGCGCAGCGGCGCCACGGCAACCTTCATCGTCTTCCAGTCGCCGGAAGAAGGCATCGGCATCCCTGTGGATTTGAAGGGCTTTGCGGACGGCTACGACGCCCTTCCCTGACCGGATGGGCTTGCTCTTGCGCGGTGCGAAGCCTACATCGGCTCTGAACGGAGCACATGATCCATGAATACCGACCTCCTTACACTTTTCGATGCCGATGAAGCCAAGCTGCGCGGCATCGTTGCCGAAGCTCTTTCCGGCGCCGATGACGGCGAGCTCTTCGTCGAGCATGTCCAGGCGGAATCGCTGACATTCGACAATGGCCGGATGAAGGGCGGCAGCTTCAATACCGAACAGGGCTTCGGCCTTCGCGCCGTCGCCGGCGAAGCGGTGGGCTATGCCCATGCGGGGGATCTTTCCGAGGCTGCATTGAAGCGCGCCGCCGATGCGGTGCGCGCGGTGACATCGGGCTATGCCGGCTCCTATGCGGCCGCGCCGCAGCGCACCAACAAGGTGCTCTATGGCGACGAGAACCCGATCGGCACGCCGAGCTTCGAGGAGAAGGCAAAGCTCCTGCAGCGGATCGACAGCTATCTGCGCGACAAGGACGACAAGGTCCGCCAGGTGACGGCATCCATCGCCGCAAGCTGGCAGGTGGTCGACATTCTGCGCGCGGACGGTCATCGCGTTCGCGATGTGAGGCCGATGACGCGTGTCAATATCTCCGTGATCGTGGGGGACGGCGACCGGCAGGAATCCGGCTCCTTCGGCACCGGCGGCCGGATCGGCTTCGGCGACTTTGTCACAGCGGACAATTGGCACCACGGCGCCGACGAGGCCCTGCGTCAGGCGCTTGTCAATCTGGAGGCGATCGAGGCGCCTGCCGGTACGATGGATGTCGTGCTCGGTTCTGGCTGGCCGGGCGTCATGCTGCACGAAGCCGTCGGGCATGGGCTCGAAGGCGACTTCAACCGCAAGAAGACATCAGCCTTCGCCGGCCTGCTAGGCCAGATGGTGGCCGCTCCCGGCGTCACGGTCGTCGATGACGGCACGATCGAGAACCGCCGCGGCTCGATTACGGTCGACGACGAAGGCACGCCCTCGGCCTATAACGTGCTGATCGAAAACGGCAAACTGGTCGGCTACATGCAGGACCGGCAGAATGCCCGGCTGATGGGTATGAAGGCGACCGGCAACGGCCGCCGCCAGGGCTATGCCCATACCCCGATGCCGCGCATGACCAACACCTATATGCTCGGGGGCGACAAGACGCCGGAAGAAATCATCGCCTCGGTGAAGAAGGGCATCTACGCCGTTTCCTTCGGCGGCGGTCAGGTTGATATCACCTCAGGCAAGTTCGTTTTCGGCTGCACCGAAGCCTATCTCATCGAGGACGGCAAGGTCGGCGCGCCGATCAAGGGCGCGATGCTGATCGGCAACGGCCCGGATGCGATGAAACGCGTCTCGATGATCGGCAACGACATGAAGCTCGATACCGGCATCGGCAATTGCGGCAAGGCAGGGCAATGGGTTCCTGTCGGCGTCGGTCAGCCGCATCTGCGCATGGATCAGATCACGGTGGGCGGCACCAAGACCTAATCGTTCTTGAGGCGCTTATCACGCCTCGGGACGAAAACGCCATTTGCGCTCCACCGCAGCGGTCAAATCCAGGCCGTTGCGATGCGCGAATAAAAGAATGTGGCCGAGCACATCGGCCGTTTCGTCGGCAAGTGCGGTTGCCAGTTCCACATCGCTCATGCCCTTGCGCCGTCCACGGCCGGTGACCTTGTTCCAGATCTGGATCAGCTCGCCCATCTCCTCCTGGAGTTTCAGCACGAACCAATCGTTGTCACGCTCCATGCCGTTATCGGCGGCGTAGCGCGCCGAAGCGGTTTCGAATTGCTCCATCAGATCTTTCAGCATCGAAATCGTTCCCTTTATGTTCTAGACATCAATGAACGATTCCCGCCAAAAAGTCGAGCCGGCGGAGATCGCTCCGCCGGCTCGCGTTTATCCAATTCAAGATTATGCTTAGCCCTTGCTTGGCAGCAGCATGCAATCGAAGTCCTTACGCTTCAAAGCAGAGCAGGCGGAATTCGCATCGTCGCGGCTTGCAAAGCCGGTGAAGCGGGCGCGATAGACCGTGCTGGCACCCTTGCCGACGGCCTCGGTATAGGGCGAGGCATTGGCGAGCGCATTGCCGGCCTTGGACTTCGCTTCCGAGAGAATATCCTTGGCAGCCTGGGCGGTCGGCGTCGCTGCGATCTGCACCTGCCAGCTTCCGGATACCACCGGCTTGCTGGCGGTTGCCGTCTGCTTGTTGTCGGCCAGGATCTCGTCCATCGCAGCCGGGCGATCCATCGGCACGGTGACGTTCGAGGCGGCAGCGAATGCCATCGGAACGACCTCCGCGCGTTTGCGTGGGGTGGCTGCGGTGGTCTGCGTATCGACATCCACGGCAACATCGTCCGATGCAGACGCCACTTCGACCTGCTTGGCCATCTTGCCGCCGCCGACGCTCGCCATCAGGCGCGATGTCGCGGCGGGGGCTGCCTTGGGCACATAGCGGTCCAGCAGCGACGCCATCATCGCATCGCGGCCACGCGCGGTGGCGCCGCCCATGACGACGCCAATCACACGGCGATTGCCCTGGCGCACGGCGCTGACGAGGTTGAAGCCGGAGGCATTGGTATAGCCGGTCTTAATACCGTCCATGCCTTCATAGCGATACATCAGATTGTTATGGCCGCGCACGTAATGGCCGCGGTAGTTAAAGCTCGTCTGCGAGAAGAGCCGGTATTCCTGGGGATAGTTGTTGATGAGCGCGACGGCGAGCGTCGACATATCTCGGGCCGTCGTCCACTGCTGCATGTTCGGAAGGCCCGAGGCATTCATGAAGGTGGTGCGGCGCATGCCGAGTTCGCGCGCCTTCTGCGTCATCATCCGCGCAAAGCCGCTTTCGCTGCCGCCAAGCGCTTCCGCCATGGCGGTGGCGGCGTCGTTGGCAGACTTGATGATCATGCCATCGACGGCTTCGCGGACGGTCACCGTGCCGCCGGGCTTGAGGCCCAGCTTGGTGGGCGGCTTGGCAGAGGCGAAGCGCGAAACCGGGATCCTGGTATTCCAGCTCAGCTTGCCGCGGTGGATCGCCTCGAAGGTCATGTACAGTGTCATCATCTTGGTCAGCGATGCCGGATGGTTGAGGTCATCCGCATTGCTGGATGCCAGCACGTTGCCGGTCTTTGCATCCATGATGAAATAGGCGCTGCCAGCGTAGCTCGCCACGGGAGCGCTCAACAGCAAGACGGCCGCAGACAAAGCCATCAGAAGTCGTTTCATAATTGTCCCCAACCGAAAGAATGCCAACACACCGCATCAATCCCTGTATGATTTTGCGACAAAAAGCCTGATACCGGTGCGATATTGAGGCAACAGCCTCGATAGTTCTTCAATTTTGCCTTTCCTGGTAAAATAAGCATTAACGCATTGGAAATTATGACAAAGATTCAGTAAGGTTTAACGGGGATGCGCTACAGCGTTGACATTGGTCAACCGGGTCGAGCCGCATGGAACAGGGCATCAAGGTCCGCCTCAAGCGCACGATGATCTCAAGCGGACTGGAAGCTGCCGCAATCTTGAAGGGCGCGGGGCTGATGCGCGACGTTGCCGGCCTCGGCACGATATTCACCCTTCATCACGTCCGCCCTGCCCTCCCCCGCCGTTTTGCGCCCAATGCGCATCTGGAGGTCTCGCCCGACTTTCTCGAACAGGCGATCGTCCGGCTGAAACAGGACGGTTACGAGTTCATCGCACTCGACGCTCTTACGTCACGGGCAAAAGAGGCTTCTGGCAGACAGCCCTTCGTCGCCCTCACCCTCGACGACGGCAACCGGGACAATCTCGATTATGCCCTGCCGATCTTTGCGCGCCACAATGTGCCCTTCACCGTCTTCGTCGCGCAGGGGCTTTCTGAACGGACCCATAGCATATGGTGGGAGACGCTGGCTGAGCTGCTTGGCCGGCTGGATCGGGTGACATTCGATTTCGGATCAGGAGACGAGTTTCTGCCGCTCGGCAAAGACAGCCAGAAGCATGCCGCATTCGCCCGCTTCGCCGCTTTCGTCCACAGCGACGAAGAAAGCGAAGCCGTCGGCCGGATCGATGAGCTTGCCCGGCGTCATGGCCTGGAACCACTCGACATCGTCCGCGCATCGATCATGGATCGTAACGAATTGCGGCAGCTCGCACGCCATCCCCTTGCCTCGCTCGGCGCTCATACGGTGAGCCATCGGGCGTTGGCAAGGCTCCCCGAGGCGGAGGCGGCCGCGGAAATAGCACTTTCGGCCGATTATGTCGCCGACATCACCGGAAAGCGGCCCACCACAATCGCCTACCCCTATGGCACGAACGAAGCCGCCTCGCCGCGCGAGGGCCGGCTTGCGGCAGAGCTCGGCTTTTCCGTCGGCGTCACCACGCGCCCCGGCACGATCACAACGACAAACGGCAATGCACCGCTGCTGCTGCCGCGGCTATCGCTGAACGGCCATTATCAGAAGCCTCGCTATGCGTCGGCGCTTGCATCCGGCATCCCCATGCGGCTGATGGGGCGCCGGGAGCCTGCATAAGGTTTACGGATACATCCGCACCTTTTGCCAAGCGCCTTCAGGCATATCGCGACGAAATTCGATACGATCATGCAGGCGGAACTGGCGGTCGTGCCAAAATTCGATCGACAGCGGCCGGATGCGGAATCCGGACCAGTAAGGCGGGCGCGGAATATCGCCGATCGCGTAACGGGCGGTATATTCGGCAACGGCCTTTTCCAGCGCGAAGCGGCCTTCCAGCGGTCGCGACTGCTTTGAGGCCCATGCCCCGATGCGGCTGCCGCGAGGCCTTGTCTTATAGTATTCGTCGGCTTCCTTATCGCTTACCACTTCAACCAGGCCACGCAAACGCACCTGGCGACGCAGCGACTTCCAGTGGAAGCACATGGCGGCTTTCTTCTGGGAAAGAATTTCTTGGCCTTTCTGGCTCTCGAAATTTGTATAGAATACGAATCCGTCGCTATCGAAACCTTTCAGAAGAACCATGCGGACATTTGGCAAACCATCCTTATCCACCGTTGCCAGCGCTACCGCATTCGGATCGTTCGGTTCGGTGGTCTCCGCCTCACGCAGCCAGGACGCAAAGAGACTGAAAGGTTCATTCTGCTCGGTGAAGTCACCGCTTGTTAACTCGTTTTCCGACATATTAATTCAAAAGCTCCGCAATTCCTAATAACCGCCGGCCCCTCTGGCTGGCCAAGAAGTTCGGGTGGAAGTCATAGCAAAGTCGATCGTTCATACAAAGCGCAAGCTTGCAAAAGGCGTGACGATGGCTGTCGCCCTCATCTCCCTTTTCACCCTTGGCGGCTGCGTCGGCGGCGGCATGGACTACCTGAGCTCGGCCAAAGTGGATCGCAGCGTATCGACGGGCACCGTGCCGACGGCACCGGTGACAGCGGACAGCATCTCCGACGAGACCACAGTGCGCAATGCCGTCACCTCGGCGGATCTCAATAAGCTCAACGGACAGCCCATACCCTGGGCAAACACCTCGACCGGCAGCGCCGGCGTCATCGACACGATTGTCGAAAGCAATGCATCCGGCGTGGTCTGCCGCCAATTCCGCACGAGCCGGCACTCCTATCAGGGCGTTGCCAACTTCTCTGGCAGGACTTGCCTTGTCGGCCTCGGCGAATGGCAGTTGCTGAGCTTCCAGCAGGCAGGCTGATCGCCTTTCTCCTGCTTCCATCGCCTCCAAAACATTTTTGGTTCCGTACGCGTGATGTTGACATCCGCGCTCTCCGTCCGACTGCGATTTTTGGCACCGCTTGTTAGCGATTGGCTAACCATGCCCCGAAATGGGGATCTGCTGCCCCTCTCCGCCGTAACGCCTGATTAGCAACTCTTCCCGCAGGATCGGCTCATCGGCGCATCACCCTTGCCTCCCATGACAGGAGGCAGGACGGCGAAGCGCTATCAATTGGTTCTTTGCTTGGGGTGCTGCGATGGGGCTGGGCACACCCACGAATGATGGCGGGAAAGATGCGGGATCCGTATAAGGTGCTGGGCGTTAGGAAGGATGCGGGGGCGGACGAAATCAAATCCGCCTGGCGCAGCCTGGCAAAGACTGCTCATCCCGATCACAATCCTGGCGATCCGACGGCGTCGGAGCGATTTGCCGAAATCGGCCGTGCTTACGAGACGTTGAAGGATCCCCAGAAGCGCAGCCGCTACGATCAGATCGCGCGTATGGCCGAGGCGAAGGCCCAGAGCCAGGAACAGACGATCATACAGCAGCGGCAGGCGGCACGGGAAGCCGCCGAACGAGCCAAGGCCGCGCGTGCCAATGCCGACAAGATCATGGAAGAGCTCGCCCGGGCCAATGCCCGCAAGGCAGCAGCCTCGGCGGCATCCGGCCAACATAGTAATGCCGCCGAATCGCCGGAAGATATGGTCGAGCGTATTTTCGGAGTGAAGACCGGCCAGGCGCAGCAGGCACAAGCCACGGCTGATGTCGGCGCACAGCAGGCGGAAAAGCCGCGGGAACAGGCCAATACCGCAGCAGCGGAAGAGCTGCAGATGGAAGAAGAACAGTTCGCAACGGTCTCCGCGTCGGCCGGCTCGCGCTCGGCCTTCGGCATTCTCGGCTCTCTGGTGCGGCGCATCACGGGCGGCACTGTGCCCGAAAAGCCACCGGAAAAAACCCCGGAGGTCGCTGCCGAAGCGACGGTGACGATCGACGACATGCTGAAGAGCCGTTGGATCACCGTGCCGCTGCCCGATGGCCGCGAGGCGCGCTTTCAGGCAACGACGGATATCTCCAACGGTCAGGTGCTGCACCTCAAGGGTCAGGGGCTGAAACTGCAGGGCATGCTGCGCGGCGATGTCGCCGTCACTGTGCATCTGTCGACCGACGGGCGCTTCACGCTCGAAGGCAGCGATGTGCGCACCATATTGCCTGTCAGCATCGAAAATGCGGTCCTTGGCTGCGAGACAACCGTCGAGGGATTGAACGGGCCGGTCCGGATCACGGTGCCGGCATGGTCCGGTTCGGATCAGACCATTCGCGTTTCCGGTGAAGGATTGCCCGACGGCAATGGCGCAAAAGGCGATCTCATTGTCGAATTGCGGTTGATGCTCTGGGAAAAACCCGACGACAAGGTCACGGATCTCATGCGTAGTATGCGCGAAGGGCTTTTCCTGTGAAATTTTGGTGACAACAGCACCCTTTGTTACGATCCCTAACAGTTGATGATCTTTACGATGCTTGAACCGGGGGTCGGCCTATGCCATAGGCAGGTTCATCTAAAGTTCAAGGGAGCATAATATGGCTCAAGCCACTGGCCTCATGGCAGGCAAACGCGGCGTCATCCTCGGCGTAGCAAACAACCGTTCGATAGCGTGGGGTATTGCCAAGGCCTGCTCGGATGCCGGAGCCGAAATCGCATTGACGTGGCAGGGCGATGCCCTGAAGAAGCGCGTCGAGCCGCTCGCTCAGGAACTCGGCGCCTTCATGGCCGGCCATTGCGACGTGACCGAGCCGGCAACGATCGATGCCGTCATGGACACGCTTGAGGCGAAATGGGGCAAGATCGATTTCGTCGTGCACGCCATTGCGTTTTCCGACAAGGACGAGCTGACCGGCCGTTATCTCGATACCAGCCGTGACAACTTCACGAAGACGATGGACATCTCCGTCTATTCCTTCACCGCGGTTGCACAGCGCGCCGAGCGAATCATGAATGACGGCGGCTCCATGATCACCCTCACCTATTACGGTGCGGAGAAGGTCATGCCGCATTACAACGTCATGGGCGTCGCCAAGGCCGCTCTCGAAGCAAGCGTGCGCTACCTCGCAGTCGATCTCGGCAGCCGCGGCATCCGCGTCAACGCGATCTCGGCAGGCCCGATCAAGACGCTCGCAGCGTCCGGCATCGGCGACTTCCGCTACATCCTGAAGTGGAACGAGTACAACGCGCCGCTGAAGCGGACTGTCACGATCGACGAAGTCGGCAATTCCGCCCTCTATCTGCTGTCGGATCTGTCGACGGCCGTGACCGGCGAAATCCACCACGTCGATTCCGGCTATCACACGGTCGGCATGAAGGCCGTGGACGCGCCCGACATTTCCGTCGCGAAGGACTGACCAACAGGAATCTGACCGTGTCGCCCATCCTCTATGTGATACGCCACGGTCAGACCGACTGGAATGCCGAGCGCCGGCTGCAAGGGCAGAAGGATATCGATCTGAATGCCATCGGCCGCGAACAGGCGCGGCAGAACGGCATCGATCTTGCGGAAATCCTTGCCTTCGAAAACATCCCCTTCGATTTCGTCGCAAGCCCGTTGCGGCGTACTCGCGAAACCATGGAAATCGTCCGGCAGGCCATGGGGCTGCCGCCCAAGGATTACAGCACCGACGACCGATTGGTCGAGGTGTCCTTCGGGGCCTGGGAAGGCTTTACTCTCAAGGAATTAAAGGCGACCGAGCCTGACCGTCTTGCCGAGCGCAAGGCCAATAAATGGGATTTCATCCCGCCCGGCGATGATGCCGAAAGCTACGAAATCCTCTCCTGGCGCGTTGGCTCCTGGCTGACGTCCATCGACCGGCCGACGGTCTGCGTTACGCATGGCGGCGTCATACGCACGCTGTTTCGCCTGATCGGGGATGTCGAAAAGGAAGAGGCGGCGGAAATCCCCATCCATCAGGACCAGATCCTGAAAGTCGATCCGGAAATGAAGATTATCGGCTGGATGTAACGCGGTTTGGGATTAGGCCGGGGACCGTTATTTCGGAGAACGCTTAAAATCGATCAATCGAAAGCTCTGGATTTCACCCGCGCCGGGTGAGTGCCTGGCGAAGCTGGGATTTATTGGACGATATCAAGATCATTGACGACGCGCTTGCCGTCGACTTCCGTATAGAAGACCACGACCTTCACACCGGCTTGCAGGCCGCTGAAATCGAAATCCTCCGGCACCTGATAGCTCTTGCCGTCATCGAGCGTGATGTTGAAGTTCTTCGCATCGACCTTCTTGATGACGGCCTCGACATCCGCGCTCTCAGCAAAACCAGCGACAGGAGCAAGCAGGCTTGCCGTGGCCAAAAGCGTCGCTACAAAGAAGCGCATCGTCGTCACCCTTCAGGTAAATTGATTATGATTTCTTATGAGGCCTAGAAAACACGTCGAATATGGCGGAAGTTGCCCCCAATAATGTCTTCGCCCGCCCAATTGGTGAATGCATCGTCACAATCCACAATTCGGATTAATCTTTGTTTACCATGCCGATGCTTGAGGAAGAAAATGGCCGGGCGCCGTTTCCGAGGCAACTGAAAGAAAGATTTTGTCTTGTCGGCATTTTGGCCTATGAGTGGGCCGCAATTGCAAGTGACAAGACGCGGCCTGCCGTCAGGCTGCGCTAATCCGGTCGTTTTACATGTCGCATAATACATTCGGTCACCTCTTCCGCGTCACCACCTGGGGCGAAAGCCACGGCCCGGCGCTCGGCTGCGTCGTCGATGGCTGCCCTCCGGGCCTCCGTTTCAAACTGCAGGACATTCAGACCTGGCTCGACAAGCGCAAGCCGGGGCAATCGCGCTTCGTCACGCAGCGGCGCGAGGACGATCTCGTGAAGGTTCTGTCGGGCGTCATGCTCGATGAGGACGGCGAGACGATGATCTCGACCGGAACGCCGATCTCGATGCTGATCGAGAATACCGATCAGCGCTCGAAGGATTATGGCGAAATCGCCCGACGCTATCGTCCCGGCCATGCCGACTATACCTATGACGTCAAATACGGCATTCGCGACTATCGCGGCGGCGGGCGCTCCTCGGCGCGCGAGACCGCAGCGCGTGTTGCCGCCGGCGGCATCGCCCGCCTCGTCGTGCCCGGCGTGACTATCCGCGGCGCGCTGGTGCAGATCGGCAAGCATAAGATCAACCGTGCCAATTGGGACTGGGCTCAGGTCGACCAAAATCCTTTCTTTGCGCCTGATCCGGACATCGTGCCTGTGTGGGAAGAGTATCTCGACGGCATCCGCAAGGCGGGCTCCTCGATCGGCGCAGTTGTCGAAGTCGTGGCTGAAGGCGTGCCGGCTGGGCTTGGCGCTCCGATCTACGGCAAGCTCGATCAGGATATCGCCTCGCTGCTGATGTCGATCAACGCCGTCAAGGGCGTCGAAATCGGCGAAGGCTTCGCCTCCGCCGAACTCACAGGTGAGGAAAATGCCGATGCTATGCGCATGGGCAATGACGGCAAGCGCATTTTCCTGTCCAATCATGCCGGCGGCATCCTGGGGGGCATTTCCACTGGCGAGCCCATCGTCGCGCGGTTTGCCATCAAGCCGACTTCGTCGATCCTGACGGAACGCCAATCGATCGATGCCGATGGCAACAATGTCGATGTCCGCACCAAGGGCCGCCACGATCCATGCGTCGGCATTCGTGCGGTGCCGATCGGCGAAGCCATGGTTGCCTGCGCGGTTGCCGACCATTATCTGAGAGATCGCGGCCAGACGGGCCAGCAGAGATAGGAATTTCGAGATGCCGTATGACCAGAAGCGCGTTGTCGATGCCATCCGGGCTTTTGAAGCCGGCGAGATCGTCGTCGTCATGGACGATAACGACCGCGAAAACGAAGGCGACCTGATCGTCGCCGCCGTTCACTGCACGCCCGATAAGATGGCTTTCATCGTTCGCCATACCTCCGGTATCGTCTGCACGCCGATGCCGCGCGAAGAAGCCAAGCGGCTCAACCTCAATGCCATGGTCGCAGAAAACGACTCAGCACATACGACCGCCTTCACCGTTTCCGTCGATTTCAAGCATGGGACCACGACCGGTATTTCCGCCGACGACCGCACGCTAACAGTGCGCAACCTCGCCAACCCGAATGTCGGTCCCACAGATTTCGTCCGCCCCGGCCATATTTTCCCGCTCGTTGCCCGCGAAGGCGGCGTGCTGATGCGTTCGGGCCATACGGAAGCTGCGGTCGATCTCTGCAAGCTTGCCGGCCTGCCGCCGATCGGCGTCATCTGCGAACTCGTCAATGACGATGGCACGGTCACGCGCGGTCAGCAGGTGGTGAGCTTCGCCGAGCAGCACGGGCTGAAGCTTGTTTCGGTCGCCGATCTCATCGCCTATCGCCAGCGCAAGGAAACGCTGATCGAACTCGGCGCCAGCTTTGATGTCGAAACGCCATTCGGAAAGGCGCGCGCTCATACCTATTCGCTGCCCTGGGATCCAATGCAGCACCTTGCCGTCGTCTTCGGCGACATCCGCGACGGTATCGACATTCCGGTCCGCCTGCATCCGGAGAACGTTGCCGAGGATATTTTCGGCAAGAACAGCCCGGTCGATTTCTACATGAAAAAGATCGCCGAAGAGGGCCGCGGCATCATCGTCTATCTGCGTGAGGGCTCTGTCGGCGTCGGCCATTTCGATAACGGCCGCAAATCGCGCCAAGCGGGCCGCGAGGCGCATGCCGAAGCGCAGACGCGGGATAGCGAGTGGCTGGAAATCGGCCTCGGTGCGCAGATCCTGAAGGATCTCGGCGTCAGCTCGATCAAGCTGCTCACCAGCCGCGAGCGGCACTATGTCGGCCTGGAAGGTTTCGGGATCAAGATCGCCAAGACGGAAATCTGCTGATCTTTCACCCTCCCCTTGATGGGGAGGGTCGGAGCAGCGCTCCGGGGTGGGGTGATCGCGTCGATGTCTGTAGCCAAACAATTGTCATCCCACCCGCCGCTTTGCGGCACCTCCCTTCACGGGGAAGGTGCCGAAAACTCGCGATCGAGCAGCCCCATCATGATGTCATCGTGCCAGCTGCCGTTGACATAGGCCGTCTCCCGCTCCCTTCCCTCGACAACGAAGCCGCATTTCTCATAGGCGCGGATGGCGCGCTTGTTGTAGGCGAGCACGCGTATTCCAATGCGGTGCAGCCCCATATCATTGAAGGCATGACGCAGTAAAAGCATGATCGCTTCCGTGCCAAAGCCTTTGCCAAGCAACGCCGGATCATAAATCCCGATCGCCATCGTCGCGCGCTTGTCCTGAAGATTGACGTTGTCCAATCTGATCACGCCGGCAAAGGCGCCCTTGATCTCGATGACCCATGCGTGAGGGTGATCGGCAATACCCTGAACCCATCTGATCGCAGTCTCCCGAGTGATGGGCTTGATGTCCTCTTTGTTGACGCCATACATCTCCGCGATCTCGGCATTGGTGCCCAAGAGGAGGCGCTCATCGGCGTCCTCAGCACATGGCGGGCGAAGTCTGACATTGTGGCCTTTTAGAATCAGCGACGACAACGAACTCTCCTCCTCGGGTGCTCTTCTGCCTATTGGACTTAGTTAGCTATGTCCTCTCAAGGAGGAGGTGACAAAGTTCATGATCGATCCGGCCATGTGAGGCTGAACACGCGAAGCCAATTGTCATACGCGAATTTTCGCAAGGTCAGCTCGTCGAAACCACTTTCGCGCATGGCGTCGAGGAGGCGCGGCAAGCCGCTTGCGTCCCCGATCTCGCGAGGCATTACGGCACCATCGAAATCCGATCCCAGAGCGACCCCCTCGGGCCCAACGCGAGCGATGAGGTAATCGATCTGACGAATGACGGCGTCGAGCGGCGTGTCCTCGTCAAGATTGGCATCCGCGCGGATATCGTTGACGGCAAGATTCAACCCGATGACGCCACCTGTATCGCGGATGGCGTCCAATTGCCGATCGGTGAGATTTCGCGTCGATGGACATATAGTATGGGCGCAGGCGTGGGTGGCGACGAGCGGAGCGGTACTCAATGCGGCCACGTCCCAAAATCCGCGCTCGTTCAGATGGGAAACATCGATCATGATCCCTAATTCATTGCATCTTCTGACCAGATTCTTTCCCAAATCCGTGAGCCCGGGTCCCGTGTCGGGCGATCTCGGATAGGCAAACGGAACGCCGTAACCAAAGATATTCGGGCGACTCCAGACGATGCCCAGGGATCGAAGGCCGGCATTGTGCAGGCTATCCAGATAGCCGAGATCGGGGCCGATGGCGTCGGCGCCCTCCATATGGAGCACGATGGCAAAGGCGCCGTCATATCGTGCCGTCTCGATCTCGCCGACGCTCGTTGCAAGGCGTATTTTATCGCCCGAGCGCCCGATCACCTTCCTTATGGCCGAGAGCTGCCCGTCGATTTGCCAGCGGGCATGGTCCGGATGCACCGCGTCGGCATAGCGAACTTCGTAGCCATCATGGGTGATCGTCAGATCATCCACCGGTTCGTGCTCCGGCGAGGCAAACATAGCAAACAATCCGCCGGCCAAGCCTCCCTCGAGCGCCCGCGGAAGATCGAGATGCCCTGTCTCGGACCGAGCCAGAAAATCACGGCCGTCGGATCTATAACCCAGCATGAACTGGACCGCATCATTGTGCCCGTCGAAGATCCGAACATTATCCATGCGATCGCTGTCCCCAAAAATCAGCGGCCGTTCCCCGGATGCCGCTCATCACTGATCTCTCGAAAAGCAAGGATCATCCCCGCCAGCCTTCGAGAAACACGACCTTCTCGACGCCGGTGAAACGGGCGATACGCTCCAGCTCCGCTTCCAGCTTCTCCAGCCGGCCGGCCGATGCCTTGACGCCCGGTTCGAGCCAAAGGCGCTTGACGTCAAGCGTTCCCGCCTTGCGATCAGCCTTCATATCGATCCGTCCGATCAGACGGTCTCCTTCGAGGAGCGGAAAAACGTAATAGCCATATTCGCGTTTCGGTTCGGGCACGAAGATCTCGATGCGGTAGAAGAAACCGAACAGGCGTTCGGTGCGGTTGCGATCGCGCAGCGTGGGATCGAAGGGGCTAAGCACACGGATACGCGCCGGCGCTTCGGGGTGATTATCGAGCGTGTCATGAAAGTCGAGGAAAGCAAGCGAAGGTCGAGGCTTGCCGCCGCCGGCAGGCTCGATCAGCACTTCGGTCAGTTCGTCGCGATGCGTTTCGACCCAGCTTTTGGCCTCCTGCGGCGTCATCAGATCCCAGAAGGCTGCGATTTCGCCTGAGGTCGCAAAGCCGAGACGCTGCAGCGCGCTGCGGCAGGCCCAGTCGACAAATTCGTCATGCTCCACTTCCGGCTCATGGAAATGGGCCGGCAGCACACGTTCGACGAGGTCATAGACCTTCTGGAAATTGGTGCGGCCGGCGATCGCGAACTTGCCGGTGCGCCAGAAATATTCGAGCGCTGTCTTGTTGGGATGCCAGTTCCACCAGCCGCCTGAGACATGATCCTCCGCCTTGACCTCGCGGGCGGTGATCGCGCCGTTCTTCAGCACGCGCTCGTAGGTTTCCTCGAAAGCCGCCTCGAACCCCTCGCCGCGCCATTTTCGCCAGCGTTCGATGATCGCCACTTCCTCGCGGCGAAAACGGTGCTTCCAGTAGACGAAGAATGCGCTCGGCAGGATGGAGGCGTCGTGCGTCCAGTTCTCGAAGAGCGCGCCGTCCTTTTCCAGAAGTTCCGTCAGGTGCTCGCGCCGATAGGTCTGGTTGCGCGAAAACAGGATCTGGTGATGGGCACGCTCGACGGTGCCTATGCTATCGACCTGCACGAAGCCGATGTCATGGATGAGCTGCAACAGCCCCGCCTTAGTCAAGGCGCGGTTCGGCGGATTGGCAAGCCCCTGCTTGGCAAGGAACACGCGGCGAGCGTCACGATTCGAGAGCAGATTCGTCATCCGCGGATCATAGGCATAAATTCCCATGCTTTCAAAGAGGCCCTGATTTGATAAATAGGCGCGATACGCTATAGCTCCGCGATAGAGCAATTCCAGGAAAAGTGCGTAGCGGTTTTCCGTCCGGGATTGCGAGACAATAAAAGGCTGTAGCGGCTCTGAGGTTCCGTGAAACGCTGAGCCGCTCCAGCTTACCGAACAAGGAAGCCGCTTGGACATCCGCTTCGAAAATGCCGGCGTCGATTACGGCAAGCGTACAGCGCTGTTTCCGCTGAGCCTGACGCTTCAAGAGCGTCGTATTGGCGTCGTCGGTCTCAACGGTTCGGGCAAGACGACCTTCGCGCGGTTGATTAATGGACTCGTCAAGCCGACAACCGGGCGCGTCGTGGTCGATGGGCTCGACACGGTCGGCGACGCCGCCAAAGTGCTCGGCAAGGTCGGCTATATCTTTCAGTCGCCGCAGAACCAGATCATCCTGCCCATCGTGCGCGACGACATCGCCTTTGGGCTCAAGGCGCGCGGATATGACAAGGCGCAGATCGAAACCGCGGTCGAGGGCATTCTTGACCGTTTTGGCGTTAGCCATCTCGGCGCGCGGCGGGCACACGAGCTTTCCGGTGGTGAGTTGCAGATGGCAGCACTCTGCTCGGTACTGGTCACCGGCCCGGATATCCTCATCCTGGACGAACCAACAAACCAGCTCGATCTGAAGAATCGGGCACTCGTGCAGAGGACCATGGCAACGCTTCCAGAAAATGTCATCGTCATCAGCCACGACGTGCCGCTGCTTGAGGATTTCGACCGCGTGCTACTGTTTGATCAGGGCCGGCTTGTTGCGGATGCGCCCGCAATGGAGGCCATCGCCCGCTACAAGGAGATGGCCGGCTGATGCACACACTGCATGTGGATGCGGATACATGGGTGCATCGGCTCTCGCCGCGCGTGAAGCTGCTTGCGCTTGCCGCATTCGGCGTATTGCTGTTTCTAACGCAGTCCATCGTGCTGCTCGCCTGCGCAAACCTTGTCGGTGCCGCCCTTTATCTTCGCAGCGGCCTTCCAGTTGCAGAGGCGCTCAAGCGGCTGCGACCTATCCTCGTCTCGATTGCCGTGCTCGCGATATTCGCTGCCCTCGTCGGTCCGCTGCACGCAGCGATCGTTACCGCCCTTCGTCTGACGGCGCTGGCGCTGTTCGCCGCCACAGTGACGGCAACGACATCGATGGCCGACTTCATCGATGAAATCACCGCGCTTGCCATGCCGCTCGAAAAGCTCGGCCTGCTGAAAGCCGCCGATATCGGCCTTGCGATCGGCCTCGTCATCCGTTTCGTGCCTGAAATTCTCGATCGCTACCGCTCAATCCGCGAAGCGCATCAGGCCCGCGGGATCAAGGTTCGCCTCGCAACCACGCTCGCGCCGCTGATCATCCTGACGCTGCGCGATGCGGACAACATCGCGGCGGCGATTGACGCGCGCGGCATTCGGCGTCAATGAACGTAAATCTCTTTCGGAAGGAGCCACCATGAACACCCGCGATCTCGTGCTTTCGGCGCTGTTTGCCGCCATTATCGTGGCTCTGGGCCTCTTGCCGCCGATCCCGATCGGCATCATTCCGGTTCCGATCACCGCTCAATCGCTCGGCGTTATGCTTGCCGGCGTCGTGTTAGGCGCCAAGCGCGGGACCATCGCGGTGCTGCTCGTGGTCGTTCTTGTCAGCATCGGCCTACCGGTGCTGTCGGGCGGACGCGGCGGCCTTGCGGTCTTTGCCGGCCCGACGGCCGGCTTCTTCGTCGGCTGGATCTTCGCAGCCTTCGTCACCGGCTATCTCTCTGAACGACTGGTGAAGCCGGAGCAGAGCAGCCTGTCCCAGGGTATCGGCTTCTTCATCGCTGCTGTTATCGGCGGCGTGGTGGTGCTCTATGCGTTCGGCATTGCCTGGCTGGCGATCAATATCGGCTTCAGCAAGGCATTTATCGGATCTCTGGGCTTCGTGCCGGGCGATATCATCAAGGCTGTGGTTGCAGCTCTTGTCGGCCGCGCCGTCATGGTCGGCTACCCGCTTCTGCCGCAGCGGAGCTAGGGCTCGGCTCAGGCCAGATATTTATAGAGCCAGTCGCGCGTGTCTTCCGGCAGCGGCACGGGATCATGCTCGTCGCCGCGCACCGCAAGCCAGAGGATTTCCACCTCCGCCGCCAGTTCGTTGCCGGTTTCGACCGCCACTACGAAACCAACCGACTTGCCGCCGATCTTGTTGACGCTGATCGAGTAGCGGGCGAGTTCATCATAGTGCAAGGCGCGGTGGAGTGAACAGGATACCTTCTTGGCGATGTAGACGGGCTCATCGTCGACAAGTGGCCGCGTGCGCCAGAAGTTCGAGAGTGCGGTCTCTGCCTGTGAGATATAGGATGCGATAAACATCTGGCCGTGCCTGTCGACATCGCGCGGCGGCACCCTTACCTCGATGACATCGGATCGTTCTACTCTTGCCATGACGCAATAACCCTGGCCGACGCCATACTGACCTTAATGAAAGCTTAACACCACGCTTCGATAAGTAAACGGGCGCCATTCCAAAGTGGTTAAGATGGATTGTTGACATTGTAGTGACATGGTCCATGTCCTGTAATAGGCGTCACACCTCATTTATAGATTGGCCCCATGAGCACACGTCTTTACGAACATCCGATCTTCCTTGAACACATCGTTCCGGCAGGTCACCCCGAACGGCCGGATCGGCTGCGATCGCTGAACATCGCGCTGGAGCATCCGAATTTCGAGCGGCTGGATCGGCGAAAAGCACCTGCCGCGCATGAGGATGCAGTCCTGCTTGCCCACCCCGAGGAGCATCTGGAGTTCGTGCTGCGCTCGATGCCGGACAGGGGCGACGACGGCGAGATCAACCAGCTGGAAGCCGATACCTATGCCAGTCCGAAGACGTTGCAGGCGATCATGCATGGTGTCGGTGGCGCCATGGCAGCGGTCGATGACGTCTTCTCCGGTGCGGCCGACAATGTCTTCGTCGCGGCCCGTCCACCGGGGCACCATGCCGAGAAGACCAAGGCCATGGGCTTCTGCTTCTTCAACAATGCCGCGATCGCCGCGCGCCATGCACAAAAGGCACATGGTGCAGAGCGTGTCGCCATCGTCGATTGGGACGTGCATCACGGCAACGGCACGCAGGACATCTTCTGGGACGATCCCTCCGTGCTCTTCTGTTCCACTCACCAGATGCCGCTCTATCCCGGCACGGGCAAAAAGGATGAAAGCGGCACGCACAATACCATCGTCAATGCACCGCTTTCGCCGAATACCGGCGGCGATCATTTCCGCGAGGCCTTCAAGTCGCGCATCCTGCCGGCGCTCGCCGACTTCAGCCCCGATCTCATCATCATCTCGGCCGGCTTCGACGCCCATCACCGCGATCCTCTGGCGCAACTGAACCTGACCGGCGAGGATTTCGACTGGGCGACGGGGCGGCTGCTTGAGGTTGCGGACCGCAGCGCGAAGAACCGGGTCGTCAGCCTGCTCGAAGGCGGCTATGATCTGGAAGGTCTCGCCGAGTCGGCGGGGATGCATATTCTACGCATGATGAGAGGTTGACGATGAGCGAGAGCGCCAAGGCAGATGTTTCGGGCTATTCCTTCGAGAAGGCCGTGGCGGAGCTTGAAAGCATCGTTGCACGGCTTGAGCGCGGCGACGTGGCGCTCGATGAATCCATTTCGATCTATGAGCGCGGCGAAGCACTGAAGAAGCATTGCGAGGCGCTACTGTCGGCTGCCGAGAACCGCATCGAGAAGATCCGGCTCGACCGTGCCGGCAAGCCTCAAGGTACAGAAGCGCTGGATGGCGCCTGAGACCCGATAGGAAAATTTGAGTTTGGGTGACATTGCCGGTAGGTTGCGTTCCGACCGAAAGGAGAGCCGTTATGTCCTTCTTCCCAGGCAACGATCCGCAGGCCGGTGATGCCTTCGCCTGCGACGCGATCGAAAATCTGATTATACCGCGCACCAGCGACCTCGGCGGCTTCTCCGTGCGGCGTGCGCTTCCGAGCAGCCGGCGCCGGCTGGTGGGGCCGTTCATCTTCTTCGATCGCATGGGGCCTGCCATTTTACGGCCGGGTCAGGCGCTCGACGTGCGGCCGCATCCGCATATCGGCCTTTCCACCGTCACCTATCTGTTCGACGGCGAAATCCGCCATATGGATAGCCTCGGCACCGCCAAGGTGATCCGCCCCGGCGACATCAACCTGATGACGGCCGGGCGCGGCATCGTGCATTCCGAGCGCACGCCGGAGAACCTGCGCGACCATCCGTTTTCCATGTCCGGCTTGCAGACGTGGCTGGCGCTGCCCGACGACAAGGAAGAGATCGATCCGTCATTCGCCCACACCGAGAAGGACGAGCTGCCTGTCATCGCCGATGGCGGCGTGACCGGGCGCGTGGTGATCGGCGATTTTGAAGGCCTGAAATCACCGGTGAAGTCCTTCACCGACACGCTTTATGTCGATCTGCAGCTACAGCCGAGCACGACGTTTCCTTTTGGGGCAGCGCATGAGGAGCGCGCGGTCTATATTCTCTCCGGTTCGCTCGTCGTCGCCGGTGACCGTTTCGAACAGGATCAGCTCCTCGTCTTCCGGCCGGGTGATGCGATTACACTGGAGGCCGCTGAAAAAGGCTGTCATCTCATGCTTTTTGGCGGTGCAGCGCTCAATTCGAAGCGCTATATCTGGTGGAATTTCGTCTCGTCATCAAAGGAGCGTATCGAAAAGGCCAAGGAAGAATGGCGCACGGGCCGCTTCGATATCGTGCCGGGTGACGAGGAAGAGTTCATTCCCCTGCCGGAGAGCTAACGGGTTCATAACATTCCCACATGTTTCTTGTTCGGGAACACCTTGAATTCGGCGTCTTTTGTCGCAATCTGTTTTGACGTAAAGGCGGACAACCGCCCAAGAATAGCAAGAAAGAGGCTTCAGCCTTGACACAAATGCCACAGACGCCCCTGCTGGACCGGGTTCAATATCCTTCCGACCTGCGAAAGCTGGAGGACCGGGAATTGCCGCAGCTCGCCCGCGAAGTCCGCGATGAGATGATCGATGCGGTATCGCGCACCGGCGGACATCTTGGCGCCGGCCTCGGCGTGGTCGAGCTGACCATTGCAATCCACAGCGTCTTCAATACGCCGAACGACCGCCTCATCTTCGATGTCGGGCACCAATGTTATCCGCACAAGATCCTGACCGGGCGCCGCGACCGCATTCGCACGCTGCGGCAGGAAGGCGGTCTCTCCGGTTTCACGCGCCGGGCCGAGAGCGAATATGATCCCTTCGGCGCCGCGCATTCCTCGACATCCATTTCGGCCGGTCTGGGCATGGCGGTTGCCGCCGAGCTCGATAATACCGACCGCCGCGTGATCGCCGTCATCGGCGACGGCGCAATGTCCGCCGGCATGGCCTACGAGGCCCTGAACAATGCCGGCGCGCTCGATGCGCGGCTGATCGTCATCCTCAACGACAACGATATGTCGATCGCCCCGCCGACGGGAGCGATGAGCGCCTATCTCGCGCGCCTCGCCTCCGGCCGCACCTATATGGGCTTCCGGGACTTTGGAAAGAAACTGACCGCCTATCTCGGCAAGAAGGTCGACCGCGCCATCACCCGGGCGGTCGAGCACGCACGGGGCTATGTGACCGGCGGCACCATGTTCGAGGAAATGGGCTTCTACCATATCGGCCCGATCGACGGCCATTCCTTCGAACATCTACTTCCGGTGCTGCGCAATGTGCGCGACAATGCACAAGGCCCTGTGCTGATCCATGTCGTGACGCAGAAGGGCAAGGGCTATGCGCCCGCCGAGGCGGCTGTGGACAAATATCATGGCGTCAACAAGTTCGACGTCATTACCGGCGCACAGACGAAAGTGAAGCCGAATGCGCCAAGCTACACAAGCGTCTTTGCGGACGCTTTGGTGCAGGAGGCGACCCTCGATGACAAGATTGTCGGCATCACCGCTGCCATGCCGAACGGCACCGGCCTCGACAAGCTGCAGGAACTCTTTCCCAAGCGCTGTTTCGATGTTGGCATTGCCGAGCAGCATGCGGTGACCTTCGCCGCCGGCCTTGCTGCCGAAGGCTACAAGCCCTTTGCCGCCCTTTACTCGACCTTCCTGCAACGCGCCTATGACCAAGTGGTGCATGATGTGGCGATCCAGGGCCTGCCGGTGCGCTTCCCGATCGACCGCGCCGGCTTCGTCGGCGCAGATGGGCCGACCCATGCCGGCTCCTTCGATGCAGCCTTCCTGGCCACCCTGCCTGGTTTCGTCGTCATGGCCGCCGCCGACGAGGCGGAACTCAAGCATATGGTGCGCACAGCCGCCGCCTATGATCTTGGCCCCATTTCCTTCCGCTATCCGCGCGGTGAAGGCGTCGGCGTCGATCTGCCAGAGCGCGGCCAGATCCTCGAAATCGGTAAGGGTCGCGTCATCAAGCAGGGCACGAAGGTCGCCCTGCTCTCCTTCGGTACGCGCCTTGCCGATAGCCTTGCCGCCGCCGAAGATCTGGACGCTGCCGGGCTTTCGACGACAGTTGCGGACGCACGCTTCGCCAAGCCGCTCGACCACGATCTCATCCGCCAGCTTGCCGCCCATCACGAGATCCTGATCACCATCGAGGAAGGCTCGGTCGGCGGTTTCGGCAGTCAGGTCATGCAGTTCCTTGCCAATGAAGGCCTGCTCGACAGCGGCCTGAAAATCCGCTCGCTGGTCATGCCCGATATCTGGATGGAACAGGCCAAGCCTGAGGCCATGAACGCCATGGCTGGCCTTGACCGTGCCGGCATCGTGCAAACGGTATTCCGTGCGCTCGGCCGCGGCCGCATCGTTGGAGCCGCCGGCTAGGTTTTTCCTTCTCCCCGAGGGGAGAAGGTGCCCGAAGGGCGGATGGGGGGCGTTCCGGCATACTCTAAGTCGCCTTTCGCTTACCGCTCAAGGCACTCGCGGCCGGTGCTCCGAGGCCCCCTCATCCGGTCCCTCGCGATTTCGTTTCACTCAATCGTTCGTGCCCACCTTCTCTCCGCCGGAGAGAAGGTGATCGGCAATCAGAACTCCTCCCAATCGTCGCGGGCAGCGACAGCGGTCGTCGCCGTTGCCTTGCCGCCGAAAGCCTTGGCGACGGTGCGCCCAAGAGCACGGGCCGGAGAGGCGGCCGGCCTCGAACGTGCTGTCGCCACGGCCGGACGCGCGGGTGCAGCCTTGCCGGTATTGCCGAGACGGAACTGCTGGAGCAGCTCGTTGAGTGCTGCAGCTTCGCGGGCGAGCGCATGGCTGGCCGCCGTCTGCTCCTCAACCATGGCGGCATTCTTCTGCGTGCCTTGATCCATGTTGTTGACGGCCGTGTTGATCTCCTGCAAGCCAGTCGACTGTTCGCGGGTCGCCGTCACGATTGCCCCGACATGGCGGTTGATCTCCTGCACCTCGGATACGATTAGCTCCAGCGCCTTGCCGGTCTCGCCGACCAGCGACACACCGGTATTGACCTGATCGCTCGACGTCGTGATCAGCGACTTGATTTCCTTGGCGGCATTGGCCGAGCGCTGCGCAAGCTCGCGCACTTCCTGGGCAACGACCGCAAAGCCCTTGCCGGCATCCCCGGCACGCGCTGCCTCGACGCCGGCATTCAGCGCCAGAAGATTGGTCTGGAACGCGATGTCGTCGATGACGCTGATGATGTTGCTGATCTCGCCCGAGGATTTTTCGATCTGCTGCATGGCCGAAACGGCTTTGCGAACCACTTCGCCCGAACGTTCCGCTCCGAGGCGGGCGCGCTCGACGAGATGGCCGACATCCTCGGCGCGCTTGGCCGAGTCGCGAACCGTGATCGTGACCTCTTCCAGTGCTGCGGCCGTCTCTTCGACGGCGGCGGCCTGCTGTTCGGTACGGTGCGCCAGATCGTCGGCGGCCGAACGGATTTCGTCAGCACCGGCATTGATGGCGGAGGCATTTTGGCCCACGGACCGCAAGGCCGCTTCGAGCTTTTCGACCGCATTGTTGAAATCGGCGCGGACGCTGTCGAACTGCGGCGCGAAGCCGTCATTGAGACGGGTTGCGACATTGCCCGCCGATAGGGCCGAGAGGCCGCCGGCGAGCGCTTCCATGGCGAAACGGATTTCGCCCTCTTCACGTGCCTTCTGCTCGTCATTCATCAGGCGCTGACGTTCGGCGTCGCCACGCATACGCTCGGTCTCGCCGGCAAGACGCAGCTTCTCGATGCCAGCCTGCTTGAAGACGAGGACGGCATCCGCCATGCGGCCGATTTCATCGCCGCGGCCAACAGCCGGGACTTCGACGTCATGCTCGCCGTTTGCCAGACGGCCCATGGCCGCCGTCATGCCGACGATAGGACGGACAATGATGCGCGAAAGCAGCCAGGCAAGTACAGCGGCGGCGAGCGAGGCGAAGACGCCGCCGATGATGAGGGTCAAGCGCAGATCGCCGTTGGCATCGTCCTGCATGGCTGCGAGACTGCTTGCCTTGGCGCGGGCAGCCTGCTTGATCTTGGCGGCGGCATCGCGAAAGCCGTCAAGCTGGCCCTTGGTTTCGTTCTGACCGATCTTGACGATCTGGTCGAGCGGCATCTCGGTTTCCTTGCGCGCCTTGGCCTGCGGCTCCGCGAGCTGGTGGAAATAGAGATCGGCCGCCTTCTGCATGTTGTCGATCGCCTGCAGCAGATCCGGCGAATCGGCAGCCGCCTGCTTGGCAGCAGCGATGCTCTTCAGCATCCGCTCGCGATTGTTGAAGATATCGTCATAGGTGCTGTTGCTGCGCAGAAGCAGAAAGCCCCGCAGATTGACGGCCTGTTCCAGCATGGCCTGCAGCGAATCATCGATCAGGCTGACGAGCTGCTGCGACCTTTCCTGCTCGACGGCAGCACCGGCGGAAACCTCTTGCTTGGAATAGACGAATGCGGAAACGCAGGCGAAAATGGCAATCAGGGCCGTAAATGTGATGGCAAGCTTGCCATTCAAAGAGAGCTTTTTCGCGGACATAAGCGGGCGCCTCCGGAGCGCAGGTCCTGGCGAGCATGTTTAAGGACCGCGCGAGGAAGAGACGCGGCTATGCTCGAAGAATTCAGGGAGGGGGCATGATTGGGACGCTGACGCGCGAAGCCTTCATGGCAGGCGGCGATCTTGAAACGGATCGCCGCAATCACGGGCATCAATAGAGGCTTCGGCTTTAAATTTATTTAATTTGTGCCGATGGCTTTTGGGCCACCCGGTGTTCATCTTGAACGGAGTCACGGAAACGCTCCACTCCTTTGCTTTCAGGCAAAACCGCTTCGCGCTTCTGATGGAATTGGTCTAATTCACCGCACGGCAGCGAGAATGAGAATATCCAGATCGTGTTCGGGATAGAAATCCCGCGCCGTTACCTGGAAGGTGGTCGAACTGGTCTTTTTCACGTCCTTGCCGCAGAAACTGATGTAGTTGTCAGGGCTGCCCTTATCGACCGTCAACTCGAAATGCTTGATCGGACCGGACCAGTTGGCGCCTGTCGTCAGCACGTAAGAAATCCAGCTTTCGGTATAGCCGCGCCCACCCTTGTCCACGGCGGCGGCAAGCTTGGTCGCTGTCTTCAGGAAAGATTCATCCAGGCAGTATTTGGCGCGATAGGCCTGCAGCTGCTGTTTCTGGTAATCCTCGTCGCCGGCGAAGGTGATGGCCACGGTGCCGCCGACACTTGGCTTGTAGCGATGTTCGACCGCAATCTTCGCCTTGGCCGGAAATTTCGTACGCCACCAATAGGTGGTATGCAGCGTCCACATCGGCGTCGGATGATGCTTCATGCCCTGGCCGTCATTGTCGTATTCGTCGTCGGCGATCAAACCGCGGGCAGTCCAGTCCTCGAGTAGATCGACGGGCAGCTTGGCGACGGCATCCATGGCCGCCTTGCTGAGCGGCAGCAGCGGCACGCCATGAGCCTTCAATTCATCCGTCATGTCGACGCCGGCCACCGATACGCGCTGCTGCAGGGTCGGCGTAATGGCCTTACCATCCTGGGTCACAGTGAAGCCGAGGAAATTGTCGGAATCAACATTTCCCGTATCGACCATGCTGTCTATGTCACCCTTGATATCGGGCATCGGGAAGGCGACGACGCTTTCGACGTCCCTGTCGGAGGTGTTTTCGAACACGTAATCGACGCGCACTTCGGTCTGCGAGATGAACAGTTTTTCCTGATCCATGCTGATATCGCCGGTGCGGACATAGGCAAGACCGCCCGTCTTCAGCTCGGCCATCGTATCATTTGCCATAGCCGGAACGGCGATCGTCGCCATCAGCGCTGCATAGCCACAGATCTTTCGCATGGTGCCCCTCACCGTTGATGTCGGCGATTATCGCCTGTCGCAATCCTGCGTCAACGCCGATATCAGCATAAAAGGCTTGCAACACAGCCGATTGCCCGGCATGGACAGCCCATGTCAGAACCACAACGCCTCGACCAGCTTCTCGTCACCCTTTCGCTCTTCGCCAGCCGCTCGCGCGCTCGCGATGCGATCCAGCGCGGCACGGTCACCGTGAACGGCAAGATCGTGACGAAGCCCGGGGCACTCTTCACCGAAGACGCACAGATCCGCATCGACGATCCGGCGCAGGATTATGTTTCCCGCGCGGCGCTGAAGCTGGTGGCGGCGCTTGATCATTTCGACCTCGATCCGCGCGGACAGCATTGTCTCGATGTCGGCGCATCGACCGGCGGCTTCACCGAGGTGCTGCTTGAGCGAGGTGCTGCACATGTCACGGCGATCGACGTCGGTCACGACCAGATGCATCCGCGCGTAGAAGCCGATCCGCGCGTGACCAACATCGAAGGGCTGAATGCGCGCAATCTGACCGCCGAGGACGTAGGCGAGCCCTTCTCCTTCATCGTTTCCGATGTCTCGTTCATTTCCCTCAAGCTGGCTCTCGCGCCGGCGCTTGCGCTTGCCGAACCGGGCGCACGGGCGGCACTGCTCGTAAAGCCGCAATTCGAGGCGGGCCGCGATGCGATCGGCAAGGCCGGGCTTTTGAAGGACCCCTCCTCCGCTCCGGCGGTGGCGGCCGAACTCGAGCGCTGGTTCACCGAAGACATGGGCTGGCAAAGCCTCGGCCTCATCGCCTCGCCGATTACAGGCGGCGACGGCAACCAGGAATTTCTTCTCGCAGGGATCAAGCCATGAGCACTGAAACCGTCACCATCCAGAAGCTCGGCGCCCAGGGCGACGGCATCGCGCAGGGCGCCGATGGCCCGATCTATGTACCCTTCACGCTGCCGGGCGAAAGCGTCGCCATCGCTCGGGTGAAGAGCCAGGGCACGCTGATGTCGGTCGCGTCCGCTTCGCCGGATCGCCAGGAGCCACACTGTCGGCACTTCGGCCCGCATGGCGTCAACGGCACCTGCGGCGGTTGCAGCCTGCAGCATTATGCCGATGCGCCCTACCGTGCCTTCAAACGCCAGCTCGTCATCGATGCGCTGCGCTCGAAGGGCCTGACGCCCGAAGTGGACGATATCGTCGCTGCGCATCCGGGCGAGCGGCGCAGGGTCGTCTTCGCCGCGCGCAAGACTGAAAAGGATATGCTGATCGGCTTCAATCAGGCCGAAAGCCATCACATCGTTGCCATCGACGAATGTCCCATCGCCTCGGCCGGCATCATGGCCCGCCTGCCGGCGATCAAGACGATCGCCGCTGCAATGGCCGTCAATGCCGAAGCCTTCCGCATCTCCGTGTTGGAAACGCAGACCGGCCTCGATCTTGCCGTCGACGGCATCAAGTCGCTTTCGGACAAGCAGCGCCGCAGCACCATCGAAACGGTTCTGTCGCTTCGCGGCATCGCCCGCGTTTCGCTGAACGGCGAGATCCTGGTCGAACCGGTAAAGCCGATGATCGATTTCGGCGGCGTCCAGGTCGCACCGCCGCCTGGTGCCTTCACGCAGGCGACCAAGCAGGCCGAGGACGCCATGGCCGAATTGGTTGCAACCCATGTCGGCAAGGCCAAGCGCATTGCCGATCTCTTCGCTGGCAGCGGCACCTTCTCGCTTCGCCTGGCGCGGATCGGGCGCGTGCATGCGGTGGAAAGCGAGGAAAAGCCGCTCGCGGCACTCGACCAGGCCGCACGCATCACACAGGGGCTGAAGCCGGTCTCCGTCGAACGCCGCGATCTCTTCCGCCGACCGCTGATGACGCAGGAACTGAAGGTCTACGACGCCGTCGTATTCGACCCGCCGCGCGCCGGCGCGGAATTCCAGAGCAAGGAACTGGCTCGATCGCAGGTCAAGAAGATCGTCGCCGTCTCCTGCAACCCGCTGACCCTCGCCCGTGACCTCGCTATCCTCGTCGAGGGCGGCTACCGCATCACACGCGTGACGCCGATCGACCAGTTCCTATGGACCTCGCATGTCGAGGTGGTTGCGGCGCTGGAGAAGTAAGCCTTCACCGCTTCATGAAAGCTTCGAAAGCCGCGCGGGCTTCGGCGCTTTTCAGTTGGGCGGCGAAATGCTCGGCCTCTTTCTGGATGCGGTCGAGGACGCCATCCGGAGGACCCCGCATGAGATCACGTGCGATCCGAAGGGCCTCGGGCGGCTTGGCGGCGAGTTTTGCGGCCAGAGACAGCGTTTCAGCCTCCACCGCGTCGGGTGACGTCACCTTCCAGATCAGGCCGGCTTCCTTGGCGTCAGCAGCGGAAAGGCCTTCGCCGAGCGCAAGCAGGGCGAAGGCGCGCTGATGGCCCATTACGCGTGGGGCAAGCAGGCTTGAAGCAGCCTCGGGAACGAGGGCAAGATCGACGAAGGGTGTCTTGAACAGGCTGCGGTCTGAGGCAACAGTCAGATCGCAATGCAGATGGATCGTCGTGCCGATGCCGATCGCCAGGCCATCGACGCCGGAGACGACCGGCTTCTTCGTGCTCGCCAGCGCGACGAGAAAATCAATCACTTCGCGCCCCATATTGCCGCTCATGGCGAAGGCAAGGAAATCGGCGAGATCATTGCCGGCAGAGAAGCAGCCTTCCGTGCCCAGGAAGGCATGGACGCGGATATCCGGCGCAGCTTCCGCCGCCTTCAGCGCGTCGGTCATCGTCTGATACATGGCGCGGGTGATGGCGTTCTTCTTTTCCGGCCGGTTGAACCGGATGATCTGGATATGCGGCGCGGACTCGGGTCGTTCGATAAGGATATGGTCGGTCATGGCTTTCCCTTAGGCTAATGCGGCGCGGGCGGCTTCGAGGCTGGATGCGCCGGCGATGACCCGGTCGGAGAGAGCGGCAGTCTCGGCTAAGAGGTTTTCGGCAACGAAGCGGCAAAGTGCGATGCGCTTGGACCCCTCACCGTCGCCGGCTTCAGCAAGACCGCCCTTGGCCAGATAGGAACCTGTTAGCACGAGACCGAAAAGCCGCTGGTAAGGCGTGGCGCCCGCCAGAGCTTCGGCAACGGCACCTTCTGCCTGTTTCGACAGGAGCCATTCGCTTGTCTTTTCGAGATCGGCAATGGCCGCCTGCAACCGCGACGCCGTTTCGCCGAAACCATCCAGATTGGACTTGGCGACGGAATCGGCGATCTCCCGCAGTTCACCAATGAAGCCGCGCATGTGGTCGCCATCGTCGATCGTCAGCTTTCGCGTCACCAGATCGATGGCCTGGATGCCGTTGGTGCCCTCGTAAATCGGTGCGATGCGGGCATCCCGAAGCAGGCGCGCGGCGCCTGTCTCCTCGATAAAGCCCATGCCGCCATGGACCTGAATGCCAAGCGAAGCGACATCGACGCCAGCATCGGTGGAGAAGGACTTGGCAATCGGCGTCAGCAATGCGGCGCGCTCCTGCCAATATTTTGCTCTCTCGGGATCGCGATGCGACATGTCGATCGCCTGCGCACAGGCGTAGCAGATCGCGCGCGAGCCCTGCGTCAAAGCCTTCATCGTCAGCAGCATACGCACGACATCTGGATGCTCGATGATCGGGCTCATGCCCGAGGATGTCGTACCCGGCGCGCGGCCCTGGGTCCGCTCCTGGGCATAGGCGATGGCCTTCTGGGTCGCGGCTTCAGCAATCGCGACACCTTGGATGCCGACAGCCAATCTGGCATTGTTCATCATCGTGAACATGCAGGCGAGGCCCTTGTTTTCCTCGCCCACCAGCCAGCCGACGGCGCCCTTTTCCGCACCATATTTGCCATCGCCATAGATCATCGTGCAGGTCGGTGAACCATGGATGCCGAGCTTATGTTCCAGCGAATGCACGAAAAGATCGTTGCGGGCACCGAGCGAGCCGTCCTCATTCACAAGGAATTTCGGCACGAGAAACAGCGAAATGCCGCGCGTGCCGGCAGGCGCATCCGGAAGGCGGGCGAGAACGAGATGGATGATGTTCTCGGTCGCCTCGTGATCGCCCCAGGTGATGAAAATCTTCTGGCCGAAGATGCGATAGGTACCGTCATCGCGGCGTTCGGCGCGGGAGCGCAGCGCGCCGACATCGGAGCCGGCATGGGGCTCCGTCAGGTTCATGGTTCCCGTCCACTCACCGGAGACGAGCTTTGCCAGATATGTCTTCTTGAGGCCTTCGCTGCCGTGTGCCCGGAGCGCTTCGACCGCCCCCATGGTCAGCGTCGGCGCCAGGCCGAAGGCCATCGAAGCGGAATTCCACATTTCCAGCGCAGCGATATTCAGCATGTGCGGCAAGTCCTGCCCGCCGAACTCCTCCGGCGCGGTCAAGCCATTCCATCCGCCAGCGATCCAGTCGCGATAGAGCTTCTCCCAGCCATCGGGAAGGACCACCTTGCCATCCACCAGCCTTGCGCCTTGCTTGTCACCGTTCTCGGCAAACGGCTCCACCGCCTCACCGGCGAAACGCCCGGCTTCCGACAGGATAGCGTCGACAACATCGGCGCCGAGATCGCCGAGAATGCCCTCTTCCATGGCACGTTCCATGCCGGCGACATGTTTCAGCGTGAACGCAATTTCTTCGACAGGCGCCTTGTACATGGTGATTTCCTCCGGATCGGTACTGGCAATGACCCGCCTCACCCGGACCATCGACCATTTATTGCTATAGCTAGTTGATTTTTACGTAAACGTCAATTTTTTCAAATGGCAGGAGGTGTCGATTTCCACCGTCTCGCGAACCCGAACGGGAGATGCGTCTTACGCGCGCCGAGCGGCTGTGACATCGCCGCCCATATCCACGATTATTCCGCCAAAGCGTGGACTTGAATAAAAAACCGTCATGAACGAAGACTAAGGCGACTGTTCAGACAAAGCGAACGATGCCCCATGAATACGCTCACGACAGCCAATACCATACCAGGCTTTATCTGGGCATACCGTCTTCGTCCCGGTGAAACCAAGCCGGAGCGCCTGCCCGACGATACCGATCGCTCGAGGTTGTTCGGCGACGACGGCTTTCTCTGGCTGCATCTCAATCTCGTGGATGCCCGGGTACCGGCTTTCCTAGAGGACGCTCCCGGACTGAACGAAGCCGCCCGCATAGCGCTGACCACGCATGAAACACATGCAACGCTTACGGTCGACGAGCAGATGCTGTTCGGCACGTTGGTCGATTTCCAGCGCGACTTTGCCCACAACACCCACGATATCGGCTGGCTGCATTTCGCGCTGACCGATCGCCTGCTGATAACCACCCGGCTGCAGCCGCTTCGCAGCCTGGACCGAACCCGGGTGTTGATCGAAAAGAACGCCGCACGATTTTCCAATCCCGTGGATATTTTCGAGCTGATCGTCGTCGAGTTCCAACGAACCCTGATCTCTGTCGTCATCGAGATCAGCGAAGAGTTAAATGCCATCGAGGACTTCGTCCACGGCAATACCTCACGCGACGAGCGCGCCAAGCTTCCGCCCATCCGCAGGACGATCGTGCGCCTGCATCGCCATCTGCGCACCGTTCTCTCGCTGATGCGCCATGCCGCCGCCTCGGACGATGAGGAAATGCCGCTCGGCTTCGAGGATGTCGCGGGCCGGCTGACCGGGCGGCTGGAAGCGGTCGAACACGACGTCTACGCTCTGCAGGAGCGGGCGAGGCTGTTGCACGAAGAAATCGATTCCAAGCTCGCCTCCGAAATCAATCGGCATCTCTATATCCTGTCGATCATGACCGCATTTCTGCTGCCGCCGACGCTGGTGACCGGCTTCTTCGGCATGAACACATCGGGGTTGCCGTTGGCGGGCGGCGCAAGCGGCACCGGGTATGCAGTAGGGTTCATCATCGCCTCCATGCTGCTGGCATGGTGGCTGCTCAAACGGGTCAATATTCTCTGACGTCGAATCATGCAAATAGCCGCCCGGCGGGAAACCGGACGGCTGGCATTGGCAGTTCTGGAAGCGCCGCTTAGAGCAATTCCAGGAAAAGTGCGCAGCGGTTTTCCGTCCGGAATTGCGTGAAAAAAGAGCTAGAGCGGTTTCAGAGATTCCGTGAAAAACTGAACCGCTTTAGAAATACGGCGAGTAGCACTGGCGGCGCGGGCCGGAGTTCGGCTGGAACGTATTGTCGTAAGCGCGGTAGGAACGATAGCGTCCCTCGCACCATTCGACATGACGCGGATTGATGCCGGCGCTCGGAGCCGGAGCCGGCTCGTAATAGCGCGGCTGGCTGGCGATTGCGCCGCCAATCAATGCGCCGGCGCCGAAGGCAGCCAGCGGGAACCAATAGCCGTCATGATAGCGATAACCATGACGATAGCCGCCGCGATAACCACGGTAGCCGCCATACCAGCCGCGGCGATAGTAACCACCATGACGCCACTGTACCTGCTCGACATTACCCGGCGCGGCCTGGGTGGGCGCGGACTGTTTTACGACCGGTGCGGTGGGCATCTGCATGGCGAAAGACGGTGTGAAGCTCGTCAGGGCGACGGCAGCCGTTAAGGCGACTGTCGCGATTTTTGCACGGAAACCAAGCATTTTCATCTCCATTCCCTGGTTCGGCTTTGTACTCAAGCCTGTAGGCGTTTCATGTCGGGAATGCTTCCCGAGCAAGGTTTCGCTGCCTGCTTCGTCGTATATCCGAATAGACGACAAGAAACGCGGCGGCGCGTTATTTAGTTCCTCAAATCCCTACCGATTTAAGGAGTTACGAGGGGCTCCACGATGAATTTATAGTGATTGCTTTCTTAACCCAAGATTAACCAGCAATCCTTACTATTATTTCATGAAAGGATACCGAAAGAGTAACCTCCTCATTTACAGCTTGCTGACGATCCTGGCCCTGATGGGGCCGGTCTCCAAGTCTTCGGCCGGTGAGAGCCAGCCCTGGGGCGATTCGAAAAACGCCCTGATTGTCGATGCTTACGAGCTGAACACCATCGACTGGGCCGCATTCCTGCAGGACAAGCGGATTGCCGGTTTCATCTCAAAGGCGTCCGACGGACTTCCTGAAAGCTTCAGTTGCACCGGCGACCATGGCGGCGATACCGTGGCCCATTGCAGGACAATGTGGCGCAAATACGCCGTCAGCCGTGAGCTGTTTCAAACGCGCCGCATGCTGGCAAAATCGAATGGCCTGTTATGGGGCGCCTATCATCTGGGGCGACCCGGCAATCCGATCGACCAGGCCAATCATTTTCTCGATTATGCCGATCCGCAACCCGATGAGCTGATGGTGCTCGATATCGACGGCATGGATGCGACGCAATTCATGTCGCTCGACGATGCGCAGATCTATGTCGCCCACATCAAGGTCAGAACCGGCCGCTATCCCATTCTCTACGTCAATCACAATACGGCACGCTATATCGCCGATCACCGAGGTACCTATCCGCTGCTGTCGCGGCTGCCCTTGTGGTATGCGCGCTACAAGCCTGATGTCAAAGGCACTTTCCCGCTCGGCAATTGGGACAATTATGCCATCTGGCAGTTTGCTTCGTCGGACAATTGTTCGGAGAAAAGCTGCCCCTATCGGGTCCCGGGCACGCTTACCGATATCGACGTCAGCGTCGTGCCGATGACAAAGGTCCAGCTCGCGAGGATCTGGCCGCAGGGTGATCTCCTGCCGGCGAAACCCCTGCCCGCGCCGGATCTGACGATCGCGCTCGCACAGATGTGCAGCGGGCCGCGGCAGATGCTCGTTTCCCTCATGCTCGAGATCGACCCCGTCGTCACGGCCTCGACCCCGCAAACCAAGCCTGTCGAGATCAACGAGCTGAACTACCAGGATTTCTAGAGCGTGATGCCGAAAAGTGTGGGCGGTTTTCGGACGACATCACGCTCTACTTCTTTGATGCTAGAGCGGATTCAGATTTTAGGTCGAATAGACCTAAAATCATCCGGCTCTAGGCCTCGATCTGCACATCCGTCTTCGGGCGCGAGCAGCAGGCGAGGATGTAGCCCTCGTCGATCTCGTCATCAAGGATGCCGCCATTGTGGCTCATTTCGACTTCGCCCGAAAGCTTCATGACCCGGCATGTGCCGCAGAGGCCGGATTCGCAGGCGGCGCCGATGCGCACACCGGCGCCGCGCGCCGCCTGAAGCACGGTCTGGCCCGGGGCGCAGGCCACATCCTTGCCCGCCATCGTGAAGCGGATCGTGGTCGCCGCCTCGCCGGAAGCATCGTCGGAGACTTCCGCAAGCGGTGTCGCCGCATTGGCCGGCTGGAAGCTTTCCTGATGGTAGCGTGACATGTCGAAGCCGTGCGCTTCCAGCATGGAGCGCACGGCATCCATGAAGACTTCCGGGCCGCAGCAGAAGATGGTGCGATCCATGAAATCGGGCGCCAGCAGGCCGATCTTCGCCTTGTCTATGCGGCCCTTCAGCCCCGACCAGAGATCGGTGCGGCCGCAGCCTTCGACGATGAAGCCGAGATCGAGGTTCGGCATGAAGCGAGCGAGATATTCGAGCTCGGAACGGAAGATGATGTCCGTCGGGCTGCGCGAGCAATTGACGAAAGTAATGTCAGACAGTGGTGCTATGTCCGACATATACCGCGTCATCGACATCATCGGCGTGATGCCGGAGCCGGCCGAGACGAACAGATATTTCTCGCCCGGATGACGGATGTGGCTGAAATCGCCGAGCGGGCCGAAAGCCTTGATGCGCATACCCGGCTTCAGGTTCTCGAACATCCAGCGCGTGCCGATGCTATCTTTCTGCGCCTTCACCGTCACGGCGACCGAGAAGGGCCGCGACGGGGTCGACGACAGCGTATAGGTGCGCATGACCGGCTCCGGAGCCGTCGGCAGCTCCAGCGTCACGAACTGGCCCGGCAGATAGCGGAACCAGTTGTCCTTGTCGGACCCGAAGGTGAAGGTCATCACATCGGGCGCTTCGGGCGTGATCGAGAGACATTCAAGCAGATGCTGCCTGTCGTTCCAGGGCTGCATCTGGTCGAGGTGTCGATGCGGATGGGAGACGGCCATGTTCATACTCAGGCTACCGCCGACAGCTTGGCCTGGTCGCCCTGCAGCCGGTTGATCATGAAAGTCGTGTACCATTCGACGAACTGCATGACGCCGCCTTCATGGATTTCCGAATAGGGACCGGGTTCATAGGCCGGCGAGCGGATACCGAAAGCATTTTCTTCAACGATGCGGCGATCCTGGTCGTTGGTTTCGGTCCAGACGTGGGTCAGCTCTTCCAGATTGTAATCGACACCTTCGACCGCATCCTTGTGAACGAGCCACTTCGTGGTGACGGCGGTTTCTTCGGCGCTGATCGGCAGGACGCGGAAGGAGATCGCGTGGTCGCCAAGGATGTGGTTCCATGTCGTCGGATAATGGAAGAGCAGCATCGTACCGATGCCATTGATCGTCACGTCTGGCGAGAGCGGCCGCTTGACGGCGTTCTGGCCGGACATGGTGTAGCTTTCGGCGCCTTCGATCAGCGGCATGCGGGCGGTGCGGAACTGTCCGTCAGGAGAGATCTTGAATTCGCTCGGCAGGCCGGCGGCTTCGCAGCGCGCCCAGTGCTCGGTAATGACGGGATCGCTCATCGCGCCCTGCACGCCGGTAACCGTCGGAGCTTCCGGGAAGGTGCGGCAGAGTTCGGGATGATTGGCCGCGCAATGGTAGCATTCGCGGTTGTTTTCCCAGACGAGCTTCCAGTTGCCCTTTTCGATGATCGTGCTCTGGAAGGCGACCTTGGCTTCGCTGATATGGTGCGGGGCCATGTAGGGCTCGATCGTGGCGCGAACCGGTGCGAAATCCGGAGCGTTCTGTGCCAGGCAGATGAAGATGTACCCAGCGACGCTTTCGCAGTGAACCGGCTTCAGCGAATGCTGGCTCTTGTCAAAATCTTCGGCCATCTGACGGGCAAAGAGCAGGGAGCCGTCAAGCTCGTAGGTCCATTGGTGATAGGGGCAGACGAGCTTTGCCGACGATCCGCGCTCGGTCGTGCAGACGCGCGAGCCGCGATGGCGGCAGCTATTGTGGAAGGCGCGGATGACCTGATCGCGACCACGGACGATCACGACGGGATAATCGCCGATCTGGACGGTGAAGTAATTGCCCGCCCGCGGCACTTCGCAATCATGGCCGATGAACAGCCAGTCGCGATAGTAGATCGTCTCCATGTCGAGCTTGAAGTAATCCGGATCAGTGTAGAAGGGTTGCTCCAGGCTCAAACCTACCCGGTGGTTCTTCAATTGCCGCAGAACTTTGCTGCCGATATCCATTTGCCTATCCTTGCGCAATACCGGAAGACGAGCAGAGGACATGCAAGGCCGTTGGGGACGGCCGAAAGCAATGCCCCGACCGCCCGCCGCGGTCAGTAAACCATATGTGCCCAAGGCTGGTTTCCGGGCTCTGGAGCGGCCCTGTTGCCAGGACCCCATGGCACCTTCCCAGACCAATCGGCCCAGTGGCTTTATCCGCCATGCCTCACTCCACCACCGTTGCGGGGGCAGCGCCGGATTTTGACCGGCTTCCCAATTCTCCGTCTCCCTAGCAGACGGCACCTTGAGATTGATATCATCATAGCTCTCGGCCGCGTCTGCCGCTGCGCTGCAATGCGACATCGGCTTCGAATTTGACGACAGGCGAAACAGGACGATAGGACGGTTGCATATCCTGAGAATATTGACAGGCAATTCAATTGCTTGGACGCATGCATCGGAGATGGTGAAAGCATCGCATATCCATTCCACCAATGACGCTTTATCCTGATTGCGACAGGTCAGCGAACGGCCGGTAATCAGGGGAATAATTGGGCGGCAGAAAGCGCCAACGGAGCCGCTATCGGGGCGCCTTCAATCCGGCACGATCAAGCTCGGCTCAAGCTCCGCGGTTCATCATGTCACCAAAGAGTTTTATAGCGAGATCCGGCATGGCCAAACTCAGATATTTCGACGCTGGGAAGCCCGCCGAGCCCGAACCGGCGCAGCCGGTATCGACGACGGGGTACACCGAATTCCTGCGCACCGGCCGTATCAACCGCAACAGGCCGCATTGGCTGGCGGAAGAGCGGGAATACCTCACCCACGAACAGGTGGCCGAACGCACGGCGCTGAAGCTCCGGGACGCCGGCGAGAAGACCCACGACCGGCTCAACAATTTCCATAGGTCCATCCGCTTCCCGAAGCTCATCTTTCATCACACGCTGAAGGACACGCCGCATCTCGGCTATTGCCACATTACCGCGGCGCGGACGCAGTTCGCGCATTATGAGGACGTGAACTGGGCTTTCTATATCGCCAATTTCTTTGCCCGGATCGGCCAGGAAGAGAACTTCTTCGAAGACATCAGCCTCAAATATTCGCGGATGTATTTCGCTGTCGCCATCCATCCGGACAAGGAGGCCGAAGACAAGAAACTGACGATCAACCGCGACGTCAGAGGCAACGGCGTGCTGTTCCACACCCACGATCCGCAGATCGCCATCCGCAATGTTCTTCTCCTCGGCGCCCGCAACGAGCAGCTCCGCGACATCATTCGACAGCTTTGACGATTGATCCGAAAACTCGAAGAGCATAAGAAACGGCCTGAACTGCAAGCAGGCAGGCCATGGCACGACACATAGACATTCTCGAACATCCGCAAATGGCGATCGAAGTTGCGACAGCGACTCTCGCCGAGGGTCTGCCGATCGGGCTGCCGACGGAGACGGTCTATGGCCTTGCCGCCGATGCTACCAATCCTGCCGCGATCACCCGGATCTACGAGACGAAGGGCCGGCCGCGCTTCAATCCGCTGATCTGCCATATGAGCGACCTCGCCATGGCCGAGCGCTATGCGATCTTCGACCCCATCTCGCGCAAGCTCGCCGAAGCCTTCTGGCCCGGTCCGCTGACGCTGGTGCTGCCGCTCAAACCCGATAGCGGCATCCATCCGCTGGCAACCGCCGGCCTCGACACGGTCGGCATCCGCGTGCCGCAGGGCTTTGCCGGCGAGCTGATCCGCGCCTTCGACCGGCCGCTTGCAGCACCCAGCGCCAATACCTCGGGCAAGATCAGCGCCACCAGCGCCGATCATGTGGACGACGACCTTGGAGAGCGGATTTCTCTTATTCTCGACGCCGGATCATCGGTTGTCGGCGTGGAGTCGACGATCGTCAAGGTCGAGGATGGCGAGATGCGCCTGCTGCGACCTGGTGGGCTGGCGGCGAGCGAGATCGAGCGGGTAGCCGGTAAGGCACTGAAGCGCAAGAAGAAGGCTTCCGCTGCCATCGAGGCGCCAGGCATGCTTGCTTCGCATTATGCGCCGGGAGCGGCGGTGCGGCTCGACGCCACGGAGGTTTCCGCAAGCGAGGCGCTGATTCGCTTCGGCACGCCAGACATTCCCGGCAGCGAGAACGCCGTTGCCGTGCTGGACTTGAGCGCCACCGGCGATCTCTCGGAAGCAGCGGCAAACCTCTTCGATTTCATGAAGCGCGCCGATGCCACCGGCGCTGCGACCATTGCTTTCTCGCATATTCCCGACGAGGGCCTCGGCGAGGCTATCAACGACCGGCTGCGCCGCGCGGCCGCGCCCAGAGACTAAAACCATCAGGCAAAGGAAACGCCATGAGCAGCTCCGCCTCCTCTTCCGACCTCCTCGATCGCTTCGCCGTCATCGTCGGCGAAAAACATGCCGTGCGGGACCCGGTGGAAATTGCGCCGCATCTGGTGGAAAACCGTGGGCTCTATCATGGCGCTTCGCCCATGCTGCTGAAGCCCGGCTCGGTGGAAGAGGTTTCGGCCATCCTCAAGCTTGCCAGCGAGACCGGAACGGCCATCGTGCCCCAGACCGGCAATACAGGGCTTGTCGGCGGCCAGACGCCGCGCGAGGGCGGCTCGGACATCATCCTATCGCTGGAACGCATGAACCGCGTGCGCGATATCGATCCCGTCGGCAATACGATGATCGTTGACGGCGGCTGCATCCTGGCCGATGTCCACAAGACGGCAGCCGAGCATGGCCGCATGTTTCCGCTCTCGCTCGGCTCGGAAGGCTCCTGCCGCATCGCCGGAAATCTTTCCACCAATGCCGGCGGCACGGCCGTTCTTGCCTATGGCAACATGCGCCAGCTCTGCCTCGGCCTTGAAGTCGTGCTGCCCACGGGCGAGATCTGGAACGGATTGCGCCGCCTGAAGAAGGACAATACCGGCTACGACCTGCGCGATCTCTTCATCGGCGCAGAAGGTACGCTCGGCGTCATCACCGGCGCGGTGCTGAAGCTCTTTCCGCAGCCACTCGGCCATCAGGTCGCCTTTGCCGGCCTGCGATCGGTCGATGACGCGCTGACTCTGTTCAAGAATGCCTCCAGCCTCTGCGGCACGGCGCTGACCGGCTTCGAGCTGATGCCGCGCATCGGCGTCGAATTCACCACGCGGCATATTCCGGGCGTGCGCGATCCGCTGGAGACGGTGCATCCCTGGTATGTGCTGATCGACATCTCCACCTCCGATTCGGCCGAAACCGCCGAGCGGATGATGTCGGCTCTGCTCGAACAGGGCTACGAGGCCGGCCTCATTCAGGATGCGACCATCGCCAGCTCGGAAGCACAACAAAAGGCCATCTGGCATATGCGCGAGAGCATGTCGGACGCGCAGAAGCCGGAAGGCGGCTCGATCAAGCACGACGTTTCCGTGCCGGTGGCGCAGATTCCGCAATTCATGGCCGAAGCCGAAAAGGCCGTTGTCGCCGCCATGCCTGGCGCCCGCGTCTGCGCCTTCGGCCACATGGGCGACGGCAATATCCACTACAACATCTCGCAGCCCGTCGGCGCCGACAAGGCCGAGTTCATCGGACGCTGGCGCGAGATCAACAAGATCGTGCACGGGCTTGTGCTGCAGCATGGCGGCTCGATCTCCGCCGAACATGGCATCGGCCAGCTGAAGCGCGACGAACTGGCTTCGATCCGCTCCGATATCGAGATGGACCTGATGCGCCGCATCAAGACGGCCTTCGACCCGGCAGGGATCATGAATCCGGGCAAGGTGTTGAAGGTCTGAAGTTTAGACCGTCACGACGACCCGCTCGGAAGCGAAGCAGCCGATCTGGCAGGAAATGACTGTGCCATTGGCATCGATATCTTCGCCGGCATAGGCAAGCACCGGCACGAGGCGCGATTGCTGCAGAAGCCGTGCCTCTACTTCCGTCGGCATCCGAGCCGCGATGTCCGTGGAGCGCCGCCAATAATCCATCACGCCATACTCCCTCAGGGCTGCCGTGAACGAGTTCATCGCAGCGAACTTCTCCGCCAAGCCCGGAAAACGCTTCGCCGAGCAGCTGCGCGTGACGACGGATACGGGAAGCGCGTCGGCATAGGCGATCACGCACATGTCCAGCACAGCCTCGCCCGGCTCGAGATTGAGCCTTGCGGCTATATCGACGCTTGCCGGAACTTCCCTGGCCGAAAAAACCTTGCGCGTGAGGTTCGCATCCGTCGCGGTCAGATCCTTGCTAAACCGTACCTTGTCGCCCAGTTGGAAACGAACGGGGATATCGGCGCGGACATAGGCGCCGCTGCCGCGCGCGACGCGTAGCAAGCCCTCCCCTTCCAGTTCTGCGATCGCACGCCGCATCGTCACCCTGGAGACGCCGAATTGTTCGGACAAAGCGCGCTCGCTCTGCAGGCGGCTGCCGGGCGCATACCTGCCCGTATCGATGGCAGTTCGCAACTCCGCAGCAACGCTCGCCCAGCCTCCGGCAGCTTTTGCGCCTTCGGCCTTTCGATTTTTCTCTTCCATCACAAATCTGTCGCCTTGAAATTGGCATATACCAATTTATAAAGATCCAGATCGTTTATGGAAGGGTTCGGCATGGGCGACAAGCGCATATATGTGACAACGGTCAGCAGCAGCGGCGTGCACGAGTTCAGCAAGCAGACCAAGGATCATATTCAACTGCTGACAGGGCTTGGCGTCGAAGGCGATGCGCATATGGGGGTGACGGTGAAGCATCGCTCGCGCGTCGCGGTCGATCCGACCCAGCCCAATCTGCGCCAGGTACACCTGATCCAGGAAGAGCTGTTCGACGAACTCACCGAAAAGGGATTTTCCGTTTCGCCGGGCGACATGGGCGAGAATATTGCCACCCGAGGGATAGACCTGCTTTCCCTGCCACAAGGGACACGCCTGCATATCGGCGCGGAAGCGATCGTCGAGGTGACGGGCCTACGCAATCCCTGCAAGCAGATCGACGATTTTCAGAAGGGACTGCTGCATGCGGTGCTCGATAAGGATGCCGATGGCGGGCTGGTTCGCAAGGCGGGGATCATGGGTATTGTCGTGCAGGGCGGCCGGGTAAAGCGCGAGGACGCCATTCGCGTCGAGCTGCCGCCGTTGCCGCATGTCAAGCTTGAGCGGGTTTGATGCGCTCCGTATGAAGAGAAGCTAGCCTTGAGCATGCTGAGCGTCTGATACCCCCCTCTGTCACTTACGTGACATCTCCCCCACAAGGGGGGAGATTGGTGGAAGTTTGACGCCCGCCCTCGTTAAGGCAGAAACGTCGATTTCAACAAATGAGCTATCAGCTTGAGGCGAAAGAGGGCTGCAAGCTAACAATCTCCCCCCTTGTGGGGGAGATGTCCCGAAAGGGACAGAGGGGTGCACACTCTCCACGACGATCGCAGCCAGCGTCATCCCCCAAATTGGATCAATCGAAATCCTCATTGCCCGAATTGCCGCCGCCATTGCGGTTGCCGGTGATGATCTCGCGCTTGCCGACATGGTTGGCGGGGCCGACAAGACCGTCCTTCTCCATGCGCTCGACGAGCGAGGCAGCGCGGTTGTAGCCGATGCCGAGGCGGCGCTGGATGTAGGAGGTCGAGCACTTCTTGTCGCGCATGACGACCTTGATCGCCTGTTCATAGAGATCGTCGCCGTCTTCCGAGGCAATCGCGCCCTTGTCGAAGACAGCCGTATCTTCTTCCTCGTCTTCTTCGTCCTCGTCGGCGGTCACCGTGTCGAGATATTCCGGACGGCCCTGCAGCTTCAGGTGCGCCACGACCTTCTCGACTTCCTCGTCGGACACAAAGGGGCCATGGACACGGGAGATGCGGCCGCCGCCGGCCATATGCAGCATGTCGCCCTGGCCGAGGAGCTGTTCGGCACCTTGCTCACCGAGGATGGTGCGGCTGTCGATCTTCGACGTCACCTGGAAGGAGATGCGCGTCGGGAAATTCGCCTTGATCGTGCCGGTGATGACGTCGACCGAGGGACGCTGCGTCGCCATAATCAGGTGGATGCCGGCGGCGCGCGCCATCTGTGCCAGACGCTGGATCGCGCCTTCGATTTCCTTGCCGGCCACCATCATCAGGTCGGCCATTTCATCGACGATGACGACGATATACGGCATCGGCGTCAGGTCCATTTCCTGTTGCTCTTCGATCGGGGCACCCGTGCCCTTGTCGAAGCCGGTCTGGACCATGACGTGGATCGTCTCGCCCTTTTCCTTGGCGGAGGCAACGCGGCTGTTGTAGCCGTCGATGTTGCGAACGCCGAGGCGTGACATCTTCTTGTAGCGATCCTCCATCTCGCGCACCGCCCATTTCAGCGCCATGACGGCCTTCTTCGGATCGGTGACGACAGGGGTCAGCAGATGCGGGATACCGTCATAGACAGAGAGTTCCAGCATCTTCGGATCGACCATGATCAGGCGGCACTGTTCCGGGGTCATGCGGTAGAGCAGCGACAGGATCATGGTGTTGATCGCGACCGACTTGCCCGAGCCGGTCGTACCGGCGACGAGCAGATGCGGCATCTTGGCGAGCTCGGCGATAACGGGTTCGCCGCCGATGGTCTTGCCGAGGCCGAGCGCCAGCTTGTAGCCGCTCTTCTCGAAATCGGGCGAATCGATCATCTCACGGAAATAGACGGTCTCGCGGTTGACGTTCGGCAGTTCGATGCCGATGACGTTGCGGCCGGGAACGACGGCGACGCGCGCAGAGAGAGCCGACATCGAGCGGGCGATATCGTCGGCAAGGTTGATGACGCGCGAGGATTTGACGCCTGGCGCCGGCTCGAATTCATAAAGGGTGACGACCGGGCCTGGACGGACATGGATGATCTCGCCCTTGACGCCGAAGTCCTCCAGCACGCTTTCCAGAAGGCCGGCATTCTGCTCCAGCGTTTCCTGCGTCATGATCACGCCGGAACGAACGGCAGGTTCCTGTAGCAGTTCGCGCGGCGGCAGCTCGTATTCGCCGTCAGCGGAGCGGGCGATCGGCCGCCATTCGGGCGGCGTCAGCGATGCGGGCCGGCGCGGCGAGATCCGGGATGGCGGTGCGTCGATCAAACGCTGAGCGGCGGCTTCGACCGCTGGGATCGTCGGCGCAGCCTTGGCGACCGGTTGGGCAGCAGCCGGCGCGGCGGCCTTCGTCGGCATCGGCGCCACGACCATGACAGGCGCGGGCCGGGTTTCAGCTTCGGCACCATAGACGGCGGTTACGAAAGCGGGCGGCACGAATGTTTCGGCTGGCGCCACCACAGTCTGCGGCTCGGCAGCAGGTGCTTCGACGATGACGGGGGCCGCCTCGACGACGGGGGCCAGAACGGCAGCCTCAAGCGCGGCAAGCTCGTCCATGGCCGGCGTGCTGATATCTGCTGCTGACGGTCTGGAAACGGTTTCGACGTGAGCTGCGATCTCGACTGCCGGCGGCTGCACGACAACGGGCTGCGGCTCGACCGCCGCTGCCGGGCGGCGGCACTCGACGACGCGGAACTTGGCGATGATCGATTCGGCATCGACTTCCGGCTTGGGCGTCGCCGGCTGCTTCGGCTCACCCTTGAGGGCAGAGACGAATTCGCCATCGAACGGCATCGCATCCCAGAAGGCAAAATCGGAAAGATGGACAAGACGCGACTCGACCACAGGCGCGGCTAGGGACTCGGGAACACTTGACTGAACAGGGGAAGCATCCAGCGCGATCGCAGGAGCTTTCGAGAATGCGGTAGCGATAACGGTCATCTCCAATGCGTCCGGCTCGGTTGCCGGGGAATTCTGAATTACTGTCGGAATATAGCCTTCCACCACCAGCGGCATGTCTTCGAGCGCTGGCAGATGGAACTCTGATGATTGCATCGGCTGCTGAATGACGGCGGCGATCGGCGCCGCGACGGCGGGCGGCTCCATGACCCGCATCGCGGCGTGCGCGGAAGCCTGCGGCCGGATCTCAGCCTTCGGCTCGACAGGCGGACGGCGGCTGATAATTTCATTTTCGCGAGTGCGGGTGAAGCGCACGTTCGGCCCCATCAGGAAGGCATTCTGCCAGCCGGGCGATGCGAGATCTTCCGCGGAGATTCCCTGCGGCAGAACCGGCATTTCCTGCTCGCTCGTAACGGCGGCAGCCTGCAGCGCCTCCACAACAGGCGGCGGGGCCGCGGCGGTGCGCTTCCTCACCTCTTCCGCAAGGCGCTTTTCCTCGGCGTGACGCTGCTCTTCAGCCTTACGCTTGGCTTCGCGGGCGTTGCGAATCTTCTCTTCCAGGAACGCGCGGCGAGCCGCGATCTGCTCGGCGCGGCGCGCCTCTTCGGCCGCCTGCTCCGGGTCGAGATCGCCCTCCGGCTGGACGCCTTGCGAGGCATTGGAAAGTGTCGTTCGGGAAAGACGCATGAGACCTGCAACCCAGTCATTGATATTGCCGTTGGCTTCTCAAATCGAATAGGGCAAGGATGGTTAATAAGTTCCTTCCTGCGCTTGTGGAAAGCAGCCATTCCGTACCCGGAAAACATGTCCGAATATTCTCGAAATCTCCGTGAAAACAATGGCATGATGCAGCTCAGCCGCACGGAAGTGCGGCAATGAGACAGGTTAAATTTTTTGTCGAGCCCGTTAGCGCGATGAGGACAGCTGCGCGATGGAAAGCAGCGTGTCGGCGCTGATACCCACGCCCGGGGAGGAACTCGTCAGAATCGAAAGCGCAGGGGATGTCGAGGAGGTCGTATTGTTCTGCAGGTCGTACATGGCCGAGAATCGCTGCAGCAGCCGATTGAGCTTGTCGGGATCGTGCAGGTCGCTCACATTGATAAAATTGCCGAGCATCTTGGCCTGGGTATCGACGTCCATATTGGAGATCGAGCTCGGCAGATTGAAGGTGGTCGTGACGACCTCATAAAGGGCGGCATCCCCCATGATGTCGTAGATCGAATTGATATCAGGCGCCTTGCGCTGGAAATAAAGCGCCAGGCGCACGCCGGGATTGCTGTCACCTTGCTGATCTTCCAGCGTCTGATGCAGGAAGAGATCATTGGTCGCTGAAAGCGCGCCCTGATTTTGCGCCGTGCCGAGCTTGCTGTCGGTCAGGTTGCCGTCGGTGCCGAAATTGAACGCCTCGACGATACTCTTGAACTTGGCACCGTCAGCCGTGTTGACGAAGCTCTTCGCATCGGACGGATCGGAGGCAAAAGCTTTCTTCAGCGTCGCCGAATCGACCGTCTTCGGATCGATACCGTTAGCCGTCAGGATGAAATTCGTAAGTTTGCTGTCGGCGAGCAGATCCGTGGCGCTGGTCACCTTGACGATGTTGGTGGCGAAATAAGTAGCGGCTGTCTTGGCGTCGTTGTTGGCCTTGGTCAGTTCGGCACCCGACAGCCCCGCCGTGCTGTGACGGGAATATTGCGAGATATAGCTGTTGATCTGCGTCTGCGACAGAGCCTGCACAGGCGCTTTCAGATTGCCTTTGCTGTCGAAATTGAAGGCCTTGGCAAGGGCCGTGAACCGCGGATCCTTGAGCGAGTTGACGTAGCTCTTCGGATCATAGGGATCGCTTTCGAGAATCCTGGTCAGCTGTGACTTCGTGACTTCGTTTTCGCCGATACCGTAGGCGCGCAGCGCCATCTGATATAGCTCCGGCGCGCTGTCGTTGGCGGCACTGCTGTCGGAGGTGTTGCTCGCAAAGAAATCCTTGATGGTCTTCACGTCGGCGATGCGGTTCTTGTAGTTGTTGACCGCATCCGTATTCAGGTTCGACTGCGACGACTGGTAGTTGCTCATATAGGCCTTGGAGGCCGCGTCGATCTCGCTTTGGGACTGTGCCGTCTGGCCGGAAGCAAGCGTCCCGTCCGACTGGAAATTGAATTGAGAGACAGCGTCGGTCAGACCGAAGATGGCGGCGGTCGTCGGATCGGCGAAGGCATTCTTGAAGACGGCGGCGGGTGTCGTCGGATCGATGCCGTAGGCCGTCTTGACGTAATCGAAGAGACGCGTATCCGATGTCAGCTGGTCGACCGACGTAATGGAGCCGATATGATTCTTGTAATAGAGATCGTTATCGGCCGCGCCGACGCTCGTAACGAACGAGGGCACGGTGAAATTATAGGCGCTCATCACATCGGCCTGCTGGCTGAGCGTCTGCGGCCCACCCGGGTAGTTCGCGGTATAGCCGGCCGTGGTGGCGCTTATCTGGCCGGACGTCTGCGCCTGCGAGCCGGATGCGACCGTGCCGTCGCTTTGGAAATTGAACTCGGCCATAACGGCGGTCAGTCCGTTCGAACTCGCGGTAGCGGCATCCTTGGCCGATGCATTGAACTGATCCGCGGTGATGTAGGACGGGATATTGAAAGCCGTCTTGACGTATTGGAACAGTTGCGGATTGGACGTCAGCTGGTCGACCGACGTGATGTTACCGATATTGGCCTGGTAATAGGCCGTGTCGCCGTCCGGCGTTGATGTCTTGACCGTGCCGTCGGCATTGAAATTGAATTCCGCCACCAGAGCCTTGTCAGCGGCGCTGCCATTCTGATTGACGTAGCTGTTCGGATCGCTGGGATCGCTCGTCAGCATCTGCTTCAGAGCTGAATTCGATACATAGGTCGGATCGATGCCGTAGGCCTGCAGCACGTAATTGCGCAGGCGGGTATTGCCGAGCAGGTCATCAACCGTCTTAACCGAGGCGATATTCTGGCTGTAATAGCTCGTTTCGGTCGCCGCCGACGTCTCCTCATTCGTAAACGACTGTTGGTAAAGCCCGATAAGGTCGTCTTCCTGTGTGCTGGTTTGCGCGGTATTCGTCGAGCCCGTCGCGCTCGTGCCGAAATTGAACGCCGCAGCGAATTCCTTATAGCGCGGATCGGTGAGCTTATTGGCGAAACTGCTGGAATCGCTGAGGTCGCTGGTCAAGACCTGTTTCATAAAGGCCTTGGCATAGGTCATATCGGAAAGCCCATAGGCTTCCATCGCATAACTGTATAACTGATAGTCATTCAGGAAGCTGTCGACGTCTTTTACTTTGCCGATATTGGCATTGTAATAGTCGATCAAACGCTTGTTTTGCGACTGCTGCGCCACCTGATTGAGCGACGTCGTCATATCTCTGGTTGCGATCGTATAACCAAGATAAGTGGAAATCATCAGCAGAATCCCAATAGATCTCTAATAAAAGCGGCGAATCTGGCTGACATTATTTCATATAAACCTTACCTGAGACTTACAGGCACTCATCCAATGCGTGCACTATATTGATGCACCACCCTGCCCTGTATTCACCTTATGGAAACCCTGATGCATTCAACTTTGCTAACCATTTGAGGACGCAAAGTTTTCTTAACCTCGATTTTTAAGCTGTCTGGAAGGGACGGCGCCTAATCTGCCCAACAACGAGAGGACAAAAGTTCTCCGAGAGAAGACCGGAACAACCGGCTCTCAGGTAAAGCAAGGGTAGAGAAATCGATGACTAATACCGTCCTGAAGCCCGACTGGGCTGGAACCACACTGCGGCTTGATCCGGCGCGCTTCCCGCAACAGGTCAGCTATGCCATGCGAGGTGCCGAGGGTGACGTCACCATTACGATCGATGAGCGCGGCGCAGTGCTGCGCAAGATCCTGCCGTCCAGCGGCCTGCCGCTGTCCGTCGCCTTGCCCAAGCGTGCATTCAAGGGTGTTGCAGCCCGCGCCATCGACCATGGCGATGGCGAAGTCACCGTCACGCTGGAACTGCATCACTCCGATCCGGATCTCTGCATTCCCCTTCTCGTCGCTCATGACCTGAGCGATATCGCCGCCGACTGGCGCTCCTGGTCGGAAGCCTTCCGTATTCCGATGCTGATGATCGAAGCCGACGGCGTGGCACGTCCGCTGGAAGAACATCTCGGCGGCGTCCGCTCGCAGGACAGCCAGCCGCGTCGTCGCCATTCCTACTTCGCAAACCGCCGCCCCCGCTTCCTCGTGCGCCGCACGACGGGCAAGCTCGGCATCAAGATGAAGATCCAGGGTCGCGAGATCATCGCAAGGCATTGAGCCGATAGGCTCGAAAACCGAATATCGCCATAAACCGGCCGTGGGAAACCAATCCCGCGGCCTAAATCCTATGGCGTCAACGAACGCTCCATGAGGATCGTTCGTTGACGCCATGGAAACTCTCGCCGACGGCATTGAAGCCCAGCTTTTCGTAAAAACCCTGCGCGGTGATCGACGAGGGGATGGACAGGGTGGCCATGCCCGCTGTCCTCGCCGCCTGTTCGATTGCAGCCATCAGGCTGGCGCCAATGCCTCGCTTCTGTGCGGAGGGAGAGACAAACACGGTGCGCACGACGGCACGATCAAGGCTCGCGGTGCCGACAAGGCGTCCGTCGTCGATCGCCACGAACACCGTTCTGCTGCTCATGAGACCGCGCACGCCAGCGGGACTAAAGCTTTCAGCAACGCGCGCTATGATATCCGCAGAATAGTCTTGTGCGTTACTCTCACGAAGCGCTGCAAGGATTACGCCGCTGATCGCCTCCGCGTCCGCCTCCAAGGCCAGACGGATTTCACATGCCATAACGCCCCCTCCGGAACCTTACGCGGCGCATCCCTCCCTTTAGGGAGCAAGAAGCAGAAACGACAGGAAGAGCCCTGCGAAAATGATCAAGCCGACGCGATTATTGGATTTGAATAGCGCAAGGCATTGTGCGCCATCGTTGATGTCGAGCACGGCGATCTGATAGGCGAACATGCCGCCGGCGACGATCAGGCCAAGATAGGCCAGCCAGCTTGTACCCACGAGCGCAAAGGATAGCAGCATCAAGAGCAGCGCCACCCCATAGAGCCCGACCAGCCAAAGGCGCGTCTGATCGCCGAAAAGCCGGGCAGTCGAGCGCACGCCGATCAGCTCGTCATCCTCCTTGTCCTGATGCGCGTAGATCGTGTCGTAGCCGATGGTCCAGAGGATGGCTGCGAGATAGAGCACGATCGAGGCAAGCGACAGGCTTCCGAAGAGACCCGCCCAGCCCATCAGGGCGCCCCAGGAAAAGGCAAGGCCGAGGAAGAATTGCGGCCAATCCGTGAAGCGCTTGGCAAAGGGATAGAGCGCGACGATGCCGAGCGACAGGACACCGAGCACGACGGCAAACCAATTGAACTGCAGCAGCACCAGCAGGCCTACCAGAGCCTGCAATGCGATAAATACCTTGGTCTGCAGGCGCGTTACGCGGCCCGATGGCAGCGGGCGCGAGCGCGTGCGCGCCACGGACATGTCGATCTCGTGGTCGACGAGGTCATTATAGGCACAGCCGGCACCGCGCATGGCAACGGCGCCGACGAAATAGAGGAGGAGGTGATAGATCACCACGAATCCGGGAGAGCCCTGCCCCGAGGCGACGGAGGCATTGGCAGCAAGCGCCACGGACCAGAAGCATGGCCACATCAGCAGCTGCCAGCCGATCGGCCTGTCCCAGCGCGCAAGCTGGGCGTATGGCCAGAGGGTCGGGGGCAGAACGCGGTAGACCCAGTTGCCGGATGGCGCGTCAGCGACGCGCCCGTTGATGTCGCCTGTGTTTTGCATAGGCGAGTAGTAGTGACATCCGGCACCGGAGGTCAAGCGGCGAGGCCATAACGAAACATGACCTCGCCCGTTGCTCAGTTCATCGTGAAATTGAACTTGTAGCTGGCGGAAACGCCGATCAGCAGCTGGTTGCGGTCGCCGCGCTCGCGCACGAGGCTGCTGTCGGCGGCGGGACCGGTGAGCCGGGTATATTCAAGGAAGGTACTGGTGGTCCAGTTCTGCGAGGCCTTCCAGGTCAGTGCGCCGCCGAAGCCAACGGATTTAACACCGCCGCCGGGCTTGTAGCCGCTGAGGCCGGAGGCAGCCGATTGACGCGCATTGACGCCGTAATAGGTGTCGAAATAATCGCTGCTGGCGAATGTCACGCGTGGACCTGCGGAGGCGCGAAGCTCCGGCGTGATGTCGGTAAAGGCATCGACCGCGGCATCGGCGACGATGCCGCTATGGGCACGAATACCCTGGCGAACTTCGACGCGAGCGCGCAGCCAATCCGTGGGATAGGCTTCGGCAAAGCCGCCGGCTTCCACACCCCACTTGACCTTCTTCAATCCCTTCAGCTCGCGGCCATCGCTGCTGTCGCGGCTCGGCACGAATTTGCCGACGATGCCGATGCGAAATGCATCGCTTTCGATCAGGGCAAAGGACGGATTGTCGTTACGCGAGGAAAAGCGCGGGCCTGGGCCTTGCCGGCCGATAGACACCAGCGGCGACCATTGCAGCTTGTTGTGCTTGCCGCCTTCGAACTTCGGCGCCGAGAAACCGGCCGCACCGACGCTTAAGTACCAGTCACCCGACCACAAATGCTGGCCATCGCCCGCCTCGGCAGCGCCGGCATAAGCGACGACGGAGAGCCCGCCAATGAAAAGGAAACTTAACTTTGCAAACACAACGAAACTCCATGATACGCAATACAAAGGGCCTTACGACCCGAGAGTTGCTGCAAGTTATGCGGATCGCGTTACCGCTCCCTTAACCACAAGACCGCGAATTCGGTCGGAACATCAAATTCAGGCTGCTCCAATCCGGACGCCGTTCGACATGCGGTGACCTATCGCGTTGATTTAATTTCTGTATAGATGCTCAATCGTGGGTAATGGCTGCAATTGCCAAGTGCCCGCCATCTCATAGCCCCCCAATTTCAAAAGATGAGAAACGAATGAAGAGCATATCCCTGATCTCCCTAGGTCTGATCCTGACTGCCGGCATGGCGCTTTCCGGCTGCGTCGGCACTCCGATCGGCGGAGCAAAGCAAAGCCAGTTTTCGGGAAATGCCGCCCCCGGCAAGAAGACGAAGATTACGAGTACTTCGCTCGTGAAACAGGACTGCACCTTTGCAGGATTTCCCTATACAGGCGTCATTAAGCAGCCTGCCCACGGCAAGGTTGACGTCGAGCACGGGCCGGTCGCGGCAAAGTTTCCGAAAGACAGCAATGCCTATCTATGCTCGGGCAAGACGGTCCAGGGCAACATCGTCTACTACACGCCGAACCCTGGTTTTGCGGGCACCGACCAGTTCACCCTGCGCCTTACGGGACTGAATACGGATGGTACGGTGCAAGACGGTACCTTTACCGTCCATGTCGGCAGATAGCGGCCGCAGCGACGTGCGGGCATGAATAGAAAGGCCGGACCGTGGCTTTCCACGGTCCGGCCCCGTCAAACGGGGCGATGACGGAGGCTCAGAACGTCACCTTCTCCAAAGGCGCGCGCCCTGCCTCGAATTCCTTCAGCTTCGCCTCGCGCTCCGCAATGTAATTGCGGTTGTCAGGAACGGCGAACTGGTTCTTGGTGATCTGGAGCTGCATAATGAACAGCTCGTCCCAGCGGAAGCCCATTTCGGAACCGGCCAGATAGAACTCCCACATGCGGAAGAACTTTTCGTCGTAGAGCGCGACGGCGTCGGCCTTGCGCGCCGCGAAGCGGTTGCGCCAATGCCTCAGCGTATAGGCGTAGTGCATCGGCAGGGTTTCGACGTCCCTGGTGAGCAAACCTGCCTTTTCCAGTGGCGGCGTGGTCTCGCCGATGGAGGGGATGTAGCCGCCGGGGAAAATATACTTTTCGATGAAGGCGTTGGTGGCAAAGCTCGGTTTCGGGCGGGCAATGGAGTGCAGCAGCATGACACCGTTGTCATCCAGAAGTTCAGAAACCTTGCGGAAGAACTTGCCATAGTCGCCGATGCCGACATGTTCGAACATGCCGACCGAGACGATGCGGTCGAACGTCTTGCCCGTCAGGTAGCGATAGTCCTGCAGCTCGAAGCGCACGCGATCGGAGAGACCGCGCTTGGCTGCCCGCTCGCGCGATACCTTCAGCTGCTCTTCGCTGAGCGTGATGCCTGTCACGTCGAGGCCTGGATAGGCTTCGGCAAGATACATGGCCATTCCGCCCCAGCCGGAGCCGATCTCCAACACCTTCTGACCGGGCTCGACCAGCAGCTTGGCGGCGATGTGACGCTTCTTGGCAACCTGCGCTTCGAAGAGGCTGATGCCAGGCGGATTGAAATAGGCGCAGGAATATTGCCAGTCCTCATCGAGGAAGAGATCGAAGAGCTTCGCCGAGAGATCGTAGTGATGCGCAACATTGTATTTGTTGCGATTGATCGGCGAGCGGCTCTTGATCTGCTGCCAGGCGATGCGGCCGAGCAGCAGCGCCGCCATGCGGAAATCGAAAATCTCGTTGGTGGTATTCTGCTTCACCAGCGACAGGAACTCGTAGATGTCCCCCTGCTCGAGGATGAAGCGACCCTCCATATACATTTCGCCAAGCTTGAGCGTCGGATCGCGGGCCACCGCATCTTCAGCCTGCTGATCGGCAAAACGGACGGCCACCGTCTCTCCGGTTCCGTCGCCGACCATATGGGTCTCGCCGGATGCGAGCGTAAGCCTGAGTGAACCTTTACGGATGATTTTCTTGACGAGAGAAAAGAGTGTCGACGCCATGGACGCCCCGAATGTTATGACATGACATTAAGGCAACTTTAACGCCTCACAGCATTGTGGCAAGCGCACCTTTTCACAGTCATTGGCACTCTGACAACAACGCTGCCAGAGTGTGACATTCTTGCACGAAGTTCCGCTAAGTCCTTATTTTCGTTTGAATGCGTCCGCCAACGCTGCCCCAAAACTACCCTGTTGTTCGGCCTTCGGACGGGTATTTCCCGTAACGCCAGCGCTGCGCGGACCACCCTGCTCGCGTGTGTTCCGCCCGGACGGGGCTGCCACAGTGCTGCCATCTTTGCGCATGGAGAGGCCGATTCGCTTACGCTTCGCATCGACTTCGACGACTCTGACCTTGACGACGTCGCCGGCCTTCACGACCTCATGCGGGTCCTTGATGAAGCGATCCGTCAGCTGCGAGACATGTACCAAACCGTCCTGATGGACGCCGATATCGACAAAGGCGCCGAAGGCGGCGACGTTGGTGACAGTTCCTTCCAGCAGCATTCCCGGCTTGAGGTCACCGATCTCGTTGACGCCCTCCGCAAAGGTTGCAGTCTTGAAGCTCGGGCGCGGATCGCGCCCCGGCTTTTCCAGTTCGGCGATGATGTCGCGCACGGTCGGCAGGCCGAACTTGTCGTCGATGAACTGACGGGGATCGACCGCCTTCAGCGCTGCCGTATCGCCCATCAGCGTGCGCAGGTCGCGGCCGCAGGCGGCTACGATCTTCTTGGCGACGCCATAGGCTTCCGGGTGTACCGAGGAAGCGTCGAGCGGCTCCTTGCCGTTCGGAATGCGCAGGAAGCCGGCGCATTGTTCGAAGGTGCGCTGGCCAAGACGCGCGACCTTCAGGAGATCGCGCCGCGTCTCGAAGGCGCCTTCGCCATCGCGATGCCGAACGATCGCTTCGGCAATCGAAGGCCCAAGGCCCGAAACGCGAGCAAGCAGCGGCACAGACGCCGTGTTCAGATCGACACCGACGGCATTCACCGCGTCTTCGACTACGGCATCCAGCGAGCGCGATAGCTTCTGCTGGTCGACATCGTGCTGGTACTGGCCCACGCCGATCGACTTCGGCTCGATCTTTACCAGCTCGGCCAGCGGATCCTGCAGGCGGCGGGCGATGGAGACGGCGCCGCGCAACGAGACATCGAGCCCGGGGAATTCCAGCGCCGCCGTTTCCGAGGCGGAATAGACCGATGCGCCGGCTTCGGAAACAATGACCTTGGTCGGCTTCGGCGCCGGCAGTTCGGCCAGCATGTCGGCCACAAGCTTCTCGGTTTCGCGGCTGCCTGTGCCGTTGCCGATCGCGATCAGTTCGACCTTGTGCTTGCGGATAAGTACGGCCAGCGTCGCCTGCGTGCCACGCACGTCGTTCTTCGGCGGGAAGGGATAGACGGTCGTCGTCTCCAGCAGCTTGCCCGTGCCATCGACCACGGCGACCTTGACGCCGGTGCGGATGCCCGGATCGAGGCCCATTGTGGCGCGCGAACCCGCAGGCGCGGCCAGCAGCAGATCCTTCAGATTGCGGGCGAAAACATGGATCGCTTCTTCTTCGGCACGTTCGCGCAGTTCCCGCATCAGGTCGAGCGACAGCGACATCGAAAGCTTCACACGCCAGGTCCAGCTCGCGACCTCCGTCAGCCAGCGGTCGCCGGGCCGGTTTGCGCCGATATCGTAGGCCGCAGTGATCATGCGTTCGACCGGCTTGTTGGGTGAGACGGCGTCGGTATCGATTTCGATATTCAGTGTCAGGACTTCCTCGTTCCAGCCGCGCAACATGGCAAGCGCGCGATGACCGGGAGCCGTCGCCCAGCGCTCCTGATGGGCGAAATAATCCGAGAATTTGGCGCCTGCCTCCTGCTTGCCGTCGACGACTGCAGCCTTCAGCGTGGCATTGGTCTTCATGTAATTGCGCAGCTTGCCAAGCAAATCGGCATTTTCGGCAATGCCTTCGGCGATGATATCGCGCGCCCCCTCCAACGCCGTTTTCACGTCAGGCACATCGGCCGTGATAAAGCCTTCGGCGAGAACCGCAGGCTCTTTGGAGCGATCCGCAAGGATCGTGTCGGCCAATGGGCCGAGGCCGCGTTCCCTCGCAATTTCGGCGCGCGTGCGGCGCTTCGGCTTATAGGGCAGATAAAGGTCTTCCAGCTCAGCCTTGGTGCCGACGGTTGCAACCTTGCTCATCAGCTCGTCGGTCATCTTGCCCTGGCTGGTGATGGATTCGATGATAGCGGCGCGGCGGGCTTCCAGCTCACGCAGATAGACCAGACGTTCCGACAGCGTACGAAGCTGCGTATCGTCGAGGCCGCCGGTCACTTCCTTGCGGTAGCGGGCGATAAAGGGCACCGTTGCACCTTCGTCCAAGAGCTCGATGGCGGCCTTGGCCTGATCCGGGCGGGAGTTGATCTCGGCGGCGATGGTAGCAGCAAGGGAACGGATATCGGCGGCCATGTGTCTCTCTGAACTGGACAATCGTAAAGGGGACCATAAGCATGATCCCGCGGACATAAGAAGCGGTTTTCGTCACGGAACACGCCAATCCGGGCGCGGAGATGGCGTGGAGGGCGAAGCCGCCTCCGCTTTAACGGGATAAAAAGGCATGGCAATGTTGCCAGCCCTGCCTCCACAGGATTTGCCGCTTGACCTTTGGCTCAAGCCCCCTTAACCGCGCAAAAGGACGCAACGAAAGGGCAAGCCATGAGAGTTCTGTTGATCGGATCGGGCGGACGCGAGCACGCATTGGCCTGGAAACTGGCGCAATCGCCTCTCATGACGGAATTCTATGCCGCACCCGGCAATCCCGGCATTGCTGAACATGCGGCGCTTGCGCCGATCGATATCGACAACCATGACGCTGTTGTCGCCTTCTGCAAGGACAAGGCCATCGACTTCGTCGTCGTCGGCCCCGAGGCACCCTTGGTCGCCGGCATCGCCGACAAGCTGCGCGCCGCCGACATTGCCGTTTTTGGCCCTTCTGCAGCCGCCGCCCAGCTCGAAGGGTCGAAGGGTTTCACCAAGGATATCTGCGCCCGCTACAATATTCCCACCGGCGCCTATCAACGCTTCAACAATGCACCGAAGGCGAAAGCCTATGTCCGCGCTCAAGGCGCGCCGATCGTCGTCAAGGCGGACGGCCTTGCGGCGGGCAAGGGCGTCACCGTCGCCATGACCATCGACGAAGCGCTGGCCGCAATCGACGATTGCTTCGAGGGTGCATTCGGCGAGGCTGGCGCGGAAGTGGTGATCGAAGCCTATCTCGATGGCGAAGAGGCAAGCTTCTTCTGCCTTTGCGACGGCAAGCATGCGCTGGCGCTTGCGACCGCACAGGACCACAAACGCGTCGGCGACGGCGATACCGGCCCGAACACCGGCGGCATGGGCGCCTATTCCCCTGCCCCCGTGATGACGCCCGAATTGGTTGAGCGCACCATGAAGGAAATCATCGAGCCGACGATGCGCGGCATGGCCGAAAGCGGCCATCCCTTCAGCGGCGTATTCTTCGCTGGGCTGATGATCACCGCCAAGGGTCCTGAACTCATCGAATACAATGTCCGCTTCGGCGATCCGGAATGCCAGGTGCTGATGATGCGGCTGAAGAGCGACCTCCTGCCGATGCTCTATGCCTGCGCCAAGGGTACGCTGGATCAGGTGACGGCCGAATGGAGCGAGGATCCGGCGCTAACCGTCGTCATGGCCTCCAAGGGCTATCCCGGCTCCTACGCCAAGAACACACCAATCGCGGCGCTGCCCGCCGACGACGACGAACGCGAGAAGGTGTTTCATGCCGGCACAGCCTTGAAAGACGGCGCACTCGTTGCGACGGGTGGGCGAGTCCTCAACATCACTGCGACAGGCAAGACTGTGGGCGAAGCAAAAGAACGCGCCTATGCCCTTGCCGGCGAAGTGAAATGGGACAACGGCTTCTATCGCAATGATATCGGATGGCGTGCAGTGGAGCGCGAAAAGTAAACATCACTTCGGTTCCGCAATCGCAAGTCCATTAAATTTTTACCTAATCTCCTGACGGGATGGAAATAAAGCCGCACTAATGTCTTCGTCACTATAGGCGGAGTTCTTGGTTATGCGTTCCTTCTTTGTGACCTTGGCGTGCATACTGGCCGGCGATTCCGCCATGGCCTCGTCGATCCAGCCGATCGACGGCACGATGATCGGCGGCAGGGGCAGCATTATCAACAAAAGCTGCGCCGAATGTCCTCCGCTGAAGCCTCCCGTCACAGAAAGAGAATACACCGTGCCGACGCTGGAACCCGGCACGCAATCCGTCGTCGTGCGTGATATCGATGGTCAGAAAAAGGTCGTCCGCACTGAAGCTTGGATGGGTGGCTCGCCTGTTAACTTCGTCAGCAAGCCTACGCCAGAAGCGCTTGCCGCCGCCGGTGAGCCCGTCGACGGCATCGACATCACGGCTCGGACGGCGGCCTTGCCGAACTCTTCCAAAACTCGCGAACCTGCGCCGCTCGATATCTCCGCCTTCCAGCTTCGCCAATAAGCCCCGCAAGCCGTCTTGGTAACGCTTGGCCGCTTGCGGGATGCCGACTATATTCACATTTATAAATATATCCTCATAATGTTCGATAAATCTAGATAACAGCCGGATATCTCAAAGTCTCCTCGACGGCATAGCCAAGTAAAATTTCGTATTACTTACAATTCCTGCGCACATCTCCGGTTTAATTCCAAATTAAATACAACCAAATCCCCACAATTAAAGCTTTCTTAGACATAAACAGCGATTTTACTGCCACCGGACAGCAGCATGTCATTTAAGCGGCGGCAAACGTATTGAGTATCTCTCAGGCGATCGCACAGGCGGTAGGATACCGCACCGGTATTCACCCCTGTGGGAGGCACCATGAAGAATCTCAAGATTTCGCGTCAATTATTTGCCCTGCTCGGCGTCCTGATGGCCGCCTTCGCCGTGGCGACCTATTTCCAGATCCGGTCGCAGGCCGATTCTATCTATAGCGACCGTTTCGACATGCTGCGCACGCAGGTCGAATCCGGCATTTCCATTTTGGACCAGTATTATCAGCGCGAAAAATCCGGCGAGATGACTCATGAGGCGGCTCAAGCCGAGGCCTTCAAGGTATTGTCGCATGTCAGCTTCGCGCCGGCGGGCTATTTCTTCGGCTTCGACTATAACGTCATACAGCGTATTCACCCGAGCCCGGTCAATATCGGCAAGGACATGTCCGGCCAAGTCGACAAGAACGGCACCCATTTCAGCAAGGAAATGGTCGAAAAGGCGATTAAGGGCGGCGGTCGCACGATCTATTACTGGAACAAGCCCGGCCATCCCGGCACCGACTTCTTCCTGAAGGGTAGCTATTCGGCTGCCTTCTCTCCCTGGCAGATCGTGCTCGGCTGCGGCGTCTACATGGACGACCTGGATGCGCAGATCAATGCAACGATGTGGCGCGCCCTGCTCATCTGCGGCATCGTCTTCCTGGTCGGCATCGGCGCCGCCATCTACTTCATCCGCGGCATCACGAAGCCGCTCGCCGACGTCCATGCCGCACTGAAGGCCGTGGCCGACGAAGATGTGAAGATGGCCATTCCGCATGCCGAGATGCGCAACGAAATCGGCCTGATGGCGAAAGCGACCCAGGCGCTGCAGGAAAAGATCCGCGAGCGCCACGTGCTGGCCGACCGCCAGGCTGCACAGGAACTCGAAATCAGCAATGAGCGCGAACAGAACCTGCGCCAGCAGCAGGATGAGGCCCACGAACAGGCGCGCGTCGTCTCGGTCATCGGCCGGGCGCTTGAAGACCTCGCCCAGGGGAACCTGACGATACGGTGCGGCGATCTCGGCGCAAGCTATGCCGGCCTTCGCAACAACTTCAACGAGGCGCTGTCGCATCTCGAAGCCGCGATGGGACGCGTCAACGCCAAGGGCAACGACATCGGCCTCAGCAAGGAAGAAATCCGTCGCGCCTCCAATGAGCTGTCGCAGCGTACCGAGCGCCAGGCCGCCAGTCTGGAAGAGACTTCGGCAGCGCTCGACGAACTCACCGTCGCTGTCCGCCAGACCGCGGAAGGCGCCGATGAAGCCAGCAAGCGCGTTCATGCCGTCAGCGCCGAAGCATCGCGCAGCGATGCCGTGGTTGCCCAGGCAATCGAGGCGATGAGCGGCATCGAGAAGTCCTCGGCCGAGATCGGCAAGATCATCGGCGTCATCGACGAGATCGCCTTCCAGACCAACCTTCTGGCGCTGAATGCCGGCGTCGAAGCGGCTCGCGCCGGCGAATCCGGCAAGGGCTTTGCCGTCGTCGCCCAGGAGGTGCGTGAACTCGCCCAGCGCTCCGCCGCAGCCGCCAAGGAGATCAAGGACCAGATCGCCCGCTCCTCCGGTCAAGTCGACCAGGGCGTTCGCCTCGTTGGCGAGGCTGGCGAAGCGCTGAAGCGCATTTCCGGTCAGATCAAGGCAGCCAACGAAATCGTCTCGAAGATCGCCCACAGCGCCTCCGAGCAGGATACGACGCTGCGCTCGATCTCCTCTTCGATGAACCAGCTCGATGCCGCCACGCAGCAGAACGCCGCCATGGCCGAAGAGACCACCGCATCGGCCGAGACACTCGCCGCCGACACGGAAGATCTCCTCGCCCTCATCCGCGGCTTCCGTGTCAACGAAGGCCAACCCGCTGCGGATCATCGTCGCCGGGCCGCCTGAGCTGCATAGGCCAGAAAACACGAAAGCGCCGGGCATGCGTCCGGCGGTTTTTATTTGGCTATGATGCTTGTGTCAGTCGATCGCCGCCAGCCGTTCGACCAACCTGTCGATCTCGCGATCGGAATAGACCTCGATGCCGGCCTGTTTAAGCAACGCCGCCGTAACGCCCCGGCCACTCTGCCGGTCACCCGAAAATGAGCCGTCATAGATGAAGCCCGAGCCGCAGGACGGGCTTCCGTCGATCAGGAGGGCATAGCGGCAGCCGGTTTCCGTTGCGAGCGCCAGCGCATTTTCCGCCGCCTGACGAAACTCCGCCGTGACATCGCCGCCGGTGATCTCCATCACCCTTGCGATGCCGGCAAGCACGTCCTCGCCAGTGGCGCCGCCGGCAATCTCGGCCGGTGGTCTTGGAACCGCCATGCCCGCAGACATTTCCGGGCAGATCGTCACCAACAGCCCCTCTTCGCGCCAGCGATCGATCGCCGGATGGACAAGCGGCTTGGAGCGGCCGTCATAGCGGACGGCATGGCCCATGAGGCAGGCGCTGACGAGGATCTTTCCGGTCATCGCGACCCCATGTCTTATCCCGCGATCTTCGAGAAGTCGGCGACCGTGCCGGTTGCTTCACGGATCATGCGCAGCAGCGCCAGACGATTGGCGCGGATGGCGGCGTCTTCGTCATTGACGAGCACGTCTTCGAAGAAGCGATCGACCGGTGCGCGCAGCTTGGAAAGGGCTGCCATGGCCGAGCGGAAATCTTCCTTGGCGATCGCGTCGGAGGCCTCGGCAGAGGCGGCCTTGACGGCGGCAAAGAGATCCTTCTCCGCATCGAGCTTCAGCAAGGCGTCCGAAACACCATCGGCAACGACGGTACCCTTCTTCTCCTCGGCGGCAAGAAGCTGGGTGGCACGCTTGGTGCCGGCGAGCAGGTTCTTGCCATCTTCGGAGGTGATGAAGGCCGTCAGCGCCTCGACGCGGCGGGCGACCATCAGCAGGTCGTCAGCTTCCGACGTCAGCACGGCGTCGATCAGGTCATGGCGGGCGCCGAGATCGCGCAGATAGACCTTGAGGCGATCATGGAAGAAGGCGAGCAGATCGGCATCCTTGGTGGTGGCGAGCAGCGGCAGGCGCACGCCCCGTTCCAGCAAAATACGGACGACACCGAGGGCGGCACGGCGCAGCGCGTAAGGGTCCTTCGAGCCCGTCGGCTTTTCGTCGATCGCCCAGAAGCCGACGAGCGTATCCAGCTTGTCGGCAAGCGCGACAGTGATTGCAACCTTGTCCTCGGGGACGCGGTCGGACGGGCCTTGCGGCTTGTAGTGATCTTCGATCGCCGTCGCGACCGAGGCGTTCTCGCCCTGCAGCGACGCGTATTTGCGGCCCATGACGCCCTGCAGCTCGGGGAATTCGCCGACGGCTTCGGTGCGCAGGTCGGCCTTGGCGAGCACGACGGCACGGTCGATCAGAGCGGCATCGGCGCCGGTAATCTTGGCGAGGTCAGCGGCCAGCGCTCGGATGCGGGCGACGCGCTCGCCCTGGCTGCCGAGCTTGGCATGGAAGGTGACGTTCAGAGCGTCGAGCTTTGCCATACGCTGGTCGAGCGGCTTCTTCAGATCGAGGCCGAACTTCTTGGCGGAGGCTTCCAGCGTTTCGAGATCGGGCAGATCGCCCTGGTCACGCTTCCAGAAATGCAGCGCGTCGGACAGACGGGCGCGCACGACCTTGCCGTTGCCGTGGATGATTTCCTTGCCGCCATCCGTCGCCTGGATATTGGCAACGAGAATGAAGCGGTTGGACAGCGTCTCACCGGCCGATGGCCGCGTGACGAAACACTTCTGGTTGGTCTTGATGGTCAGGCGGATGATCTCGGATGGGATCGAGAGATAGTCCTCCTCGAAGGAGCCCATCAGCACCTGCGGCCACTCGACGAGGCCGGAAACTTCCTCCAGCAGACCTTCGTCTTCGACCAGCTCGAGGCCATTGGCGAAAGCGACGTCGCGGGCATCATGCAGGATGATGTCCTTGCGGCGTTCGGCATCGAGAACGACATAGGCCTTTTCCAGGCTCGAGGCATAATCCTCGAAACGCTTGACCGTGATTGGGCCGGGGGCATGGAAGCGATGGCCGTAAGTCACGTTGGAGGCGACGATGCCGTCGATCTCGAAGGGGATGACGACAGTCTCTTCATGCTCTGTGCCGAAGGTGCAGACGATCGACTGCAGCGGGCGCACCCAGCGCAGCGAGCCGGGCTTTACCGAGGCCTTGCCCCAGCGCATGGATTTCGGCCAGGGGAAATTTCTTATGATGTCGGGCATCACCGCAGCAACGATTTCCTCCGCAGCACGGCCGGGCTTGGAAATGATCGCAACGTAGAAATCACCCTTCTTCGGGTCGCTTTGGACCTGGGCTTCCGAAATTGAAGAAAGGCCAGCGCCGCGCAGAAAGCCTTCGATTGCCTTCTCGTTGGCATCGGTGCGCGGACCCTTGCGCTCCTCGCGCACATCGGCCGAGCGCGCCGTCAGACCGCGAATATCGAGCGTCAGGCGCCGCGGCGTCCAATATTCCCTGGCACCCTCATAGGAAAGACCCGCTTCGACCAGGGCATCGGTCACCAGCTTCTTCAGGTCGCCGGCAGCCTTGCGCTGCATACGGGCGGGAATTTCCTCGGAGCGGAGTTCGAGAAGGAGATCGGGCATGTCAAGGTTCCTCACCCTCCCCTTGAGAGAGAGGGTCGGCACGGCGTGCCGGAGTGGGGTGAAAACGGTCGGCCTCTGCTAGCAAAATTTGCCGCTGCTGCACAATGGCAAATATCGTATCCAGAACAGCCTCGACCTCATCCATGACCTCGGCATTCCAGAATCGAACGACATGATAGCCTTGGCCTTCAAGAAAGGCCGTCCGCTCGACATCGTAACGCCTTGCCGCATCCTCCGCATGCTGGCTGCCATCAAGCTCGATAATCAGACCGATCTGATGACAGGCGAAATCAGCGAAATAGCGCCCGATCGGAACCTGGCGGCGAAAATGCGTGCCCTCAATCGGAATGCGCCACAGCTGTTTCCAGAGCTTGGCTTCCGCATCGGTTGAACCGGCGCGCAGGCGGCGGCTATTAGCGATTTTGAAGCGATCGAGTTTGGAGGGCTTTTGGGGCACTAAAGATCCATATCTCTTGGGTTTACAAAGTCGCTGTTCACACCCTCCCCTTGAGGGGGAGGGTCGGCACAAAGTGCCGGGGTGGGGTGATCATGGCAACCTCCGCAGCCAAACAA